>NZ_QMIM01000026.1 GCF_003287355.1 Halorubrum sp. 48-1-W
CGTTCACGAGAGCAGAGCTCTCGTGAGCCAATCAGAACGCAGTGCGTTCTGATGACGACGTAAGGACCGCAAGGAGCGAGTGAAACGAGCGACTGAGGACCGCAGCGAGCGTGCGCCCGCCTCGCGACTGGGGCTTTGGAGGTGTTCTCCGAAGTCGCGTTCGCTCCTCTGTAGTACCGAACTGCTGGGGCTTTGGAGACGTTCACCGCGCCAGCAACGATATTCTGCTACTCACCCCGGTCTCCATCGAAATCTCCGTCGTACAAGCGAGACGTATCTGACACCACGCTTCGAACGTCGCGTGGAATCGGTGGGGGGGATGATATCAACAGATCACCCGGACTCCCTCCCGCTGTGCTCCCCCTCTCTACGCTCCCCCTCGCCGAGCGTCGCCTCCAACCCGAGCCCGACGCGGGAGCCGTAACGGTCCCAGACGACCACGAGCGAGGGCACCAACACGATCGAACAGAGGTACGCGTAGAACACGCCGAGCGCGAGGAGCACCCCGAACTCCTGGATCAGGGGGATCACGGCGAGCCAGAGGACGCCGAGGCCGGTGACCGTCGTGAGCATGCTCCCGGTGAGCGCGCCGCCGGTGCCGCGGATGGTGACGTCGAGCGCGTCCTGGAGCGGCATGCCGGCCTTGTACTCGTCGACGAACCGGTGGACGAAGTGGACGGTGTAGTCCACCCCGAGCCCGATCGACACCGAGAGGATCGGCGCGTTGATCGGCGTCAGCGGGACGTCGAGGACGTACATCGACCCGACCAACAGCCCGACGGTCGCGAGCACGGGCACGAGGTTCAACGCGCCGTACACCGCCTTCCCCTCCAGGTAGCGGTACGAGAGCATCAGAAACGCCGCGGTGAGGACGAACGCCGCGATCAGGCTCCGAACCGCCGAGTCGAGCAGTAGCTCGATGACGGCCTCGTTGACGACGAGCTGGCCCGTCGCGACCGCCGTGAGCGGGGTTCGCTCGGCGAGTTCGCGGACGTCCGCGACCGCCTCCGCGTCGTCGACGCCCGGCCGGATCGTGTAGTCGATCCGGGCGCTCCCGCGGTCGGCTGCGAGGTACCCGCGCGCCTCCTCCTCCGCCGGGGAGTCGAGTAACGCGTCGTACACCTCGTCGACGTTGCGGTCGGGGACGCCGTTTCCGAGCCGGTCGTTCCGCTCGACGAGCCGGCGGAACTCGGGGTCGCTCTCGGCGCGGTCCTCGATCACGGTGACGACGCTCGTCGCGGAGGCGCGGCGCTCGTCGGTCGTCTCGAAGGTGTCCGGTGGGTTTCGCGTGGTCCGGTCGATCAGCTCGAGCGAGTCGTCGTCGCGGACCGACTGGTCGACGTACAGCGTCACGGAGCCCACGAAGCTCCGATCGAACTCCTCCTCGAAGAGGGTGAGCACGTCGAGGAACGTGTAGTCCGTCGGCGCGAGCGGCTCGGGGAGCTGGCTGTACGTCTCCAGGCGCTCCTCGTCCGGGAAGAACGCCTCCTCGGAGAACTCGGTGTCGACACCCGTCCCGTACGCGCCGCCGAGCGCCCCGCCGAGGAGCACGACGACCACGACGAGGACCGGTGCGACCCGTGAGAGGTCGACGCCGACGTGGAGGACCGCCCCGAGGCGCGACCCGCCGCTCCCGAGCGGCGTGGACCCGAACTCCGGGATCGGGAGCCGTTCGCGCGTCCGGTCGACGAGCACCTTCACGGCGGGGAGGTAGACGCCGAAGACGAGGAGGGTGAAGCCCATCCCCACCGCAGCGACGATCCCGAAGTCCCGGTTCGGTTCGAAGGGACTCACGACGTTGGCGATCAGGCTGACCACGGTCGTGATCGTCACGAGCAGGAACGCGATGAAGAGCTGGTCGGTCGTCGTCCGCATCGAGTCGCCGATCCCCCCGCCGTCCAGCCGCTCCTCGCGGTACCGGTTGATGATGTGTATCCCGAAGTCGATCCCGACCGCGACGAGCAGCGGGAAGACGGTGATGAGCGAGTCGGAGAAGGGGATCCCGGCGTACCCCATGAACCCGAACGTCCACAGCACCGACATCCCGAGCGCGGAGAGGCCGAGCGCCATGTCGATCGGGTCACGGTAGGCGAGGATCAGGAACAGCAGGATGAACAGGATCGCTGCGGGGAAGACGATGACCGCCGTGTCGGTCAACAGCGCGTTGATCTCGCTCTGAAGGATCCCGTCGCCGAACAGGATCGCGTTCTCGCCGGCCTCCATGCCCGGAACGGAGTCGACGACCGCGACGCTTTGCACCTGGAGCGTCTCGACCCGCGCGGTCGTCGCGGCGTCGGGCACGTCGTAGGTGACCCCGACGATCGCGCTGTCGGCACGCTGTGCGGTCGGGTTGTAGTCGGTCGACACCTGCCCGGCCACCGCGCCGGACTCGTCCGCAGCCTCGATCGCCTCGGCCAGCTCGCGCGGCGTCGCCTCCGCGACCGCGTCGCGCTGGTCACCCGGCGTCTCCGCCGAGGGGTCGAGCTGTCTCGCGATCGCGTTCGCGTGGCTCGACGTCGACGCGACCCGCAGGGTCGAACGCGACTCCAGACGGTGTTGCATCTCCAGGATCCGCACGAGCGCGTTCCGCGAGAGCACGTCGTCGTCGGAGACGATCACCTGCGCGGACGTCTCCGAACCGCCGATCGAGGACTCGAACTCCTCGTCGATGTCGTCGAGCGCCCGCTGGGCCGGGATGTCCTGGGTGAACTGGTCGGCCCCCGCGGACGTCGAGATGGCCGTGACGCCGCCGAGCGCGACGACGCTCACGAGCAGGAACGCGACGATGACGGTGACCGGACGGCCGACGGCGAGGTCGTCGACGCGCTCGACGAGCCGGTCGGCGGCGGTCACCGTCCTCCCCCCGATCGCGGCCCCCGTGCTCGCCGTCGTCGCCCTCCTTCCCCGGGATACGACCGCCGCCGCCGCGGAGACCGATTCGCTTCAGGTCCGGTCATCGGGTCACCGTCGGCCGCGATACCAGACCGCTCCGCCCACGAGCACGACGAGGATCAGGACGCCGAGAACGACCGTGAGCGTCGACGGACCGCCGTCGTCGACGGGTTCGGACACGTCGAGCGGGTACTGCGTCACGTCGGAGATCCGGTCGTCACCCCCCTCGTCGTCGTATCGGAAGTCCAGCTCGATCGGATACGTCCGGGCGCTCGCGCTCTCGGCAGCCGACACCTCGAACCGGATCTCAGTCGACTCCCCGGGTTCGAGCTCGTCGACGAACGCCTCGTCCTCGACGGCCGATATCGGGTCGTCGGCGTACAGCCCGGCGTTGATGGACGAGAGCGTCTCGGGGCGCTGGTTGGTGATCTCGAAGGTGATCCGTCGCGTCTCGCCGGCCGGCACGACCGGGTCGTCGGCCTCGATCGCGAACTCAGGTTGCCGCGGGGCGACCTCGATCCGTGCGGTCGACTCGTCGGTCAGCGTCGCGTCGTCGCCCTCGTACTCCACGGTGAACCGGACCTGTCGCGGACCCGGGTCGGCCTGGCCGCTCACGTCGGCGTCGAACGCGAAGTCGGTCGACTCGCCGGGCGCGAGCGCCGGGAGCGCGTACCGGTTCTCGCCGAGCGTCACGCGGGCGCTCCCCGGCTCGGCCACGAGCACCGCCTCGTCGACACTCCGCGGCCCGTCGTTGGTGAGCGTCCCCGAGACGGTGCCCGAGTACCCCACCTCCAGGCTCCCGTCGACGCCGTCGACGGCGAACGACTGGCCAGGGCCCACCTCGACCCGGGCCGTCGACTCGTCGGTCGCGGTGCGGTCCCCGCTCTCGTGCTCGACGACGAACCGCACCTGTCGCGGGCCGGGGTCGGCCTCCCCGCTCACGCCGGCGTCGAAGGAGACGTCGGCCGACTCGCCGGGCGCGAGCTCCGGGAGCGCGTACCGGCTCTCGTCGAACGTCACGCCGGGGCTCGACGACTCGACGACGACGACGGCGTCGTCGACCGAGAGCGGCCCGTCGTTTTCGACCGTCCCGGTGACGGTCCCCGAGTGGCCCACCTCGAGGCTTCCGGCGACGTCGTCGACCGCGAACCGCTGTTCGGGGGTCGGGGTCACCCCGACTCGCGAGGAGGGCGAGGTGACCTCCGCCCCGTCGCCGTCACGGTACTCGACGGTCGATCGCAACACGTACGTCTCGCCCGCGAACTCGGACGCGACCGACGAGTCGAACGCCACGGTGCGGTTCTCGCCTGGGTCCCAGTCGCCGACGAACACGTCCGGCGGGCCGTCGACGCCCACCGTGACGCCGCTTCCCGAGGCGCTCCCCGTGACGACCGCGTCGCGGGCGGTCTCGTCACCGACGTTCCGCAACGTCGCGTTCACGTCGCCGGTCCCGCCGACCTGTGCGTCGGTGTCGGCGTCGACGATCGCGAAGCGCGCCCCGTCGTCGACCACCACGGTGACGTCGAACTCCTCGGTCCGGCTGGAGTCGTAGTGGGTGCTCCCGTTCGGGACGACCGTCCGGGTGTAGCTGTAGCGGACCGTCACGTCGAGGTCGTACTCGCCGTCCGCCGCGTCGTCGGGGACGGCGACGTCGATCGGGACCGAGGTGGGCGTGCCCGTCGGCACGTCGCCGACGGCGACCTCGCCGGTCGTCACCTCGATCGGGTCGTCCTCGTCTTCGGCCTCCGCCTCGAGTCGGAGGCTCCGCGCGGTCGTCACGCGCGGGTCGAGTTCGCTACCGATGTCCATCTCGCCGGTGTTGAGAAGGTCGACGGTGACCGTCGACTCGCCGCCGGTCGGAACCGTCGGCTGTGAGAGGTACGTCTCGAGGTCGGGTTCGCCGCGGACCTGTCCGCCAGCCTGCGCGACCGCGTCGCCGGCGTCGTCCCCCCCGACCGCGAGCGCGGTCGCCGGCTCCACATCACCCGGAGTCGACTGCGTTTCGGCCGAAGCGGGGTCCGCTGCGACGCCGGCGAACGTCCCGGCGACGGCGACGAGGAGGACACAGGTCACGACGAGCACCGACCGACCGGACGGTGCCGTCACCGTTCACCCCCGGAAACGAACGCTCGTCGATCCCGGGATGCGGGTCGAGGACGAGCGGGCCGGACGCGAGCCGGGCGAAGGGAGGACGAACCGGCCGAACGGTCCGAGTTCCGGCGGCTGAAACCGTGGACAGCGGGGACAGGAGGCGTGAGAACGGAGCTCCGGGGCGCCGTCGCCCCGAGCGCCGGTGGTCGAGTCATGGGTTCGTCTCTCCCGCCTCCGGCATAAGCGTATTGAATGAACGTTCAATCAGGACCGGTATATACTCTCCCCGGGTAGAGCCCGCATGGACGACCCGTTCACGGAGCCGGCGGACACCCGCGAGGCCATCCTCGGTGCGGCGTTCCGCGCGCTCTGTGAACACGGGTACGCGGACCTCACGATAAAGCGGATCGGCGAGGCGTTCGAGAAGAGTCCCTCGCTCGTGTACCACCACTACGACGGGAAAGACGAGCTACTGCTCGACCTCCTCGAGTTCCTCCTCGACGGCTTCGAGGCGGCCGTCTCGACGGAGGCGTTCGACCTCCCGCCGCGGGCGCGCCTCGACGCCTACGTCGCCGCGATGACGGACCCGTCCGACGTCGACGACGCGCACGCCCCCGACGACGGGTACGTTCCCGACGGCCGGTTCTTCACCGCGGTCGTCGAACTCCGCGCGCAGGCGGCGACCGACGAGGCGTACCGGGCGCACTTCGACCGGAGCGACCGCGTGTTCCGACGGTTCCTCGAACGGTCGGTACGGGAGGCGGCTGTAGAGGTCGCCGAACCGTCCGATCGCGCCACCGACGGGGCCGACGGCGCCGCTCGTTCCGTCGCCCCCGCGGCGGTCGCCGCGACGCTCCAGACGCTCGCGACCGGCGCGATGGTTCGGTGGACGACGACGACCGACCGGGACTGGGTCGGCGGGGTCCGCGAGGAGACGGACCGGTACCTCTCGACTGCGCTACCCGCGGTCGACCCGGACGCGTGACCTCCCGGGCTACCGCTCCGTGGTCCCGTCGGCGTCCATTCGGCTGACCTCCTCTTCGAGCCACTCGCGGATCCACTGGACCCGCTTGATCCGCTGGTGGGCGATGCTCTCCGCGGTGTCGGAGACCACCCGGTCGGTGTGGTCGCGGCCGCGGTCGAGGACGCGGTCGACCATCTTCGCGGCGTCCATGTGGGTCCGAGACTCGTACCCCATCCGCAGTAGCATCAACACGGCCCCGTTCGCGCCGACCTTGTCGAGCACGTCCGCCTCGATCAGACACCGGCTCTCGAGGGGCACGTCCGCGAGGTCGCCGGTGTAGGAGTGGTCGACGACCACGCCGTACACCTCCTCGATGAACGACTCGGGGTAGGTGCCGCGGCTCCGGAGGTACTCGCGGGCCACGCGCGCGCCGGCCTCGGCGTGGACGTCCTGGTCCACCTCGAGTTTGGCCACGTCGTGGAACGCCGCCGCCACCCGGACCACGTCGACGTCCGCGCCCTCGGCCTCGGCGATCTCCTCGGCGAGATCGATCACGTTGAGGATGTGGTTGAAGCGGTACTCCGCCGAGTGCCAGGGGTACCACCGCATCCGGCCGCCGTCGTCCTCGCTCTCGACGCTGGCAGCGAGGTAGTCCCGCACGAACCGTTTCATCTCCTCGAAGTCCGCGTCGTCCACCTCCGTCTCCTTAATCTCGACGCCCACGAAGACCACCTCGGGCGAAAAACTCGTGATTCATTGTCGTAACCGAGGAGCGTTCCGTTCTTAGTCGTTACGACGAGGGCCGCCGACCGGCTCCTCCGCCGACGGGGCGGACCCGGACGACGCCCGCGACGGGACCGAACGGGGTCGAGACCCCCCCGTCGTCGTATCCATCGTCAGCCCCCGCTCGCATCCGTCGCGCGCTCGCGGGAGTTTATATGCCATCGACCGCTCTCGGATCACGTGACCGAGCAACGATACCTCGCCGACGACACGGTCCGACGGTTCGAGGCGACCGTCGAGCGAACCCTCGACGACCGGGTCGTCCTCGACGGCACGCACTTCTACCCGACCGGCGGCGGCCAGCCGCACGACACTGGCGTCCTTCGCGTCGCCGACGACTCGGACCGGCGCTGGCGCGTCGTCGACGTCGAGAAGACGGACACGATCTACCACACGCTCGCGCCCGCCGACGACGCGGACCGTCCCCTCCCCGAACCCGGAACCGCCGTGGTCGGCGAGGTCGACTGGGACCGCCGCCACGCACACGCACGGTATCACACCGCACAGCACCTGCTCTCGGCGCTGCTGCTCGAGGAGTTCGGCGCGCGCACGACCGGCAACCAGCTGTACGCCGATCACGCTCACCTCGACGCGGCCTACGACCGGTTCGACGCCGACGACCTCGCGCGGATCGAGGCACGGCTCAACGAACTCGTCGACGACAACCGGCCGGTCACCAGCTACACGATGGACCGCGCAGCGGCGGAGGCGACGCTCGACACGGACCGGACCCGGATCGACCTCCTCCCCGATTCGATCACCGAGTTGCGGATCGTCGAGATCGGCGGCCTCGCGGGCGAGGGTGACCGGTCCGGTCCCGACGTCCCGGACGACGGCCCGTCCGACTCCGAACCCTACGACCGCACGGCCTGTGCGGGGACGCACGTAAGGTCCACCGGCGAGATCGGCGAGGTCGTCGTCACCGGCCGCGAGACGAAGGGGAGCGAGGAGGAGCGCGTCCGGTTCGCCCTCGCCGAGCACGTCGCGTGACCGCCGCGAGTCCCCGAGGTGGGATCCCGCTGTTTATGTGTGGCCCCTCGTTGGTTCGTGCATGAAGTTCTGCGACGAGTGCGGCTCGATGATGAAGTCGGGCGAGGGCGAGGACCACTGGGTCTGTGACGCCTGCGGCCACGAGGTCGGTCGCGACGAGGACGAGGAGGACGCCTGGACGACGCAGTCACAGGAGGAGTCCGAGATCGTCGACGTCAGCGACGCCGAGGACAAGGGGCTCCCGGAGACGACCGCCTACTGTCCGGAGTGCGGGAACGACCGCGCGTACTGGTACATGCAACAGATCCGCTCCGCCGACGAGTCCGAGACGCGCTTTTTCGTCTGTACCGAGTGTGAACACAAGTGGCGCGAGGACGACCACTGACCGGGCGATCCACCCCCGCCGTTTAGGTCCGTCCCGCCGAAGGAACCGGCATGGATCCCCCGGTCGTCCCCGCCGACCGTCTCGACGGCTGGGAGCGCGTCGAACGCGCCACGGAGCGTCCGTTCGCCGCCGGCCCGGTCTCGGTGACGGCGGGCACGGCCCGATACGAGCGGGTCGACCGGCCGGAGCCGCGGCCGTTCTTCTTCGCGAGCCGACTCCGGATCCGTCCCGAGACGTCGCCGAACGCGGCGCTCACCCGGATGGTCGAGGACCGCGCGCGGTCGGGCTTCCGCGACCGGCTCGCCGACCGCGACGTCGAGGCGGTGGAACGCCGTGAAGGGCGGGAGATATCGATCGACGACCCGACAGCCTCCCGAGCGACGCTCTGGACGTTCCGCGGGACGTGTCGGCTCGACGGGAAGCGGTCCCCGAACGACCGGGAAGGCCGCCCAGAACTCGACCGCACCACCGTCCCCGTCGAGGCGCTCCTCGCGGTGTGGGAGGCCGGCGAGTACCTCCTCGCGGGCGGCGCGTACCCGCTGACGGGTGACCCGGAGGAGGCACGCCGGGAACTGCTGCGGCTGGTCCGTGGAACGCGTCCGCCGTGACCGACGCCGGGCGGGACGGACCCCGCGGTTCACCCTCGGCAGGGGAGGGACCCCGCGATTCACCCTCGGCAGGGGAGGGACACCGCGGTCCGCCCTCAGCAGGGGAGGGGCCCCACGGTCCGCCCTCAGCAGGGGAGGGGCCCCACGGTCCGCCCTCAGCAGGGAACCGCGCCCGCGGCCGACCCCACCGGGGGGCGGTCCTCCCCGTAGGTCGCGTCGCCGATCGTGCCGTCGAACATCGGGAGCCGGAGCTCGTAGGTGTACACCAGGTCGAACGCTGCGAAGGGGTCGACCCCGGTGGCGACGAGGCCGGGGGCGTCCAGCCGGACGCCGGCCGCGAGCGTGACGATCGGCTGGTCGTCGAGCGTCCCCGCGAGTTCGACGCCGAACTCGTTGCCGGCGGAGGGGTCGGTGAGCACCGAGACGTGGACCAGCGCGTCGATCGTCGCCGGCGGGTCGCCGATCGCCAGGGGGTATCCCTCGCCGGCGAAACACTCGGTCAGCGGTCCGACCTCGCGGTCGGTTCCCCCCGTGGTGCCATCGGCCGGCTCCGCCGGGGCCCCGACGACGACCCCGGGGACGGCCGCGGTCGCGACGAGGAGACAGAGGCCCGTGACGAGGACGGGGAGACGGACGTCCGCGAGGGACCGACCCGTCGCTCCGTCGGCCGCACCGTCCGATCCCGTTCGCCTCCCCATCGGGTCCGCCTACGACGGCCCGAACATAAACCCCGACGCGTCGATTATCGACGGTGATATCAGTCGCGGAGCGGCGACCGCTCGTCGAGGAGTTCGTCGTCGATCGGCTCCTCGACCCCGAGCAGTCCTCGAACGAGCAGTTCCGCCGACGCGAGGTTGGTGGCGACGGGGACGTCCTTCACGTCACAGACGCGCAACAGCGCGGAGATGTCCGGCTCGTGGGGCTGTGCGGTGAGGGGATCGCGGAGGAACACCACCCCGTCTATCCCGCCGTTCGCGACCATCGCCCCGATCTGGAGGTCGCCGCCGAGCGGGCCAGAGGCCTGCCGGTTCACCGCCAGGCCGGTCTCCTCGGAGATCCGCTTCCCCGTCGTTCCGGTCGTCACCAACTCGCACTCGCCGAGGACGTCCGCGTGGGTCGTCACGAACGCCACCATCTCGTCTTTGAGTTCGTCGTGAGCGATGAGCGCGATGCGCATGCGGGGACATCGCCGCGGCGGGTCTTAAAATATCAGTCGCGACGACGCTACCCGGGGCACCGAACCGTCCGTATCACCGAACCGTCCGGGTTCTATTTGAACCGGAACGTCTCCAGGTTCTTCGGCGCGAACGTCCGCATGTTGTAGTCGTGATACAGCGCCGACGAGAGGTCCTGGACGGACCGCTCGTCGCCGTGGACACACAGCACCTTCTCGGGCCGGGGGTTCATCGTCTTCACGAAGTTCTCCAGCCCCTGCCGGTCGGCGTGTCCGGAGAAGCCGTCGACGGTCTCGACACCCATCTCGAGCGAGAGGGTGTCGCCGCGGCCGCCGTTGCCCCAGTCGGAGACGGGGATCTCGTCCCAGCCGTTCTGGATCCGCCGTCCCAGCGTCCCCTGGGCCTGGTAGCCGACGAAGACGAGCTTCGAGTCCGGCTCGGGGCCGATGTGGCGGAGCCACGACATGATCGGCCCGCCCTCGACCATCCCCGACGTCGAGAGGATGATACACTGGTCGCCGTCGGCGACGTCCTGGCGCTCCTCTTCGCCGCCGTCGATGTGGTTGAACTCCTCGGCGAGGAACGGGTTCTCGTCCTCGTGGAAGATCCGGTTCCGGAGGTCGTCACGGAGGTACTCGGGGTAGGTGGTGTGGATGGCGGTCGCCTCCCAGATCATCCCGTCGAGGTGGACCGGCATCGAGGGGATGTCGCCCTCGCGCATCGCCTCCTCCAAGACGAGCATGATCTCCTGGGAGCGCCCGACCGCGAACGCCGGGATGACGACCTTCCCGCCCTCCTCGTACGTCTCGTTGATGACTCGTTTGAGTGCCTCCTCGGAGTCGTCCTGGTCGGTCTGGTAGTCGTTGCGCCCGCCGTAGGTCGACTCCAGGACGAGCGCCTCGACGCGGGGGAAGTCGTTGACCGCGCCGTTGAACAGACGCGTGTCCTCGTAGTGGATGTCGCCGGAGAAGGCGACGTTGTAGAGGCCGTCGCCGATGTGGAAGTGCGTCACCGCGCTGCCGAGGATGTGGCCCGCGTTGTGGAAGGTGAGCTTGACGTCGGGCGCGATGTCCGTCACGTCGCCGAACTCCAGCGGGATCGTGTGTTTGATCGTCTCGCGGACCTGCGCGGACTCGTACGGCGGGGTGCGGCCCTCCTTGGCAGCGACGTCGAGGTAGTCGAGCTGGAGCAGTCCCATCAGATCGCGGGTGGGTTCGGTGGTGTACACCGGGCCGTCGTACCCGTACTTGTAGAGGAGGGGTAGTAGCGCCGAGTGGTCGAGGTGGGCGTGCGTCAACACTACAGCGTCGAGCGTGTGTGCGCCCGCACCGAGCGCCTCCGGCACCTGGAGGTACGGGACCTCGCCCTCCGCACCGGGTTTGTCCCCGCAGTCGATCAGGATACGCGTCTCGGGCGTCGAGAGGATGAATGCGGCGCGGCCGACCTCGCGACAACAGCCGAGCGTCGTGATCCGCACCCACTCGTCGTCGGCCATCTTCTCGCGGTGGATCTGTCGGCCGACGCGCTCTAAGATGTCGCGACGCTCTTCGCGTTCGTTCTTCAGGAAGTTCCGGACGTTCGAGACGGTCGAGGACTCGATCGGCGGGGTCCGGACGACCTCCGGGGTCCACCCGATCTCCTGGGTGATCTCACGGAGCGTGGAGCCCCGTCGGCCGATCACCATGCCGGGCTTCTCGGCCTCGATCACCACCTCGCCGGTGTCCTCGTGGAAGTCGAGGTCGGTCACCCCCGCGTCGTCGGGGATGACCTCCCGTATCTCGGCTTCGGCCCGTTCCGGCGGCGACAGCACCGACGGGTCCGGCCGGACCGTGATCCGCTTGCGGAGCTTCGAGGCGAGTCGCCGGATCAGGTCGCCGTCGCCCGCGAACCGCTTGGGGTCTCGGGTGTACACGACCAGCTCCGGTCCCTCGTATTTGACGTCCGTGACGCTCACGTCGTTCGGGACCTCCTGTTCTATCGTCGACTTCAGGTTCTCGAGTTGCTTATCGACTTGGCTCATAGCTCACCGCGGGCCGTAGATCGCCGCCGCCGTCGGGTCGGACTGGCACCGAGACGCGATGTCTCGCCGGGTACACAGACCGTGACGGGGGAGGCATAGTGGAAGTACTGTCCGTATGTACCGTTGCGGGAACAGCCAGCGAAAACCCGCTTATCTCGAAATAGACCCCCTTCGTTATAAAAGACTTCGCAAAACGGATACCCGTCGCCGGCCAGATCCGCCCATGCGCGTCACCCCCGAGACGGTCCGCGAGGAGCACGCATGGGTCCGCGACCGCGCCCCCGTCGTCGTCCCGATACTCAACGACACCCGCGGCCGCCTCGGCGACCTGTTCGACACCGAGGTGGATCGGATAGACGACGCGACGTACCGTCGTGAGGTCGACGCCGTCTTCGCGGACGGCGAGGTTGGCGTCAACGTGGCCGGCTACGTCACCCTCCTCCGCGAGCTGGACGTCGCCGGTGACTACCCCGGCTTCGTCGTCGACGAGGTCCTCGGCCGGGAGCTCGCGGGGACGATCGCCGGCGGACGGCCGCTCTCGCTGCTCGCGCAGGCGACGTTCCACTTCGCGGACGTCCACGTCGACCGCGACGCGACCGCCGAGGCGGACGGGGCCGGGACCGCGGGCGCTGACGACCTCGACGCCGCGCTCGCCGCGGGTTTCCAGACGCGGCTCCCGGGCTGGAAGTGGCGCGAGGGGGAGAACCCGTTCGCGGTCGACCCCGACCCTACGAGGTGAACGTCCGGACCAGCTCGAACCCCTTGTCGCGGATCGCGTCCGGAAGGAACCGGGCGAGCACGCCGACGCGCGCCGGGGTGCCGGGCTGGACGCGGGCGGGCGGTCGCGTCGCGCTCGCGGCGTCGAACACCGCCGCTGCGACGAGTTCGGGTTCGACGGCACCCGGGCCGTCGCCGCCGACCAGCTTCGCGTCCTCGAACAGCGCGTAGAAGTCCTCGTACGCGCCCGATCGCTCGATGCCGTCGCTCGCCTCGGGGTCGGCCTCCCGCGCGACGCGGTCGGAAAAGCTCGTCCGAACGGGGCCGGGCTCGACCACGACGACGTCGACGCCGAACTCGCGGACCTCGTTGCGGAGGGCGTCCGACATCGCCTCGAGCGCGAACTTCGACCCGGCGTAGACGCCGCCGCCGGGAAAGGACACCCGCCCCGCGACCGAGGAGACGTTGACGATCGTCCCGTCGCGCTCCCGTCGCATCGCCGGCAACACGGCCCGGATCAGGCGGTGGGGGCCGTACACGTTGACGTCGAACTGCTCGTGGACCGTTCCCGTGGTGACCTCCTCTATGGGCCCGAACTGGCCGTAGCCGGCGTTGTTGACGAGGGCGTCGATCGCGCCCTCCTCGTCGAGGACCCGATCGACGACGCGGTCGACGTCGCCCCCGTCGGTGACGTCGAGCGTCGCCAGCTCACAGCCCGCCTCGCCGAGCGTCTCGATGTCCGCGGGGTTCCGCGCGGTGGCGTACACCGTCCACCCCTCGTCGTTGAACGCGTGCGCCGTCGCGCGGCCGATGCCCGAGGAACACCCGGTGATGAGTACCGTCTTCTGCACGCGTCGTCGGTCGGCCCCCGCCGGCATAACTCTCCCGACCCGAGCGCAGTCGACCTCGCGGGTGCCCGGATCGGAACACCGATCACAGCTTCTCGGTTCGGACCTCCATCGCCCTCGACTCGGGCGCGGTCGGTTCGAACCCCCAGCGCTCGTAGAAGCCGTCGACGTCGGCGAGGAGGTCGACGTACGTCCCGTCCGGCGCGTTCTCGCGGAGCCAGGCGACGAGCGCGTCCATCATCGCCGTCCCGATCCCCCGTCCCTGGTGCGGCTCCGCGACCGCCATGTCCGAGACGTGAAAGACCGACCCGTCGTCGCCGACGACCCGCGCCATCCCGACCGCCGTTCCGCCGCCGGTCTCGACGACGTGAACGCCGTAGGTCGTGTTCGGGAGCCCGCGCGCTATCGCCTCGCGCGAGCGGTCGCTCATGCCGGCCTCCCGGCGGAGCCGGAGGAAGTCGTCGACCGACGGCGTCGTCGCCCGCAGTTCGTATCCGGTCGGGAGCGTCGAGCCCCCGGGACCCCGCGCGGATTCGTCGTCGCTCATGCGTCCCCTTTCGCGTCCGGAAAAATGGTCGTTTCGGCCGCGCCGGTCGGGCGAGACATCTCGACTGCTCCGCCCGGCGCTACTCCTCGTCCGCGTCGCCCGACTCGTCGTCCTCCTCGTCGGTCGCGATCAGGTCGCGCTCGACGAGGATCGACTCGAGTTCCTCGGCGGACACCTCGGCGTACTGGGCGTCGTCGACGGTGATCGTGGCGACGCCGACGCCCTCGGGCGTGAGCCCGTCGTCGTTGGTCTGCGCGAGGGTGTCGAGCGCGAGCCCGACCGCCTCGTCGGTGGAGATACCCTCCTCGTACTCCGCCTCGAGGTAGTCGCGGAGGTCGCTCCGGTCGGACCCGATGGAGAGCGCCTGCCACTCGTAGGGCGTCCCGGAGGGGTCGGTCTCGAAGAGGCGGGGCTCGCCGTTCTCGATCCCGCCGACGATGAGCGCCACGCCGAAGGGACGCGCGCCGCCGATCTGGGTGTACTGCTGGATGTGGTCGGTGATCGTCTTCGTCAGCGTCTCGATCCCCATCGCCTCGCCGTAGCGCAGTCGGTTCACCTGCGCCTGCCGGCGCGCGAAGTCGATGAGCTGTCGGGCGTCGGCGACGTGGCCCGCGCTGGCGACGCCGACGTGGTCGTCGGCCTTGTGGAGCTTCTCGATGCTCGCGGGTTCCATGAGCGGGGAGCGAGCGCGCTTGTCGGCTGCGAGGACGACCCCGTCCTCGGCGCGGATGCCGACGCTCGCCGTCCCGCGTTTGACAGCCTCCCGCGCGTACTCGACCTGGTAGAGTCTGCCGTCGGGAGAGAAGATGGTGATTCCTCGGTCGTACGCCTGCTGTTGGGATTGGCCCTGCATGATATCACTCGATGTCGAACGCCGCCGCGCCGACGTAACCCGACTCGGCCCGCACGTCGTACGCGTCACCGCGCACGACGGCGGACCGCTCGGCGTCCCCGAACGCGACGTCTCGCTGTGTCGAACTGGCGGCCGCGCGACCCATATATCTTTCCTCACAGGCACGGACCGTCCCGGAGGTCCCCCGGACGCGGATCCCCACGGGGTGGCCGTCGACCTCGCTCACACAGGCGATCGCGGCGCGTGCCTCCCCGACGTGACCGCGACGGACCCTGACGACCGCCTCGCCCGCCCCTCCCGAGAAGGAGAACGAGAGCAGTTTCAGCACGGCATCGGCGCTGCCCGTATCCCCGAGCAGGTTGCCGGCGCCGTACCAGAGCGCGCGCTGGAACGCTCGGCGGCCCACCACGGCGTCCGGCCACGCCTCGATCCCGACGGCGAGGTACCGCCAGCGCGGACGGAGGTGTTTCGGGAGGTGTTTCACGCGGGCCCCTCGCGGTCACTCGGCACCGGGCACCTCGTCGCCCGAGCCGATCCGCTCGGCGACGATCACGCCGACCTGGTCGTGGACGCGCTCGACCGCGACGACCGCGAAGCCGACCGCCGTGAACGCCTCGACGAGGGTCCCGACCGTCGCCGGGTCGTCGACCTCCGGGCCGTAGAACGGCTCCTCGGGGTCCGGCTGCTCGAAGAACATCACGTCGCCGAGGACGATCCGGCGCGCGCCCGTGTCGGCCATGACCCGGATCGCCTCGCGTTTCTCGTCGTCGGCGAGGTGGTGGAGCGCGAAGTTCGACGTGACGACGTCGACCGGTTCCCGGTCCGGCCCGTCGAGGTTGGGCTCGCGGAACTCGCCGTAGGCGAACTCGACGTTCGTGACCCGGGCCTCCGAGGCCTTTCTGCGGGCCTCTTCCATCATCCCCTCGCTGATGTCGCGGGCGAGGACGTACTTCGCGTCCGGCGCGAGCGCGAGCGCGATGGCGCCCGTGCCCGCGCCGAGGTCGGCCACCACGTCGTCGGGGCCGGGGTCGGCGTAGTCGACGACGAGGTCGGCACAGGCGTGGTACTCGTCGCTCTTCGAGTCGTCGTACTCCGCAGCCTTCGCCGTGAAGCGGGCCGCGTGATCCTCAACGCTCCGTTTCATACCGTCCACGTCGGACCCCCGGCTCTATGAAGTCCCCGGAGAGCCGTTCGCGGTTCCGCACCGCGATGTCGCCCCACGCGCGCAGGCCCTCGCGGACCCACTCGGGGTCGAACCCCGCCTCCGCAGCGACGGCGACCAGCTCGCGGGGCGCGCGCAGTTCGAGGTGGGAGGCTGGGTTCGCGCTGACGACGTGGGGGGCGTCGTAGTAGGTCACGATCTCGCGGAGCTTCCGGAGGTCGGCGAGCGCCCGGACGCGGTGTCCCCCCGCCTCCCGGAGGACCGGCCCGAGGTCGAACTCGACGTGGACCCCGTTGTCGCGGGCGGCCTTCGCGAGGACGTGGTTGAACCCGCCTCCGCCGGCGTTCGGGCGCGCGAGCACGTCGACGCGCGGCTCCTCGACCGCGTATCGGTTCAGCCGGTCGTCGCCCCCGACGACACAGACGACGGCGTGATCGGGGCGGCGGTTCCCGACGGCCCCCGACGCTGCGGTCGGTCCGTCGACGTCGACCTCGACCGCGTCGACGACGTCGATCCCGTACTCGTCGCCGATAGCGACGGGGTCGGTCGCCGGGGCGGTCGCGTTCGCCTCGCCGTTTCGGTCCCCAGACTCCAGCGCGGTCCGCGTCCGAACGACGACCCCGTCGTACCCGTACCGCGCCGCCGTCATGGCATGCCGGGCGACGGTGGCGTCGCCGTCCGGATGCGCGTGGACCGCCTCGTACATGTCCGGCGGTTCGCGCCCCCACGGTATCGGCGTTGCGCTTTCGTCGACGTCTCCCCGCCGTACGGGGCGACGCGACCAACCGACGCCCGATTCAGGGGGACGCGACCAACCGACGCCCGACTCAGGACTCCTCTGAGGCGGCCGTCTCGGCGTCCTCGCCGTCAGTCTCGCCGGCCCCGCCGACCACCTCTCCGCGCTCCTCGATCAGCCGTTCCTCGGCCGTCTCCCGGTCTTCGGGGTAGCCGATGTCGGTCCGCCAGCCGTCCATGCGGATCGCGTCGATGGTGCGGCCGGACGCGATGAGCAGGTCGACCGCGTCCGAGATCTCGTACTCGCCGCGGTTGGAGGGCTGGACGAGGTGACACGCGTGGAAGATCGCGGGCGTGAACGTGTAGAAGCCGGTCATCACGAGGTTGCTCGGCGGGTCCTCGGGCTTCTCGACGACCTCGACGATCTCGCCGTACTGGTTCGTGTCACACACGCCGTACCGGCTCGCCTCCTCGTAGGGCACCTCCTCGACGAGGAACGCGGCGTCGGCGCGCGTCTCCCGCTGGCGGTTGACGACGTCCTCGAGGTTCGCGCGGAACACGTTGTCGCCGAGCATCAACATGAAGTCGTCGTCGATGTGCTCCTCGACGGTGAGCAGCGCGTGTGCCAGCCCCTTCTGTTCGCGCTGGTGGGTGTAGGTGATCGGGACGCCCTCGTACTCGTCGCCGTAGTGGTCGATGATGACCTCCTTCATGTAGCCGACGACGGCGATGAGCTCGTCCGCGCCGAGGTCGATCAGCTGGTCGAAACAGTGGGTGATGATGGGTTCCCCGTCCACCTCGACCATCCCCTTGGGTTTGTCCTCGGTCAGCGGTCGGAGGCGGGTACCCTTGCCGGCTGCGAGTACGACGGCTTTCATTGAGCGGCCCTTTCTGTCATAGACGTATAAGGATTCGGTCTTCTGGGATCGGTCGTACTGAGACGATGACCTCACAGCCACTTCGGCTCGAGGGCCAAACACTCAATACTTGACCCGTCCACGTTTCCGACATGGCCACCATCGAGATCGACGACGAAGTGTACGACGCCGTACAGCTTCCGGAAGGTGAAAGATCCCAGGAAATGAAACGGGAGCTCGCCGTCTCGCTGTACGCACGCGGCGTCCTCTCGTTCGGCAAGGCTCGCGCGCTGGCGGAGTCGTCCAAACGGGAGTTTCACGAACTCCTCGGCGAACGTCGGATCCCGCGCCACTACACCGAAGCGGAGCTCGACGAGGACGTCGAGTATGCCCGATAGGAAGGTCGTCGTTTCGGACACCTCCCCGCTGCTCAATCTCTCGCTCATCGGACGGCTCGACCTGCTTAAATCACAGTTTGCCCAAATCACTGTTCCGACTCAGGTCTGGGGGGAACTCACCGACGGAGCGGAAGGCGTAGACGCGCTTCGCGACCTGCGCGAGCAAGGATTTCTCACGCTGGTCGAAGTGGATCGTACGGACCTGTTCGTCGAGATCCATCACGAATTGGATCTCGGCGAGACAGCGGCGATCTGTTGTGCTGTCCAACGCGATGCCGACCTCGTATTACTTGATGAACGCGACGGTCGACGGGTCGCCCGCAGACACGACCTGTCCCTCACCGGCGTGATCGGCGTGCTGCTCCGCGGTGCTGAGACGGGCGATGTCAAGCTAGAGGCGGAGCTCACCGCTCTCCGCGAGGCTGGATTCTGGATCTCCGACGACCTCTTCTCGACGGTTCTCGACCGCGCGGACGGTTCGATGTGAGCGCGGTGACCGCGCACCGACCCGGCGGCCCGAACCGCGACCCCGCGGTTTTTGCCCTCGCCCCTCGTCGTGTCGTCCATGAACGTCAACGTCGTCGGCAGCGGCTACGTGGGAACGACGCTCGCTGGCTGTCTGGCGGAGATGGGCCACGAGGTCACGGCCATCGACATCGACGAGTCCGTGGTCGAGACGATCAACGAGGGCCGGGCACCGCTTCACGAGCCCGGTCTCGACGAGCTGCTCGCCGAGCACGTCGGCAGCCGGCTGCGGGCGACGACCTCGTACGCCGACCTCGCGGACGCGGACCTCACGTTTCTGGCGATCGGTACTCCCTCACGGCCCGACGGGAGCATCGACCTCGGCCCGCTGTCGGCGGCCGCGGAGATGGTCGGCGAGGCGCTGTCCGGGATCGACGGCGACCGCGAGCACCTCGTCGTCGTGAAGTCGACGATCACGCCGCCGGGCCTCGACCGGATCCGGGAGGCGCTCGCGACCGGGCTCGGTGACGTCGCCGGCGACGTGGAGCTCGCGACGAACCCGGAGTTCCTCCGGGAGGGGACCGCGGTCGCGGACTTCCAGGACCCGGACAAGGTCGTCTTCGGGACGGAGTCGGCGTCGGCGCTCGCGGCGCTGGAGGAGCTGTACGCGCCGTTGATCGAGTCGACCGACAGCCCCGTCGTCCGGACGGACCCGGAGACGGCGATGTTGATCAAGTACGCCAACAACGCCTTCCTCGCGACGAAGATCTCGCTCGCGAACGACCTCGGGAACGTCAGCAAGGAGTTCGGGCTCGACGCCTACGAGGTGATGGAGGCGGTCGGGCTCGACGACCGGATCGGCGCGCAGTTCCTTCGGTCGGGGGTGGGCTGGGGCGGGTCGTGTTTTCCCAAAGATGTTAACGCATTGATATCTTCTGCGAGGGAGGTCGGCTACGAGCCGCCCCTCCTCACTGCGGCCGTCGAGGTGAACGACCGCCAGCCCGAGCGCCTGCTCGCGTTGCTCGACGAGCACGTCGACGTCGCGGGCCAGCGCGTGGCCGTCCTCGGGCTGGCGTTCAAGCCCGGCACGGACGACGTGCGCAACTCGCGGGCGATCCCCCTGATCGAGGGGCTGTTGGAGCGTGGAGCGGTGGTCGTCGGCTACGACCCCGTCGCGACCGAGACCATGCGCGAGGTGTTCCCCGGGACCGAGATCGAGTACGCGGACTCGGCCGCGGACGCGCTCGCGGGCGCGTCGGGCGCGGTCGTCGCGACCGACTGGGACGAGTTCACAGCACTGGACGGGGAGTTCGACGCGATGGCCGAGCCCGTGGTCGTCGACGGCCGGCGGATAATCGAACGGCGCGAGGGGATCACGTACGAGGGATTGACCTGGTAGGTCGGTCTCGAGTCGACGTCCCGTGATGACCACAACGTGACCACGATCACAGTGGCGTACACGACTCTCTCCCGTCGTTTCGGAACTAGGGCGTCACGACGCGCTCGACGCGCTCGACCGCTCGATCCACGACCTCCTCGTGGAGCGTACCCTGTCGATAGTTCACCCACTCAGTTTTGACGGCATTCACGGACCACGGCATGATCGAACTCGACTCGGGGGCACCCCCGTCCATCCAGTGAGCGTCCTCGAGCGGGATCCGTTCGTCGTGCCACGTTCGCGTGGTCAGTGCGAGCGCGATGTACTGTTCGCCATGAAACGGCGTCTCATCCGTACTGACGACGAGGAACGGACGACCCGCCGACTCGTCGTCTCCGAACGGGTCGGTCGCGACCACCACGTCTCCACGTTCCCAACTCATTCGGACGGGTTCGTCGCAGCGTGATCCCGCCACTCCTCGAGGTCCTCCGCGCCGAACCGCTCGTCTAAGGCGTCCATGCTCCGGTGGAATCGAAACGCGTCCCGGACCGCCTGCTCGTCGCCGATCGCCCAGTAGTCTCCCTTGTGTTCGAGGAGGTCCCGTTCCCGGAGTCGACGAAGCACGGTGCCGATGGAGGTCTTCTTCACTCCCGTGCCCTCCGCGATCTCGGAGGGGGTAAACGCCTTGTCGTCGTTCCGGTAGAGGAACCGGACGACCCGTTCCGCGTTCGTCACCGCCGTGAGTTCCTCGTCGTCGGACTCGGTGAACGTCTCGATGTCGATCGGCATGCTTGTCAGTACTGTCTCCAATGTCATAACCCTTCTCTCGTCACCCGGCTCGGGTGGTCGACGGAGCGGAAACGGCGGACGGCCACGGTCATGCCGTAGGTCCTTCTCGAACGACGGACGGCGGGACGATCGGCCGAAAAACCTGAGGGGCCGGTACAGCTCCGCTTTCTACGTTGTCGCGTCCCGACTATCTCGTCCCGTGAGCGTCGGCCTCGCGGGAGGGCGCACGGACGCGTTCGACGCCCTCCGCGAAGTCGATCGCCGGCTCCCAGCCGGTGGCCTCGCGGAACGTGGAGGCGTCGGCCGTGGTGTCGTGGGCGGAGCGGCCGACGGGGCACCCGACGGAGACGGGGTCGACTTCGGTGCCGAGCGCGTCGTCGAGCATGTCGACGGTCCCGTCGACGGAGTAGACCTCCTCGGTGCCGGCGTCGTCGACGCCGATGGGGCTCGTGGTCGACAGCGAGTTCGCTGGCGCGTGCGACGTCCCTCCAGAACGCCCGAACCGACCGCGTCGTCGACGATCGCGACGTCGGCGCGGGAC
>NZ_QMIM01000027.1 GCF_003287355.1 Halorubrum sp. 48-1-W
CTCCAGAACGCCCGAACCGACCGCGTCGTCGACGATCGCGACGTCGGCGCGGGACCGGAGGACGTTCTCGAGTTCGGGCGCGTCGTACGGCGGGAACCGGAGTTCCCGCTCGCAGCGCGTGACTTGACGCGCGCAACCGCCACAGCAGTGAGACTCAAACCATGACTGACAAAAGGTTCAAGGTAATACATTGAAAAGTAGTACTATAATGAGTACAACTAACGGGGGTCGAATCGTGAGCTTGAGTCAGAAAGGTCAGGCGACGATCCCGAAAGAACTCCGGGAGAAGCACGGAATCGAACCGGGAAGCAGGGTCCGAATCCACGAAAACGAGCAGGGAGAGATCGTCGTCGAACCGCTCCCCAGCCTCCAAGACTTCCGTGGCGCAGCAACCACGGCAACGCGCGGGACGGCCATCCTTCGTGAGGAGCGGGCGGTCGACGAGGAGCGAAGTCAACGCCTCGAGCGGGACGACTGATGGACCACGTCGTGTTCGATGCGGAACCGCTGATCGCCTATTACTGGGACGAGCCCGGGAGTGATGCCGTCGAAGCGATCATCGACCGCGTAGAAGGCGGCCGGCTGAAGGGGGCAGTGAATACAGTGACGTGTACCGAAGTGCGGTACGTCTGCGGACGAGACGACCCGCAGACGGCGCAGGCGTACGTCACTCGGATTCGAAACTGGTGCGACGTCGTTACCGCCGAAGACGTCTGGGAATCGGCCGCCGAGTACAAACGCGACTACGACGTCGCACTCGGAGACGCCTTCACGCTAGCCACAGCAACGATGGAGGGGGCGACAGCCTACACGGGTGCTGACGACGATTTCGACGACGTCGACGTGACGGTGACGCGATTTCGCGAAGACGGTGTGTGAGCGGCTCAGCGATCCTTGCTGTGTACCCTGACCGAAACGGTTTTCTGACACAATCAACTACATTCGAATACACAATGCCAGTACTCCTCGAGGACCACGACCCCGAACTCGCCCTTCGGCCGGGGACCACGAAGTCGGATATCGTGGAATACCTCTATCAGCACCCCGAGTGGGGATACTCTCCCAAGGACGTCACGGAGGCCCTCGACATCCCTCGGGGAACCGCCACGACCACGCTCAAACGTCTCTACGACGACGGCTATCTGGGGAAAACCGACGACGGCTACTACCACGCCCTCGGTGACCGCGACGACGTCCGACGGTACGTCTCCAGTCTCGACCAAACACATCGGCTGTTCGGTCACCACCGCGACGAGGAGACCACTCCCGAGACACCCGAGAGGCGGATCGGTGACGGTCGGACTGACGAGGAACTCGATGCGGAGCTGGACGCGCTAGAGAACGAGATGGACGGGTCGGATGAGTAACCGGCAGTCGACCGAAAGCCACGGAGCAGTTCGAAACCGTTTCGCTTTCTACCTCGTGTCACGTCCCGCCTATCTTGTCCCGGGAGCGTCAGCCTCGCGGGAGGGCGTACGGACGTGTTCGACGCCCCTCCGCGAAGTCGATCTCGGGCTCCCAGCCGGTGGCCACCCGGAACGTGGAGGCGTCGGCCAGGGTGTCGTGGAGTTGCTATCGTGTACGCGGAGGGACGTTATCGAAGAAGAACCGTTCTCCAGCGCCCAGACGTTCACCTCGCGATCCCGTCCGAATGGAGTCGTCAGGGGGAGGTTCGCGTCGATCTCGTCGTACCACACCACCGCACGTTTCGCGCTGGCGTTCCCTTCGAGTTGACCGACAGAAGTCAGTGAATCTCGCGTTATACCGCCGTGGGATCACCTATCGATGGGCGTATTCAGCTCGTCTTCTTCATCCACCGTGCGACCTGTTTGACTATACGTGTCGTACACGGAGAGGCCCGTTTGGAGGGTTTCATACACCTCGTCGTAGTTGACATGCCCGTACTCGTGTGCGAGCACGTTCCGAAAGCCGATCGCGGCGACGAGCGTCCCGGCCGTCCCTTCGTCGATGACTCCCTCACGAGCAAGCACTCGAATCGCGCCTTTGGACGTCGTTCCGTCGAATCCGAACTCGCGTGAGGCGACGTGTTGAGCGAGGTCAGCACACGCTTGGCGTTCTCGAACATCCGCTCGACGGCGCGTCGTTCGGTCGTACTCGAGAGGAACTCCCGACGGGAAAGCGTCTCCCGTTTCGCGGTGAGCTCGCCGTGGTACCGTTCGATCTGCTCGAGCTTGACCGCAACGACCCGTTCGTCAACCACGTAATCCGTCCTCCGCTATCCGATCGATGACCGCCCGCTGGCGACGGCGGAGCGTCTCACGCTGCTCGTCGAACCTCGCTTCGATGTCTCTCTTGAACCGCTCGAAGGCCACTTCATCGCCACAGAGGAACTCGCCGTTCACCGCGTCGTGTGCGACGTCCAGCGGGAGCGATCCGATATCGGACACGTCGACGAACGGGCGATCCTCGGCTTGGAGGTCACCCGACAGGAAACACCGTTTCTCGAATCGCTCCCGCTCGGAGAGGTCCGCGCTGAACTCGACGGCGATATCGAGATCGGACGAGTGCGTCGGCGTCCCCGAGAGCCGTGACCCGAACGCGACGGCAAAGACGACGTCCGGATCGGCGCAGACGACCGCCTCGAGATCGGAGCGTACCTGCGACCGATCGGCACCCGGTTCCATGCGTGAGAACACGCCGTATCGTCACAAAAGAATTCCGCCGACGCGGTTCGTTTCGGTACGATGTGCCCCACCGCGGGAGTCGGGACGGCCACGCGTTCTATCTCGGTCGTGTCCCGCCTCGTTCGTCCAGGGAGCGTCGGCCCCGCGTGAGGGCGCACGGACGCGTTCGACGCCCCCGAAGTCGATCTCCGTGCGTACGGCAGAGATACACCTCCGATCGCGCCGTCTTCGGGGATCTCCTTGCCGAACCAGAGCACTGGCCGTCCGTCAGCAACACTTTTCACGAGTACGTGCCCTACCTCAGGTATGATGAACTGGGAGAGCGAGCGAGACATGGCGAAAGACGTCGAGGAACACGCCGAGTTATACGACGCTCTCGCGGACGACGACGAGGACGCGGAGTAACTCAGCAGTATTCGTCCGGAAGCACATCGGTGAAGAACCGATACCATACCTCGTACAGTTCGTCCTTTTCGTACAGTGTATCGAGACGAATCGGTGGGATCTCTCCTCGCACGTCGTGAGATTCGTCGCGAACACGCTCGATGCGTTCCGTCGGCCACGCTCCAGGATCGATCCCGTTGTCGCGGAGGAGTTTTCGGAGGAGAGCGATCGCGGTGCGGTGGTTGGCGTCCTCGAAGAAGTGTTTCCCGACGACGGCATGCATCCAGAGTGCGCACTGCTCCGCGAGTGGTCGATCGGTCGGGAACTCGTCGAGGATTCTCCGGATGTCCCCGTTTCGAACACGCCATATCTCCCGGCGTTGCTCGAGGAACGACACGTCGCGTGGGTTGTCGTAGCGGTGCCGGTCGCTCTTCAAGAACTCAGTGTTTCGGAACTTGACGTTCTCCGGCTCGATCGACGACAGATCCGTGATTCGCGGTTCCGTTGGATCCGTCGACGAGCACATCTCGTCCGTCGAGATTCGCTCGAGGGTGTTAATTCACCGTGGTTCTCGGAGTCTCACGACACGCGGGGTGGATGATCGACTGGAGACTCCGAAAGGGGTCAGATCGGCCCCGCTTTCTACGTTGTCGCGTCCCGTCTCGTTCGTCCCGGGAGCGTCGGCCTCGCGGGAGGGCGCACGGACGCGGGCGACGCCCTCCGCGAAGTCGATCTCGGGCTCCCGGCCGGTGGCCACCCGGAACGTGGAGGCGTCGGCCATGGTGTCGTGGGAGGGGCCGTCGACGGGGCACTCGAGGTAGGCGGGGTCGACCTCGGTGCCGAGCGCGTCGTCGACGCCGATGGGGCTCGTGGTCGACGGCGAGTTCGCGGGCGCGGGCGACGTTCTCGACGCGGGCCGTGGGCCGGGCCGGTGTATCACCGACACACCGCCGCTTCGCGTGAAACCGATCGATCGCTGTCCGATATCGTGGGTTCGATCCCCGGGAGTCACACACCACCACTTCGCGTGAAGCCGTTCGGCGGTCGGTCCTCGATGGGGTCGTTCACCGGACTCGGGGATCGTCGGATTCCACGTTTCCGGGCGTTTTTCCGGCCGTCTTCACTCGAAGAAGTGGTGTGTTCGGTCAGATGGTGGGATGTTCGTTCGGGTGGCGGTATGTTCGTTCAGGTGGGGGTGTGGCCACTCCCGAATTCACTTGAAGTCGTGGTGTGTCTGTAGAACCGCAGTCGGGAGGACGCTTCGGTTCGGGCGTCGGAGCGTTCTCCACGTCGTCGGATGGTCCTCAGGGCGTACTCGGTCGGGTGGTCCTCAGGGCGTACTCGTCGGACGGTCGACCGGGTTCAGATCCCGTTCATCGACGCGATCTCGCGGATCGCGTTCGTCTCGGCGTCGAGTCGGAGGACGTCTTCCATCGCCTCGATCGCGCTCTCGAAGGGGACGTCCAGCTCGTAGCTGTAGTAGTTCCCTCGCGAGCCGCTCCGGTTCTCCTCGGCGGAGAGGATGCCGAGCATCCGGAGGTCCGAGAGATGGCTGTGAACCGACCGCTGTGAGAGCGTGTCGATACCCGACGAGTCACAGAGCGTGGCGTACTCCTCGTATAGTTTCCGCGTGCGACACGGCGTCTCCCGTTTAGCGGCCTTCGAGACGACCGCGAGGAGCGCGAGCCGACCGTGGGTGGTCAGGTCCCGCATCCCCTCCTGGACCCGTTCCTGTTCGAGACGGGAGCGAGCCCGTTCGACGTGTCCCTGTTCGATCCGGTCGTGGTCGCCGTTCTCCGCGATCTCCCCGGCGAGCCGGAGGAGATCGAGCGCCTGTCGGGCGCTCCCGCTGTCGCGGGCCGCGAGCGCGGAACAGAACTCCAGAACGCCCGAACCGACCGCGTCGTCGACGATCGCGACGTCGGCGCGGGACCGGAGGATGTTCTCGAGTTCGGGCGCGTCGTACGGCGGGAACTGGAGTTCCCGCTCACAGAGCGTGTCCTGGACGCGGGGGTCCAACTGCTCGCGAAACGTGAAGTCGTTGCTGATCCCGATGAGCCCCACGGCGGCGTCCTCGAGGTTCCCGTTCGCCCGCGCCCGCGGGAGTTCGTACAACAACTCGTCGCGGTCGCCGATCGAGTCGATCTCGTCCAAGACGATCAGGACCGTCCCGCCGAGGGATTCGAGTTCCCGGTAGAGCTTGTTGAACACCGTCTGCTGTGGGTATCCCGTCGAGCTGATCTCCTCGCCGACCGGGCGGAGCTCGTTCACGAGTTCGACGGCCACCTGGTACGAGGAGTTCAGCGTCTTACAGTTCAACGAGACGACGGAGAGGTCCACGTCGTCGTACGCCTCGACGTCCTGTTGAAGTCGTCCGAGGAGGTAGTCGGTGACCGCCGTCTTTCCGACGCCGGTGTTCCCGTAGAGGAAGACGTTGTTCGGCTCCCAGCCGTCGACGACCGGCTGAAGCGCCTCGATGTACTCCTCGATCTCCTCGTCGCGCTCCTCGATCGTCTCCGGCCGGTAGGACTCCCCCAGCGCGTCCTTGTTTCGGAAGACGTTCCCCTTCCGTTCGAACCGATGCATACCGCACACTCCAGCAGGTCAATTTATAAAACTACCTCTTCAATTGATTCAAGTGAAGGGGTATAGACACACCACCGTTTCACGTGAACGTGTCGTGTCGCGTTCCCGATCGCGGCAGTATCGTCATCGTGATCGCGCACACGACGATGGCTCTCCCTCGGGCTCCGTAGTGATGGTCACTGGATCGGATCGGTAGTCTCCGCCCGGGGACACACCACCGTTTCGCGTGAACAGGACGCGTTCGACAAAGCGATCGTCGAGACGCTCCTCCAGGTCCCCCCTCATCGAAGAGCTTCACTCGAAATAGTGGTGTGTCCGTGTCGTTCGAACATGGTTGGTCGCAGTACACGTCGTAGACGGAGCCGGCCTCCCCGCGAAGCCGTCCGGTCGGTGGTCGGACCGCACGCGGGCGGTGCGGATCGGGAGCGGTGAACCGGTACGTTTGTTTGCGGGCGTCGGGTACGGAGGCGTAATGCGAATCCTCCGGGTCGCGCCGTGGCTCTACCCCGACACGAAGGGCGGCGGGGACTACCACGTCCACGCGATGTCGCGAGACCAGGCCGCGATGGGTCACGACGTGACCGTGCTCACGACGCGGGCGGACGAGTCGCTGCCGCGGATCGAGGAGACGCACGGGTACACCGTGCTCCGGGTGTCGCCGGGCGTGACCCTGCTCGGGAACGACGTCTCGCCCGCGGTGGCGCGGTACCTCTGGCACGCGGACGGCGACGACTTCGACGTGATCCACGCGCACTCGCACTGCTACTTCGTGACGAACCTCACAGCGCTGAAAGCCCGGCTCGGCGACCTGCCGCTGGCGATCACCAATCACGGGCTGTACAGCCAGAACGCGCCGGAGCGGCTCTTTTCGGTGTACCTGCGGACGCTCGGGCGGTGGACGTTCGACCAGGCGGACGTGGTGTTCTGTTACACCGAGGTGGACAGAGAGCGCGTGCGGGATCTGGGTGTGAGTTCGCGGATCGAGGTCGTGCCCAACGGGATCGACACGGAGCGGTTCACGCCGGAGGGGGCCGAAAGCGAGCTGATCGACGCCGAGGGGCCGGTCGTGTTGTTCGTCGGGCGGTTCGCGGAGGGGAAGCGGCCGTGGCTCGCGGTCGAGGCGTTCGCGGAGGTGCTGGCGGCGTACCCGGACGCGGAGCTGTACCTGTGTGGCGACGGGGCGTTACGCGGAGACCTGGAGGCGCAGGTGGCGGAGCTGGGGATCGGGGAGGCGGTGACGTTCCTCGGGCACGTGCCCTACGACGAGATGCCGAAGGTGTACCGGAGCGGGGACGTGTTGGTACTGCCGAGTCGGGCGGAGGGGGTGCCGCGGACGGTGTTGGAGGCGATGGCGAGCGGGCTGGAGATCGTGATGAGCGACCTGGATCAGGTGTCGTCGACGCTCGGGGATCGGGGTCACGTCGTCGCCGACGGGGGAGATGAGTCGCTCGCGGACGGCCTGTTCGCAGCGATCGGCGGTTCGGGTGAAACGTCCGAGCAGATCGCGGCGGGCGATCATCGGTGGACGGACACGGTCGAGCGCACGACTCGGAGCCTCGAGTCGATCGCCGAGAACAACCCATAAGTAACCGCTCCCCCTCACGGCGAGTGTATGGGGCCGAACCCGGTAGCGGTCATCAAGAACTCCCTCCTGTATCGCGTCTCGGCGCAGATCGTCGAGTGGGCCGAAGAGAGTCTGGTCGTGCGGGCGTTGAACCTATTGGCTCGGGTGCTGGATAACGAGCGCGTGCTGGTGGGACTTCTCGGTGTGGGGTTACTCGCCAGTATCGTTCGGATACTCTCCTCGGGCCTTCACGTGACGATTCAGTTCTTGAGTTTCGCGCTGTTGTTCGTCGTGCTCGCCGCGGTGACGTGGAACTACACCGAGCCACTCACGGACGAGTAGTTCCCAGCGTGCGATCACGGGTGCGGCAGTCATGATTAATATGAAATCGAAGACAATTCGATGGCGAACGCCGGTTCCGAAGTTGGAGTTGATCGCCCCGTATCCGGCAGTTCCAGCGAGATAGACGACGATGAGGAGAACAGCAGTAGTCCGATCGTAGTCACATTCATACAGTGACCGGAGAGCACTCACGAAGAGAATCATAGCGATGACGGTGCCACTGAACGTAAGCAAGTGAAAGATCGACTCGATGTGGAGCGGGAACGGAGTAAACTGGAAGTAGACCGCCCGCCCTGGTGCGATAAGGAGGAAGTCGAACCAGGAATTGTACTGCATTCCATCAAGGTATACAGCTCCACCAGATGCCCGATATGAGAGGGCAGCGTTCACTCGGTCAAACGAGTAGAGCAGTTCAGCAAATAGGCTGAATCCTATGGCACCGACAGCGCCCAGAACGACGATCAGTGATCGAAGGGACGGTTCCAGTTCGAACGTTTCTATGACCTTTATACTGATCGTCGCGAGAATGGCAAGGAGAGAAACGAGGGCAAGTTCTGGACGGACTAGATATAGCATTCCCCATAAGGGGACCGTGAGAATCCCGAGTGCCCCGTTGTTTCGTTGTATCGCTCGGAGAGCGAGGGCGAGAAGGCTAAAAAAGACGAACACTGACGTCGAATCTCGCATCGGAAGACTCAGCATCAGAAACGGTAGCGGCAGAAACAATACCAACGCCGTCACTGTATCAAGACTCACGTGGTCGTACAGTTCCGTGGTAATATATCGAATCGGGATCGGGACCAATACAGCGAGAAGCCCGGAAACGATCGCGATGTTCGTCTCATTGTGTCCGAATATCGCGTATACGACTCCCTGTACCGCTGCGAAGGAGGCAACCGTGGATCCACTAGGAAGCGTCCCCGTGGCCACCTGTTGTGCCGCCCGATCGAATTGTCCAAAATCCCATACATACGGGATATTCGGGACCACTCCGACGGAAACGACCACGTGACCCAGTAGTGCGATCAGACCGAGTTTCAGATACAGTTCGTCGCCGATCCGGCGAGCGATGTAAATGAACGCGAGAAACGCGAACACGGTCACAGCGACGACCATTATAACCTTCAGTCCGATCGGACGAGTGAAAAAGGTAGCTTTCTCAATCGTCAATCAGTGTACTCACCCAAATCAACCACCGATCTGCTCGGATACACAATCATAATAAGTGGTACGACTCAAAGACGAGTAGATGTCGGTCCAGAACAGCACGTTCTTGCGGAAGGTCTACAACTCGTCTCCGCCTCCCTTACAGTCGGTCGCCATCTCCGTACTTGGGTTGAACATTAGACGGAACCGATACAGTGACCGGTTTCATGAGTATACGGAGAAGTATCGCCGACACCAGTGGAACGGCGCGGAGTACTGGCAACAGTATCAACTGGAGAAACTCACGGAGATCGCGAAGTACGCCAAGCGAACTACCGATCATTATCATGATATAGAGATCGAACCGATTCAGTCGGCAGAGACGCCGAGGGAAGCCCTCAAACACCTCCCGTACTTGGAGGGCGAGACGCTTCGAGACGAACCGAACTCTCTCATATCGAGTGAAGTCGACACGGACAACTGTATCTCCTTGAGTACGAGTGGAACGACGGGGACTCCGAAAACGACATATCACGACGATCTCTCCCATATCAAGTACTGGTCCGCGATGAATCGATTCTGGCACTGGGGCGGTTGCCGGTACGGAGATCGGCGGGCGTCCTTTACCGGAAACAAGATCGTCCCCGCCGATCAGTCGGGCGGTCCGTACGGTCGATACGACCGAGCGAACAATCGGCTCCTACTGTCCAGCTACCATCTCGGTGAGGAAACCGTCGACGCGTATCTCGACGAGCTCGAGGAGTTCGAACCTGACTTCATTGACGGGTATCCCTCGTCGATCCGGTTCTGTGCCCAGCGGGCGATCGAGACCGATCGCGATCTCGCGATCCCCGCCTGTTTCCCGACGGCCGAAATGCTTCGTGAGGAGGACAGAGAGATCATCGAGGAGGGGCTCTCGACCAACGTCTACAATCAGTACGGTTCTACTGAGAGCGCAGCTATCGTGACAGAATGTCCGAGCGGGCACATGCACGTCAACCCCGAGATCGGGATCATCGAAGTCCTCGACGAGAACGGTGAAACTGTCTCAGAGGGTGAAGTCGGTGAGATCGTCATGACCGCGTTGAACAACCGTGCGATGCCCCTGATCCGGTATCGGATCGGAGATATGGCGCGTGGGCCGCCGACGTATGGGAAGTGTGACTGTGGAAGAGAGATGCCGATCATCGAGAAGATCATCGGCCGGCAGGACGAGGTCGTTGTTACGAAAGACGGGCGACGGGTTCCAATGTTGAGCTATAACGTGTTCAAGTACACAGAGAACGTCAGCGAATCGCGGATCGTTCAAGAGTCCGTCGACGAATTCCTGTTACAGATCGTTCCGGATGATGGATACACGGACGAGCAAGCGGAGATCGCTATCAAGAAACTCAAAGATCGTGTCGGTGAAGATATTCACGTCGAGATCGAAACACTTGAATCGATCCCACGGACGGACGCCGGGAAGTTCAGAGCCGTTATTAGTGACGTTGAAAACCTTTCAGAGGTGCCACAATGAACAACATATCAGCATTGTTTTTGACAAAATATGATCAGAAAGGAGCCAGTAGTCGTTATCGAGCTCTCAAATACTTCCCGATTTTAGAAGAGAATGGGATTAAATGTTCATATCGACCATTATTCACGGATGAATATTTAGTAGAATTGTTTGAAGAAGGATATCGAAGTAAGAAACGTGTGATTTCGTCGTATCTACGTCGTTTTAAACATATGATTGGATTGAGATCGTATGATATCCTTATTCTCGAAAATGAATTTTTTCCATATTTACCGAGTGTCTTCGAAAAACTGCTTGGATATATTGACATACCATATATTGTTGACATTGATGATGCAATATTCCATAAATACGATCATTCTGATAATATTTTTATTAGATCTATTTTAGGGCAAAAAATTGATGTCGTAATGCGGAATTCAGAGATGGTCATTGCAGGTAACGAATACCTCGCTTCAAGGGCTCGTCAAGCAGGCGCACCATCAACTGAGATCATTCCAACTGTCATTGACTTGAATCAATATCCTGCTGAACCTCCAGAGCAGAATGAGGATACATTTGTGATTGGCTGGATCGGTTCGCCTTCGACATCACATTATGTCGAAGAAATAAGCGATGTGCTACGTCAAGTCGCTGATCGGCGTCAAATTGAAGTCCGACTGATTGGCTCAGGCGATGTTTCATTACCTGACGTTCCACATGAAGTGCGAGAGTGGTCCGAGGAGAGTGAGATTGATGATTTACGAGATATTGATGTCGGGATCATGCCGCTTGATGATACTCCTTGGACCCGAGGAAAGTGCGGATTTAAATTAATTCAATATATGGGTACATGGAAACCTGTAGTTGCATCACCAGTTGGTATAAATCGAGATCTCGTGGATAATGGTGTGAATGGATATCTTGCCAACTCAAAAGCCAAATGGGTAAATTCGCTACTTGATATTTGTGATAACCCGGAGAAACGAAACACAATGGGTGTAAATGGCCGCAATATTGTTGAAAATAAATATTGTTTCCGTGTTACCGGCCCAAAAATTGTGGATGTAATTAAAAACAGTATTGAGTAGAACCTCGATCTATAACAAATTAATTAATATAATTTAGCATAACTGTTTGCTATGATCGTAGTATCAAAGTTTTCTTTCGCGAATTGTCTACAATCCTCAGATATTTCCTCGCTATTGGAAATAATATCGTGAATTCGTTCTGAATCGTCTTTTGATAGGGATTCAGGAGGACAGTACGAATTATTTTTGTTGAAATGGAGTGATATTTCACAGCCAAGATTATTCTTGCGTATGATCTCTGCGGCACCCTCTACATTCTGATTTACGATTGTAGGGAGACCCGCTGAACAATATTCGACGAATTTTGTTCCAATTCTTATAGATTCGTTATCTAAGATATATAATCCCAGATCCGCTTGAGACAGTAGCGTAGGGACCTGCTCAAAATTAGGATTCTCAATTATGTAATGTTCATCATTAATATTGTACTCATGAAATTTTTTTCGCAATAATTCGTTTGAATCAGGAGGTATCAGGAACATAAATTGTAGATTACGATTTAGTTCCAACAGTTTTTCTATTACACAGCCATATTCATCAGGGTTATTCCACAAACTCTCATACATGGAGCCAGAATAACAAACGAGAGTTGTAGACTCATCGATGTCATGCTTTTCTCTAATCGACTCATCTCTAACTTGATCCGGAGAAAATTCATTAGTATTTACATTATTTGGGATTATTTTTGTTTTGACACCAGAGTATATCTTCTTAAAATGTTGATCGTAGGTATTTGAGATCGCTATAACATAATCTGAGTGGATACACAACTGTCTTTCCAATTTTTTCCACATCTTATAACTCAGTGACCTCTTGGACCAATTCCGGCGTGTTATATTCTCCTCTGGAAAATCAGATCGTGGATCGAATATTAGTCTGATATCTTTAGAGATACATTTTATCGCTAGCACGGATACCGATATAGGATAAGAACGACAGTGAAATATATTAATTCCTGAAATGAATTTCAGATATAATACGAATGGGGTAGAATACAACAGCACAACTAACATCCGTATCCAATCATACCTCCACCTGTTTATCCACCCCCTATCACGGGTATATATTGGAATGGGAAACGGTGTTGGAATAGTTATAAATCGTATACCCTCTTTCTGTAACTCCTTATTTAGGTCAGAAATATTGCTCCGATTACGCAAATATTCATAGAATGGGAGAAATGACACAAGAATCAGATCTTTATTTGTTAATTTATTAGATTCAGATATAACTTCAATTACCTGTCTTCTTAATAGATTTGACCAAGGCTTCTCATTGAATGTTAGATACCCAATTTTGCTCGATCCCATATGTGAGCATCAAATATGTGGACACTTATATTCTGTACATGCTGATTCAAACAGTCTAGCCGATCTGTTTCTATGTCTTTGTCTCTCAAACTGTTATTCCAAACGGTACGATAACAGGTCTTATATTATACTGAATCAATAGTGTATACGAATGCTCGAGGGCGTCGAAAACCGTGACCTCCAAGTTAACACCGACGAGCGCGGGCACCTCGTCGAAATGTTCCGAAAGGATTGGGAGGAGTACGATCCCGAACCCGCTATGTCGTACTTCTCGATGAGTTATCCAGGAGTGATCCGAGCGTGGCACCGCCACACGCGCGGACAGATCGACCACTTCGTCTGTCCGAAGGGCCGGATCAAGGTCGGTATCTACGATGATCGGGATGACTCGTCGACACAGGGTGAAGTGAACTCGTTCGTCATCGGCGAGCACAACCAGCAAGTCATTCGGATCCCGGGCGACTGCTGGCACGGATTCAAGGTAATCGGCAACGAACAGGCGTTTCTCGTGAACTTCCCGACGAACCTCTACGACTACGAGGACCCGGACGAGGAACGACTTCCACACGACACCGACGAGATCCCCTTCGACTGGGAGGCCGAGCCCCACGCATGAAGGGCGTGCTACTCGCCGGTGGGACCGGCTCGCGCCTACGTCCCATCACGCACACGGGTCCGAAACAGCTCGTCCCCGTCGCGAACAAGCCGGTGATCCAGTACGCGATCGAGGACCTTCGCGAGGCCGGAATCTCCGAGATCGGCGTCGTCCTCGGCAACAAGGGTCGCGAGGCGATCCAGTCGTTCCTCGGCGACGGGAGCGACTTCGGCGTCGAGATCACGTACATCGTCCAGGGTCGACCCTTAGGGCTCGCCCACGCTGTCGGCTGTGCGGAGTCGTTCGTCGACGGCGACGACTTCGTCGTCTACCTCGGCGACAACATGCTCAAGCGCGGGATCGTCGACGTCGTCGACGGGTTCCGTACCGGCGGGTTCGATGCCGGGATCGCCCTCCAGGAGGTCGACAACCCGACGCAGTTCGGGATCGCGGACGTGGACGAGGACGGCAGGGTCACTCACCTCGTCGAGAAGCCGGACGATCCGCCATCGAACCTCGCGCTCATCGGGATCTACGTGTTCACGCCACGGATCTTCGACGCGATCGAGGAGATCGAACCCTCGTGGCGCGGAGAGTTGGAGATCACCGACGCGATCCAATACCTGCTCGACGACGGCGGAGCGATCGACTCCCAAGTCGTCGAGGGGTGGTGGAAGGACACCGGGAAACCGGAGGACGTGCTCGAAGCGAACCGACTGGTGCTCGAAGACCTCGAAGCGACGCGAGCCGGTTCCATCGACACGGACGCCAAGGTCGAGGGACGAGTCGACCTTGCCGAGTCGTCGCGGATCGAATCCGGGGCGGTCGTCCGCGGACCCGTGTCGATAGCCGAAAACACGACGGTCGAAACGGGCACGTACGTCGGCCCGTACACCGCCATCGGCGCGAACTCCACGGTCCGAAACGCCCACATCGAGAACAGCGTCGTGGTCGGCGATACCGAGATCACGACGAGCGGTCGGATCATCGACAGCCTGATCGGTCGCGGAGCCGCGATCGGGAGCGCCGAAGGGAAACTCCCTGAAGGTCGTCGACTCGTGGTCGGAGAGAACTCGCAACTCGAACTGTAATTATGCGTGTCATCACCCTCGAATGTCCGGACTGTGGAACCGTCGTCGCCGCGAACGAACTCGAAGACAACCGGATCATGAAGTGTCCCGGCAACGACTGTGACTCCGTCCTCCGGTTCGATGACCTCCCGGAAGACGACCGGTCGTTCTACCTGGAGAACAAAGAGCAGTACCGACTCTAGAGCAGATCCGCGAGGTCTTCTTCGAGCGTCGCTTGCGGACGATCGAGCGTCTCCTCGATCGCCGTCGTATCGAGACACGTGTACCGCGGTCGTTCAGCATCACGGTCGATATCGTCCATCGAACTCTCCGCGAGCGCTGCGTCCTCGAATCCAGCCTCCTCGACGATCAGCTCGCCGAACTCGTAGGGCGTGACACAGGATCGACTCGCGACGTTGAACGTTCCTCCGTGTCCGCTTTCGAGGAGATCTAAAAGGGACTTGGCGGTTGTCTTCGCGTATGACGGAGACACTCGTTGATCGGTGAACAACGGGATCTCTCCCCCCTTGCGTGCCCTCTCGAGAACCCACGACGGAAATCCGGATATCGATCCATCTGGTAGAGAACGACCATACACGAACGAGAGGCGGGCGATCAGTGGATCGGGATGAACCTCGCGAACGCGACGCTCTCCCGCGAGTTTCGATTCGCCGTACACTTGTTCCGGGGCAGGTTTGGCCTCCTCCGAATAGGGTGCTGTCTCCTCACCATCAAAGACGTAATCCGTCGAAGTGTGGACGAATGCGGCGTCGACCCTGTCGGCGGCCCGAGCCACGTGTTCGGCACCGTCTGCGTTGACCGCATAGGCACGCTTCGGATCGGTTTCACATCCGTCCACGTCCGTCATCGCCGCGCAGTTGACGATCGCGTCCGGCTCGAGTTCGTCGACGAGATCGTCTACCTCCGTCGACGAGGTAATATCGATCTGGTGGCTCGGACAGTCGAACCCCGGATCCTCCGAGTGGTATGCGGCCGCGACGGTCCCGCTCCGGTCGAGTGCGACCGACGTGACGTTTCCACCCAGTAACCCGTTCGCGCCCACGACGAGTACCCGCATGCGGACCGGTCTGATGGATAGTGATTTATAGGTGACGACGTACCCTCGAATCAATGCGTGTTCTCGTGACCGGAGGTGCCGGATTCATCGGTTCGAACTTCGTCCACCATCTCCTCGAAACGACGGATCATCACGTCGTGACGCTCGATTCGCTTACGTACGCCGGGACGACCGAGAACCTCTCCGAAGTTCTCGACCACGATCGCCACCGGTTCGTCGAAGGAGACATCCGGGACGAGGAACTCGTCGACGAACTCGTCGAGGAGTGTGACGTGATCGTCAACTTCGCCGCCGAATCTCATGTCGACAGATCCATCCAAGACGCCGAACCGTTCGTCTCAACGAACGTCGACGGAACGCGAACACTCCTCGATGCTGCGTTAGAACACGATCTCGATTCTTTCGTACAGATCTCGACGGACGAAGTGTACGGCACGATCGAGTCCGGAAGCGTGACCGAAGAGGCACCTCTCGATCCCAGAAACCCCTACTCGGCGACGAAAGCGAGTGCGGACCTCCTCGCGTTGAGTTACCATACGACCCATGACCTTCCGGTCATCGTCACACGGTCATCGAACAACTACGGTCCTCGCCAGCACCGTGAGAAACTCATTCCGAAGTTCATCACGCGCGCGGCCGCAGGCGAGACGCTCCCGGTGTACGGTGATGGGTCAAACGTCCGTGAATGGTTGTACGTCGAGGACAACTGTCGAGCGATCATGACTGTTCTCAAAAAGGGATTGGCAGGCCAAATATATAATATTGGCAGTGGAACGGAACTGACGAATATTAAGGTAACAAAGCAGATCATCGCTATGATCGGTAAGTCTGAAGATCAGATTGAATTCGTAAAAGATCGTCCAGGTCATGACCAGCGATACTCCCTTGATACAACTAAACTCAGGTCATTAGGATGGGAACCCAAGGAGAATTTCGACGATGGTCTGGAAAAAACGATCAACCATTACATTAATAAAAATAATACATAAATTTCAACAGGTCATTTAAAACTTGGATTTTTGGTGGAGCCACCAGATTCATATCAGAATTATCAGGCAAACATTAAGTTATATTTCTTCAGAAATCAGTGTAAATTTAGACGAAGATCGTTAGTCGCATACGCACTGTCAATTTCTCATCAACAATTCTATCGGAAAATATGATATTATAGATATCCCATATTCTCTAATCTGGTCAAAGCTTGATTATCAATTTTTTCAGCACTGGTGTCAACTTTAGACAGCTTCTCAATGTGATTGTGGAGTACTGACTGTAGATGGTCATTTTCGGCACTAGTTCCACTATATTTATTTTCTTCAGGATACCAGACGATTTTTGTGTCTGGATTTTTCCATACAGCATACATCTGCCTGGGTGGGAGATCGTCTTCTAACCGTTTTAGAACACTATTTGGAAGTGTTTGTGTACCCATGTCATCATAATATACATACGCATATTCTCGAGATCTTTTTGTTAGATCTCTGCTATCTGTTTCTGGTATATCTGCTCCAGTTAGTGAGAGAATTGTTGCGTATAAGTCGACTAATGAAACAGGATTCGAAACTCTATCAAAAGTCAGTTTTTTTGTCGGATCGCGTATGAAAAGAGGGACTCGAATCAGTGAGTCATCAACAGAACATTGGTGACCGAATATATTTTGTTCACCAAAGCTATCACCGTGATCCCCAAATATTACTAAAATTGTGTTATCCCATTTATTCTTCATTTTAAGAATATCTACAACACGTTTGATTAACGTATCACAATATTCTAAACATCCTCGATAAAGGTTCTTAAACGTTTCAGCCTCACGTGCTGGTGGTTGAATATCTCCTGTGGCCACTTTTCGTTTCTTTATGCGACTTCCATATATTCGATGATGCCAGATAGATTGATTCCATGCTAGACCCAGTGTAGAACGATTAGTATATGATTTATGATGTGGGTCTGGTGGTGTATACCCTCCACTAAAGTGGGCATCATTCAAATGAATAAACCAACAAAATGGATCATTAACTGTCTCTGAATACTGAGAGATCGTATTGACTATTTTTGAACCACCTGAGTCAACAGCCGATGGCTCAGCATTATTGAGCCATTTTCTAAGATTATTTTGAAAATTGTAAGTATACCGGGCTCCCTCCATTATAGTATCTGAGGCGGATACAATTTTTTTCAACAAATTTCTATTAGATTTATTATCGGCTTTAGATTCAGATTTATTTTTGTTTGGATTAATGTCTGCGAATCCTCGTAATATATCACCTGTATCAAACCATCCATTATTATGGAATGCTGCTGTATTATATCCTTCTGTAGATAATATCTCTGCAAATGTTGGATGTTCACCTAATTTTTTGCCTCTCCAAGTCATTCCATGTTCTATTGGAAACAGCCCAGTAAATATAGAAGTATGGACAGGGAGAGTAAAGACAGATGGTGTGATTGCTTTTTCAAAAATAGTTGATTCAGATGCTAATGAACTCACAAATGGAAGTGGAGATCTCCGATCATTAAACAAAGAACAAAAATCAGCACGGGCACTATCTATTGAGATACAAACTACGTTTGGTCGATTCGTCATTACCTTCTAAACATTATCAATAGTTATTAAATCTTCTGTCAGTAATTTCGAAACTCATGAGAAGTTAGTCTGGTAATCGTCTATGGTATCGTTTGACGATAGATTATCAATTAATTATATACATATTACTAGGATAGAAACAGTCGTATCTGGGTACATCAGAACCTAACCACACAAAATCGGTGGATTAACGAGACAACAGTTATATTCAAAAATGAAATTTGTTGTGTTAAAACAGCTTTTATCAAAGTATTCGATTTAATTCTGCCCTATAACAATAGGAAGAACCATTAACTGATCCACATCTATATATCAATAATATTTATATATTATTGTATGATCTAATCAATTCTATTCTCTTCTTTTCAGATTGTGGTATCATCCCGTCCGGATCCGGATATCCGACAGCCATAAGCATAACTACGCTCTCGTCACAGTCCAGATCAAGGAGTTCTTCCATCCGTTTCTCGTTTCGCGGGATCGCCGGCCAGTTGATACAACACGAGGCGAGCCCCTGCGTCTCCAAGGCGAACTGGAAGGCCATCGCCGAGAGGCTTGCGTCGATGTAGATCACGTGTTTATCGCGGTCGTTGAAATACGCGCGCTGTTTGCCGACGATCACCGCGAGACACGGGATATTGTCTTTATAACCAGATGCGCCGATCGCCAGCGAGGCGATCTCGTCAATCAACTCTGGATCGTCGTACAGGCGATACTCGTAGGACTGTCTGTTACACGCGCTCGGTGACTGTATGGCGACCTCCAACGCCTCGTCAACCTTCTCTCGCGGTACGTCACGTTGTTCGAACCATCGCGTACTCGTTCGTCGAACCGCCAGCTCCGCCATCGCCTCCGGTGAAACGGGCGTCTCACCGAGATCGCGTCGCGGGAACGGGACTCGGTTCCCCGGCGAATACTCGATCTCGGAGAGAAATCCCGTGAACTCCGATTCCGCCTCACTGATGGGATTCGTTCTATCGACGACCTCGAAGTACTCGGAGACGACGTCGACGGCCCACCGGAGCTGTTCGTCGTCGGTCTCCGGATCCCACGCCATGACCAGATCGCCGACGACTTCCCCGATGTACGACTCCGCGAAGACGGGTCGCCGGTCCCGCATCGAGAGCCCCTTCTCGATCCGGTGGACGTTTCGAATTATCCGATGGCGTGGTGCCTCACGCTGTTCTTCGAGTTCGTGATACTCCGCGAGCCCGCACAAGACGGCCCGTTGCTCCCGGTAGAACGTTCCCGTCAAAAAGAAGTAAAGCATTGTCAGAATTCGAGATCGAGAGATGAACCGTAGCGTCTCGTTCTTCGGCAAAACGTTCCAGACAACGTGTGTGAAGAACTTTCGAAGGGCAAATCCCCAACCTTTCCGCAGGAAGGACCGACCACCCTCCTCACGGTAGACTCTCTTCGCGCGTGCGATAACCGAAGCCATCTTCTGAATACCGAGGTCGTGACTCCACTTCAATACTCTCGTTTCGACGTATCGGGCGTCTTATGTCCGTTCCCGAAATGGTCTCTCATATGTGTAGTGCCTACCGAAAGCAGGCACGGAACGTCTCGCTCATCACCTCCGTCGAATCTCGACTGCTCTCGGATCTCGTTCTCGCTGATCAAGGACAGGAGCTCAACGAGGACGGCGACTCCATCGCGATCGTCGGTGGGGAACTGTTCAATAAGGGTGCGCAAGCAATGACATTTACCGTGGTCGATCAGATGACGAAACGGTATCCCGAGAAGGACGTCTATCTGCTCTCTGGAAGAGACTACGAACGCGATCAGAACGAAAAGGACCAGTATGCGTTCGACATATTGCCATGGGGACCGGAAGTACAGCTATCGCTCCTCTCTCCCGAATTGAATCCTGTGAACACGAAATCCTACTCGAAGCGAGCCCATGAGGCCGTTCGAAGCGTGGTCACGGACTGTAGCATGCTGATCGATATAAACGGGTTCGCACTCAGTTCACAGATGGGTGCGAAGACTTCTTTTACTTATCTTACCAACATCGTGCTCGCGAAAGAGTATGACGTTCCGATGTACGTGTTCCCGCAGTCCATCGGCCCATTCGAGTACTCGACGGAGATGAAACTCTTCCTCAATCCGCTTATCCAGACCTATCTCACGTTCCCACAGATCGTTTGTCCGCGTGAGCAGGCTGGCGTAGAGGCTCTCGCACCGTATACGCAAAGCAACGTACAACGGGAGTTCGATATCGTGTTACAAACGGAGGATTACGATCTCGACAACATCTACATCTCCAAACCCGATTTCGAACGAAAAGATCTCAAATCGGATGCCGTTGGAATCGTTCCCAACTCGAAGGTGTTCGATCGAGCGGACGACGAGGAGATCTACTCACTGTACGAGGAGGCGATCGGGGAACTACTCGATACGGGGAGAAGCATCTATATTTTTCGACATTCGATCGGCGATCTAGATATTTGCCGGAATATCAAGGATCGATTTGATGAGATGGACGATGTCCGATTGTTCGAGGATGACTTCGATGCCCCTGAATTAGAACAGGTTATCGACCAGTGTGACTTCCTCATCGCGTCCAGATACCACTCGATCGTCCACGCGTACAAACACGGAGTCCCCGTAATAGCGATCGGGTGGGCGGTCAAATACGAGGAACTTCTCGACGAGTTCGGACAGTCCGAATACTTCTACGAGGGACGTGATCGGATCGATACCGATGCGTTCGTTGATTCGATAGGACAAATGAGCGAAAAGTGGGAGCACGAATCCGAATCGGTCCAAGAGAAACTGAAAATGGTCCGTCGAAACGATCTGTTTAGTCAATTATTTGAGAACTGATCTGAGATGAGCCGAAATCTCTTCCGTGCTTTTTTTTCTATCTTCGGAACGAAAGTTGGTGTCCTCGCTATCGGTATGTTGACTACGCCACTGATCGTGAGAATTCTCGGTAGTGAAGGATACGGGAACTATGCGGTCCTTATATCGATATTCGGTGTCCTGACGGTATTCACGAACGCCGGGATATTCAATGGTATTCGGAAATACATCGCCGAAGATAGAGATATCGACCACTGGAACAAGATCGTATTCAGTTTTTATTTCCGCATTTCCATTCTTGCTACTGGTTTGCTGGCTCTTATCTTGGTTACGTTCTCTCAGACTTCCCTGATAGTGGAACTACTCTCAGCCGAGTTTCAGACTTACTTCGCGATCTTGGCGGCGTATCTGTTCGTGAGCCAGTTCTACTCGATGGGGAGAGGCGTACTGATGGGATTTGGATTGGAACACTACTCTGAGCCGCTCCAGATGGTGAACAAGGTCATCTACGCAGTAATTGCGCTCTCGCTGCTATACTATGAATTCGGGGTTAACGGCCTACTGATCGGTCATGTCACTGCAGCGGTGATCGTGGGTGCTCTCGCATTCTGGTTCGTCAGGGAGAAATTATCCTTTCGTCAGTTGATCCGACCCGTCCCGAATACGGTCTCCCGCAGACAGTTACTCACGTTCAACGTCTACAGTATCCTGCTCGCGTTCCTCACTATCTCGCTGTATCACGTCGATATTCTCCTACTCAGACCGATCTCTGGAAGTTCAGTGACTGGATTCTACAAGGCATCGCTGACGGTTGCCGAGTTCTTGTGGCTTGTTCCGATGGCGATCCAGTATACACTCGTTCAATCGACCTCCGAGATGTGGTCAAAGAATCAAGATCAGCTGATCACTACCATCGCATCGAGCGCCACCCGTCTGAACCTCTCTCTCGTCGTGATCATGGGGATCGGACTGGCCGCCCTAGCAGACGTATTTGTTCCGCTCTATTTCGGGGCGGAGTTCACTCCCGCCGTAGGTCCCTTATTGCTTCTACTCCCGGGAGTTCTCGGCTTTTCACTTTCCCGCCCGATCTTCGCCATCGGGCAGGGGAAAGGACAACTTCGAAGCCTCGTTTTAACGACTGGTGGCGCGGCGGTACTGAATCTCTTTTTGAACCTTCTACTCATTCCTCGATACGGGATGTACGGTGCCGCCGTCGCCACTTCGATCGGATACGGGTCGATGTTCTTTTTACACGCTTGGACTGCACGCCGCATCGGATTCGATCCGGTCGGTGATCTCCGTGTAGCCCGGATCGCAGTGGCAGGAGTCGCCGCCGCCCCAGTCGTCTTCGGACTGGCAAGTATGCTTCCCGCGATTCCTGCTTTGATCGTCGTGCCACCGGTCGGGTTCGTTGTCTATGTCGTCGTTTCGATTCGAGCCGGAGTCGTCGATACCGCAGAAATCGAGCAGATTCAAAACCGAGCGCCAGATGCTACTGATCGTCTCTTTAGTTGGTTGTATCGCCTTCATGGCTGACCGTTCCCGAGATCAATTTCTATTCCTTTCTCTATTCGGTAACACGACCACGTCGAACTGGTTAGGCAACGACCGCCGTCGTGTACGTCGGGTTGTACCGCGCGACGTCGCGGAGGGCGTCGAGTTTCTCGCGTCTGGAGACCGGTTCGGGATCTGACGATGACATACAGGGAGTTGCCCCGATTTCCGACGGCGACCCGAATAATGTCGTCGGTCTCGTCCCGCGCTCACGATCCGTGGACGGACGCTCCCCGACCGAGTTCGCCCGGGCCACGCCCGTCCCGTCGCGACCTCGGGAGACACCGCGCTCCGCGTCCGTCTCGAGCGCGTTCGTACGGCGTGTCCGGACTCCGAACGCCCGCCTCGCGGAGCGCGTCGACCTCCGGTTCGAGGTCGATCGCTCCCCGGTCGGACGCACGGAGGAGAACTCCCACAACGCCGGTCACCGGGACGTCGTGACGCGTGGCGGTCGCCCGGCCTTCGCTTCCTCGTCTCCGCGCCCTGAGCGCCGGCGAGGCGACCGTTTATGTGGATCGGCCCGCTAGATTCAGGTATGGCACAGTCGTCCGTCCGGATCGTGAGCGAACTCCACGACGAACCGCATATCGAGGGGCGACGCGTGACGGTACGGCGGATCCGCGGACTCGTCGAAGGTGCGGGAAAGTCGGCCGAGGAGGTGGCCACCCAACTCGATCTGGACGTCGCTGACGTGTACGGCGCACTCGAGTACTACCACAGTCACCCTGAAGAGATGGCGGCCGCCGAAAGACGGCGAGCGAAACGCGAAGCGACGGCCCGAGAGAGCGGGGCGGCCTCGATCACCGAACTGACCCGGGAAGACGACGCGTAGCCGAATGGAATACCGGGTACTCGTCGACGAGAACACGAGTCCACGAGTCGCGGAGTCGCTCCGTGGCAAGGGTATCACTGCCGAACACGTCCACGAAGCACTCTCCGAAGGCGTCGATGATGACACGATCGCCACGTTCGCCCGCGAGAATGGCTCCGTCGTACTCACTCACGATCCCGATTTCCTCGATCCGGGGACGCGTTCGGGCGTTCCAGTGTTCTACTACGCCGACGACACGATGGATTCCTACGAGATCGCCGATCGCGTTGCAGAGCTGATCGAGTGGGTTCCGGATCCGGCCGACTTACCACCGCTCACAAATCTGAACGACTGGGAATAGATCGGTTCTCGGTACGACCGAAGACGGTTGACGTGTTCGAGACGACCGTCTTTTTCGGGTGTACTCGACGTTGACGAGCCTCTTCGGCCGGTCGTCGGTGAGATCGCCGAGTCGCGTTCCTCGCCCGGCAGCAGGGGTGACCGCGTCCATACGAGGAGTTCCACACGCCGGTCACCTACCCCCATCAACGGGACTACCGGGTCCGGAAGCCACGCTGGCGGGCTTCGATCTCCGAACGCACCGTCGAATGGACGTCACAGATACGGGGTGGAGCGTCTTCCGAACGGTTCTGTAGGCGCTCGTCGACGACTTTCACGACGTCACCGATCCGCCGTCCGGCCTGTCGGACGTATATCACTCCGCTGTGTGCCATCTCTTCTCCTTCGACGAGTGAGAGTCGTCGAAGGTCAGCAGAATCCAGTCGCGTTCGACCGCGTACCGGACTGTTCTCGGTCGGATTCTCCCAGCGTTCCTTCGTCTCTCGCGGTGTGAACGCTCCACCCGCGACGACTGAGACCGTCGGCGACGGGGATCCAGATGCTCTCGTCACAGTACAACGGCCGCGTCATGCGGAGGCGGGCTCCGAAGACGAGGTCCGAAAGTCGTCGATGTGGTCGTAGTAGTACGCGAGTGCTCGATGGACGTCGCCGAGGCTGAGATCGGGGTACAGTTGTGTGATCTCGTCAGGGCTGTACCCGCTGTGTTCGTACGCTGAAGCGATGCCCTCGACGCGAATTCCCGTTCCCTCGATCGTCGGCGCGCCGTCACTGTGTTCGCGATCCCGAACGACTCTCATACCACAGAATGGCCGAGTAGCGACTTGAAACACGTGGTCCGGCCGATCGCGGCGTATCTCATGCCGGCCTTCCGTCGAGAGAGATCCGTGGGAACGACCGTTCTCACTCCCCACGCACCAATTCGCCCGCCCGTTCCACGTCCGCGGGCGTGTTCACGTTCACGCGTCCACCGACACGAACCGTCGCCACGTCGTACCCCGCGCGCAACGACCCCGCGGCCTCGCTCAGCCGGTGCTCGCCCTCGGCCGACGGCCGGCACAGCGTACAGGCGTGAAAGACGTCCTTGTCCACGAGTGTACGTATCCGGACGGCAATCCGGCTCCTGGCCATTCAACACCGACAGCACTTGGACAACTGCTCGCAGACATCGATATCGATCACATCCTGCTTACGCATCCGTTTCCCGAGACGGAATCGAACGCCGACGAGCTTGCCACTACCGTCGACCAGTACACAGACGCGTACTGTCGCAGTTGCGACGGACCATACGAGCCCGATCATCGACGGGTAGCTCTCAGTATCTGTATTCGATCGCCCACCCGAAAAATCGGATGACCAACACACTCTCCTGAGCTACGCTACTTTGCGCAGCCCTCACCAACGTCACAGTGTACGTCAGCGACGGCATCGCCACTTCGAAGTGCCGACAGACGACAGGAACGCCTTGCGACGAGACGTGAGCCACTCGAGCCCGGTGACAGGTCCACTTCCCCGGAACCAAATTGTACACTCCCGCGTCTGCTGTCGATCCCTTGTCCACGAGTCCCGTCGATCACCGGCAACTCGTCGACACAGCCACGCTCGGTCCTCGAAGCGACCCAGTGGTAGCACCACCCGCTCACCGCTCGAATTCGAACAGCGTCGCGAGCTCTGAGATTCCGTACAACGACGCGTCGGACCGCTCGTCGACCACGGCCCGTAACTCGTCCGTGAAGCCGGCCCGCGAAAAGAGCACGTACCGTACCTCCCGATCGGTTCCTTGCCACCGAACCTCCGATTCGAGCGCCTCCAGCTCGTCGAACACCGCTCGCCCGACGGGGTCGGTGGTCCATTTACACTCGCCGAGCAACAGGGTCTCGGTCTCTCGATTGACTCCGACGACATCGATCTCCTCGCCGCCGTACCACCAGCGGCCGACCCGCGAGCAGGAGACGGGAAACGCCGGCATCCGAACCGCCTGCTGGCACACGGTTTCGAAGGTCCGACTCGTGTGCGTCGGCAGCGTTTCGGTGATCGCTGCCCGGACCGGTGCCGTCCGCCCCTGTTCCAGTGTTCCTCGATTGGGTGCTACGTACCGAAACCAGAACCGAAGGAAATCGTCCGTCAGGCGATAGAGCCCACGGCCGTCGGGGTCCGTCACTGGATGCTCTCGCTCGAGGATCGCCAACTGCGTGAGATTCTGGAGATACCGAGAGAGACTGCTCGCGTCGCGGCCGATCTCGTTGGCGATCTCGGTGACACGCGTTGCGCCACCGGCGATGGCTTCGAGGATCGCCATGTACGTCGCGGGCTCACGGAGTTCCTGTCGAAGGAGAAACTCCGGCTCCTCGTACAGGAACTCGCCTTTCGAGAGGATGAATTGCTCGATGTTCTCGAGGAGACTCAGACCCGGATCGAACTGTTCGAGATACGCGGGAACGCCTCCAAGCACACTATACAGTTGGATCTGTGTCTCCAGATCATCGTTCGGGAAGAACGCGCGAACGTCCGCGAACGAGAGCGGGGCGAGCTCCCACTGTCCGGTTCGGCGCCCGTATAGCGGGCTCTCGTAACTCAACACGCCCTCCTCCATCATCGAAATCGATGACCCTAACAACACGAGCGAGACGTCTGTCCCTGCGAGTACGTCGTCGACGACGGTTTGAAACACCGACGGGATCGTATCATCCTCGTCGACGAGATACGAGAACTCGTCTAATGCTACCACACACGGACCGTCGACGCGCGCCGTAAGATACTGAAACGCCTCGACGAACCCGTCGATATCCGGCGTGATATCGTCGAACGCGGCAGCGCACTGTGCCGCGAACCGCCGGGCGTTGTGCGTTGCGCCACGCTCGTCACAGAGATAATAAACCGACGTGTCTTCGAGCGCATCAAGCGCTGTCGTCACCAGCGTCGTCTTCCCTACCCGCCGTCGCCCGTACACGACGAGGAGCTGTCGCTCGGCCCGTGAGAGGTGTGACGTGAGCCATTCGAGTTCCGTCTCTCTGTTTATCATTATGTGCGCAATAATATTATCGTGTTCATAATAGTTGTTCGGGTCAGCTGTAGCGATCGTTCTCTCGGTTTCAACGCAAGAGCGCTGTCCACAGTTCAGTGTCGGTGTTGTTCGAATAGGCGGCGCCGACGGAAGCGGATTCAAAAGAGGCAGATTTGTAAACGAGTTGGTCCCCTAGCCGGCAGCGAGAACGACCGCGTCCACGTCGGGACGACCGGACAGGACCCACCCGAATCCATCGGCGACGACTTCGACGACACGGTCCGGGACGGGAGCGCGTCCGTTTCGTCCCTCTTCGGCCGTGACGTTGGAAGTTTCACGGCGGCCATTCGATTTCGTTCGGAGAGTGGGTCCCGTTTCGCTCCCGACGCACGGTGATCTTCGCCACAGACTAAATGAATCGTCGGCACAAGAATTATATCGTCATATCTACTATCGACTGCCATGACGGTCGACGATCCGGCCGGGACGTTCGGACTCGCCGAGGGATTCGGCGCGGATCTCGAGTCCGAACCCGCCGACGAGCGGGTGTATCGGGTCGCGCTCCAGCTGTACGACCCGACGGGCGTGTCGGCGATCGCGGAGCGCGCCTCGTGTGCCCCGGACACCGCCCGGCGGCATCTCGAGCGACTGGCCGACATCGGAGTCGTCGAACCCGTCTCGGAGTCCCCGCTCACCTACGTCCGGAACGAGTCGTACTTCGAGTGGCGGCTTCGGAACCGGCTCGAGGGTCTGTCGCGCGACGAGCTTCACGACGCCCTCGCCGAACTCAGTGATCGCGAAGCGACGTTTCGCGAGCGCTTCGACGCGGAATCGCCGACGGCGGTGGACGCGCTCGACCACGCCGACTACGACGATCTGGAGGAAGTGTGGCTCGCGTTGAGCGAGTGGCACACCCTCAGAGCGCGGATCGACCGGTTGGAAGCCGTCCGACGGGATCGCGACTCGGACGCGTCTCTCGAGGAGAACGCCGCGTGACCGGTCCCGACCGGTCGCGGTCCGTCGACGAGGCGACGCTGCGCTATCTCGCACGCGCGTTCGGTCGCCGACCCGAAGTGCGCGAGACCTCGCTGTTCCCGACGAAGGAGCTGGAGAGCCTCGTCGTGACGCTCGACACCGAGTACTACCCCGCAGCCGTCGATGGCGTCTCACTCGAACTTCGCGCGTACACAAATGGCGACTTTCACGTGTCCTACCACGAGACACGCGCGGGCGACCGGCGAACGTGTCGGTGGGACCGACACGACCAGCCACATAACGCACGGGACCACTACCATCCGCTTCCGGACGCGGGCACGACCGCCACGGTCGACCGGAACTACGCGACGGATCTCACGCGAGTCGTCGAACGAACCGTTCTCCCGTGGGTCGACGACGGAGTGGGCGCGCTCTGGGAGTCGGCCACCGACTGAGCCCGTTCGGATCCGGTCGGGGCGTTCCTAGGTAGAGTATTATCGCCCGGCACGTGGGTGTGTGGCATGGTGTGGCCGAGAGCCTGCCGGATCTGTTGCGGTTCGACTCCTCGTGGAGCCGAAACTCGTCGTCATCTCGAATATCGTCATCCCGAACATCGTCATCTCGAATATCGACGGCGATCCGAGACGATCGCTCTCGTCCGGCGTGTCCGTCGCCGTCGGATCACGCGTCTGGACGATCCGTGCGCATCAAACGACGATCGACGACCCAAACGAGACCGGCGAGCACCGCCGCAACGACGACCGGCCACCGATCGGTGCTGAGATAGAACCCCTCGACGGCGAGGCCGTGTGTGACGAACGGCCAGAACAACGGACTCGTGACCCCGGACGGCTTGTACAACAGCAGATCGACCACGTAGTGGGAGCCGGCGCCGACCGATAACAGGGCGAACACGACGCGTCGATACGCGCTCGGGACGACGAGTGCGCCGATACACACGACGACGAGCGTGCCACCGACGCGGTGGAGCGGACTCCACGTGAACGGTAGCCCCAGGAGGGCCGCCATCGTTTCCTCGGGGACCACCAGAACGATCCGGTTGAGGTCCGGGAGCGTCGACCCGATCATCACCGCCGTGACGAACGGATAGGAGATCCACTCGTACCGCCACGAGAGCGCGACCCCGAGGGCGTACCCGATCAGAACGTGCGTGAAGAGGTCAGCCACCGGCGTCGTCCTCCGATACGTAGCGGGTGTGAAGCGGCGTCTCCCGGGGCGAGAAGGCGACCGCCTCCGGATCGAATCGCCACCCGTCGACGATGCGAAGGGCGACGAACAGCGCGCCGAGCACCGACACCGCGTACATGTACGTCGTCTCCCACGGCTCTCGGACGACCGCCCGGTCCCGATCCGCGACGAGCGTCCCGTCCGGTGTGAGCGTGCCATCGACGACGATATCTTGGCCGACGGTGACGTCCGGCGCGTTCTCGACGAGGATCCGTCGCGTGGCGGTGCCGTCGGTGACCTCGATTATCACGGGGTCGGTCGCGATCACGACGCCGCCAGTCTCGACGCCCTCGCCGGCCATATCGGCCGGTGTGACGTCGGGCTCCGCGAGGTCGGGCCCCGAGCTCGTGGATGCCGGGTATCCCGCGCCGGCAAGCACGAAGAGCCCACCGAGGAGGACGACGGAGACACCGAGTGCGACCAGCCGGTACCCGACGGCACGAGACATCTAGGGAGTCGTCCGTTGGTAACGGATAAAGATCCATCGATCGAACGGCTCAGTGACAAGTCAACGTCCTTCGACGTTGCTGAACCCGGGTCCACCTACGACGACCGCACCAACGGCTCGTACCACTCCCGATTCGCCCGGTACCACTCGATGAACTCCCCCACCCCCTCCGTGATCGTTCGCGAGGGCTCGTACCCGATCAGCTCGCCCGCCTTCTCGACGGACGCGTGCGTGTGCTCGGCGTCGGCCTCCCGCGCGGACTCGTACACGATGTCCAGCTCGGGCTTGAGCTGGTCGCGCACCGTCTCGGCCAGCTCCTGGATGGAGATGTTGTCCGAGCTCCCGACGTTCACCACGTCGCCGTCGGCCGCGTCCGACGCCAGCAGCGTCCGGTTCGCGTCCACCACGTCCGCCACGTACGTGAAGTCGCGCGTCTGCTGGCCGTCGCCGTAGATCACCGGCGGCTCCCCGTTCAGACACCGCGAGACGAAGTTCGAGATCGCCATGTTGGGGCGCATCCGCGGCCCGTACACCGTGAAATATCGGAGACAGACCGTCGGCAGGCCGTGAAGCTCCGTGTACACCCGTGCCATGTGTTCCTGGGTCAGTTTGGTCACGCCGTAGGGGCTCACGGGTTCGGTCGGGTGGTCCTCCTCGTAGGGCAACGAGCGCGGCTTGCCATACACCGACGAGGAGCTCGCGAGGATCACCCGCTTCACGTCCGCCTCCTTGGACGCCTCCAAGAGGTTCACCGTCCCGTCGACGTTGATGTCGGTCACCTTTCGGGGGTTCCTCACGCTCTCACGCACGCCCGCCTGCGCGGCCTGGTGGACCACCACGTCCGCGTCGTCGACGACCGCCCGCACCGTCTCCGCGTCCCGCACGTCGCCCTCGACGAACCGGTACTCGGCGTCCCCCTCGTCGGCCACCTCGCGGTGGACCTTGAGCGTGTGGCGCTTGATCCCCTCGGCGTAGAAGGGTTCGAAGTTGTCGAGGACCGTCACGTCGTGGCCGCCCCGGAGGAACGACTCGGCGAGATGGCCGCCGATGAACCCGGCCCCTCCCGTCACGAGAATCTGCATACGCGCCGTTCCGACGGCCGACACAAAACTCGCGCGGTTCGCCGAGAGCGGAGTCCGATCCGGTATCAGACTACGAGGTGGCCGCCAACGGGAGCGTGAACGGTTTCGTCACGGAATCCCGGCGGAACGCGCCGGAACCGTCAGCGTACGCCGATCCGTCCGTCCACGAACGCCGGCACGTCCGAATCCGAGCGCCTTCGAAAGGGGAACGGTTTTACTCCCCGCATAACACCCATGAGATAATGCGATTTACGGGTGGTCCCTCATGGAACTGATCGACGACGACGGAGACCTCTTCGGCGTCGTCAACGTCGTCGACGCGCTCGTCGTGCTGTTGGTCCTCGCGGTCGGCGTCGCCGGCGTCGCGCTCGTGTTCTCCGACGACCCCGAGCCCGAACCCGACCTCGACTCCACGTACGCGACCCTCGACATGGGAACCCAGCCGGCCTACGTCGTCGGCGAAATAAACGAGGGTGACACCTACAGCCCGAACGGCGTCTCGACGATGACCGTCACCGACGTCCACCTCACGCCCCGCGGGAACGGCATCGGCGTCACCCTCCGCGTCGAGCTCGAGGGCGAACTCGACGGCGGCTCCATCGCCTACGGGGACGCCCCGCTACGGCTCGGTCGGAGCCTCTCGCTCGACACCGACCGGTACACGCTGGACGGCCAGATACGCGCCGTCGGCGACGGCGACGCGCTCGAACGCGAGGAGACGACGGTCGTCCTCCGTGACACGCTCGCGACCGCGGACGCCGAGGAGGTCTCCGCCGGCGACGAGGTCCGGCTCGCAGGCCGGACCGTCGCGACGGTCGAGAACGTGACGCAGTTCGCGACCAACAACCCCGACAGCCGTCGGGTGTTCGTCACTGCGACCCTCGAAACCCACCGGCAGGACGGCGACCGTCGGTTCGGCGGGAGTCCCGTACGGCGGGGACAGACCGTTCGACTGTCGACCGACGACTACACGATCGACGGGCAGATCGAACGAGTCGGAGGACGGCTCCAGCTCGGTTCGGCGTCCACCCGCACGGTCACCCTGCGGATGGACGACGTCCGCGAGGACATGGCCGACGCGCTCGAGCCGGGGATGACCGAGGAGGCCGGCGGCGACACCGTCGCGCGCGTGACCGCCGTCGACACCCGCCCCTCGCTCATCATCGCCACCGGCGACAACGGGTCGGTGAACGTCGTCGACCACCCGATCGACCGCGAGGTGACGCTCACGACCGAACTCCAGGTGCGCGAGACCGTCTCCGGGCCGCGGTTCAAGGGCGACCCCCTCCGACAGGGCGAGACGGTGACGATCGATCTCGGCACCGTCACCGTGCGCGCGACCGTCGTCAACGTGAGCGGATGAGTTCGGCGGTCGACGTCGGGGAGGGTCCGCGCGACCACAACCGGTTTGACGCTCCACCCGATCGGTTCACCCGATGACGACTCGTGACGCGGACGGGGACGTCCCGCGAACCGCCGGCGAGCCCGCGGACGAGGGACCGCTCTCACGGGTCGGCTCCGGCTCGACCGTCCTCGCCAGCGCCCGGTCGGTAGGCGACCGCGTCGCGAGCGCGGTCCGCGCCTCGTGGCTGTACCGGTGGCTCACGGCCGATCCCGACCCGGAGGTGATCGTGATCGACCTCCGCGAGACCTGGACGGTGGGTCCCTTCCTCCGGGTCCTCGACTGGGTCATCGCCTCCCTCGTCGGCGCGATGGAGGGGTCGATCCTCGCCGGGACGGTCGTAGCGGCGGTAACGCACGTCCGCGAGACGCCCCTGCGCGTCGCCGGCGGCCTCGCCGTGGGTGCGGGATCGGTCGCCTTCCTCGTCGCGGTCGCCGGCGACCCCGTCTCGCGGACGCTCCTCGCGGGCGCGCTCGCCCTCTACGTCGTCGGTGCTGTAGGGTTGCGCGATCGGCGGAGTTGGGCGGAGCTCCGCGACACCCGACCCGTCGAACTCCTGGTCCGCGCGCTGGAGCCACCGGCCCCGCCGGATGCGGCCGACGAGTCGGTCGACCCGCAAACGTCTCCCGACCCGGTCGAATCGACCGGGTCCGGCGGGATCGACGTGTCGACCGAGGACGCAGAGGTCTCGGGTGAGGACGAAAAGGCATCGGATGAGGACGAAGAGACCTCGGGCGAGGCACAACCGGAGCTGTTCGGCGAGGATCCCTCCGCATCGTCGACCGATGCGGAACCGACGCTGTTCCCGGAGGATCCCGGGGAGCCGGACGGCACGGAGTCGGAGGCCGCAGAGTCGAACCCCACGGAGCCGGACGACGCGGCGTCCGACCGACCCGCGGACGACGACCGGTCGTAGTCCCCTCGTCGGTTCCGAGCCCGGCTTCGCAGGGATCGGTGCCGCTTAAGTACCAGGATCGCGCCAGTGTGAGACGTGACGGACACGGACCTCCTCATCGCGGTCCTCGCCGGGATCGTCCAGGGCGTCGTCGAGTGGCTCCCGGTCTCGAGTCAGGGAAACCTCGCGCTGTTCCTCACGTTCGTCGGCACGGAGCCGGAGGCCGCCCTCCAGCTCGCGCTCTTCTTACAGGTCGGGACGACGCTCTCGGCGGCGACGTACTACCGCGGGGAGATCCTGACGGCGTTGCGCGCGACTCCCGGGTGGCGACCGGCCGGGGCCTACGACGGCGACAACGCGCTCGTCTCGTACGTCGTCCTCGCCAGCGCCGTGACCGGGCTGGTCGGGATCCCGTTGTACGTCTTCGCCGTGGACCTCGCGAGTCAGCTCACCGGCGGCGTGTTCATCGCCGGCATCGGCGTCCTGCTCGTCGCGACCGGCGTGCTGACGTACGCCTCCGAGTCGGTGTCGATGGGCGTGAACCGTGACCCGACGCTCGTCGATTCGGTGCTCGTGGGCGCTGTACAGGGGTTCGCGATCCTCCCGGGGATCTCGCGGTCGGGCGTGACGACGAGCGCGCTGTTGTTTCGGAGCTACGACCCGCCGGCGGCGTTCCGGCTGTCGTTCCTGATCTCGATCCCCGCGAGCGTCGGCGCGGCGGTCCTGACGCTCCTCGATGCCGGCGGGCTTCCCGGGATCGCTCCCGGGCCGGCTACCGCCGCGCTCGGCGTCAGCGCGGTCGTCGGCTACGTCACGATCGATGCGCTGATGCGGATCGTCGAGCGGGTTCCGTTCTGGGCCGTCTGTTTCGGGCTCGGCGGACTCGCGATCGTCGGCGGCGGCGTCGTCTCCCTCGTCGTGTGAGTCGACGTCGAGACTCGACGTCGGGAGTCGATGTCGGAACTCGACTCGCGGCTGTTTCGGGGAACTGACGCTCCTGAAACACCATATATTTTCTGTCATTCGATCCCATAACCTGTGATATTGGGCCTCCAAACATCGAAATTTCTCGTATCGGAAACGTCCAGTGTCGTAACCCATATATAACCCTCCAAATCGAGTACGAATATCCCGCAACGCCAGACGGTCGGGCGGTCGCGCGGGAACCAGGCGTCGCCGTGATCGGCGCGTGAGCATCCGCGCTAGCGACAGCACCGTCACTCGCGGGCACAGACATGACACGTGAGAACTCGCTTCGGATCACCGTGATCGTCGCCGTTCTGACCACTACCGTCATCGTGGCCGCGCTCGGCGTGGGTACTTCTTCGGTGGGTGCAGAAACCGTTGATGAGGTGTATATTAATCAGACAGGTACTCCGACAGATATTGTCCCGGGAGATACATCTCATACAATCCATGATATAATGATTGATACAAATAACAGCGATTTTGGTCCCAATGAAATCCGAATAAGTGTGAATTTGTCAAAGATTTCTACGCACGGAGTGAACACATCAACAGCATATGTAGATGATACGAGCATAAAAAATGGTCATCTTCACAGTCAAGAGAAATATATTTCTGAAAACGGTACTGAGAGCCTTCACTTGGTTATTGAATATACAGGAGATGGAGATCCACTTCAAATTAATAAACTGGTTATCGGAGGTATTACGACGAACAATGCTGAAATGAAATCTAATGTTCGATATAGTTTCGAAGTGAGTGATAATTCTACTCGAACTTTCGAAGATTCGTTTGCTAATACAGATGATTCTACTGTTTCTAACGAATTCAATATTGCGGGAGGATCTTTTCAATTCAGAGATCAAGCGACCGGATCCACTGATGGAGATCAATTCACCATTCCTTCTGCCACGATCGAGGATGTCGAAGCAAACGTAAATAGCACACTTATCGTTGCATACGAAGATGATGAGACTCGTATCGCGGGTATAAAATCTGTTTCACGTGATACAATAAGCCAGAGTGATGAAATTTCCATTAGGTATCTGGAAGCAAATGGTTTTCCAGGACCACATACGATCTATCTTGTTCCAGAAAGTAAATTGAGTAGCGAAAATTATTCTGCTGGGGACAAGTTGCCAACAAAGGCCTCAAAATTCTCGATTGCTACTCGCGTGGGCGATTCTTTGTTTGCATCTCTTGATTTCAACAACATCTCTGCTAACACAACAATTGAAGATAATATTACCATCGAGAATGCTAGGTTAGATGATGAATATGGTGGTAAGACACCATATATTGTCACAATTCATCCCGTTTTGAGTAATGGATCGATTCTAACTCACAAATATATTGGTAGGTCTCAAATAATTGCTGGGGACAATCAAGATGTTGAGATAGAATTAATAAATGAAGACGGTGATCCAGTTCTCCTTTCTCAAAGCAATCAATATGCGGCGATCATACGACTTGTTGATGATAACTCAGAAGTCGGTGACCCTGTTTCACTTGAATCCTCATCAATCTTACAAAACTCAGATCTCAATCAGCAATTTGTACAAAACGGTGTTTCAGATACGGCATTGATCTCAATTAATAAATCTGAGGAAGATCGGTCTACTACTAATCAGATATTTAATAATACATCTATAAATAGAGATGATGAAATATATGCTGGAGATCTCATAGCTTTCGAAGAATCTAGTGATGACGAAAATCGCATCGAATTATATCGCGAATTAACTCAAACAGAATCTGTTCTACAGGGCGTAGAATCAACAACGGATGATTCCAAACTCGTCTATTTCAATACGTCCCAACTTCCAACTGGAAATTACTCACTCTCTGGTGGTGAATATACTAAACAATCTCATTTTAAAATCATCGGAAGGGACGATCAGTATTCTAATCTGACCAGTATATCAAAATCGTCTGTTGTGAGTGATCGACTTGAATTTAATTTGGAAGCCGATTCCAACACAACCAACATTACAATTACCGACTCGAAAACGAACGACTCGATAGCCACGGCAACCGTCACGACACCGCGTGACGAATCGACGTCGCTCGAGTTCAACACCTATACAGCGGGCGATCCGGAACTCGAGTCCGACCTCTTTACTCTCGACGGGCCGGGAACGATCGAGTCGGTCACGACGTCGACGGCGAACGGGACGATCCCCGCCGGCGAGTACACGGTCACGGCGACGGCGGAGCCGGGCGGGCCGACCGATACCGCGACCGTGACGCTACGAAACCGCTCGACGAACGGTCTCTCGGTGTATTCGACCGCGGAGAGCGACGCCGACGCCTTCTCCACACCGGAATCGATCACGGATTCGATCGCGAACGGGACGCTCGCGCCCGCGGAGAACGTCACCGAGGGCGACACCGTCGTCTACGCGGTCAACGCCACCGGCCTGTCCGGGTACACCGCGGTCCGCGACCCGACGCTCGCCACGGGCGCGGACCTCGACCGACTCGACGGCGTCGAGTTCACGGTCTCGAACGAGTCGGAGACCGATCCCGACGCGACCCCCGCGACGACCGCGAACGGCACCACGGTCCTCACCCGCGAGACGGGACTCTTCCTCGTCGGCAACGGCACCGAGACGCGCAACGGATCGCTCGGCACGTCCGCCGAAACCGACCTCGAAGCGACGTTCGACGTGGTCGACGAACGCCTCCGTGACGCGGCCGGATCGAACGCCTCCCACGGCGGTGCCGCACGGTTCACCTACGTGCGGAACACGACCGACACCGACGACGCCGGCGACTCTGACGGAACCGACGACACCGACGACGCAGACGATGCCGACGATCCCGATACCACCAGCGACGATCAGGAGACCACGAGTTCGGATGACACTGCCGACTTGGAGAACACCACTGATGCCGAGAACACCACTGATGCCGAGAACACCACTGACGCCGAAAACACCACAGATTCCGACGACGTTACCGACTCCAAAACCACCACCAACTCCGAAACCACCACCGACTCGGAGAACACCACCGAGTTCGACGATACGACCGACTCCGACGGAAGCAACGATTCGGACGACGTCAACGACAGTACCGCCGAAAACACGACCGGCGGCGATGGTGACGACCTCGAAGCTACCGGAGAGACCGCGGCTGTAGACGGGAGCAACGATAGCGACGGAAGCGTCGATGAAACCGAGGAAACGCCCGCCGAGAGCGACCTCGACGGCGAGGACGTCGGCTCCGAGGGATCCGACGGTGCGGACTCGGGCGGCGGTGGCCGAGCGACGAGCGGTGGCGGTGGTTCGAGTGGAGCGACCGGTGGTGGCGGTGGTTCGAGTGGAGCGACCGGTGGTGGCGGGGGAACCGGTGGTAGCGGGGGAACCGGCGGCGGTGGTGGGGGAACCGGCGACAGCGACGCCGACGGTGCCGACCGTGACGGAAACGGCGGTGCCGGTGACGGCGGCGGAAACGGTGACGACGCCGACCGCACCGGTTCACCCGGAGCGGGCGACGGCGGGTCGGCCGACGAGGGGTCTCGATCCGACTCCGAACAGCCGGGATCGACGCCGGACGCCGACGACGGAGCCGAACCCGACCCGTCGACCGATCGCGACCCGGACACCCCCGGAGTCGGCGACGACGACGCGGACCCGGGATCGTCGTCGAACCCTGCGGCCAACGACGGACAGGCCTCGGGGGACGCGCCCGCTCGAGCGTCCACGGTCCGTGCGGTCGAGGAGCGTGCGCTCCGCGACCGCAGGGAGATCGGTCCCCACCCCGTGGAGGACTCGAACGAACTCGAGGAGGGTGAGTACGTGCCACGTCCCGAGAACGCGTCCTACGCGCCGGCCGTCGCAACCACCGGAGAGGGCGGGCACGACGACACCCCATCGGTCGAGGGATCCGGTGACGGGGAGGCCGCCACGCCGTCGGACGACGAACGGTCTCAACGGCCGCCGACCTTCGAGGAGGCCCCGCTGCGGTCGACCGCCTACGACGTTCCCGGGTTCGGTGTTCCCGCCGCGCTGATCGCGATCACGGCCGTGAGCGTCGTCGCCGGCCGTCGCGGAACGCCGTAGACGGTCGATCGCGGTGGCTCGACCGCCGACGCTTCGGCGATATTCTTTTGCTATCGCGACGCCTGTCTCCGGATATGAGTGTCACCCTCTCACCCCCGACCGAACGGACGTGCGAACTGTGCGGCCGCGTCGAGCGCTGGGACGAAGACGTGGAGGGTTGGCGGATCGACGAGAAGCCCGGCGAAATCTACTGTATCCACGACTGGGACATCAACGGAACCTACGCACCCTTCGAAGAGTAGTTGACGAACGTGTGTTGAGATTGATTTTACACCTCGTTCTATAGCTGAATTTGACCATATATGTCCAATCACGGGTAGAACTCGGTGATTGATCTGATCGAACGTAGGTAGTGTTAACCCGTACCAATCCCTTATAGATAATTACCTTATATTCCCTAATGTGTGTACGATGGTTCCTACCCATATCAGGGTTATTCCTTTAACCCATGATCCGTGAGGAGGTGTATGACCAAGTCACGTAGTACCACCCCCGACGGGGAGGGAACGGGGGACGGCCGCGGCGCCGGGCTCGCCTCCCCGACGGCGGACCGTTCGAACTGCGGGATCGGCGGCGTCATCGATCTCGACGGCTCGCCCGAACACGACACCGTACGCGACGCGGTTCGGCTCCTGGAGAACCTCGAACACCGAGGGACGACCGGCGCGGAGGAGAACACGGGCGACGGGGCCGGGATCATGGTGGCACGGCCCGACGAGTTCTTCGAGGCGGTCGTCGACGCCGACCTCCCCGAGGAGTACGCCGTCGGTTCCGTCTTCATGCCCCCGGATCCGGGTGTTCAAGCCGAGATACACGACGTCATCGCCGAGGTGCTCTCCGTGTACGGGCTGGAGGTGCTCGCCTGGCGCGATGTCCCGACCGACAACGACGACCTGGGCGAGACCGCACGCGAGTCGGAACCCCACGTCGCCCAGGTGTTCGTCGCCCCCGTCGAGGGAGCCGGTCTCGCGGAGCGATTCACCGACCCGTCGGCCGATCCGGACGCCGACCCCGACCGGCTCGGGTTCGACCGCGCGCTGTATACAGCCCGCCGCGAGATAGAGAACGTCGTGAGCGACGTCGACGGCTCGGGCCGGTTCTACGTCTGCTCGTTCGACCGGCAGCGCGTCGTGTACAAGGGGCTCCTCAAGGGGTCACAGCTCGCCGACTACTACCCCGACCTGAAAGACGAGCGGTTCGCGAGCCACGTCGCGTTGGTTCACGCGCGCTTCTCGACGAACACGCTCGGCGCGTGGCACCTCGCGCATCCGTACCGCAACGTGGTCCACAACGGCGAGTTCAACACGATCCGCGGGAACGTCAACTGGATGCGCGCCCGCGAGAACGACCTGGACCACCCGGCGTTCGGCGCGGAACTCGAGACGGTCCGGCCGGTGATCGACGACCCGAACCAGTCCGACACGGCGAGCCTCGACAACGCGGTCGAACTGCTCTTACAGACCGGCCGCGACCTCCCGCACGTCCTGCGGATGCTCGTTCCCGAGGCGTTCCGCGACGACGACCTCATGGCCGACGAGCGCACGGACTTCTACGACTATCACGCCTCGCTCGTCGAGCCGTGGGACGGCCCCGCGCTCGTCATCGGCTTCGACGGCGACCGGGTCGCGGGCGTGCTCGACCGCAACGGGCTCCGGCCCTGCCGGTACGAGGTGACGACCGACAACCGGCTCGTCGTCGGCAGCGAGGTCGGCGCGCTCCCCACCGACGCCGCGAACGTGACGCGCCGCGGACGGCTCCAGCCCGGCGAGATCTTCGTCGCCGACCCCGAGGAGGGACGGATCGTCCCCGACGACGAGGTGTTCGACGAGCTAACCGACGAGAAGTACGGAGAGTGGGTCGACGAGGCGCAGGTGGAACTCGACGAACTCGTCGACGAGGGCGCCGAAGCGACGACTGACCTCGACGCGACGGCGGACGCCGGAGCGACGCCTGACGCCGAAGCGACGGCAGACATCGACCCCACTGCCGAATCGACGACGGACGCCGACCCGACCGACGACGACCCCGGCGTTCGCGCCTACCAGGCGGCCTTCGGCTACACCACGGACTCGCTGAACCACCTCGTGGAGCCGATGGCGGAGGCGGGCAAGGACCCCGTCGGGTCGATGGGCGACGACACCCCGCTTTCGGTGCTCGCCGACGTCGACCGGCCGCTTTTCACCTACTTCAAACAGCTGTTCGCGCAGGTGTCGAACCCGCCGATCGACTACATCCGCGAGGAGCTCGTCACGTCGCTCGAGTCCCGGATCGGCAACCAGCGCAACCTGCTCGCGGAGACGCCCGAACACGCCCGGCAGATCGTCGCGGACTCCCCAGTCCTGTCGGACGCGGAGACGGCCACGCTGAAGGGTCTCGACGGCGACTCCGGATTCTCCGCGGAGACCGTCGACGTCACCTACGGCCGTGACACCTCCCTCACCGACGCGGTCACCCGGATCCGCCGCGAGGCGTCCGACGCGATCGAGGCGGGCGCGGACGTGGTCGTGCTCTCGGACCGGGCGGTCGGTCCGGACCGGCTCGCCGTACCGAGCCTGCTCGTCACCGGCGCGGTCCACCACCATCTCGTGCGCAACGGCCTGCGCAACCGCGCGGGGCTCGTCGTCGAGTCCGGCGAGCCCCACGAGGTCCACCACCTCGCCACGCTGGTCGGCTACGGGGCGGACGCGGTCGACCCGTACCTCGCGTATGCCTCCATCGCCGACGTGGTCGCCGGCCCCGACGGCGCGGACGAGACGGAAGCGATCGCCGCCTACCGTGGCGCGCTGGAGGACGGCCTCCTGAAGACGATGGCGAAGATGGGCATCTCGACGGTCGAGTCCTACCAGGGCGCACAGATATTCGAGGCCGTCGGGCTCGACTCCGAGCTCGTCGGCGAGTTCTTCGAGGGGACCGAGATCCGCACCGAGGGGATCGGGATCGAGGTGATCGAGGACGACCTCCGGACGCGCCACGCGATGGCGTTCGGCGTCGATCCCGAACTCGAGACGGTCGGCGAGTACGAGAACCGCTCGTCGGGCGTCCACCACGGCTGGAACCCCCAGACGGTCGGGACGCTCCAGAAGGCGGTACGGAGCGGCGACTACGGGGAATACGGCGAGTTCGCCGAGCTGGTCAACGACCAGTCCGAGACGCTCCAGACCCTACGCGGACTCTTGGAGTTCGACTCCGACCGCGACCCGGTTCCGATCGAGGAGGTCGAGCCGGTCGAGTCGATCGTCGAGCGCTTCTCGACGGCCGCGATGAGCCTCGGTAGCCTCTCGCCGGAGGCCCACGAGAACAACGCCATCGCGATGAACCGTCTGGGCGCGAAGTCCAACACCGGCGAGGGCGGCGAGCCGCCCGAGCGGTTCGACACGGAAAAGGAGTGTAACGTGAAACAGGTCGCCTCCGGCCGCTTCGGCGTCACCGCCGAGTACCTCGCGAGCGCCGACGAGCTCCAAATAAAGATGGCGCAGGGGTCGAAGCCCGGCGAGGGGGGCCACCTCCCCGGCGAGAAGGTCAACGAGATGATCGCGCACGTCCGGTGTTCCACCCCCGGGGTCGGGCTCATCTCCCCGCCACCGCAACACGACATCTACTCGATCGAAGACCTGAAACAGCTCATCTTCGATCTGAAGGCGGCGAACCCCTCCGCCGACGTCAACGTGAAACTCGTCTCGGAGGCCGGGATCGGTACCATCGCGGCGGGCGTCGCGAAGGCGAACGCCGACGTGGTCCACGTCTCGGGGCACTCCGGGGGGACGGGGGCGTCGCCGAAGACGTCGATCAAGAACGCGGGGCTCCCCTGGGAGCTCGGGCTCGCGGAGGCGAACCAGATGCTACGCGCGACCGGCCTGCGCGACCGCATCCGCGTCGCTGCCGACGGCGGGTTGAAGACGGGTCGCGACGTGGCCGTCGCGGCCGCGCTCGGCGCGGAGGAGTACGTCTTCGGGACCGCCTCGCTCGTCACCTCCGGCTGCGTGATGGCCCGGCAGTGCCACGAGAACACGTGTCCGGTCGGCGTCGCCACCCAGCGCGAGGACCTCCGCCAGCGCTTCCCCGGCCAGCCGGACCACGTGATCAACTACATGACGTTCATCGCCCAGGAGCTACGCGAGCTCATGGCCGAGCTGGGGTTCACCGACCTCGAGGCGTTCATCGGTCGGCCCGACCTCCTCGTCCAGCGCGAGACCGACCACGAGAAGGCGAAACACCTCGACCTCTCGGCGGTGATCGCCGACCCCGCCGGCGACTCCCGAACCAAGACTCGCGCGCAGGCGCATCCGGGCATCGAGGAGCTGCTCGACTGGGACCTGATCGAGGAGGCGTCGCCCGCCATCGAAGAGGGCACGCCGGTCGCGCTCACCCGCGATATCGACAACGTCGACCGCGCGGTCGGCGCGACCCTCTCGAACCGGGTCGTCTCCGCACACGGCGGCGAGGGACTCCCGGACGACACCGTCACCTGCCGGTTCGACGGGCACGCCGGCCAGAGCTTCGGCGCGTTCCTCGCGCGTGGGATCACGATGGAGTTGACCGGCGCGACCAACGACTACGTCGGCAAGGGCCTCTCCGGCGGGCGGATCGTGGTCTCGACGCCGGAGGACGCGAGCTACGACCCGGCCGAAAACGTCGTCGCGGGCAACGTCTGTCTGTACGGCGCGACCGCGGGCGAGACCTACGTCAACGGGGTCGCCGGCGAGCGGTTCGGCGTCCGCAACTCGGGCGTCTACGCGGTCGTCGAGGGCGTCGGCGACCACGGCTGTGAGTACATGACCGGCGGCGTCGTCGCCGTGCTCGGCGATACCGGCCGCAACTTCGCAGCCGGCATGTCCGGCGGCGTCGCGTACGTCTACGACCCCGACGACCGGCTCGCGGAGCGGCTCAACCGCGGGATGGTGTCGCTCTCGGCCGATCTCGACGCCAGCGACGAACGGATGCTCCGCCGGCTCGTCGAGAACCACCGCGCGTACACCGACAGCGACCGCGCCGACGAGCTACTCGACGACTGGGAAGCTACGCTCTCGGACTTCGTCCGCGTCTTCCCCGACGCCTACGCCGACGTGATCGCCGAGGGGACGGGCACTGACGTGCGCGAGGAGCCCCCCGCGTCCGCCGACGCCACGCCCGAGGTTGTCGGCGACGCGGCCGAGCAGGTCTCGGGCGACGACTGAGTCGGCGGATATCTCCTTCTTCATTTTTTCTCGTCCAGATCCGTAGGAATCCTCGGATGGCGATGCGTTTTGATCCGACTGAAATCAACATATAGCGCCCGTTGTTCGTACAATCGTGAGCGTCTCTCTATCACACGCTCAATATTGGCGAATTAATAGAACGGATTATTCTCCGTTACACTCTTGCCATCCATCGAAGAGATGTTCATTTTGTCGCCAGAGTTGGGGTTTGAGGAATGAACGGGTGATGACGGCGTTGACGAATCGCGGAGCGACTCGTTCGCGCACCAGAAATCAAAGATTTCTGGAGACGCTGTATCCCTTCCCTACTCGCTCCCTTCGGTCGCTTCTTGAGGAACGGAACTTAGCGCCTACAAACTGTTAATACGCGCCGGGCGAACCCTCCGTCGTGGACGAACTCGTCGTGCGCACCGAGGTGTACGCCGACCCGGAGACGGTGTACGAGTTCCTGCTGGACTTCCCGGGGTACGCGCACTACTCCGAGTACCTCCGGGAGGTCCGAACGCTCGCGGGCGACGGCGGCCCGGGGACCCGCTACGCGCTCACGTTCGCCTGGTGGAAGCTCACCTACACCGCCCGCTCGGAGGTGACCGGCGTCGAGCCGCCGGAGCGTATCGACTGGGAGATCACGAAGGACATCGACGCGGGCGGCTGCTGGCGGGTAACGCCGTGCGGGGACGACGACGCGCAGACGAGGTGTGGGGTCGCCCTGGAGGTCGAGTTCGACCCCGGATCCGCCAGCTCGGACGCGCTCGACCTCCCGCGGCTCGTCTCGTTCGACTGGGTACTGGAGAAGGCGGTCCCGCTCATTCGGGGCGAGGCCGAGCGGGTTGTCGAGCGGGCGGTACGGGACCTGGAGGGGTCGACGCGGGACGTCGACCTCGAGGTGTACGTCGACTCCGACCGGGTCTGAGCCCGGGGCGGTCCGTGATTCGAAGCCCTTAAGATATTCACCGGGGAACGGTTGGACGCGTACGAGGGCTCGTAGATCAGTGGTAGATCATCCCCCTGGCACGGGGAAGGCCCGGGGTTCAAATCCCCGCGAGTCCACTCGACTCACTTCGTTCGTCTCATTCCCTCGCTTGGTCCCGTTCGCTTCGCTCACGGGACCCCCGCGAGTCCATCCCGACTCCTCCGTTGTACCGGTTTTTCACAAACACACAGTAGATATATCGACGAATCCACTGAAATACACCTTGGGGGTGGAAGACATAATCGAGGACCGTCTCGAAACTGAGAAAGAGATTCTAGCGGGCATGGAAAACGATCTTGAAGATATGGTGGATGGGACGTGCGAGTTCTGTGGCCGCCCCTACTACGAAGACTACCTAGTCCCGACTAGCAATGATCTTAAACATCCTCTCGGACAAGTATCGGGGAGCCTCTGTATTTCCTGTTGGCGCAAACGTAACGACCTACCGAGGTAAGATCCGGGTGATGTGAAGTGAGGAACACTTGGTAAAACTACGTATCGAAGAGGGTGCCATAGACCTCCTCTCATACCGCGATGATCGTGCTTCCCGATTGCCTCCGGGTTGTAGTTGGTGATAACGACGACGAAGGGGAAGCCACAGGGGAGAAAATACTTCTGCCCATGTGTGGACGTAGCCTCGGGTGTGCGTAGGCCCGAGGCCGCAGTCTTTCACCGATTCGTTGGTTCGTCCGGCGCCTGTACGACGATTGTACGTCTCATCCATCGTGGGCTGCTTCAGCTGAACATCCTCGCTGTGTTGTTCGATACGGTCTTCGCCCCTGTACTCGATAGTTGAATCAATACAGTAGGTCAACTCAAGCAGGCCGCGGCGCGCGACCTGCTCAAAAAATGGTTGAACACCTCATCAATGAATTGTTCAAGCTCTTGTATCCGTTCTGTCTGCGCGGCCATGAACACGTCGAATAGTTGGGAAACTCGAAGGAGAGGAGCTCGAACAGCGCTAGCGTCTCGGTCTCCACGACAGATATAAACGAGTCTATCGAAGGATTGTGTTAAAACGTCGCTACATCCATGTACCTCGGGGTTCACCCTGTTCTTTGGTGTGCTAATCGTTCTATGACACCATCTACAAATAACCAAAATAATCGGACATACGTTCATCTCAGGCACTCCTTGATAATATTCAGGGATTGGTTACGACTTGAGCTGTAATATCGGGCAGTGGAATACTTTATCATACCCCATTCATCTGAGGAGTGTCAATGAAAGGGAAAAAGCTCTTTTTTGTACTCGGAGCAACTAGCGGGGGTACTGCCATTGTCGGGTCAGGGGCGTTTAGTAGCATACAGGCTGAAAGGGGCGTCTCTGTGGAGGTCGTCGGTGACGAGTCGGCGCTGCTTACACTGGAACCGACCGACGGACCAAACGGAAAGGACGCGTCGATCGGCGGCGACGGGATGCTCGAAGTACAGGTTTGTGAGGAGAACGATCGTGTCGAGGGTTCGGGGGTCTATCCCAACTCGTGGTATGATCTCGGGAAAGTATACGAGATCACGAATCAGGGGACACAATCGGTCGGTGTGTGGATCGAACACGATTCTGAGTACATCACGTTTGAAACGAACGGCTCTGGTGAATCGCCAGAAGGCGTTTGATTTCACTGGTTTACGGCTCGCTTGA
>NZ_QMIM01000028.1 GCF_003287355.1 Halorubrum sp. 48-1-W
CGATCCCGATCGTCATCGCCGAGACCAGCCCCAGGTCCTTCGCCAGCTCCTCGTCGCTCATTCCGTTCGCTCCACACGCGGGAGCGCGATCACGGGACGGTCCGCGTTCGTGACCAACTTCAGGGAGAGGTCGCCGGAGAGGAACTGCATGATCCGGTTCCCGCCACGGGACCGGTAGGCGATCGCGCTCGCGTCGACCGCCTCGGCGGCGTCGAAGATCGCGCCGACGACGTCGCGGGCGTAGGCGGTGTGGTCGTCGGCGTCGGGGAACACCGTCCGGACCGCGGCGTACGACTCCGCGGCCACCTCCTCGGACTGTTCGACCGGCGTCTTGTCGGGGACTCCCTCGCCCTTCTCGACGACGTGGAGGGTCGTCACGCGGTCCGGCTGATACGGTTCGAGCGCCTCCGCCGTCGCGAGCGCGTCCTTCTCGTGGGCGACCGGAAGGAGCACGTGGGCGAGCAGGTCCTCGGATCGCGGTCCGGATTCGGTCATATCAGTCGAGTACATCCTCCTCTCGTAATAACTGCTTCCTCTCGGACGGGCGAGGATCCGACCGCCGAAGCGTAATCGGAGGATCGATGGTCCGACCGGGAAAGCGTAATCGGACGATCGTCGGTCGGCCGACCAGCACGCGACTGAGACCTGCCTCGATCACGTCACTTATTCGAGTCCGTCCTAAGATATCGGACACACGTGAACGACCGGTCAGTCGTGTGGGTTCCTCGTCCCGTGATCGGATCGACCGACCGAACCGGCCGCGCCGGACCTCCCACGCGGTAATGGGGAAGCAACTGGAGCGTGACCTCGGTCTCCCCGCGGTGACGGCCATCAGCATCGGCGCGATGGTCGGCAGCGGCATCTTCATCCTGCCGGGGTTGGCGATGGAGATGGCGGGTCCGGCGGTCGTGTTCGCGTACTTCCTCGCGGGCGTGTTGGTGTTGCCGGCGGCGCTGAGCAAGTCCGAGATGGCGACGGCGATGCCCGAGGCCGGCGGGACCTACCTCTACATCGAGCGGGCGATGGGTCCGCTCTTCGGGACGATCGCCGGGGTCGGGACGTGGTTCTCGCTGACGTTCAAGGGCGGGCTGGCGCTGGTCGGGGGCGCGCCGTACCTGGTGTTGTTGTTCGACCTCCCGGTGAAGCCGGTCGCGCTCGCGGTCGCGGCGCTGCTGATCGTGTTGAACGTCGTCGGCGCGAAACAGACCGGGCGGATGCAGATCGTCATCGTCGCGGTCATGCTGGCGGTGATGGTCTGGTTCATCGTCGTCGGCGCGCCGAGCGTCGAGAACGCCCGGTTCGAGGGCTTCTTCGACGGCGGGATGGAGGGGATCCTCGGCGCGACCGGGTTCGTGTTCGTCTCCTACGCCGGCGTCACGAAGGTCGCCAGCGTCGCCGAGGAGGTCGAGAACCCCGACCGGAACCTCCCGCTCGGGATCCTCGGCTCGCTCGTGATCACCGCCGGGATCTACGTCGCCATCGTGACCGTGATGGTCGGCGTCGCGGACGAGGCCGTCCTGACCGACACGGAGACGCCGATGCAGGTCGCGGCCGAAAGCGCGCTACCCGCGGTCGGCGTCGCCGCCGTCGTCGTCGCGGCGCTACTCGCGCTGATCAGCACCGCCAACGCGGGGATCCTCTCCTCCTCGCGCTACCCCTTCGCGATGAGTCGCGACGGGCTCGCACCCGACGTCTTCGAGACCGTCAGCGACCGGTTCGACACCCCGGTCAACGCGATCACGATCACCGGCGGGGTGTTGCTCGTCCTGATCGCGTTCGTTCCAATCGACGACATCGCCAAACTCGCCAGCGCGTTCAAGATCCTGGTGTTCATCCTGATCAACGTCGCGCTGATCGCCTTCCGGCAGGGCTCGATCGAGGCGTACGACCCCAGCTTCGAGTCGCCGCTGTATCCGGTCCCCCAGCTGGTCGGGATCGTCGGCGGGGTCGTTCTCCTCCGATACATCGGGTTCGTCCCCCTGGTCGGGGCCGTCGTCATCACCGTCGGGTCGACGGCGTGGTACTACTTCTTCGTCCACCGCCGGGGCGGCGTCGCGCGCGAGGGAGCGATGACCGACGCGCTCCGCCGAAGCGTCGGGCGGGACGTAGTCGAGCAGACCGAGTCCGCGGTCGGGACCGACGGACACGAGGTCCTCGTGGCGGTCACCGAGCGGACGGCGCCCGCCGTCGAGCGGTCGCTCGTCGACCTCGCCACGGACCTCGCGCGCACCCGGGAGGGAGGCGTCCGGGTGGCCCAGTTCGACGAATCGCCCGACCAGACGCCGCTCCCACAGTCCGCGTCCGAACTCACCGAGGCCGACCGGGCGTTCGAGGCCCGGATGGCCGACCGCGCGACCGATTCGGAGATGCCGATCCGGTACGGCGAGGTAGTCAGCCACGACACCCGACACGCGGTCGTCAACTACGCCGCCGAGATCGACGCCGACACGCTGGTGATCGAACGCTCCACCGGGTCCGGAACGTTGCTCGGTAGCGATTCGGACTGGATCGAGCGCCACGCGCCGTGTACCGTCATCGAGGCGTCGAACCTCGACCACGACGCGGTCGAACGCGTCGGCGTCGTCACCGACGAGGGACCGTTCGATCCCGCGAAGGTCGCGCTCGCCGACGCGCTCGCGACGGCGACCGACGCGACGGTCACGTTCTATTTCGCCCTCGGCGCGGACCCGGCCGAGAGCCGCCGGAACACCACCGACGACTACCTCTCGGAACTGGCGGCGCTGTGTGAGGCCCCGGTCGAGACCCAGGTCGTCGAGTCGGACGCCGACGACGCGGTCGAACTCGCAGCCGGCGACGCCGACGTCCTCGTCGTCAACGGCGTCCAGCGCGGTCTCACCGACCGCCTGTTCGCGCGCGGTGCGGACCCGGCGACGGTCGGCCCGGAGCACGGGACCCTCGTCGTCTACGGCGCGAGCCAACCGGGACGGCTCCGTCGGGCGGTGGAACGGCGACTGTTCTGAGATGCCGGACGAACCGGAGGGGAGCCGTTCGTTCGGGGCTCCTCGCGGAGCCGTTATATGGCTTCGAGTTCGAACCTCCGGACATGCCCAGTTCCACAGAGGAGCCCACGCCTCCGGAGGGGTTGCCGGACCGACTCGCCGCGGAGTTAGGGGAGGCGTCGCCGGAGGAGCTCCGAACGGCGATCGTTCACGCTCGGGAACTGCTCCGGTTTCAGGAGGAGCGGGAACTCCCGATCGAACCGGAGCCCGGCGAGGACGTCGTTCGTGTCATCGAACACGAAGGATACACGGAGGTCGTCAAACGGCACCGCTGTGAGGAGGGCTGTGAGGAGTGTCCGCACGGTCCCTACCTCTACCACGTCACCGAGGAACCCCAGCCGGACGGCGAGCCGAAGGTCCACTGGTCGTTCATCGGCGAGGTGAACGCCGACGGGGACTGATCGCGGGACCGCGACGCGGCTCCGTCGTCCGACGGCGCCGTCACCGGCTGTCGATCGCCGAGATGAACACCGCGAGCACCGGGACGATCTCCAACCGGCCGACCCACATGAGGAATATCATCAACAGCTTCGAGGCGTTCGAGAAGAACTCGTAGCTCCCGAACGGCCCCAGCCGGCCGAACCCCGGCCCGATGTTGCCGATGGTGGCGAGCGACGCGCTGATCGACTCCAACACCGACAGCTGGATCCCGATCCGCGCCGTGTCGAGCGCGATGAACACCGCCGAGAGCGCGAACAGAACGACGTAGAGGAGGGTGAACACCATGATCCCGCGGATCGCATCCTCGTCGACGACGTTGCCGCCGAGGCGAACCGGCCGGACGACGTCCGGATGCGCCGTGGTGAACAGCTCGCGTCGGATCGTCTTCCCGACGATGAGCCACCGGACGACCTTGACTCCGCCGCCGGTCGAGCCGGCCGACCCGCCGATGAACATCGCGAACAACAGCAGGACCTGCGCGTGCGTGTCCCACTGGGCGAAGTCGGCGGTCGCGTATCCGGTGGAGTTGAGCAACGACCCGATCTGGAACGCCGCCTGTCGGAGCGCGTTCTCGGTGACGCCCTCGGTCGCGCCACCCAGTTCGATCGGGGGTGCGGCACCCCGGAACAGCAACACCGCGAGGACGGCGGTCACGACCGCGAGCGCGCCGGCGTACGCGCGGAACTCCGCGTTCTCTAGCATGACCTCGGCCTCGCCGCGCAACACGTGCCAGAACAGCGCGAAGTTGACCCCGGCGACGAGCATGAAGGGGATGACGACCCACTGGACGGCCGCCGAGAACGCCGCGATGCTGTCCGCCTCCGGCGAGAACCCGCCGGTCGGGAGCGTGGTGAACCCGTGGGCCACGGCGTTGTACAGGTCCATGTTGGGGGCCATCCCACCCAGGTGGAGCCCGTACAGGATCGCGATATAGACGACCGTGAACCCGAAGTAGATCAGCCAGAGCGCGCGCGCCGTCTCGGCGATCCGCGGCGTGAGCTTCTGGAGTTCGGGCCCCGGCGCCTCCGACTCCATCAGTTGGGCCCCGTTGACGGCGACCTCGGGGAGGATCGCGATCATCAGCACGATGATCCCCATCCCGCCGAGCCACTGGGTGAGCTGCCGCCACATCAGCAGGGCGTGGGAGTGGCGGTCGGTACTTATCTCGCCGAGCACGGTCGCACCCGTCGTCGTGAACCCGCTCATCGACTCGAAGAGGGCGTTGATGATGGACTCGGAGAACGCGCCGAACGACCCGGTCTGGAGCCCGACCGTCGAGGCCGTCCCGTACCCGGCGAGCAGGTACGGAACGGTGCCGATCACCGCGGCTGCGAGCCAGGCGAGCGAGACGAAAAGCAACGCCTCGCGCGGCCCGAGGTCCGGGTCCGGGTCGACTCGCTCTACGGCGAATCCGATCCCGGCGACGAGCGCGAGCGAGACGAGGAACACCCACACGTCCTCGCCGTAGACCACGGCGACGACGAGCGGAACCAGCATCGTGACGGCGAGGTACTTGATCCCGACCCCGAGAAGCCCCACGCTCGCCTTCCAGTTGACGCCCCAGGACATGATTACTCGAACGATATGGGAGTGGCCCGTTCGGTGTATTAAACTGTCGAAGGGGCCACGACGGTGGGCGAAGACGGGGTCACGACGTCCAGAACGCCTTCGTGAACAGCACGAGCACGGGGATGATCTCGATCCGGCCGATCCACATCAGGACGATCATCACGGCGCGGGTGCTCATCGGGAACGACGCGAACGTGCCGTACGGGCCCGCCTCGCCGAACGCGGGGCCGATGTTGAGGAACGTGGTCGCCGCGGCGCCGAGCGCCTCGAACTCGGTCACCCGGAGGTCGGCCCGCTCCGCGTCGACGACGATCACGACGGTGAGCAGGAAGAATATCACGATGCTCAAAAGGAGGTACGCGTAGATGTCGCGGATCGCCCCCTCGTCGACCGGCTTTCCCGTGATCCGGACCGGCCGCACCGCCTCCGGGTGGATGGCGGTGTAGAGGTTCCGACGGAACGACTTCAGCGCGACCAGCCACCGCAGCGACTTGATCGAGCAGGTCGTCGACCCGACCATCCCGCCGATGAACATCGCCATGAACAGCATGTGTTTCGCTGCGGGCGCCCACAGCACGTAGTCGGTGCTGGCGTACCCCGTCGTCGTCACGATGGACGCGACGTTGAAGACGGCGTGGCGGACCGTCGCCTCGGCGCCGAAGCTGATACTGGGATCGAGGAACAGGCCGAGGGCGACGACCGACGCGAGCGTTCCCATCGCACCGAGGTAGAAGTGGAACTCCTCGTTTCTCAACAGGCGCATCGGCTCGCCGTTGATGGCGAAGTAGATGAGGATGAAACTCGTCGAGCCGATCACCATGAACGGGACCACCGCCCACTGGATCAGCGGGTGGAACGCGCCGACGGAAAGCGGCTCCGGGGAGAACCCGGCGGTCGCGACCGACGTGAACGCGTGCGCGACCGCGTTGTACAGGTCCATCCGCGGGTCGACGGCGAGGCCGAGCAGGAAGTAGACGACGACCGCGAGCCCGGTGAGCCCGAAGTAGATCCCCCAGATGAGCTGTGCCGTCCGGGAGATCTTCGGCGTGAGCTTGTTGACGTCCTGGGTCTGCGACTCCGTCTCCATGAGCTGTGCCCCGCCGACGCCGAGCTCGGAGAGCACCGCGGTCGCCAAAATGAGGATCCCGAGCCCCCCGAGCCACTGGATCACCTGCCGCCACATCATGACCGAGCGCGAGTGGAGCGAGAAGTCGACGAGGACGGTCGCGCCCGTCGTCGTCAACCCGCTCATCGACTCGAACATCGCGTTCACCGGGTGCGCGACCGTCCCCACGCCCGCGGCGACGAAGGGGATCGCGCCGACCACGGCGACGAGCAGCCAGATCATCGCCACCGCGAGGAACGCCTCGCGGGGCCCGAGGTCCACCTCCGGGTCCTTCACCGACCGGAACGCCACCCCGAGCGCGAGCGAGACCGCGATCGCCGCGATGAAGGGCAGCGGCGACTCCCCGTAGTAGAGCGCGACGAGGAGCGGGAAGGACAGTGGAACGGGAAGCGCCGTAAGGACGTCGCCGGTGAGTCCCACGCTCGCCCGCCAGCCGACCCGGATCCTGGTGGTCACGGGTGCCTCACGCCATCGACGCGATCTCGCTCACGGAGTCGGAGTCCACGAGCAGGACCACGTGATCGCCCGGCTCGAGGACGGTGTCTCCCCGCGGCGTGACGAGGGCGTGGTCCCGCGTGATCGCGCCGATGACGAACCGCACGTCGGTCTCCTCGACCAGCTCCGCGATCGACCGGCCGGCGAACCGGCTCCCCTCGGTGAGCTCTAGCTCGAGGACCTCGGCCTGGTCGTTCTCGAGGACCGCGATGTTCTCCGCGATGCTCTCGTAGGTGAACCGGGTGATCTCCTCGGCGGTGACGGTGCGGGGATTGATCGCGATGTCGATGCCGATCTCCTCGAAGACGGTGACGTAGTCGGGGCTGTCGACGACCGCGATCACGCGGTCGACGCCCAGCCGCTTGGCGAGCACCGAGACGAGCAGGTTCTGCTCGTCCGAGCCGAGCGCGGTGACGACGATGTCGGCCTCGTCGACGTGTTCCCTCGAGAGGAACTCCGTGTCGGTCGCGTCGTGTTCCATCACGACCGTGTTCGGGAGGTCCTCCGCGAGGGTTCGTGCGCGCCCCGGATCCCGCTCGATCAGTCGCGGCGTGAAATCGCGCTCCTCGAGGAGCCGGGCGGTCTGATAACCGATCTCGCTGCCGCCGACGATCACGATCTCGTCGGCGCGGTCCGGGGTGGTCTCGGGCGCGACGTCGTTCGCGAACGACTGGACGCTCTCGGGGCTCCCGATCACCACGGCGCGATCGCCCGCCCCGATGTCGGTGTCGCCGCGGGGGATGATCATCTCGCCGTTACGGAAGATACCGACGAACGTCAGCGACTCGAACCGGTCGGCCTCGGAGACGGTCTGTCCGGCGACCGGGCTCTCGGCCGATATCTCGAACTCCGCCATCTGGACGAGCCCGCTCGCGAACGGGTCGACGTCGATCGCCGCCGGCAGCCCGATGACCCGGACGATGTTCTGGGCGGTCAACAGGTCCGTACACACCATGAAGTCGACGCCGAACGCGCCTCGCGTGTCCTCCCACGTCCGGAGGTACTCGGTGCTTTTCACCCGCGCGATGGTGAAGGCGTCCCCGAGCGTCTTCGCGGTCCCGCAGGTGACGAGGTTGGTCCGGTCGTCGTCGGTACACGCGATGACCATGTCGGCGTCCCCGACGTCGGCGGCCGTCTGGATCCCGGCGGTCGTCCCGTCGCCGGCGATCGTGAGCACGTCGAGTTCGTACTTGAGCTGTTCGGCGCGGTCGGGGTCGACGTCGACGACGACGACCTCGTGGTCGGGTGCGAGGCTCGCAGCGATGCTCGTGCCGACCTCCCCCGCCCCGACGATGACCACGTGCATGGACGCACCCAGTTACCGGACCCTCAAGTTCGTTACTATCGGGGCCGTTCAGTCTTTCCTGCCGAACGCCGCCGGCTCGGACCACGCGTCGCGTCCCGAGACGGTCCGCTGCGGGAAGGGGATCGAGATGTCCTCGGCGTCGAACCGCGCCTTGACCGCCTTCACGTAGTCGGCGCGCGCCTTCACGAAGTCCGACCGCGAGGGGTCGTCGATCCAGATCCGCGACTGTAGGCCGACGTAGGAGTCGGCGAGTTCGGTCAACCGCACCGAGGGCGCGGGGTCGTCGAGGATCGCCTCGCTCCGTTCGGCCTCCTCGACGATGATCTCCGTCGCGCGCTCGACGTCGTCGTCGTAGTCGATCCCGAAGACGAACTTCAGCCGCAGCGTCTTCTTCGCGACCGGGTTCTTCACCACGTCGCTGGTCAGGGCGTGGTTCGGCACCGTGAGCAGCTCGTTGTCGAACGTGCGGACGCGAGTGACCCGGAAGGAGATGTCCTCGACGACCCCCGAGTTGTCGTTCCACTCGATCCAGTCGCCGATGCGGAACGGCTTGTCCGTGTAGATGAACACGCCCGCGACGAAGTTCTTGATCACGTCCTGGAGCGCGAACCCGACCGCGAGCGTGGCCGCGGCGGCGATCGTCGCCAGCGACCGGAGAAAGCCCTGGTAGCCGGCCGCGCCGAACGCGACCGTGACGCCCGCGAAGAGCACGAGGAAGGTCGCGATCTTCTGGAGCGGCCGGCGCGCGTGCTCGTCGAGCCCCTGTCGGTCGAACAGGCGGCCGACGAGCGGGGAGAAGACGGCCTTGTTGAGCACGAACACGGTCACGAGCACGACGAGGAATATCGCCGCGGAGACGACGACTCCGGAGAGCGGACCGAGGTACGGCTCCAGGAGGTCGACGGCGGGCGCGGTCGGGCCGGTCTGCGCGGTCGTGACGGCCACGGCGGATGGAACGGGGTCGGCGCCGACCGCCGTCGCGGCCGTGGCCATCAGTGGAACACCGCCGTGTTCCCACGCGTCTCGATCAGGTCGGCTCCGACCGCCTCGGCGAGCTCCACGGCGAGCTCGTCGGTCGAGGTCCCGCCCCGGGCAGCCCGGAGGAACTTCGCTTTCACCAGTTTCCGGTCGTCGAGCTGGTCGGACAGCTCGTCGACGACGGCCTCGATGCCGCTCTTCCCGACCCAGACGGTGACGTCGAGGTCGTGTGCCTCCTTGCGGAGCTGTTGGTCGGTCATACCCGGTTCACTCGCTCGCCAGCATTGAAGCTTGATGTTCGCGCGCGACCCGTCCGAGCCGGGATTCTCACGTCGACACGCCCGCCGATCCGGGTCGGCGTGAATTAGACTAGTCTAATTTTTTCGTTAGAGGCGCAAAGACTATCCGTCTCCCGGGCGGACGGACAGCCAATGAGTTCCGATGGAGACGGGATCGAACGAACCGACACGGCGGTCTCACGGCGCCGGGTCCTCGCCCTCGGTGCCGGGAGCCTCGCCGGCGGCGTCGCGGGCTGTCTCGGCGGGTCGGCGGACCCGGGCGGCGGGGACGCCGGCGCTGACGAGGGCCCCACGGTCGTCGCCTCCTTTTTTACGTTCTACGACTTCGGACGACAGCTCGCGGAGGGGACGGATATCACGGTCGAGAACCTGGTCCCGACGGGCCTGCACGGCCACGGCTGGGAGCCGGACCCGTCGATACAGCGGGACATCACCGACGCGGACGCGTTCGTCCACGTGGGGCCCGACTTCCAGCCGTGGGCCGATCGGGCGATCGACGCGCTGGAATCCGAGTCGACCGAGACGGTCCTGATAAACAGCCGGGAGGGGATCGACCTCATCCCCCTCGACGACTCGCTGGACGAGGAGGAGGCGGTCGAGGGGGCGAGGGACCCGCACTTCTGGCTCGACCCGGGGCGCGCGAAGGGTGCCGTTCGAAACGTCGCCGAGGGGCTGATCCGGGTCGCACCCGACGACGAGGACCGCATCGAGGAGAACGCGACGTCCCTCGAAGCCGACCTCGACGAGCTCGACGCGGAGTGGGAGACGCTGTTCGCGGAGGCCGACCGCGACGTCGCCTTCCTCGCTGCCCACAACGCCTTCTCCTACCTCGCCGACCGGTACGGGACGACGATCGAACCGCTCGTGGTGAACCTCGCGGCCAACGGCGACGTGCGCCCCGCGGACATGCGACGGGCCCAAGAGACGATCGCCGAGAACGAGATCGGACACATCGGCGCGGCCGTCTTCGAGCCGATCCGCTCGGCGAGACAGCTGGTCGAGGAGACCGACGTGGAGGCGTACTACCCCGTGACCCCGTACGCCGGGACCGCGGAGTCGTGGGCCGAGCGCGACTGGGGATACTTCGACATCGCCCGCGAGGTCAACCTTCCGACGTTCCGGGTCCTCCTCGACGTGGAGGCGCCCGAGGACGTGAGCTTCGTCGACCACGGCCGCAACTTCGAGCCCTGATATCATGTCGTTCGAAGGAGCGTCGTCCGTCGGCGACGGCGGAACCGGCGTGGGAGACACCGTCGGCCGCGTCGTCGACACGGACGACCGCGTCGTCGACGCCGACGACCTCACGTTCGGGTACACCGCAGCGCCGGTAGTCGAGGACGTCTCGTTCGCCGTCGACCGCGGCGAGTACGTCGGGATCGTCGGCCCCAACGGCTCCGGCAAGAGCACGCTGTTGCGGCTCGTCTTGGGTCTCCACGAACCCGACTCCGGGAGCTGTCGACTGCTCGGTCACCCCTCGCTCGCGTTCGCGGAACGCGAGCGCGTCGGCTACGTCGCCCAGGACGTGACGGAGGACACGAAGCGGATGCCGATCACGGTCGCGGAGGTCGTGTTGATGGGGCGGTTCCCCCACGCCGGGTTCGGTCGGGTGACCGAGTCGGACCGCGAGCGCGTCCGCGAGGCGCTCCGAACGGTCGGGATCGAGCGGCTCGCGGACCGGAAGGTCACGGCGCTGTCGGGCGGACAGCGCCAACGCACGTACATCGCGCGGGCGCTCGCCGGCGAGGCCGAACTCCTCGTGTTGGACGAGCCGACCGTCGGGGTCGACGCCGAATCCGTGGACGCCTTCTTCGACCTGCTCGAACGCCTCAACGACGAGGGGATGACGGTACTCCTCGTCGAACACGACATCGGGGCCGTCCTCGAACACGCCTCGCGGGTGATCTGTCTCAACCGCGAGGTGTACTTCGACGGGTCGCCGACGGCCTTCGCCGAGAGCGACGCCCTCGACCGGGCGTACGGGACGAACCTGGTCGGGAGGAAGGAGGGAGAGAAATGACCGGCTCCGCCATCGGCGACGCGGTCCGGGCCCCCTACGAGGTCCTCGCGTGGCTGATCGGGCGCTGGAGCGACGCCCTGGCCGCCGTCGGCGACGCGCTCGGGATCGGAATGTTAGACTACGTCTTCATGCATCACGCGTTCCTCGTCGGGGGGCTGATCGCGGTGATGGCCCCGCTCGTCGGGACGTTCCTCGTCCACCGACAGATGGCGCTCATCGGCGACGCGCTCGCACACACCGCCTTCGCGGGCGTCGCGGTCGGGCTGTTCGTCAACTCGATACTGGGCACGGGGATCTCCCCGTACATCGCCGCGGTCGTCGTCGCCATGCTCGCCGCGCTCGCCATCGAGCTGATCTCGGAGGTCACCGACGCGTACAACGACGTCTCGATGGCGATCGTGCTCTCGACGGGGTTCGCGCTCGGGGCCGTCCTCATCAGCCTGAACACCGGCGGGCTGGCGGTCGGGATCAACCAGTACCTGTTCGGGAACCTCGCGACGGTCTCCCGGGAGAACGCGGCGCTGCTCGTCGTCCTCTTCCTCGTCGTCTCCGTCGTGGTGACGGTCACCTACAAACAGCTGTTGTACGTGACGTTCGACGAGACCGCCGCCCGCGTCGCCGGGCTCGACGTCCGCTGGTACAACCGCCTCATGACGAGCCTGACCGCGATGGTCGTGGTCGGCGCGATGCAGATCATGGGCGTGATCCTGGTCGCCGCGATGCTCGTGGTCCCCGTCGCCGCGGCCGCCCAGGTCGCCCGCGGGTTTCGCGAGGCGCTGCTCGCGTCGGTCGTCCTCGCGGAGATCGCGGTGATCGTCGGGATCACCCTGTCGTACCGGTACGAGGCCACCGCCGGCGGCACGATCGTCCTCGTCGCCGTCGCGGTCTACGTCGCCATGGTGTTGGCCGGGAAACTCCAGTCGCGACGGGGGGTCGCCGAGGAGTCCGGCGCAACCACGACGGCGGTCGATCCGGACGCCGACGGAACCGCCGGCGACTGAGACCGCAGTTCGTCGAGACGACGGCCGCTACTCGTCGAGACGACGGCCGCTACTCGGTGACTTCCACCGCGACCGCGTCCCGTTCGACCGCGAGCCGGAACGTCGGGACCGTCCGATAGATCACCTCGACGACGTTCTTTCGTTCCAGGCTCCGGAGCGCGCGGCGAACCGCCCCCACGTCGGGATCGATGTCGTACGCCTCCCGGAGGTCCTCGAGGACGCTCACGACCGACTGCGAGCGCTCGTCCGGGCCGGCGACGACAGCGAACACCCGCGCTTCGAGCTCCAGGACGCGGATCGTCTCGGGGGCGGCCCCCTTCGCGACCGCGTCCGCCTCGATGCCGGGCTCGACGTCGACGAGGTCGTTCGCCTCCGCCGTCGCCCGTATCAGGCTGTCGTCGTCGCGGTAGTAGTACTCCTTGAGGTGGTCCTCGAGGTAGCGGTGGACCTCGCTGCCGCCGTCGACGCCCCACGCCTCCTCCAACTCGGCGTTCTTCGTCGGCTGGAGACGCACCACCGCTGCGAGGCGGTCGAGTTCCTCGTCGGTCAGGCTCATCGCCCCTCGACCGCGCTCGCTGTGCGGATCACGGCCGCCTCGTCGAACTTCGGCCCGACGAGTTGGAGCCCCACCGGGAGCCCGTCCGCCTCGCCCGCGGGCACCGAGATCGCCGGCAGGTTCGCGAGGTTGACGGGGGTCGTGTTCGCGTCCGCGAGGTACATCCGGAGCGGGTCGTCGAGGCTCTCGCCCAGCTCGAAGGGGAGCACGGGCATCGTCGGCGACGCGATCACGTCCACGTCCGCGAAGGCGTCCTCGAAGTCCCGCCGAACCCACTCGCGGGCGTCCTGAGCCTTCCGATAGTACTTGTCGTGGTAGCCCGCCGAGAGCGCGTAGGTCCCGAGGAGGATCCGCCGTTTGACCTCCGGGCCGAACGCCTCGCGGGTCTCGGCGAACGACTCGTTCCAGTTGCCGTCGGAGTCGGCACGGTGGCCGTACCGCACGCCGTCGAACCGCGCGAGGTTCGAGGAGGCCTCCGAGGTGGCGATCACGTAGTACGCCTGGACCGCGTGTTCGACCGAGGGGAGGGAGATCTCCGCCGTCTCCGCGCCCCGCGCCTCGAGGTCGGCGATCGCGGCCTCGACCGTCCCGACCACGCGCTCGTCGGCCCCGTCGAACAGCTCCGTGGGGACGCCCACGGTCATCCCGTCGACGTCGCCGTCGGCGGCCGCGGCGTACCCGCCCTCGGGGACGCCCACGTCGACTCCGTCGACCGCGCGCGGATCGCGGGTCGTCCCGTCGTTGGGGTCGGGGCCGGCGATGACGTCGAGCGCCTCGGCGGCCGCCTCGACGGTCCCCGCGATCGGGCCGATCTGCTCGAGCGAGTTGGCGTACGCGACCAGCCCGTACCGCGAGACCAGCCCGTAGGTGGGCTTTATTCCGACGACGCCACAGAACGCGGCCGGACAGCGCACGGACCCGCCCGTGTCCGACCCCAGCGCGACGTCGGCCTCGCCCGCGGCGACCGCCGCCGCGGACCCGCCGGAGGAGCCGCCGGGGACGCGCTCGGGGTCGACGGGGTTCCGCGTGGGACCGAACGCGGAGGTCTCCGTGGTGGTTCCCATCCCGAACTCGTCCATGTTCGTCTTCCCGACGACCGTCGCGCCGGCGTCGGTCAGCCGCTCGACGACCGTGGCGGAGTACGGCGGGACGTAGTCGGCGAGCATCTCCGAGCCGCAGGTCGTCCGGACGCCCGCGGTGGAGATGTTGTCCTTGACCGCGACGGTCGTGCCCGCGAGCGGGCCCTCGTCGTCGCCCTCGATCGTCTCCTCGGTGATGAACGCGTTGTAGTCGACGGCCATCTACGACACCTTCGGTCCCGTGAAGAAGCCGTCCGTCGTCTCCGCGGCGTTCGAGAGCGCCTCCTCCTGGGTGAGTCCCTCCTCGACCTCGTCATCGCGCATCACGTTGACGAGCTCCTCCTCTCGGTCGAGGTCGGGCACCTCGTCGAGCGCCTCGAAGTACTCGAGGATCTCCGCGAACTGGTCGGCGAACGCCGCCGTTTCGCCCTCCGCGAGGCGAACGCGGGCCAGCTCCGCGACGTGCTCCACTTCGGCGACGTCGACGGCGGGATCTGCGGAACCGTCCCCGTCTCCGGCGTCGGGATCGCCGTCGGGATCCGAGCTGTCTGTCATACGTTGGGGTACGACGGACCCGGAGTAAGGGTTTCGGAACGGACGACCGGCTGGTGGCCGTTACTCGTCCGCGTCGGCGCGGACCGTGACCACCGGCGGGTCGGCCAGTCGCACGACCTTCTCGGAGACGCTACCGAGCAGGTAGCGCTCGACGCCGGTGCGTCCCTCGGTGCCCATCACGACGAGGTCGATGTCGTGCTCGTCGATGTAGTCGAGGATGACCTTATGCGGGTTCCCTTCACGGACCGCGGGTATCGTCTCGATCCCCTCGAAATCGGCCGCGAGCTCCTCGACGAACGGGGTGGCACGGTCCTCCAGCTCGCGCCGCCGTTCCTCTTCCGACGGTCGATCCTTCCCGTACCCCTTCGGCCCGGACATGTAGTTGCCGCTCATCCCGAGGGAGAACTGGCGCGTGTCGACGACGTGTAACACGTGTACCGTCGCGTCGAACGCCTCGGCGATCTCCCGTACGTGTTCTATCGCGGCCTCGGAACCTGCGCTCCCGTCCGTGGGATACAGTATGTGCTTGTACATGGCGTCACCAAGCGAACCATCCGCACGGGTATATAAAATCCCACCGACGGAGCGGGGCACGAACGCGGACCGACCGGACGACTCCGACACAGCCGTCGGAACCGGCCGCTCGGAGCCCGGAACCGATCGCTCGGAGCAGGTCGTTCGCGACCAGCCGGTCGACCGCTCAGAGCAGGTCGTTCGCGACCAGCCGATCGACCGCTCAGAGCAGGTCGTTCGCGACCAGCCGATCGACCGCCTCGCGCAGTCGCTCCTCGCTCGCGGCGTAGGAGATCCGGGCGAATCCGGGGGCGTTGAATGCGCTCCCCGGGACGCAGGCGACGGAGGCCTGCTCGATGGCGCGCTCACACCAGTCGGCGTCGTCCTCGTCGACCGGGATCATCATGTAGAACGCGCCGTCGCCGACGTCGACGTCGACGCCGTGTTCGTCGAACAGGTCGACGAGCAGGTCGCGGCGGTCGGCGAACGCCCGCCGCATCTCCTCGACCGACTCGTCGGTGTTCTCGAGCGCTTCGACCCCCGCACGCTGGACGAAGTTGGTCGCACACGAGACGGAGTGCGAGTGGAGCTTGCCCGCCTGCCCGACGAACTCCTCGGTCGCGTGGAGGTAGCCGAGCCGCCAGCCGGTCATCGAGTACGCCTTCGAGAAGCCGTTTACCGTCACCGTGCGGTCGGCCATCCCGTCGAGGCTCGCGAGCGAGACGTGGTCGGCGTCGTAGACGATCCGCTCGTAGATCTCGTCGGAGATCACGGCCAGGTCGTGTTCGACCGCGAGGTCCCGGACCGCCTCGAGGGCGGCCTCCGAGAACACCGCGCCCGTCGGGTTCGACGGCGAGTTCACGACGAGCAGTTCCGTGTCGTCCGAGACCGCCTCGGCGAGGTCGTCGAGGGCGGGCTCCAGCTGGAAGCCGTGCGGCGCGAGGTCGACCCGCGAGAGCTCGCCGCCGGCGAGTTTCACCATCGCCTCGTAGGAGACCCACGCGGGGTCCAACAGGACCACCTCGTCCCCGTCGTCGATCAGCGTCTGGAACGTCTCATAGAGCGCCTGCTTGCCGCCGGGGGTGACGACCACCTCGTCGGCGCTCGCGTCGATCCCGTCACTGCGGAGCTTCGCCGCGATCGCCTCGCGTAGCTCGGGGACCCCGTTCGAGGAGGTGTAGCCCGTGTGGCCGGCGTCGAGCGCCGCCTTGCCGGCCTCCACGACGTTCTCGGGCGTGTCGAAGTCGGGTTCGCCGACCGAGAGGTCGACGATGTCGGCCCCTTCGGCCGCCTTCTCGGCGGCCAGGTTCGATATCGCCAGCGTCGCGCTGGGCTCTACGCGTCCGATCCGGTCGGAGTAGTCGTATGCGTCGGTCATTGTGTTCCGTTGGTCGTGGGAATCGGTCGGTCGTGGGAATCGGTTGGCCAGCGTGGGGGACCGTCAGTCGAGCTCCTCCGCGAGGTCGACGGCGGCGTGGATCGCCTCCGCTCCCTTGTCGATCCGTTCGCGGGCCTCGGCGCCGGACATCCCCGGGCCGCTCACGCCGAAGGTGACGGGGGTGTCGCGGTCGAGGCTCACCCGCGTGAGCGTCTCCGCGGTCGCGTCCGCGATGACGCGGTCGTGGTCGGTGTCGCCGGTGACGATCGCGCCGACGACGGCGACCGCGTCGACGTCCTCGCGCCGCGCCAACCGGTCGGCCGCGAGCGGGCTGTCGTACGCGCCCGGCACGGACAGTTCGTCGACGACGACCGCGTCGCGTTCGGCCGCCGCCTCCCGGGCTGCCTCGGCCATCGGTTCCGTGACGGAGCCGTTGAACCGCGCCACGACCAGTCCCAGCGAGACCATACCACGGCTCGGAGGGGGGACGGCAAAGCTCTACCGTTCGCAGACGACGGCCGCGCCCTCGAACCACCTTCATCGGCTACCGTTCGCGGACGGTGTTTAAGAGGTTCGCGCCCCTACACGAGAGTATGGCGAAACAGCTCGAGACGGCGACGTTCGGCGGCGGCTGCTTCTGGTGTATCGAGGCGGCGCTCGAGGAGCTCTCGGGCGTCGAGTCGGTCACCTCCGGATACGCCGGCGGACACACGGAGGACCCGACGTACCGGGAGGTCTGTAGCGGCGAGACCGGCCACGCCGAGGTCGTCCAGGTCGAGTACGATCCCGAGGTCGTCGGCTACGACGACCTCCTCGAGGCGTTCTTCACGATCCACGACCCGACGCAACTGAACCGGCAGGGCCCCGACGTGGGGAGCCAGTACCGGTCCATCGTCCTCACGCACGGCGAGGAGCAGCACGAGCGGGCCGCGGCGTACATCGAGGCGCTCGACGAGGAGTACGACGACGAGGTCGTGACCGAACTCGAGCCGTTGGAGACGTTCTACCGCGCCGAGGAGAAACACCAGGACTACTTCGCGAAGAACCCCGACGACGCCTACTGTACGTTCCACGCACAGCCGAAGATGGAGAAGGTCCGCGAGAAGTTCGAGGCGAAGGTCTCGACGTAAGTTCTCCCGACGGGTTCACTACTTCGAGCCGATCCCGTCGTTCGGGATTCGGCTGTGGCCGCATCCGGTGGTGATCGTCCTCGCGGTTCGGGATCTCGACGTGTCACTCGATCGTGTTCTCGAACTCGTGACCGGGCCGTAGCCCTTCCTGGAGAACCGAACGGGGTGGTCATCCTGAAGTTCGTCCGCGTTGTACGTCGTGAGCTGAGGGAGGTCCCGTTCGAGCTCGTTCTTGGCATATCCGCTCGACTCGTGGGTGACGATCACCGCGTTCGCGTCGGTGTGAAGGCACATCGGACGGCGAAGACGTCGTGATGGGCCTGCTGGTATGCCTCTCGCGTCTCACGGGGTCACCCCCGCTTGTGCTCGTTCGATATCATCTGGCTCACAACGTGATCTCGATTATACGAGAGGGTATAAAGATATATGAGAGGAGAGCGCGAACGTTGACGACAGAGGTGCCCAGTATGTCCGAGTCCTCGCGAGGCGGGGTTCAGTCGTGGACCGAGTCGATGAGCGCCCGCGAACGCGTTCGGGCGGTCGCCGAGACGCTCCGGGAACCCCGATCGATCAACTGGATCAGCGATCAGGCGGACGCCGCCTGGAGTACGACCAACGAGGAACTCCAAGCCCTCGTCGAACGGGGACGGCTGTGCCGCGTCGAGGCCGGCGAGACGACGCTCTATCGGCCGGATCATGCCCAATTGCTCTTCGACGAGATCCGCACGCTTATCGAGGAGAACACGCGCGGGGAACTCCACAATGAACTGACCGCGATCACCGAGGAGATCGAGGAATGGCGGGCGACCTACGACGTCGAGACGTGGGAGGACCTCGAACAGTCGCTCGCCGACGGTGCGCTGGGGAGTGATGAGCTCCGTGAACGGCGTAACTCCATCGCGTTCTGGCGTGAGAACGAGGAAGATCGTCGACTCATCAAGCACGCACTAGAACTCTACACGGACGTCGAATCCGCCCGTGAGCAACTGACTGACGTGGCGGACCGCGCTACGAGCTGATTCACGGTCCACGGAATGAGCTTCCTTGCTGGTCGTGACCGATACACACAGCGGACTCTCCTTCGAGACGTTCACGACCGAGTGACGGATCAGGCCGGGTGTGAGGACGTGCGCTATCGCCCGTCGCGACGACGACCGCGGTACGTCGTTGCGGATGTCGATCCCACGACGTTCCTGAGCGACGCCTACGACGTGGAGACCGCACGACTGGAGGTTCGCTTCTGGTACCCACCCGGCGTTGACCACGAATACTACCGTATCAACTGGGTCGAACCGGACCGGAACCTCATGGTCGGCTTCCATCAGGATGCCGACCATCCGGACCGCGGACCCTGTCACGTCCAGCTCGATTACGAGGACGTGCCGGTCGACCGACACGGTGTAGCCTTCCTCGATGCGCACCCACTCGCCGTCCTGGATGACCGACTACGGCAGTTCTCGTCGGCGATCGATTCGATCCATTGGGAGAACGGGAGGCCCTCGCTCCCCCCGTGGCCCGGCTAGACGGCTCGTCCATGAGCGTCTCTTGGCGCATCCGGACAGCAGTGTACTCTCCTTGGTGGGAATACTGTGGACTCTCTCCTCGATTTCCTGTAGCTGGACGAACCTCGCGGGGGATCGATCGGAGAGCCAAACCGCTTTAGGACCGCCGCCGTAAGGGGGCGTAATGGCGACGTGCGACGAGTGCGGGGAGTACGAGAACCTCCCGTACCAGTGTCGACGGTGCGGGAAGACGTTCTGTGCTGACCACCGGCTGCCGGAGAACCACAACTGTCCGGGGCTCGCCGAGTGGAACGACCCCGGCGGCGTCTTCGACAGCGGCTTCGACGACGGCGTCGAGGGCGGGAACCGCGCCGACGCCGACGACGGCGTCACGGGCCGGGTGAAACGACGGATCGACCGCGAGACCGGGACCGGCGGCCTGCTCGGGTACTTTCGGGGAAACGCCACATACGTTCTGCTCGCGGCCATGTGGCTCACCTTCGTGGCGCAGTGGGCGGTGACGCTCACCCTCGGCGAGGCGGCCCACAGCCAGATCTTCGTGTTGCGGTCGGACGCGATCGCCAACGTCTGGACGTGGCTCACGTCGGTCTTCTCACACTCGCGGGGCGGGCTGTTCCACATCCTCGGCAACAGCATCGTGCTGTTCTTCTTCGGGCCGCTCGTCGAGCGCGCGGTGGGGTCGAAGAAGTTCCTCGGGTTCTTCCTGATCGCCGGGATCCTCGCCGGGCTCGGCCACGTGCTGTTCGTGCTCGCGACCGGCGGGCTCGTCGGCGTGCTCGGGGCCAGCGGCGCGACGTTCGCGATCCTCGGCGTGTTGACGGTCTGGCGGCCGAACCTCGAGATCCTGCTGTTCTTCGTGATCCCGATGAAGCTCAAGTACCTCACGTGGGGCGTGGCGCTGATCTCCGCGTTCCTCGTGGTGTCGACGGGCGCGGGCGGCGTCGGCGGGATCGCCCACGTCGCCCACCTGATCGGGTTCGCGATCGGCCTCGCGTTCGGCACGCGGAACCGCGACCTCGCGAGCCGTGCGGGCGGTCCCGGCGGGGTCTCGATGGGCGGCGGCCGCGCCCGCGGGCCGGGCGGTCCCCGAGGTCCCGGCGGCCCCGGCGGGCGGTTCTGAATGTCGCCGGACCCGCTCGCACGCCCGGAGTTCCTCCCCGACCCGGACCGCTCGCGCGGGGAGATGGAGTCGCTCCAGCGCGAGCTGGCGGCGGAAGCGACGTTCGTCGACGACCTCGGTTTCGGACCCGACGACGTCGCGATCGACGAGGCCGTCGACCTCTCGGCGGGACTGCCCCCCGCCGTCGGGGGCGGGGCCGCCACGCTATCGGACGGCCCCGGCGACCCCCACGCGCCGGTCGTCGTGGGCGTCGACGGGGCGTTCCGTCCCGAGCACGACGAGGCGGTGTCGGCCGCGGTCGCGATCCGTGACGGGACGGTCGTCGAGTACGCGCACGCGGTCACACCGCTCTCGATCCCGTACGTTCCGGGACTGCTGGCCTTCCGCGAGGGGGAGCCGGTGCTCGCCGTGCTCGAAGCGCTCTCCGTGACCCCCGACCTGCTCGTGTGTGACGGTTCCGGGCGGATCCACTTCCGGCAGGCCGGGATCGCGACCCACGTCGGCGTGATCCGCGACCTGCCGAGCGTCGGCGTCGCGAAGAACCTCCTGTGTGGCGAACCCGACGAGCCGGTCGGGGAGCGACCGGAAGGGTGGTCGACCCCGATCCGCGCCGACGACTCGGTCGAGCGGATCGATACGACGGCCGGCGGAGGCGACGGGGTCGGCGAGGGCGACGCGGACGGCGTCGACGCCGACGACGGGACCGTCATCGGTCACGCCTACCAGTCGCGGCAGTACCCGAACAGCCGTCGGGTGAACCCGCTGTACGTGAGCCCGGGCCACCGCGTCTCGGCGGAGACGACCGTCGACCTCGTCTCAGCGCTGTGTGCCGGCTACAAGCTCCCGGAGCCGACCCGGCTCGCGGACGCGCACGCGGACCGGGTGAAACGTCGACTCGAGGAGGACGGTTGACGGGTCGGCTCGAGGAGGAGGGCTGACGGTCGCCGCGCTTCGCGCCGCCGGCTCGGATCTTCGGCCGGCGCGGATCTTCGGCCGGCGCGGATCTTCAAGGCTTTACGTGCGCGGGATGACCGCCTCGATATGAGCCATCGGATCCTGCTTTTGGGCGCACCGGGCGCCGGGAAAGGGACACAGAGCGCGAAACTCGCCGGGGAGTACGGGATCGAGCACGTCACCACCGGCGACGCGCTCCGGGCGAACAAGGACATGGAGACGGAGTACGGGACGCCCCGATCGTTCATGGAGGCCGGCGAGCTCGTCCCGGACCCGGTCGTCAACGAGATCGTGAAGACCGCCCTGGCGGACGCCGACGGCTTCGTGCTCGACGGCTACCCGCGGAACCTCGAGCAGGCGGAGTACCTCTCGGAGATCACCGACCTCGACGCCGTGATCCTCCTCGACGTCGACGACGAGGTGCTCGTCAGGCGGCTCACCGGTCGCCGCGTCTGTGAGGAGTGTGGCGCGAACTACCACATCGACTTCCAGCCGCCCGAGGAGGCCGGTGTCTGTGACGAGTGCGGCGGCGAGTTGGTCCAGCGCGAGGACGACACGGAGGAGACCGCCCGCGAACGGCTCGAGGTGTTCGCCGAGAACACCGAGCCCGTGATCGACCACTTCCGCGAGGAGGGCGTCCTCGTGGAGGTCGACGGCGAGGCAACCCCGGACGAGGTCTTCGACCGGATCCGCGACGTCGTCGAGGCGTAATCGATCACGTCGCCACAGCGAAACGAAATACGAGCCATCGTCGCGGTTCTCCCGCGACGATCCTACAAGGTTCTTAACCGTCGACCGCTAACCGCCCGATAATGAGCAAGGTCGAACGGCGCGTCCGCTCGCTCGTCTCCGAGGACGGCGAGATGCGGGACGCGATCGAAACCGTCCTCGATCACGCCACCGACGGCGAGGTCCGGTGGGTCGACGTCCGCGACGAGATCACCAGCGGACAGTGGGGACGGCTCATCGAGAAGGAGGTCCTCGTCGACGGCGAGACCGGGTTCGCGCTCGCCGACCGCGAGGAGATCGAGACGGGGTTGACCGACGACGACGGGAGCGGCGGGGGCGACAGCGACGTCGAGACCCCGGAGACCACCTCGTGGACGAAGTGGGACAAGCTGGCGGCGCTGGCGACGGTCGGCGCGTTCGTCGGCTACGCGGTCCCGCCGGTTCGAAACGTCATCGCCGGCGCGATAGATCTGGTGTTGGGACCGCTTCTCGACATCGTCCCCTTCTACGTCGTCATCATGCTGATCGCGTTGAGCACCGGGCTCTACTCCACGCTCCTGCGTGCGGGGCTGATGGACATGGAGAAGATGGGCCAGTACCAGGACCGCATGAAGGAGATCCAGGAGCGCAGAAAGGACGCCAAAGAGCGCGACGACCAGGAGGCACTCGACGCGATCCAACAGGAGCAGATGGACGCGATGGGTGACCAGCTCGGGATGTTCAAAGAGCAGTTCCGCCCGATGGTGTGGATCATGTTCCTGACCATCCCGGCGTTCCTCTGGATGTTCTGGGTCATCGGCTACCGCGGGTCGGACGCCGCGTACCCCGCGATCGCCGCCCAGGAGATCGTCGTGCCGCTCGCCGGGACGGTCACCTGGGACGCCGGCCTCGTCGGCCCGATCCAGATGTGGATCGTCTGGTACTTCCTCTGTTCGATGGCGTTCACCCAGGTGATCCAGAAGAGCCTGAACATCTCGATGTCGCCGTCCTCATCGTAGCCGGCGTGTCGGGGGCCGCTCGTCGTTACTGATCGTCGTCGGCGACCGCATCGGCGACGTCGTCGGCGTCATCGGCTTCGACCTCCTCCGCGACGGCCTCGAACGCCGTGAGTATCACGCGTTTGCACGCCTGTCCCTCGGTCGTCCAGTGGTGGGCGTAATCGAGCATGTCGTCGTAGATGTCGGGTTTACACCCGGCTGCCTGCGGGTGGCCGCCCCCGTTCACCTTCCCCGCGACCTCGTGGGCGTGCCGGAAGCCCTCGGAGCCGCGTACCGAGGCGGACCCCGCGGGCTTGACGATCACGGCGGCGTCGGCCCCCCGCTCGCGGAGCGCCTCGGCCACTTCGTTCTGTGAACACCGGCCGTACGTCACCGCGACGCGCCAGTCGCCGACCTCGTGGGTGACTGCGCGGTCGACGGCGGCGTCGATCCGCGCGGCCTTCTCGACCCGACGCGTCTCGACGTACTCGCGGACGACGGGTGGGAGGTCGGCGCCGTAGGCGCCTATCACGGCCGCGTACTCCTCGCTACCGGACCAGTAGGAGTAGTCGGCGAGGTCGTCCGAGCGCGGGTCCTCCTTGATCCAGAGGTCGTGGTCGCGGGTCACCGCCGCCAACTCGGCCCAGCGTTCGTCGAAGTCGTGGTCCAGAGATCGGAGGGTCACGTCGGCGGTGCACTCCTCGTCGGACGCGCCGACGACGAGGTCGACGCCGCGCTCGCGGACCGCCGCTGCGACCGCGTCGTCCCACTGGTGGTGGTCGAACCACCGGATCGACGCACAGGACGCCGAGAGCGCGTCGAGGGCCTCCTCGATGGGCTCGAACTCGTCGGGACAGAGGTCACAGACGTAGAGGTCGATCCCGTCGTCGGCGTACGCGACGACGCGTTCGAGGGCGGTGTCGAGGGAGTACGGCCCGGCCGAGACCAGTCCCACCGGCGACTCCATGTGCGCGTTCTCGGTCGGGTCGTCGGGTTCGGCGTCGTCGGGTTCGGCGTCGTCGGGTTCGGCGTCGTCGGGCGTGTCGTCGGGTTCGGCGTCGTCGGGCGTGTCGTCGACGGCGACATCGTCCGTGGTCTCGCTGTCGCCGTCCGCGGGTTCCCCCTCGTCCGTGCCTGCCGCTCGCTCGGCGATGGCGGCCTCGAACGGTTCGACGTCGAGGGCGGCGCCGTACGCTTCGCGGATCATCGCCGCGCAGGCGAGCCCGTCGGCGTCGCCGTCGGCGATCACGACCGCTTCGCTGTCGGATATCGTCTCGCTGGCGCGCCGCTCCGCGCGTTCGTCGTCGAGCGAGTCGGGATAGAAGAACCCCGTCCCGGGGAGCTTGGTGTACCGGGACAGCGGGGCCCCGGTCTCGTCGATGAGGTCGTCGTCCATACTCGGGGAGCGGGCTGAAACGGGAAAACTCCGCCGCTCCGCGCCGGCCGGTGCGGTCGCGAACGGTCCGCCACCGACCGAACCACCTAACCTCACGGCGACCCGTTCGGGGAGCGTGAACGAGCGCGACGCCCTCCGGAGACTCGCGGTCGACCTCCCCCGCGCCGGCGACGACGCCGCGGTCGTGGACGGCACCGTCATCACCACGGACATGCTCCACGAGCGGACCGACTTCCCGCCGGGGACGACCCGGTACACCGCCGGGTGGCGCGCGGTGGGGGCGTCGCTGTCGGACGTCGCGGCGATGGGCGCGGAGGCGACCGCGGCCGTGGCGGTGTATGCGGACGAGGCGTTCGACCCCGAGGAGCTCGACCGGTTCGTCGCCGGCGCGGTCGACGTCTGTGAAGCCGTCGGCGCGGAGTACGTCGGCGGGGACCTCGACGAACACGTCGAGTTCACGACCGCGACGACCGCCATCGGGACCGTCGACGACGACGACGCGTCCGCCGGCTCCGCCTACGTCACCCGGAGCGGGGCCGAGCCGGGCGACGCGCTCTGTGTGACCGGCGAGTGGGGCCGGTCGGCGGCCGCGCTCCGGCTCTTCGAGCGGGGGACCGACGACGCGGTCGAGCGCGCGAACGACCTCTTCCGGTTCACGCCCCGGGTCGCCGACGGGCGCGCGCTGTCGGGGGGCGCGACGGCGATGATGGACTCGTCGGACGGGCTCGCGCGCTCGCTCCACCAGCTCGCGGAGGCGAGCGGCGTCGGGTTCGCGCTCGAGCGCGACGCGGTCCCGGTCCACCCGGCCGTCGACGACGTGGTCGACGACGGGAGGGTCGACGCCGACCGCGGGAGGGACGACGGCGACGTCGACTACAGCGACGCCGACTACAGCGACGCCGGCGACGACGCCGACCGCGGCGGCGGGGAACGCTTCGAGCTGGCTGTACACTTCGGCGAGGACTTCGAGCTGGTGTGTACGGTTCCGGAGGCGGAGGTCGATCGGGTCCGGGCCGAGTGCCCGGCCGGGCTCGTCCGGGTCGGGACGGTCGTCGGGGCTGACGAGGGGGTCACCGCCGATGGCGACCCGCTCCCGGACCGCGGGTACACCCACGGCTGAGCCGTCTAGTTCTTCGGTTCGTCGGCGTCGACCTCGGACTCCTCGAGTTCCACGTCGGCGTCGAGGTCCTCCTCGAGGTTCGCGCCGTCGACCTCGGTCTGGAGGTCGTCGAGTTCGGCGTCGATCTCCTCGTCCGTGCTCTCGCTCCCGCCGTCATCGCTCGAGGCGTCCGCCTTCCCGAGCTCGCCTTTCAACGTCTCCAGCTCGGCGTCGACCTCGCTGTTCGTCGAGAGCCCCTCCAGCTCGCGGTCGATGCTGTCCTTGTCGGAGAGCGCGTCCTCGAACGCGCCGGTCTCCTCGAGTTCGTCCATCGCCTCCGAGCGCGCCTCCATCTCCTCGGTCCGCTCCTCGGCGCGTTCGATCGAGCGGCTCACGTCCTCCATCTCGTCGCCGACGCCGGTCATCGCCTCCGAGACCCGCGAGGACGCCTCCGCGGCCTCGTAGCGGGCCTTCATCGTCTCCTTCCGCGTGCGGAACTCCTCGATCCGGTTCTGGAGCTTGTTCTTCTTCTCGACGAGCTGGTCCTGGGTGTCGTTCAGCTTCGCGATCTGTCCCTCCAGCTCCTCGATCTGCGTCATCTTCGACTTCTTCTTCTCGAGGGCCTTCCGCGCGAGGTCGTCGCGGTCCTGTTGGACCGCCTCCCGGGCCTGTCGGTTGTGCTTCTCGACGTTCTCCTCGAGCTTTCGCTTCTGGATCTCCAGGCGCTTCTTCTGGGTCGTCAGGTCCGCGATCCCCTGTTTGACGTCCTGGAGTTCGTCGCGCATCTGCTCGTAGGAGTAGTCGAGCGACTCGGTCGGGTCCTCGGCCCGGTTCAGGAGGGCGTTCACCTTCGAACGGATGACGTAGGAGGCGCGCGAGAGGATTCCCATGGGCCGTATATGCGCCCCATCCGTTAAAACCTCCTGTGGTTCGCTCTCCCGTCCGTGCCGCCCTCCCGCGTGGGTCGCCCGCCTTCGTGGTTCGACCCGTCGCGAACCCGGGTCGACGGTCCGACCGTCTCCTGCGACGGTCCGACCGTCTCCTAAAGGTTTATTCGGGATGTAGTTAGATTCACACGTATGGACATCGGCGTACTGACCGTTCCGCTCGGTGACGAATCGATCGAGGACGCGTTCGCGTATCTCGCCGACCTCGGCGTCGACGCGGTCGAGATCGGCGTCGGCGGCTTCCCCGGCGAGGACCACGTCGACCGCGGCGAGTACCTCGGGAACGACGCGACACGGGCCGAGCTCGACGACCTGCTCGGCGAGTACGGACTGCGCGTCTCCGCCCTGGCGACCCACAACAACCCGCTTCACCCCGACGAGGAGCGGGCCGATCGGGCCGACCGGGAGCTCCGCGAGGCGATCGAGCTGGCCGACGAGCTCGGCGTCGACACGGTCACCTGCTTCTCCGGGTTGCCCGCGGGCGCGCCCGGCGACTCGACGCCCAACTGGGTCACCGCCCCGTGGCCGACCGAACACGCCGAGGCCCACGAGTACCAGTGGGAGGAGGTCGCGATCCCGTACTGGAGCGACCTGGCCGACCACGCCGACGCCCACGACGTCGACGTCGCGATCGAGATGCACCCGAACATGCTCGTCTACGAGCCGACCGGGATGTTGCGCCTCCGGGAGGCGACCACCGAGCGTCTCGGTGCGAACTTCGACCCCTCACACCTCTACTGGCAGGGGATCGACGTGACCGAGGCGATCCGCTTTTTGGGCGAGCACGACGCGATCCACCACGTCCACGCGAAGGACACCAGGGTGTACGAGTCGAACGCCCGCGTGAAGGGCGTCCTCGACACGGAATCGTACACCGAGGAGGCCGACCGCTCGTGGCTGTTCCGGTCGATCGGGTACGGCCACGACGAGGGCCACTGGAAGGACGTCGTCTCGACGCTCCGGATGGTCGGCTACGAGGGCGCGCTCTCGATCGAACACGAGGACTCGCTCACCTCCTCGCGCGAGGGGTTGGAGAAGGCCGTCGACGTGCTCTCGCGGGCCGTTTTCGAGACACGGCCGGGCGACGCGTACTGGGCGGAGTGACCGAGAGGGAACGACACCAACGATGACGGACGAACCACTGACGGTCGGCGTGCTGGGGTATCGATTCATGGGCAGAGCGCACGCGAACGCGATGGCGCGGCTCCCGATGTTCTTCCCGGACGCGCCCGAGGTCGAGCGACACACGCTCGTCGGGCGCGACGAGGAGGCGCTCGCGGAGGCGGCCGACCGGCTCGGGTTCACCCACACCGCGACCGACTGGGCCGACGCCATCGAGGCGGTCGACGTCTTCTACAACCTCGGACCGAACCACGTCCACGTCGAGCCCTCGGTCGCAGCGCTGGAGGCGGGCGTTCCCGTCCTCTGTGAGAAGCCGCTCGCGCCCACCCTCGAGGGGGCCGAACGGATGCGCGACGCAGCCGCGGACGCCGGCGTCCCCGCCGGCTGCGCGTTCAACTACCGGTTCGTCCCGGCGCTCCAACACGCACGGAACCTGATCGCCGACGGCGAACTCGGCGAGATCCGACAGGTCCGGGGGCGGTACCTCCAGGACTGGCTCGTCGACCCCGAGGCGCCCTGGGCGTGGCGGATGGACGCCGACCTCGCCGGGTCCGGCGCGCTCGGCGACCTCGGCGCGCACTCGATAGACCTCGCGGGGTTCCTCGTCGGCGACAGGGTCGGAGAGATAGACCACGTCTCCGGACACCTCGAGACGTTCGTGGAGGAGCGGCCCGTCCTCGACGGGGAGGGAGACGTCGAGGCGTACCGCGACGTGACGGTCGACGACGCGTTCTCGGCGCAGGTCGCCTACGAGTCCGGTGCGATGGGCACCTTCGAGGCGTCGCGGTTCGCGACCGGCCACAAGAACGACCACACGATCGAGGTCCACGGGTCGACGGGGAGCCTGCGGTTCTCGCTCGAGCGGCTGAACGAGCTCGAGGTGCTCCGCGAGGGCGACCGCGGCTACGAGACGGTGCTCGTCACCGACGAGTCGGACCCATACGTCGACCACTGGTGGCCGCCGGGGCACGTGCTCGGCTGGGAGCACACCTTCGTCCACGAGAACTACGAGTTCTTGTCTTCGGTGTCGACAGGAACCTCGTTCGAGCCGTCCTTCGAACAGGGATACGCCGTTCAAAGAGTCATGGACGCGATTCAACGCAGCGACGAGCGGGGCGAATGGGTTTCCCTGTGACATCCTCGCGCTGAAGCGCGGGGAGGATGTCAAACGAACTCTCATCCCACACGACCGTGGTATTTATGTTCACTCTCACTGCGGTACCGGTATGACCGGGGAAATCCCCCCTGAGACGTCCGAAGAGGAAGTAGCCGATCTCCTTGCCGAACTCGTTTCGATCGACACCCAGAACCCACCCGGTCGGGAGGAACCGCTCGCCAGGTTCATTCACGAGTGGCTGGACAGCCGAGGGATCGACGCGAAGATCGTCGACCGCCCCGACCCCGATCGTCCGCAGGTCGTCGCGGAGATAGATGCCGGCGATCCGGACGCGGGAACGCTGGTTCTCAACGGGCATATGGACGTCGTACCACCGGGGGACCGCGATCGCTGGTCCGTCGATCCGTTTGCCGGCGTCGTCGCCGACGGGAAAGTGTACGGTCGCGGTGCCAGCGACATGAAAGCCGGTCTCGCGGCAGCGATGCTTGCGGGGCGGGCCGCGGAGTGCTCCGGTGCCGTCGACGGAAAGCTTATCCTCACCTTCGCGATGGGCGAGGAGACCGCTGAGCCCGGTACCAAGACGTTGTTGGAGGACATCGATGCCGATTACGGCGTGGTTCTGGAACCGACCGAACTTCACGTACACACGGTCGGGAAGGGGCTCGCGTGGTACGCCGTCGAGATCGGAGGGAAGTCCAGCCACGCAAGCAAGCCGGAACTCGGAAAGAACGCGCTCGACGCGCTTTTGCGGAACGAAGGTCGACTCTCCGCCTATCGTCGTCGGATCGCCGAACGGACGCACCCGCTCATCGGCGAGTCGCTGTGTACACCGACGATGGCTTCGGCGGGGACCAAGGAGAACGTGATCCCGGAGTCCGCGGAACTCCGGATGGACCGTCGGTTCCTGCCGTCTGAGGACGTCGACGATCTCGATGAGGAGATCGACGACGTGTTCGATCCACTCCGCGAGGAGGGGTTCGACGTATCGATCGACCGGGTTCGGACGTACGAGGCGGCCGAGATCGACCCCGACGAGCACGTCGCGACGGTTTTCAGGAAACACGCGAACGACGTCGCCGGTGTCGACACCACCCCTGCCGGCAAAAACGCGGCCACCGATCAACGAAACTTCGTCAACGACGCCGGCATTCCGGCGATCATCTGGGGTCCAGGTACCTCGCCCCAATCGCACACGACCGATGAGTGGGCGCGGGTCGATCTCCTCTATGACAGCGTCGACGTCCTCTGTCGCGCCGTCGAAGACCTCTGTTCGGTCTCGGTTGAAGGGACCTAACTCGATCCGGGTCTTCAGCTCCGTCCTGACGAGCCACCGGAAGCGGTCGAGCTACGCCGCGACCGGCGCGGACGCCGGCCCGTTCTCCTCGGCCCACTCGTCGATCTCGGAGTCCTCGTCGGGCTCGTAGCTACCGAGCGTCTCGCTTCGGTCGAACGCGACGGGCTCCCAGACGACCTCCACCGTCTCGTCGCCGGTCGCGTTAGGGACGGTTATGCGGTCGTTCGGGCGGACGACGCCCTCGTCGGGCCAGCCGCCGAACGTCACCGAGTCGTCGGGGTCCTCCCCGCGGACGTACAGCTCCTCGGCCGGGACCGGCTCGGGGCCGACCGCGACCACGACGAGCTCGTCGCCGTCCTGTTCCACCTCGAACTCCGCGTCCGGCGGGGCGACCCCGTCGATGAGTCCGAACACCGCGGCACCGACGACCGCCAACACCAACACCACGGTGCCGACGAGCACGCCGGTGCCCGCCATCGGCGCGAACCCCCGTTCGTCGTCGCGATACCCACTCATTCGTCCCCCGCTCCGCTGCGGGCGGTATAAGGGTTTACCCGCCGGCTATCAGTCCGGATAACGGGCGACGCGCCGTCGCCGCCGCGTGCTCGCGGCGGGGGAACCGAACCGGAACCCCGTTATTCGGGGACCCCGTACCGTCGGGTGTGAACTCGTGGATAGGGAACCCGGAGGGCGGACGGGACCGCGGCCTTCGGGGGCTAGCTCGCGCGTGGCTCGAGGTGCTCGTCCGGCCGCGACGCTTCTTCGCGAACGGTGTCGCCCCGGGCGATCAGGCCCCGGGACTGACGTTCGCCGCGGCCGTCGCCGCCGTCTTCGTCCTCGGCTGGGTCGCGACCGAGCCGACCGTCGTGCCGGCGATCGCCGAGAGCACCGCCCTCTCGGCTGCCGTCGTGGTCCTGCTCGTCACGGCGCTCGCGGCTCCCGTCGGGCTCCACCTGACCGCCGCGCTCGCGACGGTGTCGCTCGTGATCGCGAGCCTAGAGGTCGACGGCGGGGTCTCGTTTCGGGACCGCGGCGGCGTGAGCGAGACGGTACAGGTGGTCGCGTACGCGAGCGCGCCGATGGCGCTCGCAGGACCGGCGATCCCGGCGCTCCGGGTCGTCTGTGGCGGGTACGCGACGCTACTGTTGTTGGTGGGTTTCCGGATCGTCCACGGAACGACGCCGTTCCGGACGATTCTCGCCGGGCTCCCGCCGGCAGCGTTCGGATACGGGGTCGGCTACCGGGTCGTGGCAGCGATTCGAACGCTCTTCGGCGGGTGATCTGGCGGTCGACCCACCCAGATGTCGGGTGCCAACGGCTTCCGCGCGGACGGCTTTCGACAACCGTTTTAGGCGTGAGCCACTCGAGTCACGCAAATGGGATCCTGTATCATCTGTGGCGTCGACGTCGACGGCGGCGGTCGCATCTGCCGCTCACACCAGGAAGACGTGGTCTTCGACTTCCGTGGCGACAGCCCCGACCAGCTCGTCGCGAACCGCTTCTACCGCGGGGTCGTCGACGGCTACGCCGAGTTCGGCGTGTTCATCGACCTCGCGCCCGGCGTCACGGGACTGCTCCACCGCTCGGAGCTCGACAGGCGGCTGGACAGCCTCGAGTGGGAGCCGGGAGACGACGTGTTCGTCCAGGTGAAGGGCGTCCGGGACAACGGAAACATCGACCTCTCGTGGTCGATCCGTCAGGCGGACCGCGAGTTCCGCGGGGCGCTCGTCCAGGACGGCGAGACCGAGTACGTGCCAGGCGAGGACGACGACGCGGAGGCCGACGACGCGGAGGCGGAGGCCGACGACGCGGAGAAGGAGGCCGACGACGCCGACGGAGACGCCGACGACGCCGACGGAGACGCCGACGACTCGACGGAAGTCACGGAGGAAACGGACGACGCAGACGACGCGGAGGCGGAGGCCGACGACTCGACGGAAGTCACGAAGGAGACGGACGACGCGGACGACGTGGACGACGGGACAGCTGCGGACGACACGGACGACACGACGGATACGGACGAGGAGACCGAGGTCACGGACGTGGACTACGAGCGCGTCGACGTCGAGACGCTCTCGGACCGCGTCGGCGAGACGGTCCGGCTGGAGGGGGAGGTCGTGAGCACACACCAGACCGGCGGACCGACCATCTTCGAGCTTCGTGACGCGACCGGCGTCGTCGACGCAGCCGCGTTCGTCGAGCCGGGCGTCCGCGCGTACCCCGAGGTCGAAGTCGGCGACGTCATCCGGATCGACGGCGAGGTCGAACGGCGCCGCGGCGACATTCAGGTGGAGACGGAGGCGCTCGCGGTGCTCGACGGCGAGGACGCCGGGGCGGTCCGCCACCGGCTCGCCGAGGCGCTCGTCGCGAAGGCCCGCCCCGAAGGGCTCCAGCCGCTCGCCGGCGACGAGGCTGTCGCGGGGCTCGGCGAGGGGCTCCTGGACGCCGCGGAGGCCGTCCGGCGTGCGGTCCTCGAGTCGCGACCCATCGTGGTGCGCCACCCCGCGACCGCCGACGGCTACGTCGCCGGCGCCGCGGTCGAGCGCGCCGTGCTTCCCCTCATCCGCGACGAGCACGCGAAAAGCGACGCGGAGTACCACTACTTCACCCGTCGGCCGAGCGAGGAACCGGTCTACGACATGGACGCGGCGACGAACGACGTCACCCGCATGCTTCAGGACCGCGACCGCCACGACGAGAAGCTCCCGTTGTTCCTCCTCGTCGGCACCGGTTCCACCGTGGAATCCGCGGACGGGCTCGACCTGCTCTCCGTCTACGGGGTGGAGGCGGTCGTCGTCGACGCCGCCGTCGCGGACGCCGAGACGCGCGAGCAGGTCGACACGCTCGTGTCGCCGGAGCTCGCCGAGGTCGACGACGACCTGTCGACCGGCGCGCTCGTCGCGTCCCTCGCCTCCGCGGTCAACGACGAGGTTCGGCCGGACCTCGTCCACCTGCCCGCCGTGAGCTACTGGGACGACACCCCGGACCGCTACGTCGACCTCGCGCGCGACGCCGGCTACGACCGCGAGCGGATCGCGGAGCTCCGCGAGGCGGTGGCGCTCGAGGCGTACTACCAGTCGTACCAGGACAAGCGCGAACTCATCGCCGACCTGCTGTTCGAGGACGGCGGCGACCTCGCCGCGCACGTCTCCGAGCAGTTCCGCGAGAAGCTCGAGACCGAGATCGAGACCGCGAGCGCGAACGTCGTCACCGAGTCCGTCGACGGCGTCGAGTTCGCGCTGCTCGACACCGACGAGTACACCCACCGGTTCGACTTCCCGCCGACGCCCCTGCTCCTCGACGACCTCCACCGGCGGCACGCGAACGGGTCGCCGTTCGCCACGGTGGGCATCGGCACCGACGAACTGTACGTGCGGTCGAGCGCGCCCCTGTCGGTCAGGGAGGTGGCCGCCCGGGCGGACGAACTCGCCCCGACTGCGGACGTCTCGACCGCCGGGCTCCGCGAGGGGAAGATCGGCTTCCTCTCGGGCGAGCGCGACGCCGTCGAGGACGCCGTCGTCGCCGCCATCGCCGAGCAGTTCTAGACCGCTCTCCGTTCGTCCCCGCTCTCCGTTCGTCCCCGCTCTCCCCCTTTCCCCGTCTCACTTCGAGGCCGCCCGCCGGAACGGCCCGGGCGGCAGTCGAAGCTCGTCCAACTCGGGGAGGTGTTTGACGTTGAAGACGACCTTCAGCTCGTCGGAGAGCGGATAGCCGTTACACGAGAGCCGGAAGCCCCGCTCGGCGTGCTCCTCCGAGAGGATGTGGTTCGCGGGCTGGGAGAGCTCGCCCTCGACGAGGTAGACGGCGCAGTTCGCACAGGCGCCGCCGCGGCACGAGAAGGGCCAGGAGTACCCGCGGTTCTCGGCGGCCTCGAGCAGGCTCTCGTCGGGTTCCACGAGGAGGCGGCCGTGGTCGGCCGAATCGAGGTCGGCGTCGGCCGCCTTCGCGAAGAGGTCGTCGTCCGCGAGGTCCCACCCGCGGTCCGCGATCGCCTCGTAATCGAGGAACTCTACGCGGATCGACCCGGTGCCGTCGCCCTCCGTGAGGTCGACGTCGGCGGGGTCCGTTCCGTCCGACCCCGAACCGTTCGCGTCGCGCTCGGAGAGCGTTCGGTAGGCGCGCCTGACGAGCTGGAACTCCTCTATCGACCCACCCGTGTCGGGGTGCGCCTCCTTCACCCGCTCGCGGTAGGCCCGCTCGACGTCGTCGGGGTCGGCGTCCTCGTCGAGATCCAACACGTCGAACGGTGAGACCATTCGGTTGTCGGACCTAGCCGATAGAGACACATAAACGTCTCACAAGCACCGTTCGACGCCGGTATCCGGAGGGATATGTCCGATGACCGGTCGAACGATCCACCCGATCGATCGTTTCATACAGCCGGCACGAGTGGATATGGGTACGCATGACACGCGACGATCGCATCCCCGTTACCGTTCTCAGCGGGTACCTCGGCGCCGGCAAGACGACGCTGGTGAACCACCTGTTGGAGAACCCGGGGGACCGACGGATCGCGGTGATCCTCAACGACATGGGCGAGGTGAACGTCGACGCGGAGCTGATCGCGCGTGAAAACGACGATGAGGGTGTGATCGACCTCTCGAACGGGTGTATCTGCTGTCGGCTCCAGGACGACCTGTTGACGGAGGCCACCCGGCTCGCGGACGCGCGGGAGTTCGATTACCTCCTCGTCGAGTCCTCCGGGATCTCCGAACCCGTCCCGATCGCGCGGGCGTTCCTCGAGGGGACCGAGGGCACGGCGGTCGATCCCACGGAGCGGTTCAGGCTGGACACCATGGTGACCGTCCTCGACACGTACGGCTTCTGGAAGGAGTTCGACGCGGGCGAGGACCTGCCCGGTGGCGCGAACGGCGGCGCGGACCGGCCCCTCGCCGACGTGCTCGTCGAGGGGATCGAGTTCTGTGACGTCCTGCTCTTGAACAAGACGGACATGGTACCCGACGACGTGATAGGGCGGATCGAGTCGGTGGCGGAACGGCTGGGCCCCCGCGCCGAGAGGATCCGCACGACCTACTCGTCGGTCGACCCCGGTCGAGTGCTCGACACGGGGCTTTTCGACTTCGAGGAGGCGAAGCGCTCGGCCGGGTGGAAGCGCGCCATCGCCGGGGGGGATGGGGACCCGAACGACGACGGTCGGGGACACGCGAGACACGGGCACGACCACGCCGAGGGGACTGCCGCCGCCCACGGCGTCGACTCGTTCGTCTACCGCGCCGACCACCCCTTCGACCCGGCGGCGTTCGCGGACTGGCTCGACGACTGGGACGGTTCCGTGATCCGCGCGAAGGGGTTCGCCGTCGTCGCTGGTACCGACGAGGTGATCGGCGTGAGCCAGGCCGGCCCGTCGGTCCAGGCCGGTCCAATCGGCGAGTGGAACCCCGACGACGACCGGCGGACGCGACTGGTGTTCATCGGCGAGAGCATGGACGAAGCCCGATTGCGTGCGGAACTCGACGACTTGACGGTGACGGACGGGGCGGGCGAGGACCACGGGCGGACCGTCGAGGACGTCTTCCCGATCTGAGGGGCGGTCGACCGAGTCGGCCGTCACCGAACGGTCGGCCGGACGCCCACGTCAGTCGTTCGTCGTCGCGTCGATCCGGCCGGCCGGGGCCGGGGCGGTCGCGGAGTGGTAGAACGCCTCGCCGGTCTCGGGAGCGAAGAGGTGGAGCCGCGCCGGGTCGTAGGTCACGGAGACCGTTCCGCCCGGCTCGAGCGACGACCGGGGTTCGGCCCCCATCTTGAACGTCGCGTCCCCGACCGAACAGTGGACGAGCAGGCTGTCCCCGAGCGGCTCCGTGACCTCGACCGTCGCATCGAACGTCGTCTCCCCGAGATCGGGACGGTCACGGGCCGGATACAGGTCCTCCGGTCGGATCCCGAGAACCGCGGTCGGTCGGTCACCCGCGTCGGGATCGGCGAGCGCCTCGGCTTCGGTCCCGTCGAGCCACTCCCCGTCGGTCCCGTCCACCGTCTTCCCGCTCGGCAACGGGATCCGGAAGCCGTCGTGGACCGCGACACCGTCTTCGACCGCCACGTCGATCATGTTCATCGCCGGGTCGCCGATGAACTCCGCGACGAATCGGTTCGTCGGGAAATCGTACAGCGCCTGCGGCGGGTCGACCTGCTGGATCCGCCCGTCGTCCATCACGACGACCCGTTCGCCGAGCGTCATCGCCTCCGTCTGGTCGTGGGTGACGTAGACGGTCGTCGTGCCGAGTTCCGCGTGGAGCCGCGTGAGCTCCGCACGCATCTGGATCCGTAGCTTCGCGTCGAGATTCGAGAGCGGCTCGTCCATGAGGAACGCGTCCGGGTCCCGAACGATCGCCCGGCCGAGTGCGACGCGCTGTCGCTCCCCGCCGGACATGGCCTGCGGCTTGCGGTCGAGCAGGTCGGTGATGTCGAGCGTCTCGGCGGCCTCCGCGACGCGTCGGTCGATCTCCTCGTCGGCGAACGAGTCGGTAGCGTTCATGCCGAAGGTGATGTTCCGCCGTCCCGTCATGTGCGGGTACAACGCGTAGTTCTGGAACACCATCGCGACGTTCCGGTCCTTCGGCTCCGTGTGCGTGACGTCGCGGTCGTCCATGCGTATCTCGCCGTCCGTCGCCGTTTCGAGCCCGGCGAGAAGCCGGAGCGTCGTGCTCTTCCCGCAGCCACTCGGGCCGACGACGACGAGGAACTCGCCGTCCCGGACCGTCAGGTCCAGCCCGTTGACTGCGACGACGTCGTCGAACTCCTTTCGGAGGTTTCGTAGCGTTATCGTGGTCATGTCATTTCTGTTGGATCGCGAACGTCTCCAGGAGCGGTTTCCGGAAGAGGATCATGAGCGCCAGCGGGGGCAGAAGCGTCAACACCGAGCCGGCCATCACGAGCGACCAGGAGAGCTGACCGCCCTGAACGTCGCCCTGGAGCAGCTGTAAGCCGACCTGTGCGACCTGGTTCGCCTCCGAGTCGATGATCACCAGCGGCCAGAGGTACTGGTTCCACGCGTAGACGAACATGATGATCGAGACGCCGACGAGGACGCCCCTCGACATCGGGATCAACACCCGGAGCGTGAACGCCACCGGGCCAACCCCGTCGAGCTTGGCGGTCTCCACGATCGACGTCGGAATGGAGAGGAAGTGTTGCCGGAGGATGAAGACGGTCGTCGCGCTCGCGAGGTACGGAACCGTGATCGCGAGCAGGCTGTTGCCCCACCCGAGGTCGTTGATCAGCTGGAACAACGGGACGAACCGGATCGGGACCGGCAACAACAGCGTGAACAGCACGAACAGGAACACGAGGTCCTTGTACGGGACCCGGTAGTAGACGATCGCCACCGCGGCGAGCACGGAGATCACGAGCTTTCCGACGACGACGACGACGGACATCAGAAGCGAGTTCCACATGAACCGACCGAAGCCGTAGTCGACGATCGCCTCCCGGTAGTTCTCGACGGCGTACGTTCCGGGGATCAGGTCGGGGAGGCTCGTCACGATCCCCTGCTGTTTGGTGCTCACGACGACCGCGATGAAGATCGGGAACACGACGAGCGTCACCAGAAACCAGAGCTGGAGGTGGACGCCGGCGTTGCCCTCGCGTCCGGCCAGCAACGTCGACTCCTCGTCCCGATCGCCGACTATCGACCGTTTCACTGCCTCGAACCGCCGTTTCGCGTACTGGATCGTGTCCGTCATCTCACGCCCCGTAGTAGGAGTACTCCTCGGTCAGTCTGAACTGTATCACCATCAGGACCGCCACGACGAGGAACAAGACGACGGATTTCGTCGAGGCGACCCCGAAGTTGAAATAGGAGAACGCCTCGCGGTAGAGGTCGAATATCAGGATGTTCGTGGCGTTCGAGGGGCCGCCGCTCGTCAGCAGGTCGACGAACGCGAACGTACCGAAGAACGCGTAGATCGTGTTGATGATGACGAGGAAGAACAGCGTCGGGGTCATGATCGGGACGTACACGGAGACGAGCCGACGGAATCGGCCGACGCCGTCGATCTCTGCCGTCTCCGTGAGGGCGTTCGGGACGTTGTTCATCGCTGCGATCATGAATATCACGTTGTACCCGATCTGCTTCCAGATCGCCGCGAGCACGACCACGACGAACGCCTGTGGGCCGTCGTTGAACCAGTCGAGGTCGATGCCCACCGCCTCGATCGGCCCGGTGAGGACGCCGAGCGTCGGGTGGAGAACGAACAGGAACACGAGCGCGGCGACCGCGGGCGGGAGGGCGTACGGCCAGATCACGGAGATCAGGTACCAGTCCTGTCCGGAGTCGACCTCGTGAATGAGGAACGTCACGTACAGCGAAACGACGATCACGCCGGCGACGACGAGCGCGGCGAAGAGGACGGAGAGCGCCACGCTGGAGTGGTAGCTCGAATTCGTCAACAGCGTCGCGTAGTTTTCGAGCCCCACGAACTCCTCCGCACGACCGAACCCGGCCTTGAAGAAGCTGGTTCGGAACGCCCTCGCCGTCGGATAGTAGAGGAACACGACGGAGACGAGAACCGTCGGTACCAACAGCAGGGCTGCCTGTAGGCGACCGTCGAATATCTCCCGTGTGGACATGTGAGCCGTCGACCTCGTTCACTCGTAGTACTCGGCCAGGACGGACTCGACCTCCGATTTCATCGCTTCCAGCTCCGAAGCCGGATCGTCGGCGTTGATCGCGTCGACGGACTTGTCCTGTATCACCGTCTGGACGTTCCGGGCCGGGCCGAGAAGCGCCCGCTTCGTGGCGGGGTCGGAGGCGTCGCCGTTCTGGAGCTGTTCGAGCGCGACGTTGTACATCGGGTTCTCCTCGAACCACCCCTCCTCGCGGAGCGCGTCGACCGACGGTTGCGTGATCGGGTAGTACCCCGACCCCTTGTGCCACTCCGTCTGGACCTCCGGTTGGGCCATGTACTGGAGCAACCGGCCGATCTCCTCGTACCGGTCCTCGGGGAGCCCGTCGGGCACGTAGAAGGACGCCCCACCGATGACCGGACCGACCCGGGTGTCGCTGATGGACGGATAGGGGGCCGCGTCGACGGTGAAGTCCTCGGAGTCGGCGATCAGTCCCGCGACCGACGCGGTGCTCGTGAGGACCATGGCCGACTCCTCGCTGATGAAGAGCGAGGTCGCCTCGCCCCACGCCTCGATCCCCGGATTGGTGTAGAGGCCGTCGTCGGCCATCCCCTTCCACCAGTCGTAGAGGTCGTAGACGGCGTCGGGCGTGTAGAACTCCGAGGGGTCGCCGGCGTGGCCGTTCTCGGCGTCGGTCATGAGTTCGCCCTCGAAGCCGTACCACGTCTCCACGAACCAGACGTGGTTCGGCCAGGTGATGCCGTACTGGGTGACGCCCTCGTCGACGAGCGTCTCGGAGGCGGACCGGACCTCCGCGAGCGTGCTCGGCGGGTCGTCGGGGTCGAGGCCCGCCTCCTCGAACGCGTCGCGGTTGATGTACATGATCGCGTTCGAGTTGTTGAACGGGAGCGAGGCGAGCTCGCCGTCGACCGTGAAGAACTCGGTGACGTTGTCGAGGAAGACGTCAGTGTCGAAGTCGTCGGGGAGGATCTCCGCGACCGACCGCACCTGATCGGTGTCGAACACCTGCTGGGCGAACAGGCTGTCGACCTGGAACATGTCCGCGACGTTCCCGGAGTCGAACGCCGAGAGGGTGTTCGTCAGGACGTTCTCGTAGGAGTCTTGAAACTCCATGTTCGCCTCTATCCCGTGTTCGGCCTCGAAGTCGGACGCGATCGCGTCGAGCGTCTCGCCGTTCGTCCCGCCCATCGCGTGCCACGCCGTCAGTTCGTCGGCGACGGGCGAGAACTCCGCCTCGCTCCCGCCGAGGGTTCCCATACATCCCGCCAGCCCGGTCGTCGCGCCCAGCGCCGCCCCCGCGGTGGCGAGCGTGCTTCGGCGTGAGATCTCGCGCGTCGAGTCGTTGTTCGACGTCATGCGACCGGAGGTGACGAAAGCAGGCTAAAAGCCTCTGCTAAGAGCGCTACGGACCGGTTTGAGCCGTACGGACCGCTATATATCGCTCCGTGGTTCGGGCCGATCCGGGTCATCCGACGTGGTGTATCCACCGACCGGGATCGGCAGCCCGGTCATCCGTGGCCGAGCAGTCAGGACCGTCCGATCGGTCTTCAGTGACCGCCGAGCAGGCCCGCGTAGTCGGCGATGATCCCGTCGACGCCGACCGCCTCGAGCCACAGTGCCTGATACCACGTCTCGACCGTCCAGACGTTCACCTCGCAGTCCGCGGCGTGGGCGGTCTCCACGAGACCGACACCCGCGTCCTCCGTCCCCTCGGAGAAGGGCGTTCCCCGGATCATGCCGATCGGTGGATGGATCGCCTCCGCGTCGTACGCGTCCGCGATCTCGAGGCCGTCCTCGACCGACTCGGACAGGATCGGCGCGAGCGGATACGACGAGACCTCACGGCTCGCCGCCAGCGCGGCCTCGTAGAACGACGACAGGAGCACCTCGTTGTCGTAGTCGTCGAGGACCGAACACACACGCTCGACGAACGGCCGCCAGACCGCCGTGCGCTCGACCAATTCGTCGGCCGGAAGCTTCTCGCCGAGGCGGAGATCCCCGCGACCGGGGTTCTTCAACTCGACGTTCACGCCCACGTCCGTGGGGAGCGCCTCGAGTACGTCCCGAAGGAGGGGAACCGTCTCGCCGCTGTCGAGGACCTCCGCGTTCGTGACCGTCTCCGTGTCCGTCTCGTACACGAGACCCTCGGCGTCGGTGAGGCCGAGCAGACCGCCGGCACGCTCCGAGAGCCGGTCGTCGTGGAAGAGTACCACGTCGCCGTCGGCGGTCGCGACGGCGTCGACCTCGACGAGGTCGGCCCGTCGAGCGTCGGCGACGTCGGGGCCCGCGGCAGCCTCCACCGCTGTAACCGTGTTCTCCGGGTTCTCGCCAGCGAACCCGCGGTGAGCGATGAGCGTCGGCGTGGACCCGCTCCCGGGTTCGCGCGGCTCCGGCGGGTCGGTCCCCGTTCCGGATGCCCCCTCGCGGTCCGTATCCGTCGTGTCGCGCGTGCCACCGTGCGTGTCGTGCGTTCCGCCGTCCGTGTACGCCAGCCCGACCGCTCCGGCGGTCGCTAGGCCGGCAGTCCCCGCCAGCAGGGTCCGACGACGGGAGACGGGCGTTTCATCCGCGGCGTTCGTTTCGCGCTCGTCGGTCGTCGAGGGAGTCGTCTCGGTTGCTCGGGGCGGGTCGTCGGACCGGGTCATGGACGTCGGTGTCGCGTTCCGGGTATAGGGGCTGCTATGAGGCCTCCCGAGGGCTCCGTACCCGGACGTACCGGCCGCGTCGCGGTCGCGGTCGTCGTCCTAGTCGCGGTCGTGGTCGTCGTCCCGATCACGGTCCAGTTCAGATCCCGAGTTCCGCTCTGAGGTCGTCCCACTCCTCGTGGAAGCCGTGGGTGGACTCCGTCTCCACACCCACGGCGGACTGGTACACCTCGTCGTACTGGAGCAGTTCGCCCCACCCGTCGTGGAACGCCCAGTTACAGTATTTACACATGTATCGGCGGACGTGTCGCCCAATGATAAGCGTTGTCGAGGTCGAAAAAACGCGAGGACGGAACCACGGTCGTGCGGACGGATCACCCGGTTCAGGGCTCGAGCAGGACCTTCGTGACGCCCTCCTCGCGGGCGTCGAACGCCTCGTACATCTCGGGCGCCTCCTCGAGGTCGACCCGGTGGGAAACGACCCAGCTCGGGTCCGCGCGGCCCTCGATGATCATGTCGCGCAGGTACCGGTTGTACGCCTTCACGTTGCACTGGCCGGTCCCGCACTTGAGGCCCTTCTCGAAGAACTTCCCGAAGTCGATGCCGAGCCGTCCCTGCGCGGCCATGTCGTCCGGGGCGCCGGGGTCCTCCGGGACGTAGAGTCCGGGGACGCCGAGCTGTCCCGTCGGCCGAACGACCCGGATCAGGCTGTTGAGCACGACCGCCGGGTTCTCCTTGGCCGGCTGGTAGGAGTAGTCCTCCGAGTCGGTGTCGACGTCGTCGGGGTCCGTCGCCTGGTACCCGACCGCGTCGACTCCCTTGTCGACCATCCCGCCGTGTACCTCGATGATCTGGTCGACCGGGTCGCCCTCCGAGAAGTCGATCGCGTGGGCGTCACAGTGTTCCTCGGCGAGGTCGAGCCGGCTCGGTACCTGATCGACGACGTAGATCTCGGCCGCGCCCTTGATCTTGGCGCTGTAGGCGGCCATCAGTCCGACCGGACCGGCCCCGAAGACCGCGACCGACTCGCCGGGTTGGAGGTCGGCCAGTTCGGTGCCGTGCCAGCCGGTCGGGAAGATGTCCGCGAGAAGCGAGAACGCGTCCTCGTGTTCGCGCCCCTCAGGGAGTTTCAGCGCGTTGTGGTCCGCGTAGGGGACGCGGAGCTTCTCGGCTTGTCCGCCCGGATAGGGGCCCATGGCGACGTAGCCGTAGGCGCCGCCAGCGAACCCGGGGTTGACGTTGGTACAGAAGCCGGTGTATCCCTCCTCACAGTTCTGACAGAAACCACAGGAGACGTTGAACGGCATGACGACGCGGTCTCCCTCCTCCAGCGTGGAGACGGCCTCGCCGACCTCGCTTACGATCCCCATGTTCTCGTGGCCGAAGACGATGCCCTCCTCGGCCGCGGTTCGGCCCTCGTACATGTGGAGGTCCGACCCACAGATACACGACGTCGTGATGTCCACGACCACGTCGTTCGGGTGTTCGATCGCCGGTTCCTCCACGTCTTCGACAGCGACCTCGTACGGTCCCTGATACACTACTGCTTTCATAAACGATCCGTGTAAACAAAGCACCCCATATCACCTAAATCTATTTACACATCAATTACCTTTAATAAATTCATCACGATCGATAGCAACATTTTCTCGACACGGGACGACCCCCGACCGTCCCATCGAGATCCGTGACCGCTCCTATCGAGGGATTCAAACCGTTCGGCCGCCTCCATGCGATCGAATGTCTCCCATTCGGAACACGGGGTCCGTATCGTGACCTACCGCCGCGGTGGCCACGTCCGGAGCGGTACCGACGCGGTCGAGCGAGGGTGTGACCTCTGTGGATGGCACGGCGTCGCTGACTCCTACCCACGGCTGATAACCTCCTATCAGCGACACCTCAGGGAGGAGCATCCGAAGGCCTGGCTCAGGGCGTGAAGTAGGGGCACCCGCCGCCACTATCGGTCGCGAGTCGAGTCACGGCTCGGCGTGTTCCGTCCGTCGTCGCCAGACGACCATGTACAGCTCCCACGGGTCGAGGCCGTACCGGTCCGTGAGTTCGTCACACGCTGTGAGGTAGTCGTCGTACTCGTCGACCGAGGGCGGGTCCGGGTACGGCCCGAGGTCCGTCAGGTCGCGAACGGTCCGCCACTCCCGGGGGCCGACGACGACGAACTGGTCCGGGTGGACGAACGCGAGGAACGCCGAGGCGACCGGGAGGTCGATGCCGGGAAGCGCGGTCAGGTCGTCGATCGCCGTCGCGTAGCCCGTCGATCCCGCCGAACCCGACCCCTCGCGTTCCGCCTCGACCGCGGTCGCGATGGCGTCCCGGACGGCCTCGAAGTCGGCCCCCTCGAACGCCTCCTCGCGTCGGCTCCGGTCCTCGCCCGCGGGCTCGTCGCCGAGGTAGCGACGGCCGTACCACCGAACCACCCACTGGGCGTCCCGGCGACCGTACTCGCCACTTCGGAACGCGTCCGGCAGGGTCTCGACCGCCTCGGACTCGACCGTGTACAGGGGCTCTTCGGATCGGTACGCCTCCAGTGCCGTCTCGACGTCGGCTCGTGAGGGGTCCATGTCCCCGCGATCGGCCGCTGGCCACCTAACGCTTCCGCGCTGTCGGGCAGCGTCCCACGAGCCCGGCGGCGAAGCGAGCGTCCTGCTCCGGCGCGTCGCCTCCGCCCCACACGCGAGCACGTGTGGGTGCCGACTTCACCCGTGTTTTTCCGGTCGTGCTGAATACAGAGGATGGACCGTGTTTAGACGCGGTGTAGGTTGGCTTCTATTGCCGTTATCGACCCAACGAGAGTGGAGTGACTTCACGGCTGATCCCGTTCCCACTACCAGCCCTGAACTGACGCTTTCTGGGGCGTCTAAACGAGGCCTAACGCGCGTACTTAGCGACACTGAGCTAACCAGCGAATTCGATTCGACATTTTATAGTCACTGTACTCTACAGCACGTATACATGTCGCCGGAGACCGAGGAAGACACGAATCTCCGGGGACTCATCGAGAGTTCGCCGGATTCGATCGTAATTGCCAACCCCGAGACGGGGGAGATCGTCGAGGTGAGTCAAGCGGCTGAAACGTTCTTCGGCTACACCCAGGAGGAGTTGTACTCAATGGACGTGCTTGCCCTCCACCCTGCCGACGAGCGAGATCGGTATGAAGACCTCTTCAAAACGCACTTTGAGCGGAACCCAGCGGTCATTTCACAGTTCGACGACGGATCACCTGTGTTCGCGGTCACGGCTGATGGCGACCGGATTCCCGTCGAAATCAATGCCTGGGCCATGGAAGACGTGAACCACGACCAGCCGCTCTTCCAGGGCGTCTTCCGAAACATTTCGGAGCGGCTACGGCGGCAACGTGAACTCCAACGCCAGAACGAACAACTCGATGAGTTTGCGAGCGTCATCTCTCATGATTTACGGAACCCACTGAACGTCGCACAAGGCCGCACAGCGCTTCTTGATCGGGAGTACGAGAGCGAACATATCGAGTCCCTTCGGACTGCATTGAGCCGGATGGAAGAGATCGTTGAGGATACCCTAGCGCTCGCCCGTAACGGCCAACGAGTCGGTGAGATGGAACCGGTCAACCTCGTGAGTGCGATCGGCAAGTGTTGGGAGACGGTTGATACCTCCGCCACTACGTTGGAGATCGAAGACGACCTGAGGATCCGCGCGGACCCAGATCGAATCCAACACGTCTGTGAGAATCTGCTTCGCAATGCCGTCGAACACGGCGGCGACGATGTGACGGTTCGGATCGGCCAGGCGGACGAACAGACGCTCTATTTTGAAGACGACGGGCCGGGCATTCCTGAAGACGAACGGGATGCGGTCTTTGAGCCGGGATACTCGTCCACGGGTGGTGGAACCGGATTTGGGTTGGCGATCGTACAGCGGATCGCTGAAGCACATGGGTGGGGGGTCACGCTGACTAACAGCGAATCCGGTGGTGCGCGTTTCGAGTTCACCGACGTCGAAATTCAGCGATGACTACAGCCTCTGTATTCTACAGGGGACCCCAAACTTCACCGGCCAGGAACGTGCTCATAAAAAGTCTCAGAATCGCTTTTTGAAGCCGGAGGAGGCGATTGTGAACCACGGTCGTTTCGCTCCGCTTCACGCTCTGATTCAAACCCCTCCCGCGGCTCTTCGACTCCACGTCGTTCCGTCAGAAGAGCCGGAGGAGGGATTTGAACCCTCGACCTATTCCTTACGAAGGAATCGCTCTGCCAGCTGAGCTACTCCGGCACGCATCCGTTCATACCCCGATGACGAAAATAAGGGTTCCGAAACGGAGTCGCCGACGGGACCGCCGATCGCCCGAATCGGCTCCGATCGAACGCGACAGGTTGACCGCGATCGACCGTTATCGAAGAGATTCCGATACACGAAACGATACGAACGATAGCTACCCGATCGTTTCACAGTATCTCGAGTCTTGGTATCTATATAAGGAAAAAACATATATATCCGATTGGGCATCCATCGAGTGCCGAAAGACACTGTGTACCTCCCAACAGCGGGGACCGGTTCCCGCGACGGTGTCTGCCCGATCGGAGCCCGTATCGGGCGGCGACGACCGCGGCGGCGACAGCGTGACACGGCACGTCACGACGTCCCTACGATCCGCCGTCGAGCGGTCATCGGCTGTCAGCAACGACCGCGGCCGACGTGTGATCCACGTCTTCGAGACGCCAAGCGCGAGGTCGCCTCTGGCCCCGACGTCACGGCCGCGGACTCTCGTCATGTGACGGGCTGTGGTCGTCGGCCCCGATCGTCGCTCGGGGTTGACGGCGTTTCCGTCGTCTCCGTTCCGACCCTGAGGACCGCCCAACGCCATTCGTCACGTGCCGTCGTCGGGGTCAATCGACGAAGCGGCGTACGGCATCCGCCGCCGCCGACAGACCGCTCCAGCCGGCACCGACCAATCCGGCGAGGCGGATTTCGGCGGGAGAGACACCCAGCGCGCGTGCGATCGGACCAGGGCGTGCGGCAGCACCGAGCACCGCGACGGTTCGTCCGCGGACGCGGAACTCTGTCGTAAGGTCCGCCCCGACCAGGAACCGCGTCGGGCCGGTCGCGTCCGCTTCGACCGGGAGGTTCCGAACGACCCGGACGGCCCCCCGGACGCTGGGTACCTCCACGAACACGTGGTCGCCGGTCGACCGGACGTCCATCCGAACGCCGTCGACCGTGAGAGTCAGGTCGTCCGTCGTGATCGAAAGCGGAGCGGGCGGGTCAGTCCCGTTCACGGGTCGTGACGCGAACGGTACCGTCGAGTCGCCAGCGAGCGTGCTCGACGTCCTCACCGGTGCCGCTCGGGACGTCGACGTACATGTCTTCGAACTCGTAGATGATCTCCGCGTTCCGGCCGGTCAGCCGGTCGTACAGGCCGATCGCCAGCTCCGGCCAGGTGGTCGTCTCCTCGATCCGCTCTTCGGGGTCTTCCGTGTCGCTCATGCGATCGACGATACGCGCCCGAGCGGCATATAACTTGTCACTGGAATGAAAATAGGTCGCGGTCGAGTCTCCCACGGCGGAACGGTCCCAGGCCACGGAGCGTGGTCCGCGGATCGCCGCCCGCCGGAAACGGCGGCCGGATCGCGGTCCGTTTTTGATGACGGCCGTACCAGACGGGGTATGGGTCTCACGCCAGCCGACATCGCGCACCGTATACGACCGCAGGGGCTTCCCGTGGACGACGACGAGGAAAACGAACGGTCATGAACCAGGTAGTCGTCCTCGCGCTCGTGGGCGCGGTCGCGTGGGGGTTCTGGGCGGTCCTCGCCGACGCGGCGACCCGGTCGATGGCGCCGGAGGTGGCGATGATAGTCTCCTACGCGGTCGCCATCGCCGTCGCGGGGGTGTACACCTGGCATCGTGGAACGAGCCTACTCGGGAGCGACCCGATGGCGCTCTGGTTCGCGGGTCTCGGCGGGGTCGCCGCCGGCGTCGGCGCGGTCGCCTACTACATGGCGCTCCAGGTCGGCTCGGCGGGGATCGCGACGACGATCACGGCGATGTACTTCGTCGTCGCCGCCGGCCTCGGCTTCGTCGCCTTCGGAAACGTCCCCGAAGCCAGCGACCTGGCGGGGATCGCCGCGGCGGTCGTCGCGGTCGTGCTGATCGCGTACTGACCCTCCGACCGGTTCCACCGACTCCGACCGGCCTCACGCCCGGGTCAACCGGACGTCGAGACAGACGTTGTACTCGTGGGGCGCGTACGACCGGACGACGCGCTCGGTCTCGACGGCGACGTCGTACTCGTCGCCCACGGCCGCACGGATCGCCCGGGTCCCTGGACCGAACGGGTCGTCCTCGCCCTGGATGTCGTAGTAGTGGATCACGCACTCCTCGCCCGCGAGCGACACCGCGGTGTCGAGGAACGCGTCGGCCGAGTGCGGGAGGTTCATCACGAGCCGGTCGGCAGCGTCCGCATACGCGTCCGTCGTCTCCCGGACGTCGCCGGCGAGCGCGGTCACGCGGTCGGTGACCCCGTTCCGCTCGGCGTTCTCCTCGAGGTACGCGATCGCCGCCTCGTTGAGGTCGCAGGCGACCACCTCCGAATTGCGGGCCGCCATCGGGATCGCGTACGGGCCGACCCCGGCGAACATGTCGACGACGAAATCGCCGGGTTCGACCGTCTCCACGACCCGGTGTCGCTCGGTCGCGAGCCGGGGCGAGAAGTACACCTCGGCGACGTCGAGCGCGAACTCGTGGCCGTACTCGCGGTGGACGGTCTCAGTGCCGTTCCCGGCGAGCACGTCCCACCGGCGAACGCGCAGTTCGCCCTCGATCGGCGAGGCACGGTTGAGGACGGTCGCACACGGGAGGTCGGAGGCCATCACGGCGTCGGCGATCTCGCGGGCGCGCCCGTCGTCGTCCTCGTCGAGGATCACGATGTCGCCGAGGCGTTCGAGCGACGGCTCGTAGCCGAGCAGGTCGGCGGGGGTCCGCGGGCGGTCGCGCTCGGCCGCGTCGCGCTCGACGATCCGGTCGGCGAGGTCCGCCGGGACCGCGGAGGCGTCGGTGACGGGAATGTAGATGGACCCGTCCTCGACGGCGATCTCGTGATCGCCGTCGAGGAGGTCGGCGGCGGCGAGCCGTTCGCGGACGGCCTCGCCGCGCTCGCGCTCGACGGCGACGCAGGGGACGCTCATTGCCGGAGGGACGGGGGCGGGCCGATAAAGCGTGACGTTTCGGGGGCAAGGCTACGTCGACCCGTTCGAGTCCGCCCCGTCCGCCGCCGCGTCCGCGACCGCCTCGAGCACCGCCTCCCCGTCGACGTCGGCGGGGACCTCGACGACTCGCTCCGCGGCGGAGACGACCTCGCTCACGTCGGAAGCGGACTCCCCACACCCGTCGCTCCGGCCGACGACGAGGGTCACGTCCGCCGCCACGGCCAACTCGCGTGCCGCCGCGAGCGACTCGGCGTCGACGCCGGCGAAGGGAGGGACCGTCACGACGGGGGCGTCCGCGTCGGCGGCCGCGACGGCGGCGGCGTCGCCGGCGGGGACCACGCCGAGGGAGACCCCGTGGTCGGCGGCCGCGAGCCGGGCGACGACCCGCGCAGTGTCCGGGCCGGTGCCGACGACGTGGACCCGTCGGGGCTCGGCGTCCGACCGCGGGAAGGCGGTCACGGCGGGCGTCCCCGTTGCCGGGTTCCGGCCGACGAACGGTTCCGCGTCGAACGCCCCGCGGACCGACCCGGCGTCGAGCACCGCCGTAGGCGGGCCGCCGGCGTGGACCGACCCGCCCGCGAGGACGACGACCCGGTCGCAGTACCGTGCCGCCATGTCGAGGTCGTGGATCGCCGCGATCGCCGCCCGGCCCTCGTCGACGAGGTCGCGGACGAGGTCCATCGCCGTCACGGCGTGGTTCACGTCGAGGCTCGCGGTGGGCTCGTCGAGGACCAGCGTCGGCGTTCCCTGTGCCAGCGCTCGCGCGAGCAGGACGCGTTGACGCTCGCCCCCGGACACTTCGCCGATCGATCGGTCCGAGAAGCGCTCGACGCCGGCGGCAGCCATCGCCTCGTCGACGGCCGCGACGTCCGCGGGCCCGTGGCCGTCGAACCGACCGAGGTGCGGGGTCCGCCCCATCTCGACGACGTGGCGCACCCGGAAGTCGAACGCGAGGCCGGTGTCCTGGGGGATGCTTGCCACGCGCCGGCCGACCTCGCGGGCGGACAGGCCGTCGATCGGGTCGCCGTCCAGTCGGACCGTGCCCGCGTCGGGCTCGACGGTCCCCTTGATCGCCCGGAGGACGGTCGTCTTGCCCGCGCCGTTGGGGCCGACGAGCCCGACGAACGAGCCCGGTTCGAGCGTCACGTCGACGCCGGAGAGGGCCTCGACGTCGCCGAAGGAGACGGAGAGGTCGCGGACGGAGACGAGCGGACCGTCGACGCTCACAGTTCGTTCACCTCCCGGCTCATCAGGAGGTAGACGAAGAAGGGCGCGCCGACGGCGGCGGTCACGACGCCGACCGGGAGCTCCGCAGTCCCCGAGCGCGCCGCGGTGTCGGCGGCGACGAGGAAGGTCCCGCCGGCGAGCGCGGCGGTCGGGAGCAGAACGCGGTGGTCGGGACCGACGACGAGCCGGAGCATGTGCGGGACGATCAGGCCGACGAAGCCGATGACGCCCGCGAACGCGACCCCCGCGGCCGTGATCAGCGCGCTCGCTGTGAGCAGTATCCGCTTGGTTCGCTCGACCTCGATCCCGAGCCCGTGGGCTTCCTCCTCGCCGAGTAAGAGGACGTTCAGGTCCCGGGAGTACACGAGGAGCACGAGGAAGAGCGGCGGGACGACGAGCGCGGTGGCCGTGACCTCGCTCCAGGCGGCCCCGGAGAGGTGGCCCATCAGCCACGCGACGATCCGGCGGAGAGACTCGCCCGCCTGGAGTTGGAGGTACGAGATGACCGCGCCGAGGAACGTCTGGACGGCCACGCCGGCCAGGAGCAGGGTCGCGACCGGGGTCCGGCCGTGTCGCGTCGCGATGGCGTACACGCCGAACGCCGCCACTAGCGCACCGACGAACGCGAACAGGCTCACGCCCGCCCCGTACGAGAGGCCGACGTCGACCGCGCCGACGAGGGGCAGCGTCAGCGTCGCCGACAGCGCGGTCGGGAAGACGATGAACGCGACCGCGCCGACGGCCGCGCCCGAGGAGACGCCGATGATGGACGGATCCGCCATCGGGTTCCGGAAGAACCCCTGCATCACGGTGCCCGCGGCCGCGAGCGAGAACCCGACGAGCGCCGCGAGCAGGATCCGCGGGAGCCTGACGAGCAGGACGATCCGGCGGTGGACGTCGTCGACGGGGAACGCGAACGGCGAGCGGTACGCGAGGTCGATCCCCGGGAGCGCGAGCGGGCCCGCGCCCCGCGTCCCGAGCTCGACGCCCGCGGGAACGACCGTCGCGTTCAACACGACCTTCAGCACCTCCGCGGGGGGGATCCGCACCGGTCCGATCCCCGCACTGACGACGACGACGACGGCGAGCACGGCGGCTAGGGCTGCCGACCACGTCACCGCTCGACGCCGAACACGCATTCGCTAGTCAACAGAACTTGTAGTAGGTAAATACTTATTGGACCGGGCGCGTCGATCCACCGATGCGAGACAGCTTCGCGGTCGTGGTCGCCCTGCTCGTGACGACGGCCCTCGTGGGCGGCGTCGCGGGCGGGGCGGCGGGGGCACAGCCGGTAACCGAGGTAGCGGGTGGCTCGGACGTCCAGCACGAGGTAGCGGGTGGCTCGGACGTCCAACAGACGGACGGGGAGTGTTCGTTCCCGCTCGAGGTGACCGACGCGACGGGCGAGACGATCACGCTCGAGGAGCCGCCCGATCGGATCACGACGACGAACCCCTCGGCGGCCCAGACGCTGTGGGAGGTCGGCGCACGGGATCGCGTCGTCGGCGTGACCCAGTACGCGGCGTACCTCGACGGAGCCGAGGGGAAGGAGAACGTCTCCGCGGAGGGGCTCGGCGTCAGCGTCGAGCGCGTCGTCGGCACCGAGCCCGACCTGGTGTTGGCCCCTAACGCCTCCGCGGACCAAGTCGAGGACCTCCGGAACGCCGGCCTCACCGTCTACCACTTCCCCGAGGCGACCGGCGTCGCCGACATCGCCGACAAGACCGAAACGATCGGCCGGCTGGTCGGCGAGTGCGACGCCGCTGTCGAGACGAACACGGAGATGAACGACACCGTCGAGGAGGTCCGGGACCGGACCGCCGACCTCGACCGCCCGGCCGCGCTCTACCCGCTCGGGAGCGGTTTCGTCGCCGGCGGGAACACCTTCATCGACGAGGTGATGACGATCGGCGGGCTCGAGAACGTCGCCGGCGAGGAGCACGAGGGGTACCCGCAGCTCTCGGACGAGGTCGTCCTCGAGATGGACCCGGAGCTGATCCTCGTCAACGAGCCGGACTCGCCGATCATGAACGAGACCCCGTACGCGGAGACGACCGCCGGCCAGGAGGGGAACGCGATCGTGATCGATGTCCACTGGCTGAACCAGCCCGCGCCGCGCAGCGTGATCGAAACGACGACGAGGATCGCGGACGCCGTCGAGGAGTACGCCGCCTCGGAGGGCGGGGACGGGGCGTCCGAAACCGGCGGGAACGCCCCCGGGTTCGGCGTCGTCACGGCGGTCCTCGCGGTCCTCGCGACGCTCGCTGCGGGCGTGGCACGCAGCCCGTAGCGGCTCGAGTTCCCTCGCCGACTCGGACCCCGTCGACTCAGATCCCTTGACCCATCAGGTGGCTCCGCAACACGTCGGGCGTCTTGAGCCCGGCGTCGGTGTTGAGCAGGACGACGGTCTCGTCGCCGTCGAAGTAGTCCGCCTCGGCGAGCTCCCACGCGCCCGCGGGTGCGGCCCCGCCGGCCACGCCCATCTCGATCACCTCGTTCTGGGCGACGGCGACCGCGCTCGCGAGGACGTCCCCGTCGTCCGCGGTCACGGCGGTCCCGCCGCTCCGCTCGATCGCCTCGAGCGCGGCGCGGCCGCCGGCCGGGTCGGGGACCTCCAGCTCGCCGCAGATGGTGTCGGGCGTCGACCACGGTTCGGGCTCGTCGAGCCCGCGTTCGACCGCAGCCGCGATCGGGGCACACCCGCTCGCCTGCGCCGCGACGAGCCGGGGTATCGCGTCGATCACGTCGACCCGTGCCAGCTCGGCGAACCCCTTGTACACGCCCGCGAGCACCTCGCCGGTGCCGGTCGGGACGACGACGACGTCGGGAGCGCCGCCGAGGTCGGCGACCAGCTCGAACGCGACCGTCTTCACCCCCTCGTGGCGGTAGGGCGTCGTGAACTCGTTCAGGTCCGTGTACGTCGTCTCCAGCTGGTCGTCGACGGCGGCGACCGCGTCGGGGAACCGCCCGCCGACGACCCGCATGTCGCCGCCGTGGACGTTGGTCATCGCCTTGTTCGAGAACGCACACCGCGAGGGGACGAACGCGTACGACCGCAGGTCGGCCCGCCCCGCGTACGCCGCCATCGACTGCCCCGCGTTGCCGGGGCTCGCGCACGCGAGCGGCTCGACGTCGGCCCCCGCCGCTGCCCGGCCCGCGACCGCAGTCATCGCGACGGAGAGCCCGCGGTCGAGGACGGTCCCCGTCGGGTTCCGCCCCTCGTCTTTGACGTACACGGCCCTGACGCCGAGCTCGTCGGCCAGCCGCTCGGTCGGCACGAGCGGGGTCGACCCCTCGCTGGCGGAGAGCCCGGCCGACGCGGGGAACGGGAGGAGCGCGTCGAACCGCCAGTGGCCCGCAGCAGGGGTCCCGGCGGGACCGCCGCTGACCGTCGACGCGCTCGTCCCCTCGAACAGGTCCTCCGGGTCGACCGCGTCGTAGTCGTAGGTCGGTTCGACGCGCCCCGCCTCCTCGGGGAGTTCCGCCGGGTCCGCCGTCTCGTACACTCGCCCGGACGCACGACTCTCCAGCCCGCGGAACGCCTCGGTCGTCTCCATACGAAAGCTTCCGGCGGGCGGGACTAATCGCTTCCCACTCCGGTCGAAACGGTGGCGTCCCGCCGTCGCTTATAAGCGACCGGCCCGAACCCCCACGCATGGACGCAGACGCCATCGTCGTCGGCGGCGGACTCGCCGGGCTCGGCTCGGCGGCTCGGCTCGCGGAGGCGGGCAGGGACGTGACGCTCCTCGAACGACGGCCGACAGTCGGCGGTCGGGTTCGGTCCCGCGAGGTCGACGGCTTCACGCTCGACCGGGGCTTCCAGATACTGTTCACGAGCTACCCCGCCGTGAGGCGCGAACTCGACGTCGACGCGCTCGACCTCCGCGCGTTCTCGCCTGGCGCGACGATCTGTCGACCGGGGTCGCGGGCCGTCCTCGCCGACCCGCTCCGCGAACCGACCGCCGTCGTCGAGTCCGCGCTCAACCACGAGGTCCCCTTCTCGGACAAGCTCCGGACGCTCGCGCTCCGGTACGACCTCTCGAAACGCGCTGCGGACGAGTTCTTCGCGGGATCCGGCCCCGACGCGTCGATCCGCGAGTATCTCACGGACTGGGGCTTCTCGAGCGACTACGTCGCGAACTTCGTCGAACCCTTCTACGGCGGGATCACGCTCGACCGGTCGCTTTCGACCTCCAAGGCCGTCTTCGAGTACACCTTCCGCGCGATGAGCCGCGGGTCGATCGCGATCCCCGCCGGGGGGATGACGGCGATCCCCGAGCAGTTGGCCGAGCGCGCGGCGGACGCCGGCGTCGAGGTCCGCACGGGCGAGGACGTCGAGGCGGTCGACGTCGGCTCGGGCGGCCGGTTCCGCCTCGGTTCCGGGGGCCCGGCGGACGGCGCGCGCGTCGAACTCGCCGACGGCGAGACCCTCGACGCCGACGTCGTCGTCGTCGCGACGACGCCGCCGGAGGCGCGGACGCTGACCGGCGTCGAGTCGATCCCCGATGCCGGCGTTCCCAACGTCACCGCGTGGTACGCGCTCCCCGAGCGCTCGTCGTTCGCGACCGGACGGCGGATCCTGCTCAACGCGGCCGACGAGTCGCCGAACGCGGTCGTGCCGATATCGGAGGTCGCCACCGAGTACGCGCCCCGGAACCGGCCCCTGCTCGCAGCGACGTTCCTCGGCGAGTCGGCGTTGGAGCGCGACGCGGAGGACCTCCGTGTGGACACTCGCGAGGCGCTCTCGTCGTGGTTCCCCGAACGCGGGTTCGAGAGCCTCGAGACGGTCGCCGTCGACCGGATCCCCTTCGCGCAGTTCGCCCAGCCGCCGGGGATTCACGCGACCCTCCCCGACCCGGACGACCCGGAGGGGCCGGTGGTGCTCGCTGGCGAGTACACCGAGTGGTCCTCGATCCAGGGCGCGTTGGCGAGCGGGCGGAAGGCGGTGACGACGGCGAGCAAGTACCTCTAGTCGGTCGACGCGTCGCGGTCGGTGTCACCGCCGCCGTCACCGGGTTCGTCGTCACCGACGCCGGCTTCGCCATCGCCGTCGTCCGGCAACGAGAGCACGTTCTCGCGGCCCAGCCGGAACCCCTCCAGGTCGCCCTCGTCGCGGAGGCCGGTCACGACCTGGCTCGTCTTGGCGGCCGTCCAGTCGAGCTCCTCCGCGACCCGCTTCTGTTTCATCCGTCCCCCCTCGCGCTCGATGAGCCGGAGCACCTGCTCCTCGTTGCTCAGGAGCTCCGCGTCGACGGGCGAAACGTCCCCACCGTCGTCCGCGGAGCCCCCGTCGGCGGGCTCGCCGTCCGACGGTCCGCCGTCGACGGGGCCCGCCTCCGCCGAACCCTCGCCCGCGGCCGTTTCCGCCGTCGAACCCTCGCCCGCGGCCGTTTCCGCCGTCGACCCCTCGTCCGCGGTAGCGCCGGTAGTCGGAGGCGCCGACCCCGCCGATTCCGACGACCCCCGATCGCGCCGGACGTACGCCACAGCTCCGCCGAGGACGACGAGGAGCCCGACCACGGCGAGTGCCGGGAGCCAGCCCGGGAGCGAACTCAGGGCGGACTCCGGGACAGCCGTGAGCCGCGGTTCCCCCCCGGCGAAGTCGACGGGGCCGACCCAGACGACCGACCCCTCGCGCGTCTCCGCGGGGTCGGGCGAGGCCGACGCCAACTCGTGGGAGTCCGGCCACGAGAGGATGAGCGAGCTCTGCTCGTCGAGGAACATCCCGTCTATCGCGTCGCCGACGGCGATCCGGCCGTCCTCGACGGTCGCGAACCCGCCCCAGCGGAACCGGTAGGTGACGACCCCGTACTCCTGGGGGATCTCCCGGCGCTCCGCGGTCACGGAGACGTTCGAGACGGACATCTCCCGTCCCGTCGCGTTCGACGCCTCTCCGACCGTCGTCTCCATCCGTCCCCGGAAGCGGTCGGTGTACGCCCCGGGGTCCGCCTCGAGGTCCGTCCGGAACTCCTCGAAGGCCTGCTCCTCGTCGTCCGTCGAGAGCCGTACCCGGTACTCGATCGTCCATATCGCGTCGCCGTCGGCGTCGACGTCGGCGGTGATCAGGACGTCGTCTGGGTCGATCTCTTCCTGTTGGGCGAAGGGATCGCCCGCGACCCCCGCGACGCCGGTGGACGCGCCGACGAGGAGGCCGGCGACGAGACAGCAGGCGACCACGAGGAGGGCGGTCGTTCGCTTCACGGACGGGCGAACACGCGCGCGTGCTAAATCGCTTCGCATGTCTCCCAGTCGTCACCGACCCCAGTGGCCGTTCGACGACCGTTTCTCCACGTCATCGGCAAGCTACGGCTCGCCCCGATCGCTTCCGTCCGCGTCCCCGTTCGAGTCCTGGCCGGAACCACCGTCGGTTCCGGAGGTCTCGTCGTCCGTTGAGCCGTCACTCGTGGAACCGTCGTCACTCGTGGGACCGTCGTCGCCCTCGGCGTCCGTTCCGTCGCCGCCCTCGGCGTCCGTTCCGTCGCCGCCCTCGGCGTCCGTTCCGTCGCCGGTCGCCCCATCGCCGGTCGATCCGTCATCGCCCGCGTCCGCTCCGGCGGTGGCGTCGCCCCCGGCGGTGGCGTCGCCCCCGGCGTCGGACTCGCTCGCGTTCGCACCGTCACGCTCCGGGGCGTCCCCGGCCGTGTCGTTCCCGATCGTGTCGTTCCCGATCGTGTCGTTCCCCGCCTCCGAGACGTTTGCCGTCGAGTTCGGACCGCCGATCGCCGGAGTCGAACCGTCCGATCCGCCGGGGCCGGCTCCCGGACGGTCACGCTCGGGTCCCATCGGCGCCCCGGTCCGGTTCCCGCCGATCTCACGGGCGATCGCCGCCGTCTCCGGGCCGCTCAGCTCGCTCGCCCGCTCCCTGAGCGTCCGGATCCGCTCCGCGTCGACGCCCTGCTCCGCGAGGACGTCAGCCGGGAGCCCGGACGCGACCTCCGCGCTCCGCTCCGTCGTCCGGTTCACCGTTACCGCCCGTGCGCCGATCTCCGCCTCCTGTCCTGCGTACACGCCGTCGCTCACGTTTCCGGCGGAGCGGCGTTCGCGGAGGTCGCGCCGTCGCTCGCGGAGCTCCGCGACCCGCTCCTCGTTCCGGTCGAGTTGGTCCGCGATCACCGCTGCGCGCTCCTCGTCGGTCTCCGCCTCCGCGAGCCGGATCCCGAACGACCGGGACTCGACCTCGCCGTCGACTTCGGCCCCCTGTACGCCGATGACCCCGGAGAGCCGCTCTCCGGGGCTGATGTCGCTCGTGTCGTTCTCCGCGACCTGCGTGTCGTTCTCCCCGGCTTGCGTGTCGTTCTCGTCGACCTGTGCGTTCTCGTCGACCCCCGTGGCGTCGCCGATGGCCGGTGCCGACCCGGGCTCGCCGGTCACCGCGGCACCCAGCGGGACCATCGCGATCAGTCCAACGACGACCAGCGCCGCCACGAGCAACGGGATCCGTCGAATCATGTCCGTCGATCGGCGGCCGCCGGGTAAATACTCCCACACCCCTCGTCCCGAATTAAGCCGAATTAAGCCGGATCTCGGCGCGAGACACCCTTCGAGGGGCGGTCCGGGGCGCGAGCCGTCGGTGAGTGACCCGTTCAGTACGACTTCGCGAAGTACGCCGTTCGCTCGGCCGGGTCGCCGCAGATCGCGCACGTCTCCCCGTGGTCCGCGTCGCCGTCGACGAGCGGGTCGTCGTCCTCGAAGGGGACCATGACGATCTCGGCGGCCATCGGCTCCTTGATCGGCTCCTCGCACGCCTCGTCGCCGCACCACGGCGTCTTCACGTACCCGCCGTGCTGGCCGAGCGTCCCGAGGATCCCGGCGCGGTCGTCCGCCTCCCTGACCGCGCCGTCGAGGGTCTCCTCGGCCGCCGCGTACAGCTTCGCGTACACCTCGTCGAGGTGTTCACGGACCGTCTCGACGACGCCCTCGCGGTCCTCGACGTGCTCCTCGCCGTCGGGACGGTGGTTCAGCGTGAGCTCGTCGTCTTCGACCTCGTAGGGGCCGATCTCGACCCGCAGCGGGACGCCGTTCAGCTCGTGCTCGTTGAACTTGAACCCGGGGTTGCGCTCGTCGCGGTCGTCGAGTTCGACGCGGATCCCCGCTGTCTCGAGGTCGTCCGCGACGCCCTCAGCGTACTCGAGCACCTCGTCTCTGGTGTCCTCCTGCCAGATGGGGACGACGACGACCTGCGTCGGCGCGACCGTCGGCGGGAGCACCAGCCCCTGCTCGTCGGAGTGGGTCATGATCAGCGCGCCGAGTGCGCGCCAGGAGAGCCCCCAGGAAGTGGTGTGCGCGGTCCGCTCGTCCTCGTTCTCGTCGGAGAACGTGATGCCGAACGCCTCCGCGAACGACCGCCCCAGGTGGTGGGAGGTCGCGCCCTGAACCGACTTGCCGTCGGGCATGAGCGCCTCGACGGTCGTCGTCGTGTCCGCGCCGGGGAACTTGTCGTGGTCCGGCTTCTGGCCCTTCAACACGGGGATCGCGAGCAGGTCCTCGTAGACGGACTCGTACTGGTCGAGCCGCGTCATCGTCTCCTCCCAGGCGCCCTCGCTCGTCGCGTGGGCGGTGTGGCCCTCCTGCCAGAGGAACTCCTTCGTCCGGAAGAACGGCTTCGTCTCCGTCGCCTCCCAGCGCACGACCGAACACCACTGGTTCACGCGTAGCGGGAGGTCGCGGTGGCTCCGCACCCACTGGGAGATGTACGGCGTGATGATCGACTCCGAGGTGGGCCGGACCGCGAGCCGTTCTTCGAGCTCCTCGGTCCCCGCCTCGGTCACCCACGCCACCTCGGGGTCGAACCCCTCGACGATGTCCTTCTCGCGTTCGAGGTACGACTCCGGGATGAACATCGGGAAGTAGGCGTTCCGGACGCCGGTGTCCTTGAACTTCGCGTCGAGGAACCCCTGGAGCCGCTCCCAGACCGCGTACGCCCGCGGCCGCGTGACGATGAACCCGCTCATCCCCTCGGGGCCGTAGTCCGCGAGCCCCGCCTTCCGCACGACTTCGGCGTACCACTCGCCGGTGTTGTGTGACTTGGACTCGGTGATCCCGAGCTCCTGGTCGTCGTCGCTCATTGTTCCTCACAGGGTGGGTCGCCGGCTTAAAACGTCCGAAGCCGAACGAGGCACCCCCTTTCGATCCGCCGGAACCCGGAGAAACGTTAACCACGTCCGGACGCCTACGTCCCGTATGGACCTGTCGGGGCTCCGCCGTCACACGCCACGGTCGCTCGCCGGCCGCCGGGAGGCGGCCGTGTTGGCCCCGGTGATCGAACGCGACGGCGACGCCCACCTGCTTTTCACGAAGCGCGCGGAGCACCTCGGCGAGCATCCCGGACAGATGAGCTTCCCCGGGGGCGGCCGCGAGCCGGTCGACCGGACCCTGACCGACACCGCCCTCCGCGAGGCGAACGAGGAGGTGGGAATGCGCCCGAACGAGGTCGACGTCGTCGGCCGCATGGACGACACGCGGACCAGCAGCCACTACGCGGTCCGCCCCTTCGTCGGCGTCGCGCCCGACCGGGAGTACGTCCCCGACGAGTCGGAGGTCGCCGAGGTCGCCGTCCTCGCGGTCGACGACCTGACCGACCCCGCGAACTACGAGTCCGAACGACGGGTCGGCCACCCGGAGTACGGCGACCACCGCGTCCACTACTTCCACGTGGACGGCTACACCGTCTGGGGGGTGACGGGCCGGATGGTCGTCCAACTGCTCGAGCACACGACCGACTGGCGCGCGCCGGCGGAGGTCGACCGCGTCGTCGGTCCCGACGCGGACCTCCCAGTCTGATAGTGATTACCAAAATTGAGGCGAGAATGCCCCTTCCTCCACGAGCGAGTACCGCGAGCGAGTAAGGAGGGGATGAATCGCCGTACACCAGTACAAACCATTAAATCGACATATCTCTAATCAAGAGACAGCGATGGAGTACAGTCACCGCTACCACGCCTACCCAACACAAGAGGTAGCGGAGCGGCTTGATCACCACATCGATGTTCATCGCCAAGCGTACAACTACACCCTCTACGAGTACGAGAACGTGGACGCCGACGACATCGGCTCTGCGTACAAGCACCACTCTCGACTTCCCGACTGGAAAGACGAGTTTCCCATCTTCTCGGACGTCAATTCGAAGGCTCTCCAACGAACCGTCACGCGGTTCTATCAGAACCTCACCGGACTCTCCGAACAGAAGCAAAATGGGAACAGGGTCGAGAAACTCACATGGAAATCACCCAGAGACTACCAGAGCATGACGTACTCGCAGTCCGGCTTCGAGCTCAAAAACACGAGTGGCTGCACCGCGACACTCTGGCTCTCCAAAATCGGAGATATCGAGATCTGCTACCATCGCGAGATCCCCGACGAGGCATTCATCAAAGAAGTCACGGTGAAACAGGAAACGACCAGCGAGTGGTTCGTCTCCTTCGGCCTCGAAACTGACACGGCAGATCTGCCTGAGAAACCCGAGGTAGAGACGCTCGATACGAGCAACAGTATCGGGATTGACCTCGGGATTGTAAACTACCCTACCCTACTCCCTCGGCGCTACGCGCCTCGGTCCTTGAGGGTAAGGCTTTGATGTGGACTCCCGGCAATCAGTCCCCAGCAATAGTCTGGTAACTCTCGCCGTTCAACGTCCCACCATTCACACGCACGTCTACTGGTGCGTCTCCGCTCCCCG
>NZ_QMIM01000029.1 GCF_003287355.1 Halorubrum sp. 48-1-W
GACGGCGGCCTCGCCGCCGACCGTCCGGAGCGTGGCAGCGACCCGGCGAGCGCGGTCCCCGCGCAACCGGAGCGTCCGGACGCGGTGGTCGACCCCGTCGCGGGCGCGGTCGACGTCCGCCGGGGGGACGCCGCCGCGTTCGAGCGCCCGTACAGCGTCCTCCGGGCCGTCGACGGACTTCGGCGTCACCGTCCGGTACAGGGACGCGCGCGCCTCCGCGACCGCGAACAGCGAGCCGACGACGAGCACGCAGTCGGCCGGGTCCGCGCGCTCGGTCACGGCCGCGACCGCGTCGGCGACGTCGTCACCTTCGGTCACGTCGTCGACGCCGCCCGTCCGGAGCGCCGCCGCGAGCACTGCCGGGTCCTCCGCGCGGTCGAGCGCGGGCCGGCAGGCGATCGCGGTCGCGGCGTCCGGGAGCGCGCCGACCGCGCCCGCGTGGTCCTTGTCGTGCATCGCGGCGTACACGAGATGGAGGTCCGCGTACTCGTACTCCGCGAGCGTCTCCGCGAGCGTCGCGCACGCTGCGGGGTTGTGCGCCCCGTCGAGGACGGTCAGCGGCCCCGTGTCGACGACCTCGAACCGGCCGGGCCACGTCGCCCGCGCGAGCCCGTCCGCAAGCGCCCGCTCGAACGTCGCCGAGGGGTCGTCGACCCCCGTCGTCCCGTCGTCACCCACGCCGTCCGTCGCGTCGGGCGCGCCGAGTGCGTCGACGGTCCGCCGCGCCAGTGCGGCCGCGACCGCGGCGTTCGTCGCCTGGTGTTCCCCGACCAGCGGGATCCGATATCGCCCGGCCGACTCGCCGGCGAACGTCACCGCGGCGTCCGTCGCACTCACGCGACCCCCGTAGCTCGCGTCGATCGCCGGGGCGGGACCGTCGCCGTCCCCGCCGCTCCCCGGTCCCGTGACGGTCGTCACCGGCGCGCCGGCCTCCCCCGAGACCTCGCGGACGACCTCAAGCGCCTCGCCGGTACAGGCCGTGACCATCGGCGCGCCCGGCTGTGCGATCCGGGACTTGGTGCGGGCGATCTCCGCGATCGTGTCGCCGAGGACCGCGGTGTGTTCGAGGGAGACGTTCGTCACCGCGGTGGCGACGGGGTCGACCGCGCTCGTCGCGTCGTACTCGCCGCCGAGGCCGACCTCGAGGACGACGACGTCGGCGCCGCGGCGCGCGAAGTCGTGGAGCGCCATCGCCGTGACGACCTCGAAGAACGTGAGCGGCTCGCCGCCGGCCGCCCGCTCGACGAGCCACGGCTTCACCTCCGCGACGAAGTCGGCGACGGCCGCGTCGGTCATGGGCCGGCCGTCGACGCGGATCCGTTCGGAGAGCGCGGAGAGGTGCGGCGAGGTGTAGAGGCCGACCGAGAGCCCGGTCTCACGCAGGACCGACTCGAGCATCCGCGCGGTGCTCCCCTTGCCGTTCGAGCCCGCGACCTGGACGCACGGGACCGCCGTCTCGGGGTTCCCGAGCCGGTCGAGGAGCGCCTCGATGCGCTCCGTGCCGGGTTTGACCGAGAAGCGACGGAGGTCGAACAGGAAGTTCGCCGCCTCGTGGTAGTGCATACGCTGTGGGTCGGCTCCGGGTCGTTTAGACGTACCGGATGGGATCGGATGCGGAGCGCACCGGGACGATCCGGGACGGGACGACGAACGGCTCGGCCCCGACGATCGACGAACCGATCGCCCTCGACGAGAACCGATCGCCCTCGACGAGAACCGATCGCCCTCGAAGAGCAACCCTTAGGCGCGCGGATCCCGGACCCCAACGCATGAACGAGACGACGGCCGCCACGGCCGACGCCGACACGGCGGGAGGGCACACGGCGGGAGCCGGCGACGCCCCCGTGGTCGTCGGCGAGGGGATCCGGAAGTCGTACGGCGACGTCGTCGCGCTCGACGGCGTCGACGTCGTCGTCGAGCCGGGCGAGGTGTTCGGCCTGATCGGGCCGAACGGCGCGGGCAAGACGACGCTGGTGCGCGCGCTCACCGGGACGACCGACGCGGAGGGGTCGATCCGCGTCCTCGGCGCGTCGCCCGACGCGGTCGACCCCCAGCGGATCGGTCTGCTCCCGCAGTCGTTCGACCCGCCGGAACGGCTCACCGCCCGGGAGCTGGTCGGCTACTACGGCGGCCTCTACGACGAGGCCCGCGAGGTCGGGGCGGTCCTCCGCGACGTGGGGATGGCCGACGACGCCGACTCGTGGTACGAGACGCTCTCGGGCGGGCAGAAGCGCCGGACCTGCGTCGCGACCGCGGTCGTCAACGACCCCGACCTGCTCTTCCTCGACGAGCCGACGACCGGGATCGACCCCGCCGGCCGGCGGTCGATCCACCGACTGGTCGAACGGCTCGCCGCCGACGGCACCACGGTGTTCCTCACCAGCCACGCGATGGACGAGGTCGAACGGCTCGCCGACCGCGTGGCGCTGCTCCGCCACGGGGGCGTCGTCGCCGTCGGCACGCCCGCCGACCTGATCGCCGACCACGGCGGCCGCCCCCGCCTCGAGGTCGACCTGGACGGGTCGCGACCGGACGACGGGGACGTCGACGCCGTCGCCGGCGCGCTCGAGACGGGGGCGGTTGCCGGGACCGAGACGGGGGCGGCCGTCAACGGACCGGCGGTCGAACCGACCGCCGACGGGTTACGGGTGCTCGGCGTGCGGCCCGAGGGGATCGGCGCGGTCGTCGACGCGCTCGGCACGGCCGGCGTCGAGTTCGAGTCGCTGACGTGGGCGGAGCCGTCGCTGGAGGACGTGTACCTCCGGCTGACCGGCGAGCAGTACTCGCCGCGGTCCGGCGGGGGATCCTCCGGGGACGTCCCCGACGACGGGGGGGACCGATGAGTCGCGTCTCGCGGGTCCTCACCGAGGCGACCGCGGCCGCCCGGTCGTTCCTCCGGCGGCGCACCGCCGTCTTCTTCACGTTCTTCTTCCCCGTGATCCTCGTCGTCATCTTCGGCGCGCTGGTCCGGACCCAGCCGACCGGCGGCGGCCTCTTCGCCGAGCCGGCCGGCTACTACATCCCCGGCTACCTCGCGGTCGTCGTGCTCTTCACGCCGCTCTCGCGGGTCGGGTCGGAGATCGCCCGCCACCGCGACGGCGGCCGCTTCGAGAAGCTCGCGACCACGCCGCTGACCCGCACGGAGTGGTTGCTCGCACACACGCTCGTCAACGTCGCGATCATCGGCGCAGCGAGCCTCCTCATCCTGGGGCTCGTGCTCGCGGTGACCGACGCGGAACTCGTCGTCTCGCCCGCGCTTGCGGCCCTACCCGTCTTCGTCGCCGTCGCGGTCGCGCTCTTCTGCGGACTGGGCGCGGTGCTCGGCGCGCTCGCGGACTCGCAGGACGGCGTGATCGCCGCGAGCAACACGGTCGCGCTCCCGCTTCTGTTCCTCTCCGAGACGTTCGTCCCGCCCGCACTGTTGCCCGACTGGTTCCTGCCGGCGGTCGCCGCCTCGCCGCTCACCTACTTCGCCCGCGGGACGCGCGCGATCGTCTACGAGCCGAGTGCGTGGACCGGCGACCTCGCCGTGCTCGCCGCGCTCGCGGTCGGGTTCCTCGCACTCGGCGCGTACGCGGTCCCACGAACCGACTGACCGTCCCTCCGGGGAGTTCGCTCCGAATTCAGAGCACGCTTACGGCGAGGTACGGGAGCACGAAGACCGCGAAAAATATCAGTCCCGTCGCGACCGCGTAGCCGGCGCCGACCCCCGCGAGCGCCAGCCACCCGTCGTCGATCCCTCCGATCCCGCCGTCGACACCGTCGAGCGCCATACCCACCGGTACGGCGGTGTCGGCTTAACCGTTGCCGTCGGTCCGATCGCGCGCCGCCGCGCTCACGCGTCGTTCGCGTTTCCCACCACTACGGTCACACGTCGCCGGCCCTGGGCGGTCACACGTCGCCGGCCCTGGGCGGTCACACGTCGCCGACCCTGGGCGGTCACACGTCGCCGGCCATGGCTCGGAACAGGGCGTCCGCGAGGCCGTCCCGGTCGACCGTCTCCCGTTCTCCCTCACCCGAGGGGTCCACCTCGGGCGTGATGGTCCCTCCACCCATCCGCGAGTGGCCGCCGCCGCTCCCGTTCGTGACCTCCGACAGCACCGACTCGATGGCGTTGCCCATGTGGACCCGGTCGTCACGCGAGCGCCCCGAGAGGTGGATCGTCCCGTCCCGCTCGCCGATGATGACGACGGCGCTCACGCCCTCGAGCTGGATCAGCTCGTCGGCTGCCTGCGGGATCGCGTCGACGTTGTTCACGCCACCGACGTCGGCGACCGCGAACGACCCCTCGATCTGCCTGCCGGCGATGGCGCGAGCTTTCACCTCCAGCACCTCCGCGTCGACGGCGGGGTTGGCGATCCGGTCGAGCTGGTCCTGGTCGACGCCGGGGTAGACGTACGCCGCCGAGGCGAAGTCCGGCTCGCTCGCGCCGACCGTGAGGTGTTTGGTGTCGGTCAAGATCCCGTAGAGGAGCCCGGTCGCCGCCCGCGTCGACAACACGAGATCGCCGCCCGTCTCGCTCGCGTGTTTGTCCGGCGGCACCGGGACCGCCCCCACGTCGTCGAAGTACTCCGCGATCACCGACGCCGTCGCCCCGTAGTCGGTCCGGACGTCGGTGAACTCCCCGCCCCGTCCGTCCCCCGGATGGTGGTCGACGACGGCGGTCGGCAACACCCCGTCGGCCCCGGCGAACCCGCGCGCCTCGTTGTGGTCGACGAGGACGACCGTCTCCGCTGCGAGGTCGCTGACGTGGTCGATCCGGTCGAGTTCGAGGTCGAGCACCGTTCGGAACGCCCGGTTCTCCTGGTGACGTATCTGTCCCGGATACTGGATGGTCGCGTCGACGTCGAGCTGGTCGGCCAGCGACGAGACGCCGATCGCGGCCGCCATCGCGTCCGGGTCCGGGTTGGGGTGCATCAGCACCGCGATCTCCGATTCGTCCGCCAGCAACCGCCGGAACTCCTCGCCGGCCGGTCGCCGTGCCCGGACGAACACGTACGTGCTGCCGAGCACGAACGCGACAAAGAAGACCGCGGTGACGACCAGTTCGGGGTTCTCCCGGGCGAACGTCTCCGCCTCCGAGGTCCACCCGGCGAGCGTCGCTGGAGGCCACATACGTCCCCCCGGAGTCACCGGCGATACAAGAAGCTTCGTGGGGATTCCGTCCCGGTGAAACCGACCGGATCCGCCGGCAACCCCCTCCCGTGGCCGTCGTCCGCGGAGACGTCATCGTCGCCCTCGCGAGGACCCCGCCGTCACCCGCGTGATCGACGGACCCCGTCGATCGCGTCGCGATACCCCTCCCGGAACGTCGGGTACGCGAACTCGTAGCCGAACGACCGGAGCCGGTCGTTCGAACAGCGCTTGCTCGTCCGGATCCGCCGTTCGGCCGCAGTGGAGAGGTCACCGGCGGCGATCCGTTCCGCCTTCGAGCGCTTCTCCGGGCGGTCGACGCCGCACTCGTCGGCGAGCCAGTCGGCGAACGCGTGTTTGTCGACCGGCTCGTCGTCGACGACGACCACCGGCTCCCCGCGGGCGAGGTCGGCCTCGAGGAGGTACCGGATCGCCCCGGCGGCGTCGTCGCGGTGGACCATGTTGAGGAAGCCCGCGGTCACGGGGCCCTCCAGGTAGCGTTCGAGCCGATACCGGTCCGGGCCGTACAGCCCCGCGAACCGTGCCACCGTGCCGTCGATCCCGACGTCGGACGCCCCCTCCAACGCGACGCGCTCGGCCTCCGCGAGCACCCGCGTCTTCTCCGTGGTCGGCTCGATCGGGGTCTCCTCGTCGACCCAGTCGCCCCCGTGGTCGCCGTAGACGCCGGTCGAGGAGGTGTACACCAGCCGCTCCGGCGGTACAGCACGGTCGCCGTACTCTTCGACGACGTTTCCGAGCCCCTCGACGTACACCGCCCGCGCCGCCGCCGCACCTCGCCCGCCCGAGCTCGCGGCGAACACGACCGCGTCCGCGTCGGGAAGCGCCGAGAGCGACGCGGGGTCGGTCGCGTCCGCGCGAACCGCCTCGACGGTACCGGTCCCGTCAGCGTTCCCGTTGCCGTCACCGTCGACGGTACCGGTCCCGTCAGCGTCCCCGTTGCCGTCACCGACGACCGCCTCGACGGCGTCGAGCCCCGCCGTCGACCGCCGGACCCCGGTCACCTCGTGGCCCCGTTCGGCGAGATCACGCGCCAGTTCCAGCCCGACGTAGCCGCACCCGACGATCGCGACCCTCATGGCTTCCGCGTCTCGATGACCGCCATGACCTCCGCGAGCTGTTCGATCGTCATCGCGGCGCGTCCCTCGAGCACCTGTTGGACCTCCTGTCCGGTGAGGTCGGCGTCGATGGTCGCCGCGATCGTGTCGACGTCGAGCACCGCGGTCGCCATTCCCATGAGGAGGTGGTCGCGGAGCTCGGCGACCATCGCGTCCGCGTCGCGGCCGTCGGCCGCTGCGAGGACCGAGACGCCCTCCTCGACCGTGAGGTCCGCGACGTCGCCACGCGCGATCGCCTCGACCGTGGTCGCGTCGAGGCCCGTCTCCGCCGTCACCCGCTCGTTTTCGAGCGACTCGGTCGCCCCGACGAGGAGTCGTTCGAACGCCGTCAGCAACGTCGCCGGCTCGATCGACTCGCCGTGGGTCGGGTTGCCGATCCCCGCTCCGTCTCCCTCCTCGTCGCCGATCGAGGCGGGACCGGCGGAGCCGTCGACGACTTCGTGAAACATACCGACGATCGGCTCCCGCGTCCCAAAACGTCTCCGGTCGACCCCGCGTCCGGCGTCGCGTACTCGCGGTCCACGCGCGTCCCCGTCGGTTCACCAGCCGGGGGAGGTCTCGTCGCGGGTGCCGTCGACGTCGCCGACGCCGGGCGGCCCCGCGGGTACCGCGACGACGACGAGCGTCTCCGTCTCGAACCGGACGGGCTCCGTCGTCCCCAGCAGCACTCGCTCGCCGCCGACGTCCGCGGTCACGGTCGCCTCCTCCCGAACGTATTCGAATTCCCTCCCGGGTTCGCCCACGTCGCCGGAGAGCGTGAACCGGGGGTACTCTCCCCGTACCTCCACCTTCCAGGCGTTGACCGTCGCGACCCAGTAGCCCGGAACCGGCGCGACCGGAAGCCCCGCGCCGACCCCCCGGACGGACTCCGGCGCCCACCGCTCGGAGGCGTTCTCCACGGCCACCTCCGCGCCGGCCTCGACGGCGTCTTCGAGCTTCCCTCGCGTGCGTTCCCGGACCACCCCCGTCGGCCCGTCGACGAACCTCGCGGGTATCCGGACGTCGTTCCGCGCGGTCGACTCCCGGAGCGCAACGCGGAGTCGCGCGGCGAGCGCGCTCTCTTCGCCGGGAGAGAGCGACCCCACCCTCGTAGCTTCGGCGGCGGCCCGTTCCGCGTACTCGCCGTCGCCGATGGCGACCGCCCTGGCCCCCGGCGAATCGTACGCCGTCGCGGTCGCGTCGATGACCGATCTCCGGTCCTCGCGGGTCAGGTCGGTCCGAGCGCCGAGCACAGCGACGAGTTCGCGATCGACGACCTCCCTCGACGACTCCACCCGGGCCGCGAGTTCGTCCCTGTCGGCTCGGAGGTCCGGATCGGGGCGGTCGGCGAGCGACTCGTCCGTCGCGAGGAGGACGCGGCCCGCGGTGCCGAGCCGCACGGTGTCGCCGGTTCCGAGGACCCGATCCACGATCCCGCTCGAGACGTCGCTGTACGGGACCGTCACGTAGTTGAGGTTCCGGACGGCGAGCGGTCGGGTCGTCGTCCCGTCGACGGCCGCGACGTTCGATCCGTCGACGGCGGTCCGCGGCAGGTATCCGGGGGAGGCGTTCGGCGTGAGTTCGACCGCCCCCCCTGGGCCGTCCGCGCCGATCCGGTACGGCTCCGTCTCCCGCGCAGCCTCCCGGCTCCTGACGACCTCCCCGACTGACGGGCCGCCGAACGCGTCCTCCACGTGCTCGGTGAAGCCGTCGGCCGTGGCCTCTTCGTCGTCCGAGGCGGACTCGAGCTCGTCGATGACCGCGTCGAGGTAGGCCGTCCGTGCCGTTATCCGCGCTCGATCGACGGCACCGTCGTAGGTCCCCGGTGTGTCGACGAGTTCGGCCCGCCGGTCCCGGAGCGTCCGCGCCAGCTCACCGTACGGGTCGGCGTCCCCGACCGCCGCCTCCTCCATCGACAGGTCGGTTTCGATCGCGCGCACCTCCTTCCGAAGGCCGTCGAGGTCGCGCGCGATACGGTCCGTCTCGCCGCTCGGACGCTCCCCGTGGACGACCGTCGATCGGTCGATATCCCCGTCCGTGACCGCCTCCAGCGCGAGCCGGTCGACGTCGTCGGCGTCGTCGACACCCAGCTCCGATCGGCCAGCCCGTGGCGTCCCGACGAGGTCGCCGCTGCCCGTCCCCGCCCCGAACGTCTCGATCGGCCGGTCCGGCGCACCGTCCCGCGGTGCGTACTCCCCCGTGACGTCGACGACGACGCGGTACCGATCCGTCGCGCTCGCTCGCGTCGTCTCCCGCTCGGCGACCACGTCTCGCATCTCGAACACCGGCGGGCTCACCACTTCGCCCGACTCGTTCGTCTCGGCGGGCTCGACGAGGACCTTCCGCTTGACGGTCCGTTTCCACCGGGCCGTCGCCACCCGTTCGGTCCTGACTTCGCGCGTCTCGGTGCCGAAATCGAGTGATTCGTCCGGACGGACCGTTCCCGACGGCACGCCGTCCGGCGCTCCCGTTTCCGGGACGACACGTGTCGTCTCGTCGACGCTCACGCCGACGCGTTCCCACGTCCCCGCACCGGAACTCGGTCGTGGCGGTCGAGGGCGCCCGCCGTCGACGAATCGGTCCGCGGAGACGTCGAGCGACACCTCCACCCGGTAGCTGTCCCGCACCGTCGACTCGAGGTCGTCGTGGACGGACACGGCGGCGACGTCCGCGGCGTGACCGACGTCCACCGTCGTCGTCTCGTCCGCGTGCCCCCTCGCCGGCCCGACTCCGTCGTTTCCGGCGTCCGGGCCCGGCGTCGGCGCGTCGAGGACCGCGTCGCTCCACGACGACTCGTCGAGGTCGGTCGGCGCGAGCAGGTCGGTCACGCCGGTTCTCGCCGTCGCCTTGGCGACTCCACCCCTGGCGTCCGGATCGCTCGTGCCGAACACGTCCCGTTGGGTCCGGACGATCCCGGCGTTCGTCGACAGCTCCACGTGTCGGTTCGCGATCACGTTCTGTATCGGTGCCTTCGCGTACTGGCCGTACCCCCGTGCCCACGCGATCGGGTAGATGCTCGCGGTCAACTGCCTGCCGAGCCCGGGTCCCTCGACCGGGCCGCGATTCAACCGCTCCTCGAAGCGTTCGGTCCGTTCGTGGGCTGCGAGCGTCGGAACGGCGACGACGACGGTTCGATCCGCCGTCCGCTCGGCGACCGTCCGCCCGCCCCGAGTCGCGGTCACCGTCACGTCCTCGAAGACCACGCGGGTCGCCGTCCCGTTCGCGACGGGGCTCACGCGGACCGTCCCGCGGAGCGTCTCGAGGTCCCCCGGCTCGACCCGTCCGTCGATCCGCCGGAACCCCGCCGTCGCGGTTACGTCCCCGACTTCGGCGTTCACCGCCCGCAGCGCCTCGTCGCCGGCGAGCGCCAGCCGGATCCGAAACGCGTCCTCGAAGGCGGAGCCAGGCCGGACCGCGTCCGTCGACGTCACGCCCGCGCCGTCGCCGTTCCCGTCCGTCCCCCTCGCCGGCCGGGTCACCGGCCGTGCGGCCGTCTCGTACGCTGCCTCGCGTGCGGCGTGTCTGAGCGCGGCGGTCGTGTCCGCGTCGACGCGCTCGACGGCCCGCTCGACGCTCCGGTCGTCGCTGACGAGCCCCTGATCGACGACGCCGGCGGCGTACGCCGAACTGGTCACGAGGAGCAACACGCCGACCAGCGCGAACGGCACGCGAGCCCGTTCGTCGTCGGCCAGCGACACCGTCCGGGCGCGTGTCGTCTCCGTCATCGTCACCACGTCCTCACGACGATCCGGAACCGCTCGACTTCGGGAGGGTCGGGTTCGTCGGCTCCGGCCGATCCCGGGTGGGTGACGACGGCGGCGGTGACGTCCGCGCCGGCCGGCGGTTCGGGTCCGACCGCGACCGTCCACGCGTCCCGTTCGGCTCCCATCCACGGCCCGGCTCCGGCGGCCTCTCCGTCCGCGTCGTAGCGGACGTCGACGCGGGTCCGCCCACCCAGCGCGTGTTCCACCGCCTCGAGCGCCTGCGCTCGAAACCGACCGGCTGTCTCCGCTCCGTCGTTCGGTCCTCCCCCGGCGGTCATGACGAGCAGTTCCACCAGGGTCGCGTGGACCGTCCGCGAATCGTGGGCGCCGTCGACCTCGTACGTCACCGTCGCGGTCTCGGTCGCGAGTCGGTCGGCGACGTCGGCGGCGGAGTGTTCCTCCGTTCCGTGACCGACCACGTTTCCGGCCGCTCCGAGCACGACGACGCTCGCGGAGACACAGAGCAACATGAGCGTCACGTCGAGGACGGTGCTCGTCATCGGTCGATCACCACCCGGAGTACGCCGCGAACGGCTTCGCCCGGACCGACGGCGACCGTCACCGGTCGCTCGGCGACCCGGTCGGACCGCGGGTCACTCCGACCGGCTGTGGGCGATCCGTCCCCGAGGTCGACCCGCCACGTCCGGCGTTCGGTCGCTACCTCCACGGTCGCTTGGGGCGTCCCTTCGAGGTGGTACAAGCGGTCCGGACGGACGATCCCGCCGACCGACACGTCGCGTTCGACCCGCTCGAGCGTGGCGTCGGCCGCCCGCGCGTCGGGCTCCGGGGTCGGCGTCGCCCCGTCGAGCGCCACCGCGTACAGGCCGAGCCCCGCGCCGACCGCGAGCACGGCCACCAGCGCGGCGACCGGCTCCACCGCGGCACGGTCGGTCGTGTCGAACCGATCAGCCGACCAGGGTAACACGGTGACCTCCGTATCGAACCTGTCGCACGGTTAGCCGTTCCGGGGCGCTCCGCCACCCGTGTTCGCTCGTCCGTGCGCGCTCCGCTGTGGCGGCGAACGCGTCGGGGTCGTCGAACACGGCCTGCGGTGGGACTCCGCTCAGTACCCGCCGAAGACGGGGATCGGATCGATCGGTGGCGACCGGCGTGATCGGACCCGCTCGAAACGTCGCCCGGGCGGTCCCGCCGTCGCCCGCGAGCTCGATCGTTCGGGGGGTGAGCCGAATTCGCTCGGCGGCCAGCCCGTGTTCGGCCGTCGCGACGTACTCGCCGTCCGCCACCGAGTCGACCGTGTGCGCGACGCCGTCCGCGTCGGGCGGCGGTGCCGTGGGGAGTGCGGCGACCACGCCGACGGCGACGACGCTCACCAGCGCGAGGCCGACCCACGCGTAGGTCGCGTCCACCTGTGTCTCGAACATGGGGCGGCTGGCCCCGGTTTCGTATATAAATCGTCGGTCCCGCGGCGGTCGATCGGGTGCGTCGCGGGGCGTCGCGGACGACGGCTCGTCGCCGGGGATGGGGGCCGGCGGAACCCCGGCTACAACAACGCCCCCGCAGCGACGAACGCGACCAGGTACGTCGTCGCCGCCGTCGGCAACGCGATCCCGACCCGATAGGCGACGAGCGTCGCGTCGAACCCCCGTTCGAGCCCCGTCGCCAGCGCGGTGAGGATGGCAGCGAGCAGGAGCACGTACGTCCCGACGATCCGGCCGAGGACGGGAACCGGGAGCACGGTACCGGCGTCCCCGTTCCCCTCCGTCGCCGAGGCGGCCCCGGCGGCGTCGCCGGCAGCGATCGGATCCGTCGCGAGCGGGTCGGCTGCGAGGCCGACCGTCGTGCCGAAGCCGCCCGTCCCGGCCGTCTCGATGCCGGTCGCGAGCGCGATGGTCGCGCCCCCGACCAGCGGAGCGAACAGCGCCGCAGTGTTCGACAGCGTCCCGGTGACCGTCGCCAGCTGGCGTCGGGCGTCGCGTTCGAGCTCCCGAAGCCGCTCCAGTTGGTCGGCGAGTTCCAACAGCACGTCGCCGGCGGGCCGTCCTTCCCGTGCGGCGACGGCGAGGAGGGCGACCGCGCCGTGGACTCGCGGCGACGGCACCGTCGCCGCCGGGCCACCGTCGCCCGTGAACGCCTCCCGGACGTCGACGCGGAGCGTGTCGCTCCGCCCGGCGGCCAGTTCGAAGAGTTCCCCGGTCGCGCCGTCGAGTTTCCCGCCGGCGTTCGCGGTCGCCCGTTCGACGGAGACGCCCTCGGCGACGTCGCCGCCGACGATCGTCATCGCGTCCGGGAGCCCGCTCTCGATCGCCGTGACCTCGGCGAGCACCGCACGGCGCGGTCGAACCGCCACGACGAGCGCGACGCCGACCCCGACGCCGACGCCGGCGATCGGCACGGCCCAGGGTGCGACGAACCGCCCCGCGACGACGGCCGCGACGCTCCCGGTTCCGACTCCTGCGAGGACCGCGTGGGCGTGTCCGTCCGGCACGTCCGGGTGATCGCCGTCGATACGCGGCGGCGGGAACGCGACCGGCCGTTTCGAGAGGAGCCACGCGGCGGCGGCGAGCAACGCGGTCGGCAGCACGAGGAGATAGGTCCCTGCGACGACGGACGGCGGGATCGCCACGCCGGAGGCGGCGGCCGCCGGCAACAGGGCGACGAGCGCCAACGGGAGGAGTACCCCGAACGCGTAGAGCGCGGACACCGGCCCTTGGACGTCGCCGACGAACGCCGCCAGCCGCTCCGTCGTCCCCGAGAGCGTGGTCTCGAGTGCGCGGTCGAGACACCGCCCCCGACGCTCCGGCGGAGCGGACGCCGCCGTCCGAACGAGCGTCGTCGCGCGTTCGATCGCCGGGAACCACTCGCCCCACTCGCGTGCGAACTCTCGGAGCCCGCTGGTCGGCCCGTTGACACAGCGACGTTCGTGTTGCGACAGCCCGTCCGCCAACGGCCCCCGACCAGTCCGGGCAGCGAACCGGACGGCACGTTCCGTCGACGGGTCGAGCCGCATCCGCAACACGAGCCGCCCGACGAGCCCGGGCGTGGCCCCGAGCGCCCGCGTCCGGCGGAGCGTCGCGAGCCACACCGGCCCCCGATGTACCGCGTGTGTCGCTGTGAGTCCCCCCGCGACGCCCGCGAGCAGTCCGGCCGTCGTCCCGGCGGCCAGCGTCCCGACGACGACGAGACAGAGGCCCGCGCCGACGCCGAGACGATACCCCGTCTCGACGACGCGATCGGCCGTGACGTCCCACTCGAGGAACGCGATCGCCCGACGGAGCTCGTCGGATCCCGTCTCCGAGTCGTTTCCGGCTGTGAGCTCGACGACTCCTCGTGTCACGCGCTCCAGCGTGGATCCGCCGTCCGCGTCGTCGCCGGGTCGGTTCGAGCCGACGTCGTCCCCGGCGCGTCCCGATCGCTTCCCCCGTTCCGTCCCGGCTCCGTTCGTGGTCCGGTCCGACCTCGCTCCCGTCATCGATCGAACCCCGCATACCGTTCCGGCGTCGTTCGGACGTCGTCTACCGCGGTGCGGATCCGCTCTGTCCGCAGTCCGATCGCTGAGCGGACGTCCGCGTACGTCTCCCCGCCTCCGGCCAAGCCAGCGACGAGACGGCTCTCGCCCCGATCGACCCGCCCGGTCGCCACGAGGCGCTCCCCCTCCCGCTCGAAGAGCGCGTCGAAGGTCACCTCGCCGGCGTGGTCGGTCACCTCGACGACCGTTTCCACGCGGTGATCGTTCAGTATCACGAGGAGGTCGGTCGCAGCGAACGACGACGGGGACACGCCGAGGTCGGCGACGACGCGCTCGCGGACCGCGGCCGGGTCCTCGCCGTGGATCGTCCCGAGGACGGTCTCGCCGGCGGCCCCGACCCGCATCGCCTCGTACAGCGCCGTCGCCTCCTCGCCGCGGACCTCGCCGACGACGAGCGCGCCACCCCCGAGCCGGAGGGCCGTCCGGACCGCCTCCCGCGGCGTCGGCTCGGTCCCGTCGCCGACGTTGAGCCGCTGGACGTCCCTGTCGGCGGCTGTGAGCGCCGTTGCCGGGAGTTCCGGCGTATCCTCGATCAGGACGGTCCGCGAATCGGCGGGGAGTTCCCAGAGCAGGGAGCCGAGGGCGGTCGTCTTGCCCGCCCCGCGGCCGCCGGCGACGAGTCCCGACACGCCGCGTTCGACGGCGAGGGAGAGGAGTCCCGCGGCAGCCGCCGGGAGCGTCCCGACGGCAACGAGCCGCGCCAGCGTCCAGGCGTCGGGGTCGCCGCGCCGGAACGTGAACGAGAGCCCGTCGCTCGCCGGTGCGGTCGTCGCCGCTACCCGGACGCTCCCCGACTCCGTCTCGAGCGTCGCGTCGAGCGTCGGTGTCGCCCGCGAGAACCCCCGCCCGCTCGTTCGACGCAGGCGTGACGCGAGCGTCGCCGCCCCCTCGGGTGGCAGGCGGACGTTCGTCCGACAGCGTTCCCCGTCGAGGACGACCCGGAGCGGGTTCTCCGAAACCGGCGCGGAGAGCGTCGCGTCGCTCACGCGGTCGTCGGCGAAGACGTGCTCGAACGCGCCGTAGCCGTGGGTGTGTCGGCGGAGCGTGTCGGTCAGCTCCGGGACCGGGTCGTCGTCGCTCGCCACCGCGCGCACCGCCCGTCCCGGCGCCCGCTCCCCGCCGACCGGGTCCGAGAGCAACCGCTCCGTCGCGGCTGCGAGGGTCTCGAACGCGTCGTCGTCGAACCGGGCCGACGGCGGGGTGAGGTGGTACGTCCGGAGGGGTCCCTCGCCCTCGTAGAGCCGGACCGTCGCGTCCGTGTCGAGTTCCCACCGGTCGACCAGCGTCGCCCGCGGCGGCGGCGTCGACGCGATCCGGGTCGCCGACACGGTGGGGCCGACGTGTGGACGGAGGAGGTCGGCCGTTCGATCGACGTCCGCGACCGTCTCCGCCAGCCCGGTCTCGGCGGCGATCCGGCTCACGGGACCCGCGCGACCGGTCGCTTCCCGCGCAGTCGCGACCGGATCGCGGGCCGCCCGTTCCGCGAGCCGGGCTTCGTGGAACTCGACGCGTTCGCGGAACCGACCGGTTGCGAGTAGACAGGCCGCCGCCCGTCCGGTGTACGCGCGCTCCTTCCCCGCGTGTTCGGTACGGACGACGTCGGCGTCGCGCTCGGTCAACGCCTCGACGACCGTCGCCAGACAGTCCGGACTGGCGGCGAGGTCGCCACCTCCCGGACACCCGCCCGCGTCGACCTCGAGCACGACGCGGTCGTCGACGCCGGTGCCCACGGGTCGCTCGAACGAGACGGCACAGCCGCACCCGTCGTCGCTCCCTTCCCACGGGAACGACGGGAGATCCAGGCTCATGGCGGCCGTGGCCGCGACTCCCTATATAAATCGTCGGGCGACCCGTCGGCTCGCAGCGGCGCGTTCACCGACTCACCCGACCCGTTCGATCCGGACGGTCGGTCCACCGCGGTCGACGACCCGGAGTTCGAGGCGCGTCTCCCCGTCGGGTCGTAACTCGATCGGGCCGTCGACGAGGGCGAACTCGGCGGCGTCGGTCGGCGGCGGGATCGCCACCGCGCGTGTCGAACTGTGCCGGAGTCGGTAGGCGACGACGACGCTCCCGTGAGGGGCCCGGTCGTCGGGGACCGCGTCGCCGTCCCCCGGCTTCTCGAGCGCGATCCGGTCGACCGGCGCGGCAGCGACCCCGGTCGGCGCGGAGACGATCATCGACCGTCGTCCGGCGAGGTCCGCGTCGACGACCGCGACGGAGTTCGCCGTCGTCTCCCCGGCGACACGCTCGATCCGGTCCGCCTGCGTTCCGATCCGTTCGACGGTCGTCTCGGCTCGAGCGTCCTCTATCGCGGGCATCGAGACGGCGAGGAGCGCGACCGCCACGAGCACGGTCGTGACGACGCGGATCACGGTGGTCCCCCTCCCCGTCGGTCACGACCGCCGAAACGGCCGACCCACCGGCTAGAATGCCTCTCGGAGCCGTTCAAGCGGGTTTTCCCTCCCCTTCGTGTGTTCGTCCCCTTCGGCCGTGTGCGAGTCGTCCGGTACGGCCGCGGAGAGCGCGTCGTCGTCCGGTACGGCCGCGGCGGCGGGGCGGTCACTGGAGGCGGTGGTTCCCGCCGTCGCGTCGCTTCCCCCCGTGGCGTTTCGCACTGTCGTATCGCTTCCCCTCGTGGCGGCGGTCGCTCGTGCGAGCGCGAGGTCGGCCCGCCGTTCGACCTCGCGGTTGACGGCCCGGATCGCTCCCGCGTATCCGCGGACGGCCTGTGTCGCCGCCTCCACCTCCTCGACGCGCTCCTCGAGGCTCGCCAGCCGGTCGGCGAGCTCCTCGCGCTCGGCGTCGGCGTCGGCGGCGTCGGCGACCGCTGTGACCGAGCGGTCGCTTCCGGTGAGCGCGCGCTCGACCGCCTCGAGCCGCTCCTCGAGGCGGTCGCGGTCCGACAGCGATCCGTTCGCGTTCGTCTCGTTTTCCATACGCCGGTTGGCCGCGGTTTCACGTTTAAGCGGTCGGGGAAAGAGTATTACTGGCAGCGACGCATCGTGACCGCATGAAGGCCCTCCTCGTCGGCGTCGGACAGGCGGGCGGGAAGCTCGCGACCGCCCTCTCCGAGTTCGATGCGGAGATGGGGTTCGGTTCGGTCCGCGACGCGCTCGCCGTCAACACCGCCGTGGCCGACCTGAAACCCCTCCCGCTCGATATGGTTCTCATCGGTCAGTCACGCGTGAACGGTCACGGCGTCGGCGGCGACAACGAACTCGGTGCGGAGCTGATGGACGAGGACTCGATCGAGGTGTTGGACGCGCTCGCCCCGCGGATGACCGCGGAGATCGAGGCGGTCGTGGTCGTCGCCGGCCTCGGCGGCGGGACCGGATCCGGCGGCGCGCCGGTCCTCGTTCGCGAGCTCTCTCGGGTGTACGACGTGCCGGTGTACGCGCTCGGCGTGCTCCCCGGCCGCGACGAGGGCGCGCTCTATCAGGTGAACGCCGGTCGGTCGCTGAAGACGCTCGTGCGGGAGGCCGACGCCACGATCCTCCTCGACAACGACGCCTGGCGCTCGGCGGGCGAGAGCGTCGAGGGCGGCTACGCCGCGATCAACCGGTCGATGGCGAAACGCGTCGGGTTGCTGCTCGCGGCCGGCGAGGCCACGGAGGGGGTCGGCGAGTCCGTCGTCGACACCAGCGAGGTCATCAACACGCTCCGGGCCGGCGGGATGGCGGCGGTCGGGTACGCCTCCTCCCCCGCTGCCGAGGACCCCGGCGAGAACGTCAACACGGTGACGAGTACGGTCCGCAGCGCGGTGATGACCGGACTCTCGTTGCCGAACGCCGCCGACGCCGACGCCGGGCTCGTCGCGGTCGTCGGCGATCCGAACCGGATCTCCCGGAAGGGCGCTGAGAAGGCCCGAAAGTGGCTTCAAGAGGAGACGGGATCGATGCAGGTCCGCGGCGGCGACTTCCCGCTGGACTCCGACCGGCTCGCAGCCGTGGTGTTGCTCGCGGGCGTCGATCGCTCCACGCGGGTCGAGGAGTTCCTCGAGCGCGCCCGACAGGCCGTCCGCGACGAGCCGGAGGCGACCTCCGACCCCGCGGCTGCGTTCCACACCGACGAGCTCGACGACCTGATGTGAGGTGGGGTGTCGACGTGCGGCGGCTCGATCGGAGGCGTCCGCCGTCGACGCGCTTCCGCACCTTTTTGGTTCCGCCCGGAAGACAGTCGTCCGATGAGCAACCCGTGGGACGACTGGGATCACGTGCTGAAGGTCGATCCCGACAAGGACCTCCGCGACGGGGAGACCTTCGAGGACGTGTGCCGGACCGGAACCGACGCGATCGAGATCGGCGGGACCCTCGACGTCACCGCCGAGAAGATGACGCGAGTCATCGATGCTGCCGCCGAGTACGACGTTCCCCTCTATCAAGAGCCGTCGAACCCCGGCGTCGTCATCGACTCGCCGGCGCTCCAGGGGTACCTGATACCGACGGTGTTCAACGCGGGCGGCCCCTTCTGGATCACGGGCGCACACAAGGAGTGGGTCCGCATCGACGACCTCGACTGGGACCGAACCCACACCGAGGCGTACATCGTGATGAACCCAGACGCCTCGGTCGCGGAGCTGACGGACGCGAACTGCGACCTCGACGCGGACGACGTGGAGGCGTACGCGAAGGTCGCGGAGCGGATGTTCGGCCAAGAGATCGTCTATCTGGAGTATTCGGGCGTCTTCGGCGACCCCGAGATCGTCGCCGCTGCGGGCGACGCGCTCGACGACGCCACCCTGTTTTACGGCGGCGGGATCCACGACTACGAGTCGGCGACGGCGATGGCGCGCCACAGCGACGTGATCGTCGTCGGCGACCTCCTCCACGACGAAGGGGTCGACGCGGTCCGCGAGACGGTCCGGGGCGCGAAGGACGCCTGAGTGCTTTTTCGTCGGCTTCCCTCGCTCATCTCGAGTTCTCGGTACGTGGGTCGGCGAGGTCGAAGGGCGCATACTCGACGGTGCGTTCGTTCGCGTTCCGGAACGCGTCGAAGCGCGTGCCGACGGGGGGGATCGACCCACCGACTACGTCGATGCTAATCGTGGCGATCGGTCGTTGAGGCCGGACACGGCGAGTCAAATCGTGTGTTTCGCCTCCTCGGCGTCCTCGACGACCTCCAGCCCGCGGTTGTTCACGGCGTAGGGGTCGAGCCCCTGTTCCTGAAGGAACTGCTTGTAGAGCCGCTCGGCGGTCTCGCCGTCCTTCTGTTTGTCGCTGGCGCGGTCGCACAGCTCGATCAGGTTCTCGGGCACGTCGTTCTCGTGGACGATCCAGTGGTTGATGGTGTCCGAGAGCCGGCGGATGGGCGAGGTGAAGTGGCCGTAGATGTCGAAGTTGAGCGCGTGGTGGCCGCCGAACGGGTCGTTCATGTACTTCGCACGGGGCATCACCTTGAGGACGGCCCGCTGGATCTTGTTGAGCTGGCGGTCGGGCGACTCCTCCAGGGCGGCGTTGACCGCCTTACGCGGGTCGTCGCCCCACGCCGAGCCGGGGATGGAGACGCCGTCGAGCTCCTGGATCTCCTGGAGCGCCTTGTTCCACTGGTCGGGCGTCGGTTGCGGGTGGACGCGGTACATCGCCTCGACGCCGCGGTCCCACATCAGGGTGTGTGTCACCGCCTTGTTCGCCTTCAGCATCGACTCCTCGATGATGGTGTGTGCGCGGTCGCGACTGGGGTTCAACACGAGCGAGCCGTCCTCCTTGCGCTGTTCGTGCATCCGGTCGGCCAGCTCGAACGCGAGCGCGTTCTCCTCGCCGAGCGGGAGCGAGGGGTCCTCCAGCCGTTCCTCGCACTCGTTGTAGGTGAGCCGCTCGTCGGAGTTGATGACGGACTTGTAGATGTCGATGTCCTCGAACGAGAGCGTCTCGTCGTCGATCTCCATCTCGACCGTGTGGGCGAGCCGGTCCTCGTTGGGGACGAGCGAGCAGACGGTCTCGGCGAGGACCGGCGGGAGCATGTGGATCGTGTAGGCGGGCAGGTAGACGGTGTTCGCGCGCTCGACCGCCTCCTCCCACATCGCGGTGTCGGGCGTGACGTAGTGGGTCACGTCGGCGATGTGGACCCACAGCCGGTAGGCGTCCTCCTCCCGTTCGATCGAGATGGCGTCGTCGAAGTCCTGGGCGTCGATCGGGTCCGTGGTCCAGGTGGTGAGCTCCCGGAGGTCCCGCCGCCCGTCGATCTCGGCTTCGATCTCGTCGTAGACGCCCTCGGTCCGGGCTTCGGCCTCGCGGAGGACCTCGCTCGGGAACTCGTCGCGGATCCCGAACTCCTCGAACAGGTCCTCGCGCTTGTCGGCGAGGCGGTCGGCCAACTCCGGCGTGACCGTGACGGGGCCCTGGTCCTCGGCGGAGCCCTGTTTCGGCTCGTCGTCTGACATACCGACCTCAACGGGGGTGCGTTAGAAAGGCCTGTCGGGGCGGATCGCCCCGTCGTCGCGTCCCTCCGTCATCCGTCGTCGCGTCGCTTCGCGGAGTCGGCGACGGCGTCGGTGTACCGCTCGAGGAACTCCTCCTGTGAGAGGCCATCGGACTCGATGGAGAGGACGAGCGACTCGAGGCCGTCGCGGGGCTGGTGACACAGTTCGTCGTCACAGTCGACACAGAGGTACTCGAACTCCTTGTCCCGTCGATCCCACCGGTTCCCTTCCTTGTCGTACTCGCGCGCGTCCTCGCGCAACACGGACTCCCCGCACGCGATACAGACCACGGTCCGACGGTCCCGACTCCTCGGGGAGCGCCACATACACGTCACCTCGGACCCGGTCTACTTAGCGTTTGATGCCATCGGCAGGGTGGGGGGAGGCGAGGTGGGCGAGACGGGGCCGGTCCGAACCATTAAGCTCAACTGATCTATCGGCACAAAAAAATAAGGTGACGATATCCGGTCGTTCGCGGCGGGTTTCCGGCGTCGATCCTCAGCTGTCCGACGACTCTCACCCGTTCGACGACTCCCAGCCCGGGACACTGTACGCTGCTCTTAGCAAAGTCCCTTCGCGGACAGTGAAGAGGCATGGAGACCGTCGTCGATGCCACCGTCCCGCTGGATCGGTTCGTGCTCGAAGAAACCATCGAGCGGGTTCCGGACGTCGAGTTGGAGTTCGTCCAGTCGGCCGTCCACAGTTCGGCGCGTCCCATGCCGTTCCTGTGGGCGTCGACGAGCCGTCCCGACCGGCTCGAAGCCGCGCTGCGGGACGACCCCTCTACGGAGCGCGTGAACCACCTCTCCAGAGACGACGGCCGGGACCTGTACTCGATAGACTGGACGGCACGCGCGGCCGGCCTCATCGACGGGTTCGCCGAGGCGGACGGCTCGGTGCTCGACGTCCGCGGCACCGCCGACTGCTGGCTGTTCCGGATCCTGTTCGCCGACCGCGCGATGGCGTCCGAGACGTTCCAGACGTGGTGTGACGCCGGGACCGACGTCTCACTCTCCCGCGTCGGTAGCCTCTCCTGTCGAGAGCGCGACACGGGGGGACTGTCGGAGACACAACACACCACCATCGCGCAGGCGTTTCGGACGGACTACTACGACGTCCCGCGGGGCACGACGCTGGAGGAACTGGCGGCGGAGTTCGGGGTGTCACACCAGGCCGTCTCCGAACGCCTCCGGCGGGGTCACTCCCACCTCGTCGAGCGGATGCTTTCGGAATCGACGGTCGGGTCGGAAGGCCGCCCGTGACGGTCGTTCCGTGCCCCATCCGGAGTGGTAGCGCGTGAGTTCCCCGTACACGCACTCGACGGAACGCGTCGCCCGGATCGTCCGGGGTATCGTCAGAGAGGCCCGAACGAAAAACGTCCCGTTCATGGCCGGGAGCATCGCGTACTCGGCGTTCGTCTCGCTGCTACCGCTCGTGTTACTGCTGGTGATCGCGGCGTCCGTGGTCGGCGGCGAACCGCTGGCGAGCCGCGTCCGGGGCGCCACGGGGAGCTACCTGTCGCCGACCGGCCAGTCCCTGGTGGCCGACAGCATCAGCCAGGCCGGGAGTCAGACGGGGCTTTCGATCCTCGGGATCGTGGTTCTCTTTTGGGGCGTGTTTCGGGTCCTGCGCGCGCTCGACACGGCCTTCTCGGCGATCTACGACACCCACCAGCGGAACGACCTCCCAAACCAGTTCAGAGACGGGGCCGTCGTCCTCGTGGCCCTCGGGGCCGCGTTGCTGGCGATGTTCGCTGCGGCGATGATCCTCCGGTTCGTCCCGGATCTCCCGGTTCCGGGGCTGGTCCGGAGCACGTCGTTGGTTCTCGCCCTCTCGATCGTGTTCCTCCCCGTCTTCTACGTGTTCCCCGACGCGGACCTGCCCCCGCGGATGGTTCTCCCCGGTGCCGTGGTCGCGGCCGTCGGTTGGGCGTTGCTCCACGCGGGCTTCGGCGTCTACGTCGCGTACTCGTCGACGCAGGACCTGTACGGCGTCATCGGCGGCGTCATCCTCTTCATCACGTTCCTCTACTTCGGCGCGCTCGTGATCCTGATCGGGGCCACGACGAACGTCGTCGTCATGGGTCGCCGGGCTCCGGTCTCCGCCGGGACGGGGACGGCTCGATGAGGTCTCGACCGACTGCGGACGATCGAATCGAGACGGTCAGCCATTACGGACATCATCCCGGATACGGCGTCCATAACAATTCGCGAGCACCCCGTCGGAGAGTCCGAGATGGAACGAACGAAGACTCTCATCCGAGAGGCGACGGACGGTGTCGAAGCCGGATCGACAAACGCCGAACGCGCACCGGCGAACGGTGCCCCGGTCGGTGACCGATGACCCCGTCTCAACCCGCGAACGACCTCGTCACGACCCTCGACGCCGGGGACGTCGCACTCGGGATGCTCGACAACACGTACAGTCCGACGCTCGTGGAGTTCTACGGCGAGCTCGGCGTCGATTTCGTCTGGTTGGACTTCGAACACGGCGGGCCGGACCCGTGGGACGCGAGTCGGGTGGAGGGCCTGCTCCGTGCGGGTGAGCGGACGGGCGTCGAGTTGCTCGTGCGGCTTCCCGATACGGACCCGACGCTCGTCCGGAAGGCGCTGGACCTCGGCGCGCGAAACGTGTTCCTCCCGCGCGTGGAAACCGCCGAGGAGGTCCGCGACGCGGTTCGATCCGCTCGGTTTCGTTACGAGGGGGGCCCCGGTGACCGAGGGCTGGCGTCGCCGCGGGCCAGCCGCTGGGGGCTCGCCGACGACTACGTCGCCACCGAAGACCGCGAAACCCTCGTCGGCGTGACTATCGAAACCGAGGCGTCCGTCGAGAACCTGGACGAGATCCTCGCCGTCCCGGAGCTGGGATTCGTCTTCATCGGTCCGTTCGACCTCTCGGTGGCGCTCGGCCACCCGGGCGAAGTCGACCATCCGCGGGTACAGGAGGCTGTCGAGACGGTTCGATCGAAGGCCGTCGACGCGGACGTCCCCATCGCCGGACTCGGATTCGGGATGGACGACGTCAACGAGAAGGCGTCGAACGGCTACCAGATGCTGAATCTCGGGAGCACGACCGCGGCGCTCGAAGGGACCGTCACCGGCTGGCTCGACGCCTACGAGCAAAACGACGCCTGAGGGGTCGGTCATAGCTCAACTCGGGGCGTTGCTGTCGGCCGTTTATTTTGATCAGCGATTCTACGGAGGCTACCGCCAAACCTCCAGCCGTACCATTATATACTATCCACCGTGGTCGGTGGCGAACACCTCCAAAGCCCCAGTCGCTCGGCTGTACGTGACTGGCTCTCGAACAGCGGTGAACACCTCCAAAGCCCCAGTCGCGAGGACTCGCGCGCCTCGTTGCGCGCTTCAGTCGCTCGCGCTGCTCGCTCCTTCCAGTGCTTCCGTCGGCGTGCTTCGCCCTCGCGACTGCCCCTTTGAGTCCCACCCGTACCGCACAGCACCGCACCTCACGCCTCCCCAGCCTCGCCGCTCACGCCCTTCGGGCGTTCGCGGCGTCCCTCGCGGACTCCTCGCGGTCGCCGTCGGCGACCGCTCGGAGGCGCGCCACCGCACCGCATCGTTCTTTATAAATAATCGTCGCCGCCGTTCGCGGGTGTTTCTGTGTCAGATAGGGGATCAGTGCGCGTCGCGTGTCGTCAGTCCTCTTCGATCGCGGCCAGCGCCTCTTTGGGCGCGCCACACTCCGGACACGAGTCCGGCATCCCTCCCTCCAGATCGCCCATCTCGCCGCACTCCGAACAGCGCCACATCAGGTACCCCTCGCCGAACTCCTGTCCCGGCACGGTCTCCGTGTCGTCCCCGCCGGTCGAGCCGCGTTCCGCGATCGAGACCTCGAACCCGTCGGAGGTGTACCCGCTGACCTGGCCGAGGTGCCGTCCGTCCTCGTCGTACACCGACTCGCCCGGATCGATAGGCTTCTCGTCGGGGACCGATCCCGACGACGGCTCCGCCGCCTCCTCGCTCATGTTCGACACCTCCGTGGAAGTCGCTCGGCGTGGGACACGGTGCGGGTCATCGTTCCGCCACCTGTCCGGCGGGGACCACGCCCTGTTCGAGCAGTTCGGTCTCCCCGAGACCCGCCCCCCCGTCCCGCCGAATCCGCCGATAGAGTCGGCTGAACACGGAGACGACCACGCCCAACCCCGGCACCCACCTCGACGCGAGGGCCGCACCGAGCAGGAGGAACCCCGTCCGGGTGTCCCGACGGGCGAACGCTGCGGCGGCGTCTATCAGGGTCGAGACGATTCCCAGTCTCCGTAGCGTCTTTCCGCCGTGTATCGATCTCATCACGACGACTTACGGGACCGAAAGGGAACTGGCTCCGGCTTGCGTCCGCAAGGGTTTCTCTTCCCCGCGGAGTTCCCCCGCGAGGGACACGCGGTCGATCCGCTCACTTCGACGAGGGTCGACTACCGACGTACAGGAACGGGCCGACGTTGACGAGGACGCCGGCGACGAGGAGCCCCCAATTGACGACGGGGTCGTTGTACCAGACGAGGTCGACGCCGATCGACCCGTGATAGAGCGGCCAGAGCGGCTCGATGGAGTCGGCGATGTCCGGCGCGGAGAGCATGTCCGCGAAGACGTGAGCGAGCCCAGGGATCCAGACGGCGAGGAAGCCGAACCGGACGCTGTGGGCCGCAGTCTCCGGGGACAGCCAGTCCGTGGTACCGGCGACCGACTCGACGGCCTTCCCGACGACGGGACCGACGACCACTGCGAGGAGCGTCACCGCGAGGACGGTGTGAAACACCCCGTGGTGTTTGACGGTCGGAACGAGCCCCTCCAAGACGAGGTCGACGTCCGACAACATCCCGAACGGAACGCCGACTGCGACGAACGTCCCCGCCGTTTTCCGACGATCGAGGAGGAACCACGCGGGTGCGAGCCAGAGCAGCGCCATCCCCAAGTGGCCGGTCACGTCTACCATCCGAGCGGTCCCCCGGGCGCGGCCGGCCCGCCTCCCGCCGAGCGCGACGTGGAACTGACGTCGACGGTCAGCGTCGCGATTCCGCCCCGTTTCGTGGGCCGACGGTCGGTCACCGCTCCGCCCCCTCGCCGGCGCGCCGGACGTCCGGGGTGATCCGGTCCGCGCTCTCGATGGTCCAGACGTCGACCTCGCCGCCGGTGTCGGCGTCGCGCGCGCCGACCACGGCGTCGACGCTCGCCTTCTCCGTCTCTCGGGCTGCGATGCGGGCCACGGCGTCGATGTCAGGGGTGTCGCTGATCTCCAGTCCGCGGTCCCGTAAGGCGACCTCGAAGGACCGGTAGAACTCCTGGACCGCGGCCGATTTTCCCGCGATCCCGATCCCGACGCCGCCGAGGTCGAACACGCGTTGGAACCGGTCCGACGACACCGTCCCCCCGTCGACGACCCGGGTGTCCCCGACGATGGCCACTCCTGTCGGCGTCTCGATCGCTACGACGGTGCTCATCGTTGTATACGGACGCCGACCAGTTGGGTAACGCCGGTGCCTGCGTGTGCGTGGGGAGGTGGAGACCGACGGACTGGCGGGGTCGGCGGGAGAACGGGACCACAGCGGCGGGTCGTCGCCGTGACCGCGACGGTCACTGTCGTAGGGAGAACGGGCCCGCTCCGGCGGTCCGTTGGGCGACCGTCGAGAGCCGTAGCATGTACGAGGTCAACACGAGGAACGGGGCCAACGCGATCGTGAACACGGTCGCGACGAAGCTCATGAGCGGCGGCAGGCCGAACACCCACTCATCGGGCAGGAGCTGTGCGTTGATCGCGAGGATGGCCGACGCGGTGACGAGGATCGACGGAAGCGAGATGACGAGGAGCGTCCGCGACAGCTGGGACACCTCTTGGGTGTAGTAGAGCGTTTTGAAGTACTCCTTGCCGGTGGCGAACAGCCGGAACGCTCGAATGAGGTCGTCAAGCCGCTCCTCGAACGCGTCGGAGAGGCTGTCCTCGTAGGAGCTACGAAGCATCCGCGAGCGGTCCATGTACACCCCGTAGTCCGCCTCCAACCCGAGCCAGAGCACACCGAAATCCGCCCCGGAGGCGGTGTCGCCCTGCTCTCCCAGCGGTTCGACGGTTCGGATGACCTCGTCGACGTACTCGTGGATGTCTCGGGCCAGCTCCTCGTCGTCTCCCGTGCCGACCGCTTCGAGGGCGGTCGCGCGGTCGTGAATGACCGTCGCCATCAGGCCGAGAAACGAGGCCGGGTCCGTGGGGCTTTCGCCGCTCTCGGTCAGCCCGCCGATGTCCCGTCGGAACTCCACCACGCCCCGAATGCGGTTCCCTTGCGCCTCCACGGAGGTGATGTCGTGCGAGAGGACGATCGAGTTGATCGACACCACGACCGACACGAGCAGGATGATGCCGCTCAAGAGCGCGCTCAGGAGCGTCTGGACCGCGGGCGTCTCCGTGAGAACCTGTTCCATCTCGAAGGGCCAGGTCAACCCGACCGCCATGAGCGCCGAGAACATGAACGTCAACAGCGCGCCGGTGACCGCGAGCCGATTGGCCTCCAACAGGACCCATCGGACCACGTGAATGCGACCGTTCCGCCGTGGGACCGGGAACCAGTCGCGGAGGCTCCAGTAGCGGTCGGCGACGCTCATGATCGCTCCGCCACGAACCCGGCGACGACCGGACTCACGAGGAACAGTATCGTCTCGACGACTGCCATGGGAGGTAGGCGGCTCTGAGAGGGATAACGCCGGGGCTTGCGAACGCAACACCCTTTTTTCGTCTCCCTCGCGGTCTCAGCTTCGGTCCGCGTTCGGGTTTCGATCGGCTTCGGGCCCGGTATCGAATTCGAACTCGGCTTCGGGCCCGGGTTCGGATTCGGTCGTCGGCTGGGGGTCGTCGCGTTGGAACTCCTCTTCTCCCGCGTGGGCGTCCTTCGGGTCCGTCCCGACGTCCTCCGCGACCGTCGCCTCGGGGCGGATCCTCTCCCCGTCGAGCAGTTCGGGGAGGACGATCCGGATCGCTTCGAGGACGAGCACGAACAGGATCGGCATGAGGAAGATGCCGTACCAACCGAACAGGATCGGCCCGATCAGGTAGGCGAAAAGCAGCAGGATCGGGTCGATCCGCCGCCCGGAGAGGTACGGCTGGAGGAACGACTGCGGCAGGACGTCCAGGAGGAGCACGTAGGCCACGAGCACGGCCCCGACGAAGACGAGGCTCCCGTCGCCCCGATCGCCGCTGACGGCCTGGAACCCGAGCGACGCGACGATGGGGACGTAGACGACCTTGCCGACGACGACGGGGATCAGGCTCGCGATCCCGGTCAGGAACCCGGCCACGAGCACCATCGGCACCTGGAGTCCGGGCGGCGCCACGAGGTTCGTCACTGCGTACGCCACCGTCGCCAGGATCGCCGAGGCGACGACGAACAGCAGGTTGCCGAAGAACACCGACTCCAGGTCGGCGTCGACCGCGATCGCGTAGGCGTACGCGGTCGAGTCGCGCCCCCCGATCAGTTCGACCAGCCCCTCCGAGACGTCGTCGTCGTTGGCGAGCAGGAAGTACGCCAGCGTCGTGGCGAGCCCGAGTAGGAACAGTCCCCCCACGACGCCCTGAAGCGCGGTCACGACGGTCCCCAGGTTTGCCCAGAGCGATCCGCCGGCGTCGAGGACCGACGTGGGGTTCGACAGCAGCGACACCAACTGCTCGCGTTGCTCCGCGGAGAGCGCGTCGACGCCGGTGATCCTGGCGATGAGCCTCCCGACGACGTTCCCGTCCCCGAACTGCTCGCTGACGGTCTGAAACAGCCGGAGACCGGCGACGGCGAAAAGCACCAGGATCGGCACGATGACCGACAGCGCCGTGAGCGTCGCCGCGAGCTGTCGCGAGCCCGTTACCGAGCGGAGGCGGACGCAGATCGGTCGCGTGGCGTAGTAGCCGAACACCCCCAATACGACCAGCCCCATGAAGGAGCCGACGACGTACGCGACTACCGCGCCGAGGAAGAGGACGAACGCCCACCAGGCGGTTCGACTCCGGGTCGGCAGTCGGCCTTCGAGTCCGCTCGTGGGTCGGTCCATCTCACCGCCCCCGTGACGGGCGTCGTGCCGGTACAGCGGCGGACGGGTCCGGTCCGCCCGCCACCCGCGCCGAGGACGGTCCGCTCCCGCGTCGGTCGCCGGTCCGGACGGTCACCCGGTCACGGTCGCCGACCCGACGGACCGTACCGGATGCTGATACATCACACATATTAAATATTTGGGCACCGATATTCTTGAATCTTGCGAGAAAGCCACTAATAGGGCGTATAGGGGCAGAAAACCGTCGACATATCAACGGCTTTCAATAGCAAGCAGACCATATATATTATATCTTATATTTTATATATACTCCCCGCAGGGGCAAGCAGAACGGTTAGGATCCGGAGCACCGTCCGTTCGATCGCTATGCGAGACGAGGTAACCCTGACTGAGGACGACGAAGGCAAGAACGTAGTGAACGCCGACGGCGACCCCGTCGGTCGCGTCATGAGCGTAGAACACGGCTCGGCGCACGTCGACCCCGATCCGGGACTGGCGGACACGATCCGATCCAAACTGGGCTGGGGCGACGCCGACGAGGACGACTTCCAGCTCGACACCTCCAGCATCGCGGCCGTCTCCGACGACGAGATCCGTCTGAGCAGATAACGCTCCCGACTGGACAGCCACCGGACCGCCTTCCGTCGAACCCCAGTTTTCGGGACGAAGTCACACCGCGTCACTATGGAAACATCAAAAGACAGCAGTTCGAGGGTACCGAGCCACGTGAACGTCCGTCCGATGGAATCGGACGACCGGGAACGGATCGGCGAGATAACGCGCGACTCGCTGCAGTCGTCCTACTCGCTCAGCCCGGCCCAGATCGAGACGATACTCGAAGAGGAGTTCGACGACGCGGCGCTGACCGACCTGCTCGACGACCCGGATACGGTCGTGCTCGTCGCCGAGGTGACGGTCGACGAGGTGGAAACGGTTCACGGATTCGTCACCGTCGAACTCGGAACGAAAGCGACGATCCGGTGGCTCCACGTGGACCCGGCAGTACGGGGCGAGGGGGTCGGCACGGCGTTGCTCGATCGCGTTCGCGAACGGTTCGACGACGAGCCGATCGCGGCGAGCATCCTCGACGACGCCGTCGAAGGCGGCGAGTTCCTGGAGGGGTTCGGCCTCAAACAGAGCGGTCACGACCGGATACGGGTCGGCGGTGAGGAGTTCGCGGTCACCGTGTTCACCGGCGGTCAGTCGACGGCGAACCCGGCCGAACCGACCGTCACGGTTCCGGCGTCCGTCACCGTCGACGGAGTCGACCGATCCGTCGACCGCGACGACAGCGTCCCCGGCAGCGAGGCCCCGTTCTTCACCGTGTACTGCGCCGACGACGAGGCGGACGCGTACGGGTACTTCTGTTCGCAGTGCGGCAGTACGAACGTCTCCACAGACGGCCTCGACAGGCTCGAATGCGGGGAGTGCGGCAACACTCACCTGGCCGACGAGTGGGACGACGCGTACCTCTGAGGCGGACCACGATGGACGAGGCTCCGTCGGCGTTCCCGCGGTCGTCCGGCCACGACCGAACTCGCTCCGGCGGCGACGACCGAACTCGCTCGGGCGGTGTCGAGACCGACGTCGATCCGGACGCCTCCCGCGGGACGGGGGCTACCGGCGACGGGACCGAACGGTCCGACTCCTCGACGGCGGACGACCGGCGCGACGGGGCAGACACGCCCCGGATCGACGTCGGGGTTCTCATCGCGCACTCGCCGGGGGCAGCCGTCGAGCCGTTGCGGTCGTTCGCCCAGCGGACGGCCCGCGACGGCGTCGACGAACTGGCGGCGGCCACGGACGCAGGCTGGCGGGTTCACTGCGCCGAACCCGACCCGCTCGCGGACGCCGCCCCACGGCGACCGTCCGAGTTCCTCGACGAGGCCGCGCTCCACATGGTGAAGTGCCCCTACGACCTCGTCGTCGTCGTGACCGACGTTCCCCTGACCACGCGCGAGGAGCGCTCCGTCGAGGGGCTCGCGTCGCCGCTCGCGCGCGTGGTCGTCGTCTCGACGCGGCGACTCCTCCGGCGGCCCGGTCGAGAGACGGTTCGGGCGCTCGACTCGGCGGCCGTCCGCTGGAACGCTGCGACCCTCCTCGTCCACCTCCTCGGACACGTGTTCGGCGCGGACCACGGCGACGGCGGGGTGATGGCACCGTTCTCGTTCGATCCCGATCGTCGGCGCGTCCCGCCGTTCGACGCGGACGTCACGCGCCACCTCCGGACGATCGCCGCCCGCATCCCCGAGGCGGACGCGTCGAGGGGGCGGCTTCGCCGGCTCGCGTTTCACGCGTCGAGCCTCGTGCGGAACCCACGGACCGTCGTCTCGACGCTCCTCCAGAGCCGCGCGCCGTTGCTCCCGTTCTCGCTCCCGCGCCTCTCGACGGCCGCGGTGACGCCGACGCTAATCTTAGTGTTCAGCGCCGAGGCGTGGGACGTCGGGTTGAACCTCACCAACCGCACCGCCGCGCTGTTCGCCGTCGGGAGCGTCCTCGCTGCCGCGCTGCACCTCCTGTACGTCCAGCGGCTGTCGTTCCCCCGCGAGCGCAGTCAGGTGATCACGGAGCACATGGTCCTGGTGAACGTGACGGTGTTCTTCATCCTCGTCGCGGCGATGGCCGGGCTCTTCGTCCTCGTCGGGTCGATCATGCTCCTGATCGAACTCGCTGTCTTCCCGCCGAACCTGATGACGAACTGGCCGAGCCTCGAGGACCCCACCGTCGGACTCGTCGACCTCGTCCGCGTCGGCGGCTTCATCAGCACGCTGGGCGTGCTGTCCGGCGCGCTCGCGGGCGGGATCGAGAACCGGATGGCGCTCCGCCACCTCGCGCTGTTCCGCGACCGGCCGTAGTCGACGGCCGACCGACCTCCGGACGCGAGCCACCGGCAGGCCGGTGCCCGGCACGCCGGCTCCCGGCACGCCGACTGCGACGTGATCGCTCGCCGGTCGCTCACAGGTATCGGTGGACGTACTCGTAGCCGGTTCGCACGAGTTCGTCGGCCCGTGAGTTGCGGACCGCCACCTCGATCGTCCCCTCCCGGATCGCCGTGACCACGGATTCGGGCGTGAAGTCCGGCGCTTCGAACCGGGTCACCGTCCGGCCGACCTCGAATGGGTAGTGGGCGTCGCTCCCGCCGACGACCGGGACGTCGAGCGACTCGGCGAGCTTCCGCACGCGGTCGGCGTTTCCGGGGTGTTTCCCGTTTATCTCGACGGCGTCGAACGCCGCGGAGCTCTCGCGGACACGGCTCCGTCGATACGGATGCGCGACGACCGCGACACACCCGTCGTCGTGCGCCCGCGAGACCACCTCCTCCGGGGTCCGTTCGCCCGGAACCGTTCGACGCGGCGGATCCGGCCCGATCACGAGGAGGTGACCGGCGGTCGTCGTCACCTCGATTCCCGGGACGAACCGCGGTCCCCCCGTCGCGCCGTCGAACGGTCGGTAGTAGTCGTGATTGGTCACCGCGACGCCGTCCAGCCCGGAGCGCCGACCCCACAGCGCCAACAGACGCGCGCCGACCGGGTCGTAGGCGGTCGGCTCCCCTCGGAAGCCGTGGAAGAACCGCGTGTGGGCGTGGAGGTCTACCGTGAACATCGGCCCCTCGGGCGGCGACGCGGCGTGTCCCGGCCGTTCGCGGGACCGCTCGGGTTCATGGACCCATCGGGGCGGGATCGTACCCCTCCCCGACGACGAGCCGAAGCGTTTCCGGTCGGACCTCGAGCGCGAGCTCGCGCCGTCGGACGACCTCCCCGTCGAGACTGAACCTGACGGGGTCCGGCGAGTCGCTTGTGATCTCCAGCGACGGCGCCTGGAACCGATCGATGTGCGACGAATCTTGTCCGAACAGGCGCTCGGACACCCTCTCGCTCATCAGGTCGAGCGCAGGCACGTCCTTGACGATCGCGACCTCGAAGAGACCGTCCTCCATGTCGGCCTGCGTCGTCCCGTCGGGCGCGAACTGACGCCCGTTCCCGACCATCACGACGAGCGCTTCGCCGCTCCAGGTCGGCGTGCTGGCCTCGCTCGTCCCGTCGTCGACGGTGAGCCGGAGCGGCTCGAACTCGCTCACGGTCCGGAGCGTCGTGAGCACGTACGCCAACCCGCCGATGCGCGATTTCAACGATCCGGACGTCCCGCTGACCGACTCGGCGGTCAGCCCCGCGACACAGGAGTTCACGAAGGGTCGGTCGGTCGCCATTCCGACGTCGACGGTACGCCTGGGACCGTCTTCGAGGGCGGTGAACGCGGCCTCGAGATCGGTGATGCCGATCTGCTTCGCGAAGTTGTTGCCCGTCCCCAGCGGGAGGACACCGAACGTCACGTCGTCGAACGCGTCCGCTCGGTCGATCCCCTGGACGACTTCGTTGACCGTCCCGTCGCCGCCGCCGGCCACGATAGTCGAGTACCCGGACTCGGCGGCCTCCCGCGCCAGCACGACCGCTTCGCCGGCCCGTTCTGACCGCTCCACCGCGTACCCGCTCAGGTCCGCTCGGGCCTCGACCTCGTCGGCATGGGAGCCGCTCCCGCTCTGCGGGTTGTACACGATCATCGTTTCCGCCATGTTACACCCCGTCGGACGCGGCGGTGGACCGGGTGGTGATGTCGCTCCCGACGCCTCCGCGTGTAGCGTTCGATCGTGGGACTTGACGGTCCTGGACGGCTCCGTTCGGAGCGGTTAGCGGCGTTCGAGACACGACGTACTACTCGCACTGCCGTCGAATCGTTAGGCGGTCGTTATCGCTCACGCGTCGGCCGTGGTTCATAAATCGAGACGGGACGACTCGCGGTTCGGGCGGTGTGAACGCCCAGACCCCTTTCGGGCGACGCGGGCGACCCCGCACGACGCGTGCGCTGTTTCCGGCACCGACCGAACTCGCCCGCCGTCGTCGGTCGTCGCCGTCGCCGCGGGGAACGCGCCGACCGGGGCGGATCGCACGCCCTCCCGCCGTCGACGTCGACGACTTGACCCGGCAAGTGCCGGCACAGCTGGTAAACGGCTTCCGCGCGGCTTCCGGGACGATGACCGACGAGAACGAGGACAGCCGCAAGCAGGGCGTGGAGTTCGGTCCGCTCGCCGACGAGCTCGAAGACGAGGAGTACCCGATCGACAAGGCGGCGCTACTGGAGCGGTACGGCGACCGTGAACTGGAGCTGGAAGGCGACACGACGACGATCCGGACGGTGTTGGAAGCCCAAGGCGAAGCCACCTACGAATCCGCCGACGACGTGCGCCGGTGCGTCATCGGGATGGTCAGCGACGAGGCGATCGGCCGGGATAACTACTCGGACCGCGGCGGTAGCACGGAGAGCGAGGAGGGAACCGAGGAGTCGGTGTAGGTCGGCGGCCGGAACGCGGGGCCGATTTCACGCCCTTGCGCTCGCATGCCGCCCGACTATGCTCGCCCGGCGCGTCCCTCCGACGAGTCATGTTCGCGCCTCTCCGCACGCACGACACCGCGTTCGTCCCCGCGTCTCACGCGTCCGACGGCCCTGCCGTCGCGTCCTCGTCGACGAGAGGAGCGGTCTCCCGCTTCGACACGGTCGTCCGACATGGACCCTGAACTCCGAACCGAGCGCTCCGTCTACGAGAAGACCACCCGGGAACGCCTGCGAGCGTGGGCGCTCATCGAGGGGAGCCGACCCGTCGTCGCGGGCGGTATCACCCTCGGGATCGTCGGGATCGTCGGTGCGCTGATCTGGGGCGGGATCCTGGCTGTGGGGCCCGACAGCTCCGTCGACTCGCTCTTCTCGAGCGGGCTCACCGCCGGCGTCGTCACGCTCATCACGGTCTCCCTCTCGATAAATCAGCTCGTCATCTCGCGGGTGTTCGGGACGGTGAACTCGCTGACGGACCGCCTCGACGGCGCTCGCGAACTCCACGAGGACGTCGCGGCCCTCGCCGGACGGCCGTCCAGTCCGAACGACCCGGCCGCGTTCCTCTCGCTCATCGCCCGGACGCTGTGTGACCGGGCTGACGCCCTCCGCGAGATGGGCGATTCCGGCGAGTGGGACCCGCCGAGCGAGGTGACGGACGCCGTTCGCGACATCGGGGCGTACGGGGAGAACATCGACTCGCACCTCGAGGACAACGCCCCCGTCAACCACGTTCTCAACGTCCTCCTGGGAACCGAATACGCGGTGAACCTCCGTGCCGTCCAACACGTCAGGAACGGATACGCCGAGTCGGCTCCAACGGGCGTTCGGACGGAGATCCGGGCGGTCGAGGAGCTCCTCGAAGCCATCGCCGTCGTCCGCCAGTTCTACAAGACGATAGCCCTCCAGGAGGACTTCGCGGAGCTCTCGCGGATGATCGCCTACACCGGACTGATCGCGTTCGTCACGACGATCGCGGTGACGCTCGTCTACCGGGAGGGCGTCGTCACGCTCCCGTCCTCGATGCTTCCCGTTGTCGTCACTCTCGGGCTCGGCGTCGTCACCACGCCGCTGACGCTTTTCGTGTCGTACGTCCTCAGGGCGGCGACGGTCGCCCGGCGGACCGTCTCGGTCGGCCCGTTCGTCCCGCCGTGAACCGGCGGACGTTCGTCGGAGGGGCGGTTCCGGCGAGGCCGTTTCGAAATCGCGTTCGACGCCGACGTCGCTCCCGACGCCGGCGTCCCCGCGTACGGCATACAGGACTATTACCGAGGCCGATCGTACACCGGGTATGACGATCACCGAGTCCGACCTCCCGGGGGTCGGAAAGAAGTTCGAGATCGAACTCGCGGACGGCGAGATGGTCGTCGTCATCCACAACACGGGCAAACGGGAGCTGTTCTACCGTCCCGAACCGAACGCCGACAGCGAGAAGGTGTTCGAGTTCGGCGACGACCTGGCCCGCACCATCGGGTCGATAATCGAGGGGGCACACTTCCAGCCGCTCGAGCCGGCGACCCAGGAGACCACGCTGCCGGGCGGGATCCTCCTCGAGTGGTACGAGCTCCATCCCGGTTCCGGACTGATCGGCGAGACCCTCGAGAGCGCCGAGGTCGGCAATCGGACCGGACTCACGATCGTGGCGATCCAGCGCGACGAGGAGACCATCGACAGTCCCCCGCCGGACACGACGCTGAAGGAGGGCGACACGGTGATCGGCGTCGGCACCCGAGAGAACTGTGAGGCCTTCGAGGAGCTTCTCACCGAATGACGGCGCGTTCCCCGCGCTCTCGAGTGATTTTCACGTCTCTCCCGGCGGTGATCCCCCGTGGCTGACCTCCTCCTCGAGGTCGGCGTCATGTTCGCAGCGATCGCCGCTGCCGGGGCCCTCGCGAACCGGCTCGGCCAGTCGGTGATCCCCTTCTACATCGTCTCCGGGATGGTGCTCGGGGAGTTCGTGATCGGGCGGGTCGGGCTCCCCGTCCTCGGCGAGGTGTACGTCGCCGAGTCGGAGTTCGTCTCGCTCGGCGCGGAGCTCGGGATCGTCTTCCTGCTCTTCTTTCTCGGGCTGGAGTTCAACCTCGACCGACTGCTCGCCAGGCGCTCTCAGATCGGAACTGCGGGCACGATCGACCTGGCGAACTTCGGCGTGGGGCTCGTGCTCGGGTGGCTCGTCTTCGGGACGTTCCTGCCGGCGTTCCTGCTCGCGGGGATCGTCTACATCTCCTCGTCGGCGGTGATCACGAAGTCGCTCATCGACCTCGGCTGGATCGCCAACGACGAGGCCGAGCCGATGCTCGGCACGCTGGTGTACGAGGACCTGTTCATCGCGGTCTACCTCGCGGTCGCGTCGGCCCTGGTGCTCGGCGGCGGCGACGTCGCCGCGGCGGCGACGGACGTCGGGATCGCGATCGGTTTCATTCTCGTGTTGTTGGGGCTCGTCCGGTTCGGCGCGCCGGCGTTCGACCGGCTGGTGGCGACCGACAACAAGGAGTTCGTCGCGCTACGGTCGATCGGGACGGTCGTGTTGATCGCGGGCACGGCGCTCGCGCTCGGCGTCAGCGAGGCGGTCGCCGCCTTCTTCGTCGGGATGGCCTTCTCGGCGACGAACTACGTCCACGAGATCGAGACGCTCTTAGAACCCGTCCGCGACACCTTCGCCGCGGTCTTCTTCTTCTGGATCGGGCTCGTCACCGACCCGTTGCTCTTCGGCAGCGTCGCCCCGCTCGTCGCGCTCGCAGTCGTCGTGACTACCCCGACGAAGCTCGTCACGGGCTACTTCGCCGGGCGTGCGTTCGACCTCGACGTCCGGCGGTCGAGCCGCGTCGCGCTCGGTATGACCACCCGCGGGGAGTTCTCGCTGATCATCGCCACGGTCGCCGTCGGCGGAGCCACGGCCGGCACGTTCGACCCGGCGGTGGCCGCGACGATCAACGCCTTCGCCGTCGGCTACGTCCTCGTGATGGCGATACTCGGGACCACGCTGATGAGCTACTCGGGGCCGTTCGAGCGGGCGGCCGTCTCGTGGCTCGACGGCCCGGATCCGGCCGGACCCGCGCCGGAGACCGGAGAGTGAGCCGCCCCCCGCTCCTCACTCGGCGGTCATGTCGAACGGCGGCTCCGCCTCCGGCGGGAGCGGCGTCTCGTACGGCTCGCCGTCGGTCGCCTCCTCGAACTCCGCCTTCGCTCTCTCGAGCGTTTCCGGGTCGCCCATGAGGTCGTGAGCCGACCCGGCGAGCACCTTCGCAGCGAACAGCATCCCCTTCTTCCCGAAGTCGCCGTTGGCGGCGACGACCTGCCAGGAGTGGCCCGGCGCGCCGACCGGCCAGGTCGCCGCGTTGAACTGGCCGGTCGGCGCGATGTAGCTCACGTCGCCGACCTCCGTCGATCCACCCGAGGTCACGTCCTCGTTGAACGGTTCGACCGGCTCCGGGTACAGCGCGTGGGGTTCGACGGTCTCGCGGAGGTCCTCGGGGAGCTTCTCGAGTCGGGACTCCCGGTTGCTCTCCGAGACCGTCTCGAGGAGGTCGCGGGCGAACTCCCGGTCCGCCTCGTCGTAGTCGATCGGGCCCACTGCCTCGATGTTCTCCCAGATGACGTCCGTGACGGGACCGTTGGCGAGGTAGTCGTGACACCCCGAGAGGAACCGTTCGCTGACCTCGGTCTGCGTCATCGTCGCCGCGCCCTGCGCGATGTCCCGCAGCCAGTCGGTGTTGCGCTCGACCTCCTCGCGGGTCGGCGCGCGGACGAAGTACCACACCGACGCCTCCGCGGGGACGACGTTCGGGGCGTCGCCGCCGTCCGGGATCGAGTAGTGGAGCCGCGCGTCGTCGGAGACGTGCTCCCGCATGAACTCGACGCCGACGTTGGTGAGCTCGACGGCGTCGAGCGCGCTCCGCCCGGAGTCCGGCGATCCGCCGGCGTGGGCGGCCTCGCCCTCGAACTCGAAGAGCAGGGAGTTGAGCGCGTTCGAGCTCCCGACCCGCGGCGTGTTCAGGTCGCCCGGGTGCCACGTCAACGCGGCGTCGAGGTCGTCGAAGACGCCCGCGCGGGCCATGTACGTCTTCCCGACGAGCGTCTCCTCGGCCGGACAGCCGTAGTACCGGATCGTCCCCTCGAGTTCCCCGGACTCGATCGCCCGCTTCACCGCGACCGCGGCCCCGAGCGTCGCGGTCCCGAAGAGGTTGTGCCCGCAGCCGTGGCCCGCCCCGCCCCGCTCGATCGGCGACCGTTCGGCTTTCACCTCCTGTGAGAGCCCCGGGAGCGCGTCGTACTCGCCCAGTATCCCGATCGTCGGGTCGCCCTCGCCGTAGGTCGCGACGAACGCCGTCGGCATCCCGGCGACGTCCATCTCTACGTCGAACCCCTCCTCGCGGAGGGTGGTCGCGAGCGCCTCCGAAGATTCGTGTTCGTGGAGGCCCAGCTCGGGGGTCTCCCAGAGCCGCTCTGCGAGGTCGTACAGCAGCTCCCGTTCCGTCTCGACCGTCTCGTACACCGTTTCGACACTCATGTTGGTAGACCTAACAAATACTCGGGATACTATCCACGTTCATAAACATTCGGGTGGATATATGTATGTATATGTAATGGTCGTCCGGACGTCCTCCCGATCTAAACATTTGATTGATATTCCTTCCAAAATTATTCTGTTTTTGATTGAATGTACAGTATATTAGGGTGGTATATGATTATAACTTTACTGTATGCGGTACTATTGGTTGAATGGGTACTAGCCAAACGTATATATGTTCGTTTGTGGGTTCTTCTGAGGAATTCATGGAACGCGAACACATCGATCGCCGATCCCTGATGAAACGTTTCGGTGCGAGTGCCGGTGTCGGCGTCGCGCTCGCGGGCTGTTCCGGTGAGACAGACGATGATACTGACGGCTCGGAGTCACTCGACGATGGATCTGAGAGTACGAGCGGCGACACGGATGACGACACGCTCGTCGCCACGGAGCCGCTGTATCCTACGACCTTCGATCCGCACAATCACGCGTCCACAAACACGTATCAGATGATCAATCAATCATTGTTCGAGCCGCTCCTCTACAACGATGAGGCGACCGACGACGAGGGAAACTACTTGGTGGACCCGTATCCCGGGCTCGCCACCGACTGGGAGTTCGTCTCCGACGACGAAACCGAACTCCGATTCTACCTTCGCGAAGGCGTAACGTTCCACAACGGGGACGAGTTCACGCCCGAAGACGTCGTCTTCACGTTCCAGCGCCAGTTCGACGTCGAGGAAAGCGAGATCGGTGCTCCCGGGTTGACCGAACTTCCACAGTACGAGGACATGGTCGTCGTCGACGACGAGTTCGCCGTCGACCTGATCTTGTCCAATGCGAGCCCCAAGACCATCGATCGGGTCTGTGGCACTCCGGTCATCATGAACGAGGCGTTCGTCGAGGCTAACGATCCGGCCGAGGACCCGATGGGGACGGGTCCGTACCAGATCGAAGACCGGACCGAAGGGGAGGAACTCGTCTACACGTATTACGAGGACTACTGGGGCGAAGAGCCGGACTTCTCGACCGTCCGTTGGAAGATAGCACCTGAAACCCAGACCCAGGTCTCACAGGTACAGGCCGGCGAGACGGATCTCGCCGTGGAGATCAATCCACAAGGATTGGATCAACTCAGCGACTATGACGGCGCACACACCGCGACGACGCCGACGCCGCGGTCCGTGTTCATGCAGATGCGGAACGTCGGTGACGACACGCCCTTCCAGAGTAAGGAGTTCCGGCAGGCGATGTGTCTCGCAATCGATAACGAGGACATCGTCGAGAACGTCGTCGGCGAATACGGCGATCCGACGACGACGCTCGCCCCGGATATCCTGCCTGAAACTCACCCGGATCTCGAACCGTATCCGTACGACCCGAAACGAGCCGAAGAACTCGTTTCCGAAAGCGGGTTGGAGGGCACGGAGTTCGAACTTCACACTCCCCAGGGACGCTATCTCAGGGATTCGGAGGTCGCACAGGCAGTGGTTGAAGACATCGACTCGCTCTCGAACGTCTCCTGTTCGGTCAACATTCGGGACTCGAATTCGTGGATCAGCGATCTGACCTCCGATGACGCGTCGGATCAGCCCATGGCGTCGATCGTCGGATGGGGCGGTGCGGACTTCCTGGTCAAAACCGCCGTCGTTCAGTGCTCGCTAGTGGAGGGGTCGTGGGGAGGAAACTGTTACGACGAACTCGAAGACTTGATCGACGAAGCGAACACGATCGAAGAGTACGATCCGTACATCGAGGCGAGCCGTGAGATCAGCCGGTGGCTCCACGAGGAGTACGTCAACGTCTGGCTCTACAACTCGTTTAACCTGTACGGGATGAGCGATCGTGTCGAGTTCGATCCACGGATCGACGAGGGTGTGTATCCCGCCATGGTTCGCCGCAGCGAGTAGGCCCAATCAATAAAAAAAGAGAGATCATGATCTCAGCGAAATACCTGTTCAAGCGGTTTACTCACGGCATTCTAGTCGTGTTAGGCGCGATCACACTCATATTCGGTCTCAGACATATCACTCCCGGTAGCCCGGTAAACGTGATGACTCCACCGACCGCTGGGCCGGAACTACGGGAGCGGGTCGCCCGAGAGCTCGGATTACATCTACCGCTCCACGTCCAGTACATCGACTATGTCAGCGGTGTCCTGCGGGGTGACCTCGGCGAATCATACGTCCGTGGCACGTCCGTCAGTCAACTCCTCATTGAGCGACTCCCGGCAACGATCGAACTCGCGATCGTCGCGACGGTGATCGCTCTGGGTATTGCCATACCACTCGGCGTTATCAGCGCGACGAACCGGGATGAACCGCTGGATTACGGCGCGACGTTAGGTTCCCTTCTCGGGATCAGTACTCCAAACTTCTGGTTGGGTATCATGCTGATCATGGTGGTCTCGGTTCAGGTCGGCTTCCTCCCAACGAGCGGACGTGGAACCGGATTCGCTACCGCGATGGCGATGTTGTTCTTCGATGGCGATGTCGGAGGACTGACGACGTGGATCCGACATATCATCCTTCCATCGATCACGCTGGGGACGTACTTCATGGCGCTGATAACGCGACTCACCCGGAGCGAAATGCTTGAGGAACTCGGACAGGAGTACGTTCAGGTCTGCCGTGCGAAGGGTCTCCCGGAAACGCTAGTTCTGTACAAACACGCATTGAAGAACAGTATGCTCCCAGTCATTACGGTCGTCGGCCTTCAGGTCGGGTACCTGATCGGTGGCTCGATCGTCACCGAAGTAGTGTTTGCCTGGCCGGGTGTTGGCTCCTTGATCATCGACGCACTGACCAATAGTGATTGGATGATCATTCAAGGATATCTGATCCTTGTCTCGATCTCGTGGGTTTCAGTCAATTTCCTCGTTGATATCACGTACACTGCGCTGGACCCGACGGTCGATCTGGAGGGATAATCATGTTCTCAAAACGAACCCTTCAGAGCCTACGTGACGTGTTGTACAGGTCCGTACTTCCGAAGATCGGTGTCATGTGTATCTTGCTCATCGTCTTTTCGGGAATCTTCGCTCCGTTGCTCGCTCCACACGATCCCACCGAACAGCGCTCGGATCTCTCCAATCAGCCTCCGATGTTGGTTTCTCAAGAGGTCACTGAAGAGACCGTCGAATTAGACGGACTCGAACAAAAAAAGACCACGGAGACGGTGACGAACACGGGTACGCTGGCTCATCCGCTCGGTACCGACGCGTTGGGTCGCGATGTCCTGTCACGAGTGATCTATGGTGCTCGTATCTCTCTGGTGGTGGGTATCGCCAGCACCCTGTTGGCCTTTCTTGCTGGGACCGCCTTCGGACTTACCTCCGGATATTACGGGGGCTGGGTTGACGACCTCTTCATGCGATTGATCGAGGTCCGACTCTCGATTCCCGGACTGGTACTGGCGATCGCCATTATCGGGATATTCGGATCGATACCGGTTTCAGTACCGGATCCGTTCGTTTCGCTCGGACTCGCGGCCGACATGCCGGAGACGACGGTCCTCCCGGGAGCGATCACGCTGGTCATCGCCCTCTTCTCGTGGGACCATTTCGCCCGTGTCGCCCGGAGTGAGGCTCTTTCGCTTCGAAATCAGAACTACGTTCGGGCGGCAAAAGCGTCGGGTGCCAGTAGCACGGCGATCATTCGTCGACACCTGTTCCCGAACGCGTTGACCCCCGTATTGGTTCTCGCCACGATCCGGGTCGCCTCGGCGATCATTCTGGAGAGCGTCCTCTCCTTCCTGGGATTCTCGGGGGTTACGTTGTCGTGGGGATTCGATATCGCCTTCGGCCGGGAGTACATGGGAACCGCTTGGTGGATCTCGTTCTTCCCGGGGCTCGCGATCGTGATCGCCGTCATCGGCGTCAATTTGCTAGGGGACTGGCTTCGGGACGCTCTCGACCCTGACATCGATACTGGAGGTGCGATCGAATAACCATGAGTGAAAAGAAACTCCTCAAAGCGAGGGATCTGAAGGTTCGATTCTACACCGACGAGGGCCAGATCAACGCGGTAGAGAACGTCGACCTCGACTTGTACGAGAACGACGTACTAGGTATCGTCGGGGAGTCCGGCAGTGGAAAAAGTGTGACCGGCCTCTGTATCATGGGGCTGATCGACTCGCCGGGACGCGTCGACGGCGGATCGATTTGGTACCGGAACCCTTCGTTACTCGACGAGTACGGGGCAGACCCCGCAGTCGAGACGGACGGGCCGTTCATAGACGTACTCACTCTACCCGATGAAGTTCGTCGTAGCCTTCGCGCACGTTCGTTCAGCATGGTCTTTCAGGATCCGATGGAGAGCTTCGATCCCTCCTATACGGTCGGCGAACAGATCGCCGAGGCCGTCGAGGTTCAGAGACGGATCGACGCCGATACTGACACCACTAACGAGTACGGATTGCGGGATCTCCTATTGAGTACTGTCTCCGACTCGCACCGATACGTTTCGGATCGGAGCCGTGAGCGGGCCGTCGAGCTCCTCGAGATGGTCGGACTCTCGGATCCGGACCAACGAGCCGACGAGTATCCCCACCAGTATTCCGGCGGTATGCTTCAGCGGGCAATCTTGGCACAGGCGCTGGCGGCCGATCCTGACGTTCTCATCGCGGACGAACCCACTTCAGCGCTTGACGTCACTATCCAGGCTCAGATACTGGAGTTGCTGGCTGACATCCAAGACGAGACGGGAATGAGCATCATATTAATCACTCACAACTTGGGAGTCGTTGCTCGGGCCTGCGAGCACGTCAGCGTAATGTACGCCGGAGAAGTGGTCGAGTACGCTCACATCGAACAGATACTCGATACGCCAGCACATCCGTACACGCGTGGATTGATACGAAGCGTTCCGGAGATATCGATACACGATCAAGTGCTTGACCCGATAAGCGGGAACGTTCCGAACCTGTTTGACGAAGAAATGGGTGATGAATGTTATTTCGCGGATCGATGCCCCGAAGCACTGGACGAATGCTTCTCTGCGAACCCTGACGACGTCGATATCGCGCCTGATCACACGGCCAAGTGTGTTCTCGTCGATTCGGAAGAACGGACTGACCACGAGTCTCTCTCCATCGAAGCGGAGGACGATTGATGACGAAACCGCTACTCACGGTTAAAGAACTGGAGAAGTACTACTACACGAACGATACGATCACTGATCGGTTACTGATGGCCGAACGAGAGAGCATCAAAGCGGTTGACGGACTCTCATTCGGTATCAACGAGGGTGAATCGTTCGCGATCGTCGGGGAATCCGGCTGTGGAAAATCGACCGCAGCCGAAGCAATCCTGAACCTTCGCACACCGACGAACGGCGAAGTTTCGTTCGATGGTGACCCGATATATCCAGTTACATCGGAGAACCGGAACGAACGTCATGAGTTCAGACGTCGAACGCAGATCGTGTTTCAGGACCCGAACTCAAGTCTAAATCCGCGTATGCCGGTCGGAGACATAATCTCCGAACCGCTCTTGATTCACGACGTTGGAGACGCCGAATACAGACGGAACCGTGCGAAGGAACTGCTCGAAGAGGTCGGCCTAAGCGCGGAGTACGTCGATCGATATCCACACGAATTCAGCGGCGGACAACAACAACGAATCGCGATCGCACGTGCGCTCGCGATAGAGCCGAGCCTGATCGTGTTCGACGAACCGGTGAGCGCACTGGACGTCTCTGTCCAAGCACAGATCCTTTCGCTACTCACGGAGCTACAGGACGAGTACGACCTGACGTTCTTGATCATCAGTCACAATCTCGCCGTCGTCAGTCACATTGCGGACCGAGTCGGCGTCATGTATCTCGGTGAATTCGTCGAGAAGGGACCGACGGATAAGATATTCGCTGACCCCCAACACCCCTACACGGAGGCACTGCTGGAGAGCGTCCCGCGGGTCACGCCCGAAGAACGGCACAAGGACGTTGAGCTCCTGCCGGGTGACGTGCCGTCACCGAGCGATCCGCCGTCCGGGTGTCGGTTTCATACCCGCTGTCAGTACGCTCGCGACGTCTGCCAGAACCAGCAGCCGATCCTACAGAAGTTCACGAACCAAACCGACCACCGAAGCGCCTGTTTCCGAGTCGTCCCGGACCACGAGTACTGGGAGAGTGACTCGATACGGTGAATCAGCGGTTGGCCGACGTTAATCTCTCCAGTAGACCGTCGTCTCCGGACTTACTCAGGCAACCACGACAACGGTGAGTACCATCCCGGCGATCGCGGCCGGCGGGATCGTGAGGTTGTCGTCGACGGCGACCCCGCGGACGATCGTGGGGATCCCGTCCGCGACCGTCGCGGCCACTGCGCCGGCGACCGCGACGGCGACGCCCGCCCCCGTGCCGAACGCGGGGACGACGAACGGGACGGCGACCGCGACGCAGACGACGAACATCGCGGCCCACACGAGCGGGCGTTTCGGTTCCCGCGGGCCGTTCACGCCGAGCGCGCCGCTCACCGGGTCGCCGATCGAGAGCATCCACATGGCCGGGACCGCGAGCGTCGGGCTCGCGACGGAGGTGGTCGCGAGCAGCGCGACCACAGCCATGCTGACCTGGTAGAGCGCGTAGCCGCCGACCGCGTCAGCCTCGTACTCCCGGGTCAGTGCCCGGTACACGGCGTGGTCGAGCCCGACGACGAGCCGGAGGAACTCCAAGACGGCGACGAGGACGACGCTGGCTGCGAGCAGCACTGCGGTCTCCGTCCACGAGAGCCATCCGAGCAGGTACGGGACCGGGTACAGCGTCCCGCCGGCGTGGACGAGCCGCCGCTCGAATTCCACGCGTTCGCGCCAGGCTGTCCCCGGGAGCGCCACGGTCAGCTCTCTGCCGCCGTCTCGACGTCGGTCTCGACGACGCCGTAGCGGTCGATCAGGGTTGCGAACGTCCCGCCGGCACGGAGCGCGGTCAGTTCCTCGGCGAGGTCCGGGACCGGGACCCGCACTTGGGCTGCCGAGTCGCGCTCGCGGACGGTGACGGTCTCCGGGCCGTCGCCCTCGACCCCGTCGCGGTCGACGGTCACACAGAAGGGGGTGCCGACCTCGTCCTGTCGGCGATAGCGCCGCCCGATGGAGCCGGAGTCGTCGTACGCGACCGCCAGCCCCGCCGTGCGGAGGTCGGCAGCGACGCGCTCGGCGAGGTCGGTGAGCCGATCGTCGTTCGTCACGAGCGGGAACACCGCGGCGTCCCGCGGCGCGATCTCGGGGGCCAGAGAGAGGTACGTCCGCTCCTCGCCGTCGACCTCGTCGGTCTCGTAAGCGTGGGCTAAAAGCGTCTGGACGGTCCGGCCGACGCCGAAGGACGGCTCGACCACGTGCGGCGTGATGTGCTCGCCGTTCTCGGTGACCGTCTCCACCGAGAAGTTCGCCACCTCCGCGTCGACCTCGACCTCGCGAGTCCCGTCGTCGTTCCCACCGTCGCCGACCGCGACGGTCACGGTCTCGCCCTCGAACGCGTCGGGGTCGCGGCCGGCGAGCCTCTCCAGCGCCTCGGCGACCGCGGCGGCGTCGCCGCCGAACTCGGGGCCCAGCACGGACATGTCGGGGTCGACGGTCGCGCGCTCGACCGTTCTCGGCTCGTCGTAGCGTTTGAACACGGTGAACGAGTCGTCGCCGTAGGCGTCGTGTTTCGAGAGGTCGTAGTCGCCGCGGTACGCGAAGCCGGCGATCTCGATCCAGTCGCCGTCGACCTCGCTCTCCGCGTCCCAGCAGTCGGCGGCGTAGTGGGCGCGCTCGCCCGAGAGGTGCTGGCGGAACCGGAACCGGTTCATGTCGACGCCGACCCGCTCGTACCACTCCTGGGCGACGCCGAGGTAGTAGCCGACCCACGCCGAGCCGACGACCCCGTCCGCGACCGCCTCGCCGACCGTGGTGTCGAGGTACTCGCCGTCCTCTTTCCCCTGTTCGGTCGCCGGGTAGAGCCGGACCTCGACGTCCTCGACGCGCTCGAGCGGCGGCTCGTCGGCCTCGGGTTCGATGAACTGTTCGAGCTCGGCCTGGGTGAACTCGCGGAGCCGGAGCAGGCCGCCCCGCGGGGAGATCTCGTTGCGGTAGGCGGGGCCGATCTGCGTGATCCCGAACGGGAGGCTCCCGCGGGCGTACTCCTTCAGCCGGGGGAACTCGACGAAGATCCCCTGGGCGGTCTCCGGGCGGAGGTAGCCGGGCTGGCCGTCGCCCGGGCCGATCGCCGTCGCGAACATGAGGTTGAAGTCCTCGACGTCCCGGCCCGCGAGCGGCGAGCCGCACGAGGGGCAGGCGACGTCGTGGTCGCGGATCAGCTCCTCGACCTCCTCGACCGGGAGCGCCTCGGCGTCCTCGATCCCGGTGGCGTCCTCCACGAGGTGGTCCGCGCGGTGGGACTCGCCGCACTCGCCGCACTCGACGAGCATGTCGTCGAACCCCTCGAGGTGGCCCGACGCCTCGAAGACCGCCTCGGGCATCACGGTCGGGGCCTCGATCTCGCGGTTCCCCTCCTGGAGCGTGAATCGGTCGCGCCAGGCCTCCTCGAGGTTGCGTTTGAGCGCCGCGCCCTGCGGACCGAAGGTGTAGAACCCCGCGGTGCCCCCGTACGCGCCGTTCGCGCCGAAGAAGAACCCGCGCCGCTTCGCGAGCTCGACGAGGTCCGCGCCGGCCATCAGATACCCTCCAGGAGGTCGATATCCAGGACGACCCCCGACAGCTCCGTCCCGTTCACGAGCGGGACCTGTTCGATGTCGTTGGAGATCAGTTCCTTGGCGACCTCCCTCGCGGTCCGCGTGCCGGCGACGGTGACGAGGTCCTCGGTCATGAAGTGGCGCGTCGCGCCCGCGGGGATCTCGACGTTACGGGTCGGGAGGTAGCGCGCGCCCGTCGCCTTGATCCCCTCCCAGGACCACTCGGAGTCCTGCTCGGCGATCGAATCGCCCGTGCTCGCCTCGCCCTCGACGACGCGGGCCACCTCGAGCACGTCGACCTCCGTGAGGATCCCCGCCATGTCCGCGTCGTCGTCGAGGACGATCGCGTACGGGACGCCGGCGAGCCCGATCTCCCGTTCCGCGACCGGTAGCGGCGTCTCGACGTGGGTGGCGTTGACCTGGGGGGTTGCGAGTCCGCCGACCGGCTCGTCGCCGTCGACCTCGCCGCGGGCGATCGCCCGCACCACGTCGGTGACGGTGAGGATCCCGACGAGGTCGTCGCCGTCGACGACCGGGAGCCGCCGGGAACGCTCGGCGACCATCGTCGCAGCCGCCTCCTCGATCGTCGCGCCCGCGGTCGTCGTCGGCACCTCGCGCATCAACAGCGCGAGCTGGTCCTCGTCCGGCTGGTCGATGAGGTCGTCCCGGGAGACGAGGCCACGGTACACCTCCTCGCCGTCGACGTCCTTGACGACGGGGACCGAGGAGAAGCCGTACTCCTGGAGGTACTCCAACACGTCGTTCCGGCTCCCGGGGATCTCGACGACGACGAGGTCGGCCCGCGGCGTCATGGCGTCTGCTACGTTCATGCCCCGTCTTTCAGCGTCGCTCCTCTTGTATCCCCCGAAGGGCGACCGAGGCGCGCTACCGGATCGATGCCGGCGTCTCGTCCACCGTCTCCGTCGGAGACGGCCGGCGTCTCCGGTTCGTCGTTCGGCCGACGGTCGGCGTCTCCGGTTCGTCGTTCGGCCGACGGTCGCCGTTTCCCTCCACGAGCGCCGGATCGACGGGGATCGCTCGCCCGTGTCATCGCTCCCGGCACGAATAGCCGCGTTTTCCGGCGGGTCCCGATCCGTGGTTCGCAACCCTTTTGACTGACTGTGAACTAATGACAACCATGTCACGGAGTTCCACTCCCTGGGACGACCCGGACCCCGACCGTCGGCCGACGCGCCTGCCGACGGACGCGGAGGCGACGACCCCCACCTCGACCGACGTGATGGCGTCGATCGATTCCTCCTCGTCGCGACCGGAACTCGTCATCGCCGACGTCTCCCGCGAGAACGCGTGGCTCTCCGTCGACGAGCGGAACGCCACCGTCCTCGAGGAGTGGTGCTGACTGCTGTGGTCCGCTGACCGTCCGTTCTCGGGCTACTCCTCCTCCTCCCCGAGGTCCCGCCCCGCCTCCCACGCCCGGATCACTGACGCTAGCGTCCGACACGTGGGCACCGACGCGCCCCGTCGGTCGGCGCGGTCGACGACGGCCCCGTAGATCGCGTCGACCTCGGTCCGCCGGCCGGCCGCGACGTCCTCGGACATCGACGAGCGGTTCGTCGCCGTGTCGCGGGCGACCCGCTCGAGCGCGTCGACCGCCGCCGACTCCGTCAGGTCCACCCGCTCGGCCCGGGCGACGCGGGCGACCTCGCGTGCCGCCTCGCGGGCGATCCCGCCCGCCGGCCCCTCGACCGTCTCCCCGTTCGTGACCCGGGCGAGCGCCGACGGGCCGTTGATCCCCGCGTTGACCGCGAGCTTCTCGTACCGCCGTCGGGGCATGTCGGCAGTGGCGACCGCCTCGATCCCGGCGTCGACGAACGCCCGGGCGATCCGCCCCGCGAGCGCGCTCTCCCCGCCGGCCAGCGCCCCGACGACGACCTCGCCGACGCCCGTACACCGCACGCGTCCGGGCTCGAGCAGTCGCGCGCCGTAGCTCGCCGTCCCCGCGAGGACCGGCGCGTCGAGCGCCGCGACGAGCCGCTCCTCCGTGAGCCCGTTCTGAAGCGAGCAGACCGCGCCGTGCTCCCCGGTCCCGATCGCCCGGGCGGCCTCGTCCGTGTCGTACGCCTTCGTGGTCACGAGCGCGAGGTCGGACGAGCGGTGGTACCCGTCCGTCACCGCGCGCGGTCGGACGCACGCCTCGATCGCCCCGTCGATCCGTAATCCCTCCTCGCGGACCCGCCGCATGTGCGTGTTCCGGCCGACGAGCGTCACCTCGTGTGCGCGCGCGAGCAGCCCGCCGACGAGGCTGCCCAGCGCGCCGGCACCGTACACGAGCACCTCCATGCGCGGCCGAACGATCCCTCGGGGAAAAGCGGTGTCGGTGGCGGGGGCGTCGTTCCCGGGCCGTCAGCCCTTCAGTCCGCTTCCGGTCAGCGGGACGACGACGTCCTCGTCCGCGTCGATGGCCCCGCGGTCGCGGAGGTCGCGGAGGGCGGCCGGCGCGACCGCACACGTCGGCTCGGTGTAAAAGCCCGCGGCGTGGAGCCGGTCGAGCTCCCGCTCGCCGGCCGCTCCGGTGACCGCGACCGCGTCGCCGCCGGTCGCGCGTACCGCCTCGAGGATCCCGTCCCGTCGAACCGGCTCGGCGATCCGGATCCCGTCCGCCGAATCGTTGCGTTTCCCGTCGGGATCGGCAGTCTCGGGGCCGTGAAGCTCACGGACGATCGGCGCGGTCCCGGCCGCCTGCGCGCCGTAGAGCCGCGGGACCGACTCGATCCAGCCCGCCCTGCGGAGTCGCTCGAACCCCCAGTACGCGCCGAGAAAGAGGGTGCCGTGTCCGAGGGGAGTCACGACCACGTCGGGCGCCTCCCAGTCACGCTGGTACGCGATCTCGTAGGCGACGGTGGCGGTCCCCTCGAAGAAGGCGGGGTTCCAGGCGTGGCTCGCGTACCAGGCGTCCGTGCCGGCGCCGTCGTTACTGCCCTCGACGGCCGCGACGCACGCGTCGGTCACGTCCGCCCGCGAGCCGTCCACCCGAACCGGCGTCGCGCCGGCCCGCCGGATCGCCCGGAGCTTCGCCTCCTTCACGTCGGCCGGGACGTACACCTCGGCGTCGATCCCCGCGCGGGCGGCGTACGTCGCGATCGCGGCCCCGGCGTTGCCCGAGGAGTCCTCGACGACCCGCTCGACGCCCAGTTCGTGGGCGCGCGTGAGCGTCGTCGTCGCGCCGCGGTCCTTGAACGAGCCGGTCGGGAAGACGTACTCGAGTTTGAACTCGGCGTTCCAGCGGTCGGCGTCGACGAGCGGCGTCGACCCCTCGCCGAGGGTCACCCGGTCGGCCGGGTCGTCGCCGACCGCGACGAACTCCTCGAAGGCCCACAGGCCGGACCGCGCGTCGAACGCGTCGGGGTCCGGCGGCCCGCCCGGCGGAAGCGGCCGATCCGCGAACTCGAGCGGGGAGCCGCACGTACAGCGCCAGCGGTCCGGGAACGTGGTTCCGCAGTCGGGACACACGAGTGGTCGGGGCGCGTCGTCGGCGTGGTCGGGTCCGGTCATCAGTATCGGTCGACGTTGGTCCCGACCGAGCAGACGTACTCGCCGGCGGCGACCTGCGGGAGCCGTCGGGTCCGCCAGAACACCCCGTCGGCGTCGGCGGTCACCCGACCCTTTCGCCCGCCGAACACGTCGGTGACCTCGAAGAGCGTCTCGCCCGCGGACACCCGATCGCCGAGGTCGGCCTCGAACCGGACGAGCCCGCCCGCCGGAGACCCGTACTGGTCGAACCCGCGGGCCCGGACCTGCCGTTCGACCTCGACATTCCCGTCGAGGAAGCCGTAGTGGCGGAGCACGTTGAACGTCCCCTCGACGCCGTATCGGATCGACTCCTCGTCCCAGCCGACGCAGCCGCCGAGTTCTGGGTCGATCGTCGGGACCCCCTGGTCGGGGGCGGCCCGCGCGAGCTGGCCGTCCGGCCCCTTGATATCGAGGACGTATCCACACCCGAACACCTTCGCGAGCTCGAGACAGTCCCCGTGGAGGTGGTGTCTGATCCCGCAGCGGACCCGCGTCTCGTTTATCATGCGGCTCGTCGACCCCTGGTGGAGGTCGACGATCAGGTCGGCGCGTTTCGCCTCCTCGAAGGTCGCGTGCGCGATCCGTTCGCTCGTCGTGCCCTCGGCGTCGCCGGGGTAGCCGCGGTTCATCTTCCGGTCGTCGATCGGGTTCCGGTGTTCGGCCACCTGGTACGCAAAGTAGTTGACTATCCCGACGACGAGGACGACGCCCGACAGCTCCGTCGGGTCGATCCGTGGAACGAGCCGGTTCACGACGCCCAGCCCGTTGAGCTCGTCGCCGTCGCTGACCGCCTGTACGTAGAGGGTTCGCCCCTCCTCGGATCCGTTGATGACGGCGACGGGGAGCCGGACCGGGCTCCCGTCCCGCGTCTCGCCCACCTCGAGACGGCCGGTGTCCGTCTCGCCCGGGGACGCTCGCGCCGTACCCAGCGTGATCATTACGCGGACGTGGGTCGGCGACCCCTTTATCCGTTCGGTCGGCGGCGGTTTCCGCCCGCCCGCTCGACCGATGACGAGCGGTCCGGAGCGTCCCCGCCGAGCGGTGTCGACCGCTCCGCGACACAAGGTTTACACTCGCTTCGGTCGAACGGGCGGTAGTCACCGCTGTCCCGGCGGCCGATCGCAGACCACCGCACATGAGTATCGACATCGACCCGCTGTGTGACGCGCCCGGTCTCACGGTCACGGACCACATCGAGAACACGCAGTTCGAACTCTACACCGACCGACGGGTCACGCCGCGGCCGTCGCCGGTCGAGGAGCACTACTTCCCGGTCGACGCCAGCGTGACCGTCGAAGCCGGCTCGATCGAGATCCCGCGGATCGCGGTGGTCGAGGCCCGCTCCAGCGACGGAACCCTGCTCGCCCGCGGGGACGACCTCTCGATGCCAACCGGGGAGTACCACCTCGGGATCGACCCCGCCCCGACGAAGCTCTACTCGTTCTTCGAGTCCGGATTCTCCGTCACCACGACGGACCGAACCACCCGGATCGACCTCGAGGCGGTCGCCGACGTGACCCTCGGGTTCAGGTCGCTCCACCAGCGACCGGCAGGGACGATCACGACGCCGACGGACCCCGAGTCGTTGCTGGACGCGGTCTCGTGTCTGGGGTCGGCGCTCGGGACGACGAGCCCGGAGCGCTCCTTCCCGACGCTCCGCGGCCACCCGCCGCTCATCGAGCCGGGCGAAACGTTCCACGTGCCGGACCGGATCGAGCGGCCCGAAAGCGGCGTGCGGATCGTGGTTCCGCCCGCCTACCGGGACCTCTACCCCGTCGTTCCGCTCGCGTACTACTTCGCAGCCGAGGTGGTTCCGGGGTCCGTCGCGCGGATCGAGGGGGACGGCTGGGAGCACCCGCTCGAACCGGACGTCGAGCGGCGGGCTGCGGAGGTCCTCCGACAGTCGTTCCACTTCGACTGCATCACCCGGACGGAGGGGTTCTACCCGGTCGACCTCCACGAGCGGGCGACGACCGTCGCCGACCTCGACTGGGCCGCGCTGTACGAGGCCCCCCTCGCCGAACGGCTCGGGGCGTACCTCGACGTGCCGTTCGAGCGGATCGAACCGGAGCTCCCGCAATGGACGCTCACGACGGATATCCGGCCGGACCCCGACAACGTCGAGTCGCTCCCGTTCGTGGCCGGGGAGCTCTCCATCGTCCGGTCGCCGGGGACGGTCACGCCGGCCGAGACCGGTCCCGGCGGCGGGATCGGCTTCCTCCGAGCGCCGGACCCGGGGCCCGCCGAGTTCGTCCGCGGCGGGGCGGGCGTCGACGACGGTTCCGACCTCGGCGACGGTCCCGACCTCGGCGACGATCCGGTCCGTCGCGGGGTGGGACCGCGCGGGGCCGACGCCCCGGGCGACCGCGGGGCAGTGCTCGGGTCCGCCGAGTTCGTCCGTCCCGAGCCGGTCGAGACGGTCGAACACGCGTGGGTCGGCGACGGGGTTCCCCTCGACGCGAACAAGGCCACGCTCGACGCCTACCGCCGACGGCTGGAGACGGACACGGTCGAGCAGTCGCGCATCTCGGTGCTCGTCGTCTGTAACGACGAGCAGATGCGCGAGGAGGGGAAGGTGTCGGAGCTCTACGGGCTCCGGGACATGGTCCAGTTCGACATCGAGGTGCGCCACGACCTCACTCGCGCGGAGATGCGGGAGGTGCTCGCCTCGGACGTCGACTTCCTCCACTACGTCGGCCACGTCGACGACCGGGGCATGCAGTGTACCGACGCCTACCTCGATCTCACGCGCGAGGACCTCCGGGTCAGCGTCAGCGCGTTCCTCCTCAACGCCTGTCAGTCCTACGAGCAGGGGGAGGCGCTGATCCATCGCGGGAGCCGCGGCGGGATCGTGACGCTCAGCGACGTCGCGAACTCGCCGGCGACGAAGCTCGGCCGGATCGTCGCCCGGCTGATGAACAGCGGGTTCAACCTCCGGACCGCACTACACGTCGCGAAACGGGAACTGCTCACCGGCCACCAGTACATCGTCGTCGGCGACGGCGCGACCACGATCTGTCAGAGCCGGAGCGGGATCGCGATCGTCGTCGACATCGAACCGGCGGGCTCGACGTGGGACTTCACGATGTCGGCGTACCCGAACGGGCCGTACGGCGTGGGGAGCATGTACAGCCCGACGATCGACGGGGTCTCCGAGAACTATGCCGTTCCGACCGACGCGAGAATAGCCGGGCTCAGTTCCGAGCGGTTGACTGGTCTGCTTCAGCTCGAAACGCTACCCGTCTTCTTCGAGGACGAACTCCACTGGAGCGACGAACTGTTGCCGCTTTGATCCGTATCTCGTCTTACGGGCCGGGCGTCGCCTGAGCCGCGTTCGCTGCCGCGGGGGCCGCCTGCGTCAACAACAGCAGGGCGGTGAACAGGACGCCGGTCATCTTCGGGTGCTCTGCCAGGTATGCCGCAACACTTTCGGGCATATTACACCAGAACGCGCGTGAGATTAAGTTCTAGTCTTATACGAAGTGGTACGTTCTAGATGTTTGAATCTACATCTAAGAGAAACAAATTTGTTCGGCCGTTAACACGGTTCACGTCACTGCGGAACTCGGTCCCCACGGTCGCGAGGGCGCGTTCCCCGTCGGATACGGATCCCCGTCGATAGCGTCCGTGGCGGCGTCCTCCGACGACACGATTATCACCCGGGTGTTCGTATCCCGTGAGAGACGATGGCGTCCGACAGCGGACACGACGACGCAAGATACCTCGCCGGGTCGCCGATACGGGTCGCGATCCTCCGGGCGCTCGACCGGAACCCGCGGCGACCGGCGTCCCTCACCGACGCGGTCGACGCGACGCGAACCACCGTCCAGCGGATCCTGTCGGGGTTCCGCGAGCGGCGGTGGGTCGTCAAACGCGACGGTGCCTACCACGTGACGCCCACGGGCGAGCGCGTCCACGACACCTACGAGGCGTTGCTCTCGGAGATCGACCGCGCCGACCGCTACGGACGGTTCGCTGCCGACCTGGAGCGGGCCGGTGCGGGGTTCCCCGCGGACGGGCTCGAGACGGGCGAACTCACCGCCGCGACCGACCGCGACCCGCTCGCCGCGCTCGACCGCGTGGTCGAACTGATCCGGGACTCCGGCGGATCGGCGGTCCGGTCCGTCTCGCCGATCGTCACCGCCCAGTACAACGAGGCGGCCGCCACGGCGCTCGATCGCGGCGCGACGATGGAGCTCGTGATCGACGGGGAGGTACTGGAGACGTCGATCGGGGCGTTCGGTCCCGCGACCGACCGTGCGATCACGGACGACGACGCGGCGGTGTACGTCGCGCCCGACCCGATCGGCTACGGGATCCTCCGGTACGACGACCTCGCCTGCGTGGTCGCCTACGACGAGCACAACAACCCGCGCTGTGTGTTCGAGTCCGGAAACGAGACGGTCCGCGAGTGGGCCGACGAGCGGTTCGAGGCGCTCGCGAGGGAGGCCACGCCGCTCTCGACGGTGATCGGAGAGTCGTCCCCGACACACGAGTGAACTACCGTCCCGTTTCGAAGGAGGTGACTGGAGCCACCCGTCGTCTCCGCGACGAGGAACTACTCGGACCCCTCGGCACCGTCCGACTCGCGATCGTCCGTCCGGTCGCGTCGCTCCGGGTCGAAGTTGACCGGCACGACCGTCGGGTGATCCATGCCGAACGACGTGGTGGTTGCCGTCATGGTTCTACCGGACAGTAGCAGTTCCACTCCCTAAAAATTACCCATACGCATAACGCATCGGAAAAGACGGGAACCATACGCGCCGGTTATCGCTCGGGGGCCGCCACCGCCTCGCTTCGGGAGCCGATAGCCGCAGTCAGGCTCCGAACTCCTCGTCGTAGAGGTCCCGGGCGTGTTCGATGGCCTCCTTCGCCGTCGCCTTGTCCTCCCAGCCCAGCGTCTCGACTTCCTTTCCTTCCTCCAGGTTCTTGTACGTCGAGAAGAACTCGTCTATCTCGTCGCGGATCTGCTGGGGGATGTCCTCGAGGTCTTCGACGTGGTCGAACCGCGGGTCCTCCGTCGGGACCGCGATCACCTTGTCGTCCTGCTCGCCGTCGTCGTCCATCTTCATCAGCGCGACGGGGCGGGCCTCGATGATACAGCCGGGGAACGTCCGGTCCTCGACGAGCACCATCACGTCGAAGGGGTCCCCGTCGTCGTAGTACGACTGCGGGATGAACCCGTAGTCGTACGGGTAGTGGACGTTCGAGTGGAGCACCCGATCGAGGACGACGCCCGGAACGTCCTTGTCGTACTCGTACTTGTTGCGCTCGCCTTTGAGACACTCCACGACCGCGTAGATCTCGCTGGGGGCGTCCGGCCCCGTCTCGAGGTCCTCCCAGAGGTTTACCATGTATCGAGTACTGCGACGAACGCGTGGAAAATGCTTTCGGCACGACTCGAACCGTTCGCGCTATTCGCTCGAGAGGCGTTCGATATTCTCTCGAGAAGGTCCTGGCGGATCGGAACCGACAGCCGATCGTGGATCCGTCACCGAAAAACCGGTTTCACCGTCCACAGTATATGTATGCCCGACTGACGCCGACGGATCGTTTCTCCCCCGTTATCGGTTCATCACACGGAAACGCCGGATCGATCGGCCGAAACGCCCGTTCGTCGAGATAGGCCTCGTCGAGAGGTCGTAAATTCGATAAACGTTGAGAAAGGTTATATGTTAGGGAACCTTTCTATCCAGCATGTCAGAGGCACGATCGGTTCCGGAGGCGACGACGACTGCGCACGACTTGACCGCGTTCCAACAGAACATTCTAACGATCCTCGCCGAGGAGCCGATGTACGGGCTCGCGGTCAAACGGGAGCTGGAGGCGTACTACGGTTCGGAAGTGAACCACGGGCGCCTCTACCCCAACCTCGACGATCTCGTCGAGGACGGCTTCATCGAGAAGAGCGAGCTCGACAAGCGCACCAACCAGTACGCGCTCACCGACGCCGGTCACGACGTCGTCCTCGGCCAGCTCGAGTGGGTACTCGACCGCTTCGTAACCGACGACACCCGCGCAGCCGAAGTACGGGCGCTCATCGAGACGTAGGCCTTTTCCGGCAGGCAGGGCCGGACCCGTTTTTTCCACCCCGCGAGCCACGGCCTCGTCAGTTCGGCTCGTCTCACAGGCGACGGTTTCGGGCGTGACCGCGGTTCCGCTACGGCGCCGGCTCGTCGAGCGCGGCCGCGACGCGCTCTATCGTCTCGAGCGACTCCTCGAGGGCTGTCCGTTGCTCGTCGGTCGGCCAGGCGTTCCGCGGGAAGAACTCCTCGCGGAACTCCGCGCGCATCTCCGGCGTCGCGTCGTCGACCGCGCGCACGTAGTGGTTGCTCATGAACGCCGCGAAGCTCCGGGCGGTCTCGGCGTGGACACCGCCTGCCCGCTCGGCGACCGCGTCGACGACTGCGTCGTTGTAGGCGGCGACCTCGCGGTAGCGGTCGGCGTCGCCCGGCCCCGAGAGCGACACCTCCACGGCCCGGTCCGTGTCCTCGACCCGATCGAGTTGGACCGTCCCCGACTCCATCCACTCCTCGGGGTACAACACGAGCGTGTCGTCCTCCTCGCGGAGCCGCGGCGTGTACTCGTGGTCGGTCACCAGCTCGTCCCGACGGTCGCGGTACCCCTCCGTAGCCGCGGGGTCGACCGCGTCGCGCGCGAGCCGGGTGAGCCGTTCGGCCTCCTCGACGACCTCCCGTGGAACGTCGGGAACCCGCCCCGTTCCCTCCTCGTCCGGCGTGTCGGCCCCGATTTCGCGGTCTTCGACCGACTCGCCGACCCCCTCGTCCTCGGTCGCCATCAGCTCCCGGGCCCGTTCTCTCGCCCACTCCGGTGGTTCGTCGTCAGTTCGCGTCATCGAGTGCCTCGTTCGCCAGATCGTCGGCGCGCGCGTTTATTTCCCGCGGAACGTGCGCGAGCGACCAGCGGTCGAAGCGGGCCAACAGCTCGCGGGCCCGGACGCGCTTCTCGCGTAACGTCGGGTCGTTCGCGTTCCACTCACCGCGCACCTGTTTCACGATCAGTTCGGAGTCCCCCCGGACGTCGACCTCGTCGAAGCCGTACTCGTCCGCCGCCTCCAGCGCGCGGATCAGCGCGGCGTACTCCGCCTGGTTGTTGGTGACGCGGCCGATCCGCTCGCTCCCCTCGGCGACGACGCCGTCGGCGGTGACGAGACACCAGCCGACCGCGCCGGGGCCGGGGTTCCCCCTCGACGCGCCGTCGAAGTAGACGTGTGCGCGCCCGCCGCCCGCCGAGAGGAGGTTCGTCAGTCGGGTCGGGTCGCTCCCCTGGACGACCACCTTGTCGTCGTAGGCGACGGCGACCGCCCCGTCGCGCTCGGCGCGCCATCGCTCGTGGGCGGTGTTCCCGGCGTCGATCCGGACGTCGGCGTCCTCCAGTCGAGCCCGCGCGTCGGCCGGATCGCAGTCGATCGTCGGCATCCCTCGCGGATCGGTGCCGGCGAGCAAAAGCGTTGTCCGTCCGTCCGTCGGTTCGCCGTGTCGCCATGTGAGCTACTCTGACCAAGGGCACTCCCCGCCCCGTTCCCTCACCAGTCCGGGTACTCGCTCCCGTCCATCGGATCGATGGGGTACTTCGGATGCCGGATGTGTTGATGGTCGAACTGCCGTGGATCCATCGCGGCCAATCCCGGGGAGTTCACGGGGATCACATGGCTGGCACGGGGCTCGTAATCCGCCCGGTAGTGGTTCGTACTTTTCACGACGAGGATCGACAGTCGTTCGGGCTGAATGCCGACGTGACGCCAGATCTCGGTATCCGCGGGCTGTACTCGGTTTTCGGTAACGATGACCTCGATCTCGTCGTCGACTCCGCACTGTAGCCGCACTGTACGACCGAGGTGATTCCTCGTGTTGGTGCCCTTCGGTCCGTAGTTCAGAAACTCCCCGTCAGTGATACCCTTCACGTATCCGTCCAGACCTTCGATCGGCTCTCCATGGCGATCGTCGGTTTTCCCGCCGAGCGTGACGGAAACTCGTCGCCCGACTCCCGTTCGAACACACGTCTCGACGACCTCCGGATCTCTGATGATCGCCATCCCTGCGTTCGTCGCCCGTTGCTCGATGAGTTCCCGTAGCACCGTCGTTCCGTCGGCAGCGCCGCCGCCGCCGGGATTGTCCCCGACGTCCGCGAGAACGACGGGGCCGTCGTCTTCGTCGAGCTCGGAAGCGAGTTCGATCGATCTCGAGACCGCCTCTTTCGGTTCCGGGAAGTCACCGACGAACTCGTCACGCATCTCCCAGACTTTCGCTGCGAGGTCTCTCGAAGCTACCTTCGCTGCATCCGGGTCGTCGTCGGCCACGACCGGGATCGAGAACCCCATCGACGGGACGTCACTTCGACTGAATCCGGGGAAGACGTTGACTTTGATGATCGAATCCCGTTCTTCGAGTCTGCGTGCGTGTTCCATCACTTCGGCCATCGGCCCCTCACGAGTGTTCTGTGTCGGCGTGACGGGACTCAGTGGCGGCCGCTCGATGTGCATTACTGGGGAGCGATTCCCCCGAATCATCCCCAACAACACGTCGAGCCCGCGTCTTCCCGTCGTAGCCATGTCCACGTGCGGGTACGTTTCGTAGGCGATGACCGCATCGGATTCCCGTATGAGTTCGTCGGTTACGTTCCCGTGTAAGTCGAGTGTGACCGTAATCGGCAGTTCGTCGCCGCCGACGTCACGAATACTGGACACTAGCGGGCCTTCGCCGTCATGCGACCCTTCGACGACCATCGCCCCATGTAGCGGTAAGACGATGCCGTCCAGGTCGTCTCGGTGCTCTCGAACGTCAGCGAGCAGTCGATCTCGATAGTACTCGTACGTGTCCCGCTCGACCGTCGCTCCGGGTGTCGCGCTCGCGACGACCGACGGTATCAGGGTCACGTTCTCCTCGGCTGCGAGCTCGATGACCCCGCCGACACCGGTGTTCGTTCCAGCGAGTTCCGCACGCACCTCCTCACCGAACCGTTCCCGGCGTTTCTGGAAATCCTCACGCGTCGTCAGACCGTCGGCAAACGTGTTCGTTTCATGTGAAATACTCCCTACGAGTACGGTCTCCGCTGGCATACGCCTGAAACGTGTTTCTGGTGGTATATTTCCACGGGAAACGGCGGTCCTCGTCGTCGGGTTCCTCCGATCGCTCACGAAATTTTAAGGCAGTCGGTCGGCTTAGTATATAAATGCGATGACACGGCCAACCCGGCAACGGGATCACGACCGGCAGCGCGTGCGGGACGAGGACGCGGAGGGATCGGAACCCGGCGAGGTGGACGTCGAGGAGGCCGATCCCGACGATCTGGACGTCGAGGAGGTCGATCCCGACGAGCTGGACCCCGACGACCTCGACCCGGCGGAGCTCACCCGGACGGCCGACGGCGAACTGATACACGAGGAGACCGGACTCATCATCGAGGAGGAACAGATAGACCCCGGCCCGGAGTGGCGGGCGTTCAACCACTCCGAGCGCCAGTCGAAGTCCCGC
>NZ_QMIM01000030.1 GCF_003287355.1 Halorubrum sp. 48-1-W
CGACAGAACAGGTGACTCAAGTCAGGTTAGCTGACGATGCTTTGTGAGGTACTGAGTTTAGCAGAGGCTTACGCGCGAGAACTGAGAGAGGAGGTGGAAGATGAGCCTGCTTCACTGAGAGAGAGGGTAATCCGGTGGTACCGGGCTAAATACTATGTTCAGCTGATAAATTATTGGTTGATGGATACTGCTCCGGAGGCGTCGTCCTACACTGAAACCCTGTTTCTTGATCCAGAATTCAGTGCGCAGTATCCGGTGATCGACCCCGATCTTGGAGTGAAATTGATTCGTGATGATTCTCTGGAGGGCTTTCAAAGACGGAACGCTGTTCATCGATATCTTCGCACGTTGGTAAAGACCGAGAACAGTCTCCTGTATAGGGATCTGCAGAACAACACCAGCACAGACGGAATGTATCGATACAAGATCGAGGAAGATAATCGGCTCATTCACGTCTTGTTTTCGGATATGGATCGAGTTGAAAACTTAGATATATACAAGCCGGTCGGTGATGCCGTCCGGGATATAATTGTAGACCAGCGCAGGCAGGAATTCGACGAGTACAATGATCAACGGCTAACTGATACGAGAATCTCAGACGACCATATTTTTCGAAATCCGGTGTTCATCGGCATCCAGTTTTTCGACGTGCTGGTGAAAGAGGCGTTCCATCAGAAGGTTTCGTGGCATGTGTGGCTCTCTTACTATGAGACGTTCACACGAGAGATCTGCCGGAACTACGAAATAACGGAGTACAGTGACCCAGATGCTTCAGTGCCAAACGACTACTCTCGGCTCCTGAACGAGATGGTCGGGAATATGTGTGACTGGATGCGGATGATGCAGACAGAGGTGGTCTCACGAACCAGCGATACCGAAGCTTGTGATGTGCGACTGCACGCACCTGAAGAGGCAACGACGTCCGCCGCCCGGACCTCGACAAATAAAGACAAGAGTTCAGTTTCTAGTGAAACCGCCAGTACCGAGGACGAAACGGGTGATACGGACGAATTTGAAAAGTACCTCACTATTCGGGGCTCATACACTGGGCGTGATTCTGCCAGCATCCCCAAGATGACCGGAATCATCTTGGTATCGTGCAACGAGGAGATACTGACCACCAGCGAAATCCCGGATCGGTTCAAACGAGACATTACGGAGAGAATCCTCCTGACCGGGGTCGAACTCCGAAACCATGGTGAGGGGTCGTTTCCGTGGGAATACAGTGAGCTGGTGCTCGCAAATCTTGAAGAGCGGCTCACGGGTAGACGAGCGAACTCACAGTATGCGGAGCAGTTACAAGATGTCTATGCGGACATCCGAGACGAGGTATTCATCGAAGAGGATGTCGGCGTGGATTTCGTCGACAGGTTAGACGAGCTGATTGGATATCCCTAACCACATTGGAGGCTACTTTCCGATCGCATCTATCAGCGTCAAAACGTGAATTCACGCCGGCGGGAGGTAGACGCTCTGCTCGCCGGCGATTTCCTCTAGGTTATTCCGATGACGGTGGCTGAAGTAGCACTCGTAGCTACAGTATCCACAGATTGCGCCGGTATCGTATTCAGCGACGTATGGACCGCGGCAGGTTCGGCAGACGTTCGTCCCGCACTCGGTACAGGCGGCGTCCTCAAGATCGGCAGGACTCGGTCCCTCGTACTCGACGTTGAGCCCCTCGTTTTGCGGTGTCGTTTCGGGCCAGATTCCGTGGGTCCTCCAGAATTCACGGACGCGAGCGAGACTGTGGCGCACCGTCTTTCGCACGGTGACGTGGTCGGCGTCACGACCGCTGTCGTCCCAGCCGTCGGCCGTCCAGAACTCCCCGAACTGTGCGCCACGATGTAGCCCGTTCCAGCCGACGCCGACGATGTCGGCTGGTGGCTCGTCGGTGAGTGTCGGTCTGGTCAGCTGTCGAATGGCGTCGAGTTGCTTGGGGGGACTCCCGCCGAGGATATGGACGCGTCGACGTCTCCATTCAGCCGGGTCTGAAAACTCGTGCGCTAGCCGGTCGGCGTAGCCACGCGAATATCCGAGCACGAGGTCCTCGGGAATCTCTTCGATCACTGCTTGGCACTTCGGGACGACGATGAGCTCTGCCTCGGGGTGGCTACCCTGAATCCCGCGTACAGCGGCGACGTGGTCGTCGACGTCATCGTGTTCGTAGATGTCGCCGATGACACCGACCCGTGGCTCGTGCTGGAAGAAGCGATCGACGAATCGGTCTAGGTCGGGATTGCGGAAGTCGTTGTCGAGCATACCGACGGGGAGACTGAGGTTCTGATATTGGGTCTCCTGATACCCGTAGTCCTCCCGAAAGCCGGGAAGGAAGCCTAGGGTCAACGCGTCGGCGACGAACGGGGCTCGGTGAAGGAACGCTATATGGTCTGCTTGTCTGGCGACGGCGATTTCGCTAGCTGTGCCGGTGTTCGAACTCAAATCGAGGGACATGACTAGGTTTGCGAGGCCGCTGCTGGCCGCCCCGCGCCCATTCAGGGGATCGAAAAACCAGACTGCTCTATATTAACCAACAATCGGTGATGTGGCTCGCAAATTGTTGGTTAAGATGGGTGCTTACTCCGCGTCCTCACGCAACTCTTCAGCCTTCCACTTGAGCCGTCGTAGAATCTGTGTCCGGCTCTGGTGGGTGTTCTCGTAGGCAACGCACGCTCGCAGCGTCTCCATGTCGTTGATCGTCGCGATGCCGGCGTTGATGAGTCGCGTGTTCGGTGGGTCGAGACGCTGTTCAGGGGACAGTTCGCTTGAATCTGGATCGTGCTCTCTTGTATCGCTCACTCCTAGTCGCCTCCATGCTTCCTGAGGCGACAAAAAACAGCACCTGCCCGCTACTCGTCGTCTCCCGGTTGGATCTGGCGAGCGTCCTCGGCGAGGTCGTGGATGTACTCCCGAAGCGTCTCCATGTCCTCGCGAGCGTCTTCGAGCGTCTTGCCTTTCGCTTTCGCGATCACCTCGTCCTGGTCTCGAGTCCCGGTCCCCCGTTTGAGTTTCACCGTGAGGGAGACGCCAACGTCGCTTCGCTCGACGTACTCGGTCGATGTCTGTCGCTTGTTGTTCTGTGGCGATTCAGCGTTCGTGCGTGACTGCTGCGAGTGTTCTGTCATGAATTGCTCTCTGTAACCGATTTCAGATAGACGGTGCGACTGCTTCGTCGACTGTCTCGCGAAGGGCTGCATCTATCTCCCGCTCGGTAAGCCGCCAGCAGCCGTCGGCTCCTGTACACTCCAACTGGCTCACGACCTCGGTCTTGAAGGACATGTACTCCGCGAGGGCGACGTCCTCGTCGTCAGTGTAGTCGAGCAGGAGCGCGAGGGCGAGTTGCGCCGGCCCACTCCCACCATATCCCCATTCGAAGCCCGAAGGACTGTGACTCGCCAGCTCCAGACTCCGCTCTGGCGTGAGCTGTTCTTGATCCGATTGCTTCTCGACGATGGCGCGGCCTCGACGACGGTAACCAACGTAGATGACGTCGGGATCAGTCGAAGTCCGTGACTGTACGTGTGAGCGTGGGTCGCTGATTCCACTCATAGGTTGGTTCGCGGGAGGCTTGTTCGATCACCCCCGCACCCCTCTCGGGGGTACATAAACAGGACGGGGCTGCGTTCGGCAACGTATTTGACAGTTCCAACGTACTATCCAGGTATATCGGGATGGCTGTACTGGACGATCTCTCAGGGTTCGAGTTCGAGGACGTGATAGAGGACGTCTTTCGCAATCTCGGCTACGAGAACGAACAAACGGTGGTTCACTCCGAAGAATTTGTCACGGATGACGGCGTTCACATCAACCAAGTCGAATGCCTCTGGTCACTGTTGAACCCGTGGCTGGCGAAATTCCGGGGCCTCTCCAAACCAGGATTGGAACAGTCCGGACGAACCTATAGGTTCGTCCGGACGTTGAATCTTGCCGGAGCATCGCTGTACGGCCTTCTTGATTGCTTCGTCGTCAACGTGTTTCGCTGAGTTATGCAAGAGCCTTCTCAAACAATACAACACGCGATCATCCACCAAGACTTTGTATTTCTCTGATAAGGATTGTTTAATCGAGCAGATTTGAATAACCAAGGGTGACTACGATTTTCCGCGTCAAATTTACTACAACTCCGATAGGACGAATCGCTGACATTCAGCAGGCTACCTCAAATATTCGAAGTATTGCACTGGACAACGCGTTCTATATTGAGGATGGAACATGGTTTGAATCACTCACGATCGCCGCAGCGGGTGAACTCAACTCTACGGACATTGCGGACATTTCTGGAATCGAGCTGTTTGACGAACAGGAGGTTCCAAGTGGCCCGACCGATGTCAATATTCGTCGATACACGGTACTCGCAACCGAACCATACCCATTCATTCTTGGCGTAGTTCTCAGACAGGAAGCTATTCCCAACCGAATAGTCTTACAAAACGGCCGGTTTGAGGTCGTTGTAACAGTACGGGAGTGGGAAGTAGTCCAGTTGCTGGCAGAACAGATCGGTGAGCAGTTCGGCACGTTCGATCTGGAGAGCGTTACCGAAGTTGATCGAAGTGGAGAGCCGCTCGACAGCGGTCGGCTTTCGGAGGTGCTTGTATCAAAACTCACTGACGACCAGCTTGTAGTGCTCGAAACAGCTTACGAACTTGGTTACTTTGAGGTTCCAAGAGAGGCTACAGCGAGTGATATCGCGGACGCACTCGATATCGCAGATTCGACCGTGAGTGAGCGCCTCCGCGTGGCTCAGCGAAATCTTTTCGAGCTTATTTATGGCGCGCGGAGCGCCGATGGCGTGAACGAACTCGGAGAAATGTAGATCGGAGAAGGATCCGCCCGTCTTCCCGGTTGGGTACTTAAAGAATGAGACTCTTCGACCCGGTTCGGGAATAGTACCATGACAGAACAGTCATATGAGTGCTAATGTCATGGATGATAATGACACCTTGGACGTGGTTGAGGGGGTGCTTGGGGAGGGAACCTCGCGCCGGCGAATGCTCACCGTACTCGGAACGGCGGGCGCAACGGCGTTGGCGGGATGTAACGCGCTGACCAGAGACAACGAAAGTGGCGGTGGGTCAGGTGGCGGTGGGTCAGGTGGCAGTGGGTCAGGAGACGGGCGCACAATGGAGACCCAATTCTGGAACGATTGGCCGCTCGAGTCGAAGAACAACGATAACGTTCCTCTTGAATACGCGGCAGTTGAGGGACAACAGCTCGATCAGGTGCGTATCTCGTTCGGGAGCGACGACACGCCGTGGATGCGTGAGCACGCACTGATGATCCAGTCGAGCTTCGAGGAGATCGGTATCCCCACAACGCTGGAATCGGTCCCAGTGAATGTCCTATACGACGAACACTGGCCAGTCGATACTGGTCACATAGATCCAGTAACAATGAACGTTCACGGGCCGGATCCACAGCGCGGACTTGACCCGAACCCATTCTTGATGCGCATGCACCCCGAAACCGGGGGGAACTACTACAACTACTGGAATGAGGAAATTACGGAGTTGCTCAATGAAGAGACAGAAGAGGTTGCGGATGCCGACCGACGGGCCGAGCTCGTCCACGAGATCCAGTCGCTCGCGAGCGAGGATGCGTACATAATCTCTGTCGGATTCCCAGATGTGATCACGGCCGCTGATACGAGTAACTGGAGTGGCTACGTCCCGACACCGGGCAACGGAACGACCCAAGATTCGTTCATTTGGAGCCAAGTTAACCTCCAGCCTGAGACCGACGAGGGCGTCTGGGTCAAAGGTGTGACCAACTCAATGAACGGAACGAACATCGCGTGGGGAACTGGAGGCCCGGAAGAGAAGCGGCTCCTCAACATCTACGACGGGCTCGCAGATGCGACCCCACAGCTTGAGATCGCACCTGCGCTAGCGACCGATTGGGAGGCGGTCGACGAGACCACTGTTGAGATGGAACTGCGTGATGGCGTGGAGTGGCACGACGGTGAGCCATTCGGGCCGGAGGACGTGAAATTCACTGTTGAGCTCTACCAAGAGTACAACGCGACCTCACAAGGACCGTTCTACACTCCCATCGACAGCGTCGAGGTGCTCTCGGAGTCCGGTGGAGGGAGCGTCCGGTTCAACCTGTCTAGTCCGGATGCACCCTTCTTGACACAGCGAATCGTCCGGAGCGTCATCCTGCCGGAACACCGGTGGGCAGATGTCGATAACCCGAGTCAGCATAGCCCTGACCCGCCGATCGGAACGGGGCCGTTCAAATTCGTCGACTGGGATTCTGGGACGCGCTTCGAGGTCGAGAAGCACGAGAGTCACTGGATGTGGGACGAGGACGTGCGTAACGACCTACTCGGTGACGAGTTCTTCGAACCGGGCGACGGGATCGAGGGGATCGTGTGGTCCAACGTCGGGAACGTTGACGCACTCATCGGCGCACTCCAGCAGGGTGACATCGACGCCGTTGGGACGACGCTGTCCAACGACCAGGCGGAACGCGCGGCTGAAACTGATGGAATTGAAAAACAGACCGCGGATAATTTTGCGGTGCTTGACGTTCACCTGAACCACATTGTTCCGCTAATCCGAGACAAGGAGGTCCGCCGTGCGATCTCCCATTCTGTCGACAAAGAGGGTTTCTTTGAGGGCGTGCTCGGCGGCCGGGGTACGGTTGCGGAAGCACAAAACCTGATCTCGCCGCTGATGGAGCCATGGCACAACCCGGACGCTCCTGGATATGCCTTCGACCGGGATGAGGCCCAGTCGATCCTGCAGCGGGCGGGCTACACAACCCAAAACGGAACACTCGCGTGGCCCAGCGGTGATGCCTGGGATGCGTTCGTCGAGCGCGTCGAGGATGGGCATGCCGGCCGCGAGGAACTAGACCAGCCTGACTTCTCATAATGTCGGGGACACGTTCGTACCTATTATCCCGGTGGGGGGCTGTACGGCGAGACAAATTGTGACACAGGTATAATCTCACACCTATGAACTTCAGACGATTTTTGATCAAACGTATCGCTATCTCGATAGTGCTGACAGTTGTGGCTGTCTCGATAATTTTCCTGACCATGCGGCTGCTCCCAGGCGATCCGTTCGGCTCTCTGGTCGCTAGTGGCGATCTCAACACGGAGCAGCTTGAAGCGGTCCGCGCACAGTACGGACTGGACCAGCCACTGTGGGTCCAGTACGTCCAGTATCTTGGCAACATCTTGACGTTCAACTTCGGCTTTTCGATCACACAGGGACGGCCCGTCTGGGATATCCTGTTCCCGCAACTTGTGGCTACGCTCGTGTTGCTGGTTCCGGCACTGATCGTCACTGCGATCGTGTCCACAATTCTCGGGATGTACGCTGGCTGGAACCGCGGTTCGACCTTCGAGAAGTCGAGCATTGTTGTGACCACTTTCTTCCGGTCCACCCCAATCTTCATTACTGGGATATTCTTCCTGATAATCTTCGCATATCAGCTGAGCTGGTTCCCTGCGTTCGGAATTCGGAGCCCGACGGCTAACCCCGACGGATTCTTCGAGTTATATCTCTCGTGGGACTTCGCGAAGCACTACTTCTTGCCCTTCGCAACGTCGGTGTTATTCTACAGTGGGGACTTTCTGCTACTGTCGCGCAATAGTATCGTGGAGCGGAAGGGAGCGGCCTACCTCAAGCTTCACGCAGCAAAAGGGCTCAACGAGGCAGAACAGCTTGCTCGTGCCGGCCGGAACTCGATGCTTCCCGTTGTGACGTACTTCGCGCTCCGGATGGGGATGCTGTTCCAGGGGGTAATTACATTAGAGGTGGTGTTCGCCTGGCCGGGCATCGGCCGTGGGCTCGTCACCGCGATCCAACAACAGGACTATCCGACCGTACAGGCGGCGGTGTTCATTATGGCGTTAGCTGTGATCGTAATGAACCTGCTTGCGGACGTTGTGTACGCTCGGATCGATCCGACCGTCAGTGTGGGTGATAACGTATGAGCGTCACGAACCGCGAGGTGGCCCTTGAAAAAGTCTCAGAGCTCCACAATCGGGTCAGATACACCCTTGGGGTTGTCCTTAGCGACCCGTGGGCGCGGATAGGACTGTTTGTCCTCTCCACGTTCTTTTTCCTCGGGATCTTCGGCCCTTATCTCGCCCCGCACGACCCGATCCAGTACACGGTTACAGACGAAACGGGTAGCACCCTGCGTACGGGTGCCCCGTCGACGACCGCCCCGTTGGGGACTACAGCGTTCGGCAAGGACGTGTTGAGCCAGTTCCTCGCCGGCGCAAGGCCGACGTTTATTGTCGGCATTTTCGGCGGGCTAGGGACTGGCGTCATCGGCTTCCTCGTTGGCCTCACAAGTGGATACTTCGGCGGACGTGTCGACGAGGCGCTGATGCGGTTCACCGATCTTACGTTCGCACTGCCGCTCCTCCCCATGGCGCTTCTGATCCTTACGTTCGTAACGCCGAGCATCTATCTCATCGCGCTGGTCATCACGGCATTCCTCTGGAAGATGCCTGCGCGGGTGATCCGCTCGGAGGTGCTGTCCGTGAAAGAGCGAACGTTCGTCAGGTCCGCTCGCGCTGTTGGCGCGGGCCACGGACGAACAATGTTCCTCCACGTGGCCCCGAACGTACTCGCGGTTGGCTTCCTCTACACGGCCTACGCAGTCGCATGGTCGATCGCGGTCCAGGCATCGCTTGCGTTCCTTGGATTTGGGGATCCAACAATGACCAGCTGGGGACGTATGCTCAGACAGGTCTTCGAGTCCGGTAGCATCCGCGTTGCCTACTGGTGGGTGCTTCCGCCCGCGATCGGTATCGCGGCGGTGACGACGTCCGTGTTCCTTGTCGGCCGGTCACTCGAAGAAGTGATCAACCCCGAACTCCGTGAGGAGGGATCCGAATGAGTTTGCTCGAAATCGACGATCTGACAATTACGTACGACACCGGTGATGGTAGCGTTCACGCGGTAAACGGCGTCTCATTCGACGTCGAAGCCGGAGAGAACTACGGGCTCGTCGGCGAGTCTGGCAGCGGGAAGTCCACTGCTGCGCTCGCTGTGCTCGGCCTCCTTGACGACAATGGAAATGTCGAGAGCGGCGAGATCCGATTCAAAGGCGAGGACGTGCTATCTATGCCAGAATCACGTCGTCGCGGGATCCGGTGGGAGGAGATTGCCTACATTCCTCAGAGTGCAATGGACGCGCTCGATCCGGTGATGACCGTCGGCAAACAGGTCGATCAGGCGATCCGAAAACACCGCGATGTCTCGAAACCGAAAGCTCGAGAACGGACCCGCGAGGTATTCGAAATTGTCGGTCTCGATCCTGACCGCACCGACGACCATCCGCACCAGTTCTCCGGCGGCATGCGGCAGCGTGTCTCCATTGCGATGGCGCTTGCACTGGAGCCGGATCTGATCATTGCGGACGAGCCCACAACTGGTCTCGACGTGATCGTTCAAGACAAGATCATGAACAAGATCGTTGAGATCCAAGAGCGAACTGATAGCTCTCTCCTGTTCATCACCCACGATATCGGGGTTATTGCCGAGGCAAGCGATCGAATTTCCGTGCTGTACGGGGGCAAAGTGATGGAGCAGGGACATACCGATCGGGTACTCGCCGAGCCGACAAATCCCTACACGATGGGATTGAAGAACTCCTTCCCAGATATCGATAAGCTTGGCGAGGTCGCTGTCTCAATCCCAGGGTCGCTCCCTGAACTTGACGCGGCGCCGGACTCATGTGTGTTCAGCAACCGCTGCCCGTTCGCCACTTCAGAGTGCGAGGATGCTCATCCTCCGATGGCGGATCTGGGAGACAGCGACGACGCTCAGCAACGCTCAGCCTGCTATCGAGTTGATGAGGTCGATCGGCTCCGTCCGGAGGCGACCAATCCAAATACGTGGGGAATTGACATCCGAGAACGTGACAGCTCGGAGCCGGGCGATACTGTTCTGCAGACCCGCTCCCTTTCAAAATGGTACCAGCAGCCGCAGGGTCTTCTCGACGGGATCCGTGGGAGAGAGCCTGACTACGTGAAGGCTGTCCAAGATGTCAACCTCGAAATTTGCGAGTCAGAGATTCTCGGCGTTGCAGGTGAGTCCGGGTGTGGCAAGTCGACGCTCGGAGAGACAGTGGCGATGCTTGGCGAGCCAACGAACGGTGACATCGAGTTCCGTGGCACGTCAGTTGAGGAGTACCGTAATGGGGAGATGAAGGAGTTCCGCTCGAAGGTACAGATCATCTTCCAAGATCCCTTTGACTCTCTGAACCCGCGACAAACCGTCCGGAACTGCGTCGGTGAGCCACTGACGATCCGTAACCGCTCGCGGACAGAGATAGACGAGAAGGTTGTCGAGACACTCTCAGAGGTCGGACTACGACCTCCAGAGAAATTCCTCAATAAATACCCACACCAGTTGTCAGGAGGCGAACGACAGCGTGTGGCGATCGCGCGCTCGCTCGTTCTTGAGCCAGAGCTGCTGATCTGCGATGAACCAGCGTCGATGCTTGACGTGTCGCTAAAAGCCAGCCTGTTAAACGTGCTACGCCGCCTCGCGGACGAGCGAGATCTCGGTGTATTATATATCTCACACGATCTCGCGAGTCTCACGCAAATCGCTGACCGCTTGGCGATCATGTACCTCGGCGAGGTTGTAGAGAAAGGGCCGACCGCAGATGTGATCGATTCGCCGAAACACCCGTACGCAGCATCTTTGTTGTCGGCATCGCCAAAGCCCGACCCCCGTGCGACCCGTGAGCGGGTACTCCTTCCAGGGGAGCCGCCTGATCCGATCGATCTACCTGCCGGATGTAATTTTGCTCCTCGGTGTCCGAGGGCGAAAGACGACTGTCGCGAGGCAGACCCCTCGCTGTCAGCGGCGAGCGACGGAGACCACGAAGGTGCCTGCTTCTTCCCGGTTGACGGTGAAATGTCGGGCAACGACGACGGATCGGTCGGGGGGAATGGAGCAGCCAGTGGTGACGGTTCGACTGACGCCGACGGACCGGTTAGGACAGACGGGGGCGAGTGATTCAATGACCACGTTCCGCCGATCAGCGCTGTTCACCCCGGCCGACGATCGAGAAATGATGCGGAAGGCGGCTGAGTCGCAGGCAGATGCCCTGATCTTCGACCTAGAAGATGCTGTTCCCGCTGACAGGCTTCTCGATGCTCGTGAGAACCTCAGTCATGTGGTCCCGGACGTCGGTGACGACATTGAAGTCGGCATCCGGATTAACGGCGTCGACACCGGTCAGTGGCTTGATGACTTGACGGCGGCAGTCCGTGCGGGTGTCGACGCTGTGCTCGTTCCGAAGGTCGAATCACCGTCGGAACTATCGGCGGTAGTTGACACGCTAGCGGTGTCAGCAGATTCACCCCCGATAGTCCGCTTCGCAATAGAGACACCGTCTGGGTTGCTTGAAGCGGCTTCAATCGGTGCACGGGCTGCGTCACTCTCGCTTGTTACTGGCATCTCATTCGGACTTGCTGACTACTGCCGATCTCTTGGGGCACCAGGACCAACGGAGTCTGTCCGCGAACGACTCGCGTTCAAAATCAGCTCCGTCGCGGCGGCACACGGCCTCCGTGCGTTCGCGTCGACACATCTGGATATTGACGACGAAGCGGGACTACGGCGTGCTGGAATGTCGAGCCGAGATCTCGGATTTGACGGCATGAGTGCTATCCATCCGGCCCAGATCCCTGTGATAAACGATGTGTTCACGCCGGACGTCGACGCCGTTCGACGAGCGCGGCGACTGGTCAAGGCGTACGAGGCAGCCGATTCCGACTCAATCCGAATCGAGGGCGAGTTTCTCGATGAGGCGACGGTCGCTCACCACCGCACGTTGATCGACCGATACGAGGCTGTCCACCACGACGACGAATCGTAGCCGGAATCCGACCGCCGTTCATTTTCTCACTCTCTCATACGGACTAGCACGTCGACCACCGCTACCCCGTCCTCTTGGACTATGATGGGGTTCAGATCAAGTTCCGCGAGCGGTGCCTCAACCGCGAGATCCCCGACTTGGCGGATAAGATCGACGAGTGCGGCTCGATCCACGGCCTTTGCACCACGCGTCCCATCGAGCAGCTCCGCAAGCGCTGTCTCATCGACCATTGCCCCTGCGTCAGCCTCAGAGATCGGCGGCACGCGGACTGCTCCGTCATCGAGTGTCTCAACCAATGTTCCCCCGGGTGCAACCGTCACCAACGAGTCGAACACGTCGTCGGGCGACACGCCAACCAGCGCTTCGACGCCACCACTGACGCGTCGCTGAACAAGCACACCCTCGATCGCCGCTTCAGGGTGTGCCTCACGAGTGTTCTCGACGATCGTATCGTACGCTTGACGGGCCTCGTCTCGATCGCGAACCTCTGCGTGGACTGCTCCGATGTCACTTCGGTGCACAACGTCACGTGAATCGACTTTCATTGCAACTGGGAAGCCGATCTCGGCGGCCGCTGATGCAGCCTCGTCAGCATCAGTCACGACCCGAGTCTCGACGGCATCAATTCCCACTGCGGACAGCAACTCGGTTGCCTCCGTCCACGTGAGAACCTGGCCTCGTGGAATTGTCGGGAGATCAGATGACTCAGTTTTCGCTCGCAGTTCTCTTCGAGTCGGTGCCTCGCTCAGCCGCCTCTGGGTTTCACCCGCCTTCACGAGTGAGGCGACTGCGTCCAGACACCGGGCGGGATCGTAGAACAGGGGCCACTCGGAGCGAAGGCTCTCGTAAGGGAGTGGATCGGCTGAGCTATCGTCTGGATTCTTCCGTCCGGTCCAAAGGAAGGCGACCGGCGCCGGCGCGTTCGCTGCAATCGCCGCCAGATCGTCAGCTATTCGCTCTGCGCGCTCATCGACGGCGGACAGCCCGATCGCGAAGATGTACGCGTCATAGGGGTCGGCCTCGAACAGGATCTCTGCGATCTCCGGTAGTGCCTTGGCGCCGTATCCGCGAATGTCGGCGGGATTATGGAGTTCCCCGAATGTTAACAGCTCCTCAAGATCGAGAAGCTCTGCCTCGGTGTCTGTTGGGAGTGGTGGAAGATCTAGCCCCCGCTCGTCAGCGAGGTCTGCAAGGAGGCTGGCGAGTCCACCACTCGTCGATGCGATACAGACACGGCCCGACTGCGGCGGATTGAACGTTCCGTGGAAGTCAGCTCGGCCGAGGAGGTCTGGAATATCTGGTACGCGCTCGACGCCGCTCTGCTCGAAGGCGGCTTCCCAAGCATCGTCACTTCCAGTGAGCGAGCCGGTATGTGAGAGTGTCGCCGCCTCTGCGATATCTGACCGGCCGATCTTCACGGCCAACACTGGCGTTCCATTTCTTGTCGCACGAGTTGCGGCTTCGATAAACTGATCCGGATCGTCGAGACCCTCCACGTACGCACAAATCACTTCAACATCTGGTCGGTCCGCCATGTAATCAATGTAGTCAGCAAGAGTGAGGTCCACTTCGTTGCCCGTTGAGGCAATAGCGGCGAAGGATGTGGACTCGTCTGTACCACGCTCGTAGAACGTCGTGAACGCGAGCGCACCGGACTGGCTCACGAGTCCGATGCCTCCTGGCTCCGGCTCCCGAGAACAGGTGCTCGTCAGGACAGTCCCTGCATGCGGGTCCGCAACACCGATACAGTTTGGTCCACAGACATGGATATCCCGATCCGCGGCGACGGATGCAATCTCTGCCTCTAGTTCTACTCCTGTCTCATCAGCTTCCCCGAATCCCGCAGAAATGACGAGTGCTGCTGGAACTCCTAGCTTTCCTGCCGTATCGACTACGTCGACAACGTATTCACGAGGAATACTAACTACGACGAGGTCCGGAACAGTCGGAAGCTCCGCAATGTCGTCGTAGCACTGGCGGCCCCAAGCCTCTGCTCGGTTCGGGTTGACCGGGTAGAAGTCGCCTTTGTACCCATACTCTAGGAGGTTGTCGACAAGACGTGATGCGTACGTTGCGTCTGGACTTGCACCGACGACGGCGACAGAATCCGGGTCGAACAACGGATCGAGATCCGGTGTGGTCATTGGCATGTCATCATTATATGGATCGATTGTGATAAATATGCTCGCTCCAGCGAAAAGAGCCTAAATCTTCTGAGCCGTATTTCTCATGTTAACTATCAAACAGTGTTAATTTTCCAGCCTCTGTGGTGTAGCCAGACGATTGATCGGAGCGTCACGAGCTCCGATCGTGAAGTGCCTTAGGCGCTTATGGAGATGTCGAGGATCAAACCTCGCGCTTCACAGTAGTTGCCGAACCTGACTGGGGCTCTTCACGCTGGGCTGTGTTGATCAACAGTTGGTCCAGACAGCTGAGGCGAAACAGGTTTGCCGTGCTGCGTCGACAGTGCTGTTTCCAGCGCTCGAATTCGGCGTGAAACCGTGTGGGAAGTACACGAGAGAGGATTTCTTGGAAATCCTCTCTCGGATCGCTTTTGATCAGGAGTCCGCAAATACGGGTGGGAAAACGCTCCAGCTTGATCGTGACGAGCACGTCGATATCACCGCTACGACGCGAAATTCACTCGCTAAATCGCTGCTGTATCACTTGCGCAATCTCTCACCAGACGCCATCACCGACCAGTTCGATGGCGTCCGAGATCGAGTGTTCGAAGTCCTCCGGTCTCAGCGCCGACTTCCAGCATTCGTCGATGTTGCCATCGATCTCCACGAGTGGCGCTTCTACGGGTCTGCCGACACTGACCACGTCTTAACCACGTATCCAGATCTCGGAACGAACAAAGCGTTTTGCTTCGCAACACTGTGTATCGTCGCCCCTCGCACGCGATTTACGCTTGCGGTGGTCCCGATGGACGCGAACGGCTTTCGCGCCAAGCGCGAAGCCGTTCGCTCCTTGCTCGAAACAGCCAAACAGTACGTCTCCATTCGGCACGTCTACCTCGACCGTGGATTCTACCAAGTCCACGTCGTTACAGAGTTAGAACAGCAGGATGTGGATTATATCGTGCGTGCGCGGCCGAGTAGTGGAATGAAAGACCGTCTCAGCGCCGGCGCTGAAACGGTTGCTGACGAGTACACGATGCAGCGAAAGCGCAACCCAACAGCGTCGGTAGATGTCACAGTCTTCGCGGTTCCGCACCGTACAAGCGAAGACGAGCACGTCTGGTTCGTAACGAGCTTGGATGTAGACTCATCGACAGCGAAGGCGTACGCGGCGGCGTTTCGCCGCCGCTGGGGGATCGAAACGTCATATCGACAGCTCGGATATTTCCTCCCGAGAACGTCGTCACCGACGTTCTCGGTGCGACTGTTCTACTTTCTGTTCGCGGTGTCGTTGTACAATCTCTGGGTGTTAGCTAACGTTTTAGCTTCAGCTGAAACAGTTCCAGAGATACCGCTGATCTCAACACGAATTTTCCGTAGATTCGTTCTCTCGACAGACTACGGCTGAGTTCACACTCGAATCTGACCGGGATGACCGGTGAGTACGCCTTATTTCGGAGAGGAATCGCTCGGGAACGCCGCTAGCGCGGCGTTCCCTCGCTCTCTCACTGAACCTGTCACAGCGAAATCCGTGACGATCGTGAAATGCGCGAACGCAACGGCTTGGTTAGTACAGAACAAGATTTGATTCGGCAACTACTGTTCAGGGTGGGGAAGATGTCAATCGGGGTTGAGTGGCTCTTTAACCGTCGTTTCATCGTCGTCTGCGGTCGTCACTTTGGCGTCCTCGCCATCTGCTGCAAGCGGATAGTGACAAGCAACTTGGTGAGTGTTGGGGTCTTCGGCCACGTCGGACGGTCGATCAGTGGTTGCCTCCGTTTCGACACTGTTCAGCTTTGGATCTGTATGCTGACAGTGATCGTCCGCTCGCAAGCACCGGGGAGCAAACGAACATCCGGCTGGGAGCTCGTCGAGAGCTGGAGCCTCCTCGTCGGCATCGAGCGTCACACGCGGGCGAGCAGCGGTCGGATCCGTCTCAGGCATCGCTGACAGCAGCGCATTAGTGTACGGGTGTCGCGGTGTCTCGGCGACGCTGCTGGTTCGACCACGTTCAACCACCTCTCCCCGATGGACGATCGCAAGTCGATCGGCGACCTGAATCAAACTGGACAGATCGTGAGAGATGTAAACAACCCCCATCTCACGTTCTCGAGCTAGTTCACGGAGAAGGTTTAGGAGACTTGCCTTCAGTGACACGTCAAGCATCGACGCCGGCTCGTCACAGATGATCACTTCTGGCTCGAGGACGAGCGAGCGTGCGATCGCCACACGCTGTCGTTCGCCTCCTGACAACTGATGTGGATACTTGTTGAGATATTCCTCTGGAGGGCCGATGCCGACCCGTTTGAGAGTGTCCACAATCGGATTTTCACCTCGCTCAAGATTGTGCACCGTGATGGGCTCGCCGACAAGTTGTCGGACCGTCATCCGTGGATTCAACGCGTCGAATGGGTTCTGGAAGACAATCTGTACACGCTGGCGGAACTCCATCATCCGCCCGTTACGGTAGTGCTCGTACGGTTCTCCATCGAAAAACAGCTGACCGTCCGTCGGCTCCTGAAACAGTGCCATCGTTTCTGCCAGCGTGGACTTCCCTGATCCGGACTCGCCAGCAATTCCAAGGATCTCTGACTGTGAAACAGACAGTGAGATCTCATCTGCAGCCTTCACTTCTTCCGGACCGTACCCTAGCAATTTGTCGAGCAGTGTTTGGCTGCCACGGTACCACTTTGTTAAATCCTCGACTTCAAGGAGTACCTCACCAGTTGAGTCTGACACTTCTTCCTGTCCGACTCCCCACGTCGAAGGATTATTGGCCTGTCGGCGGAGCGACCCAGCCTCTACCACTCGGTGGCATGCACTCCGTTGATCGCGAACTGGAATTTCGGTGAGTTCTGGATGTGAGTCCCAGCATGAGTCGGTCGAAAACGGACATCGAGTTGCAAACACGCAGGCTGAGGGAGGCTCTGTAAGTTCTGGGGGGACCCCAGGAATTGCGATGGGGCTTGCTGCATCATCACCGCTGAGGAAGGCGTTTTTTAGCCCCATCGTGTAAGGATTTGTTGGGTTGAGAAGGACGTTCTCCGTACTTCCCTGTTCCATAACCTTTCCCCCGTACAATAATGAGAATTCGTCACATGTCTCCGCGACTGTCGCGATGTCATGTGTAATCAACAGCAATGAGCTGTCAATCCGCTCTTGTATCTCTAGAATTTCCTCGATGATCCGGTCTTGTACGACTGCATCGAGACCAGTCGTGGGCTCGTCCGCGATGATCAGATCCGGCTCCAGTGCGAGCGCCATCGCGATGACAACCCGCTGGCGCATTCCTGCCGAAAACTCGTGTGGGTAGTCATCAGTACGGTGAGGGTCGAGGCCAACGATCTCGAACAGCTCTTCTGTCCACAGCTGTGCGCTTGAGACTGTAATATTCCTGTTTGTCCGGATGGTTTGAATAACCTGTTTGCCGACGGTCATCACCGGATCAAGCGCGTCCATTGCACTCTGGGGGATGTAAGCAATCTTCTCCCAGCGGAGGTCTCGGTACTGGGCGTCGGTAAGTTTGAGGAGATTGTAGCCGTTGAAATCAATGCGGCCGCCGGTGATCCGCGCTGAGTCTGGCAGCAGTCCGAGAATCGCATCGGCGACAGTCGATTTTCCACACCCGGACTCGCCGGATATCCCGTAGTTGACACCATTTTCGATCGAGAAGGAAATACCGTTGACAGCGTGGACAGGTCCGTCTGGACCATCGTACTCGATTTGAAGATCCTCAACAGTCAGCATGACACTTATTTAGATATGGAGTCTCGATTACGGAGTGGTACATGCTACTAAGGCGATAGTCTGAAAGAACTTAAGCGTTCGTGGGTGCCACCGTCTTTTGAGTATAGAGCCCAGGGACATCCTTTTCGGCGTTCACCGTACTGCAGTTGGAATATGTGCCGGTCCACACTACGGCCTGTTCTTTCGTGTGAAACACACTGCTCTCGCGGCTGAACAAGTATGGCGATGATATAATACTTTTGATATCTCATATTGTGAAACACACCATGCGAAACGACAATATACACAGACCATCCGTCTTCAGTTAAGCAAGAAACCGTGTGACTGCGGTGGCTTATCGAGACATCTTTCGGAAGGAATGAGGAAGCCGAGTCTGTGCACGACAACGGCTCCTCATCTCGGATTATGCGTCGGCTCACTACACTGTTTCCCTCTGAGTTCCTCAAAGAGCACGCCGAGGAACTCGGCGTGGTCGAACGTGACCGAAAACTTCAGCTTCCTGCCTTCGTCTGGACATTCGTGTTCGGCTTCGCCGCAGGCGAAAGCCGAACACTCGCCGGTTTTAGACGCTGTTACAACTCGACTGCCGATGAGACGATCTCACAAAGTGGGTTCTATCAGCGGTTGACTCCGACGCTTGCGGAGTACCTCCGCGACCTCGTCGAGCGCGGTCTCGACGAGGTCGCTGTTCCTGACGCGACAGCTGCTGATATCGACCGATTTAGAGACGTGATGATCGCTGATGGAACGGTGTTGCGGTTACACGAGTTTCTTTCAGATCAGTTCGAAGCCCGCCATGAGGAGCAGGCTGGAGCGAAGCTCAACCTGCTCCACAATGCCACAAAGCAGACGATTGAACGGATCGATACTGCTGACGAGAAAGCACACGACAGCACCCTGTTCAAGACAGGGCCATGGCTTGAGAACCGCCTCATGCTGTTCGATCTCGCCTACTTCAAGTACCGCCGGTTTGCGCTGATCGACGAGAACGACGGCTACTTCGTCAGCCGGTTGAAGAAGAACGCGAACCCGATGATCACGTCGGAATTATGGGAATGGCGCGGCCGCGCCATTCCCTTGGAGGGCAAGCAGCTCCGAGCTGTTCTCGACGATCTCGACCGAAAGTACATCGATGTAGAGGTCGAAGTCGAGTTCAAACGAGGACCGTACAACGGGACGCAGTCGCTGGATACGAAGCGGTTCCGCGTCGTCGGCGTCCGCGAAGAGGACGCCGACGACTACCATCTGTACATGACGAATTTGGTGAGAAAAGAGTTCTTCCCGGCTGATTTAGCGCAGATCTACCGATGTCGGTGGGAAGTTGAGTTGTTGTTCCGTGAGCTGAAGACGCAGTACAACTTGGATGAGTTCGACACGAGCGACGAACACGTGGTGAAGATCTTACTGTACGCAGCACTGCTGTCGCTGCTTGTAAGCCGAGATTTATTGGATCTGATCACTGAGCAGGCGGACGACGAGATCGTGTTTCCGCCGGAACGCTGGGCGGCGACCTTCCGGTCGCACGCCCAGCTCATCCTCCACGAACTCGGAGAGTACCTTGGCTACTCGCCACCGCCGTTACTGGAGCGGCTGATCGAGGATGCTCAGAAGATCCACCAACAACGACCGATCTTACAAGAGACGCTCGCTACCGCTACACAACCGAGGTGTGAGTCTTAGCTAAAGACGAATGACCGAATTACGGTTCCAAATGTCTTTACGTACTTATGTCCATGAGTATCATACCAGCGGATATTATTCGGAGTTAGTATATGATCTCTCAGGGAGATCCTCGCAGGCACGAAAGAATTCGTTCGGATTGAGGTTCGGGGATGGCTTGCCGTGTTGAATCCCCTGACAGCCGATTCCCATGTTCCTATATAAGCGTGTAACCTTTTATATACTCAAATAGTATTGTGCTCATGGGTACAAACCATACAACAGAGTCGAACAGTATTATTCAGTGGCCGTCGGAACCGGTCGGGTATGTGGCAATTCTTTTAGCTTTCATTACGGGAATCATTCATCTCGTGGCGACGACACGGGCTATTGAGATGAGCGTTGTGCTGGCAGTCCTCTTCGTGCTCAACGGACTGGGTTTCCTCGGCGGAGCAGCACTGTATTTCACCCGGTTCTGGCGACGCTCGTTCTTCCTCGCGGCTGCACTGTACTCATTAGTGACGATTCTCGCGCTGTTCCCGTTCCAAGGTTGGGGGGTCGAAGCGTTCTACATGAACGGGGCGATTAACCCAATTGTCACCGTCACGAAAGTTGCGGAAGCTTTCCTTGTGATCGCGTCGGTTTACTTGTATAGCAGCACAAGCAATTGACATCCTCCCCGCCCTGAAGGCGACGATTCCCGACCGCGTTGGGGTAATTCTTTCTCGCGGTATTGAATACGTAGGAGTGGTTCACTCCGAATCAGCGCCTGTGGAGACTGCGCCCCCTAGGGATATACTTGTATCTGTAAAGCGCGCCGTGGAAACAGGAACCCCACTCTCAAGGGGCAAACGGCAAACGCCGTGAGCGAGTAGGATGGGGTAGTTCACCGACTTACCCGCCTAGCAGGTCTTATCTAGCTCACCGTCGCAACGGTCCACGTCCGAACAGATGTCAAAAGAACGTTGGTGCCAACGGGGTGGTATACACGTTCAATTTTTGTATCCCTCACCCTCGATCGGACCGCTAAACACGCCATAGAGGAATTTGAAGTACCACAGTACGAGGAGAAGCGCCGGAAATCCGAGAATCGTCACGAGATTCAGCGCTAACGGTGAAACAACCGCTTCTCGAACTGTCAAGCCGGTTGGCGGATAGATCGTCGGATACAGCAGGAGCGCGACCAGCAGGCTCAATAGCGCCGGAAGCCCGAGTGCGCTCACCAGCCAAGCACGGTACTTGCCGCGCAGAGCGAGAACACTTCCCCCACCTCCCGCAACGACCGACAAGACGACAATCGCACCTACGGGAAGCGAAAGAACCGTTTCGGCAGCACCTCCGGCATCAGTTACGACAACAGTCGTCAGCAGAGCGACAACTCCGATCAAGTATACCAGCGTCGCGATTATTCCGTACGTGCGCAGGTCTGACGCTAACCGTGGCCTGGTCTTAGCTGTCAGAAAGGCCGAGCCGGTGGCGACCGAGACAGTTACGAGGCCGACACCAGTCAGCAGTGCCGGCAGCGACAGCGTCGGCGCGTCGAAGATCCACCGACCGGCGAGAGTCCCGAACAACAGCGGCGCGAAAAAGCTCCCTCCAATAAAGGAGTAATCCCAGTACCGCTTCCAGCGCTCGTCGTCGCGCTGTTCGCGCATTTCCGGGCCGAGCCCGCGGAACAGCAGCGCGAGCACGAACCCGAGCGCGAGCAGGTAGTGATCGGCCAAGACCCGCGAGTACACTCGCGGGAACGCCGCTAGCAGCATCGTTCCGAAGGCGACGACCCACACCTCGTTTGCGTCCCAAACCGGACCGAACGCCGTCAAGAGTGTCTCCTTCTCGCGTTCGTCGTCGCGAGTCGCGTACAGCATTCCGATTCCGAAGTCGAACCCGTCGAGGACTACGTACATCGCCAGCGCAAACATGACGGCACCGAACCAGATCTCGGGGAGCGCGTCGACAAGATACGCGTCGACGAGCAACACGAGCTCAGTCATCGTCGCTCACCTTCGGGACCGGACCGTACCAGCGGTCGTCGTCCGATACCTTCACTCCGAGTTCACGGAGCTCGTCTTCGACCAGCCACCGCAGCACATGAAGGGCTACCAAGATCAATCCGATATAGATAACGACGAAGCCGACGAGCGTCAGAGTCGCTTCGGTTCCGCTCAATGTCGAGGAAACGGCCTCACTAGTTCTGAGTTCGCCCTGAATGACCCACGGTTGTCGGCCGATCTCGGTGACGTACCACCCCGTGAGAAGCGCCGCGTAGCCGAGCGGCGACGCAGCGATCATCGTCTTCAGGAATCGACTGCTCTCCGAGAGGCGTCCGTTGTAGATGAGATACCCGCCCCATAGTGCCAGCCCGATGAACAGGAATCCGAGTCCGACCATGAACCGGAACGACCAGAACACTATCGCTACGGGCGGGTTCTCCTCATACTCGTTTAATCCAAGCACTTCGGCGTCAAAGTCACCACCGGTAGCGAGGAACGACCCGACCCCCGGAAGACTCACAGTAAAGAGGTTCTCGGCTTTCGGATCGGTGATTGCGTCAATGCTCTTTGGGAACGCGAGCAGGTGTAAGTCCGCCGTGCCGGTATCGTAGTGAGCTTCCATGGCTGCGAACTTCTGTGGCTGTGTATCTGCGACGTGACGCCCATACGCGTCACCATGGACTGCCTGCAGAGGAGCGGTGACGAGCAGGATGATAACCGCGAGTTTCAACGCAGTGTTCCACGTAGCAGCATCGCGCTTCTTCCAGACGATGTACGCCGAGACCCCGGCGACCAGCAGCGCGACAGAAATAACCGACGCATTGACCATGTGTACATACATCCACGGCATCCGGGGCGTGAAGAACGCAGCCAGCGGGTCGGTTAGCTTTGCGACCTCCATACCGTTACGCGTGATCATCTCGAAGCCCTGTGGAGTCTGCATCCAAGCGTTGACGATCAGGATCCAGAAGGCCGACAGCCAAGCCCCGACTCCCACCAGTACCGACGAGAGAATGTAGGTCCGATCGCTGACGCGTTCCTGACCGAACAGCAATACCCCGAGGAAAACAGCCTCAAGGAAGAACGCCATCTTCGCTTCGAATGCGAGCGGCCCACCGATCAGCTCTCCAGCCACCTCGGCGAACTGCGGGAAGTTCGTCCCGAACTGGAAGCTCATCGGGATGCCAGTGACCGTTCCCATGACGAATCCGGCGGCGAACACCTTTACCCAGAATGATCGCAGCCGTGTGAACCGCTCGTCGTCGGTCCGAACGTCCTTCCAAGTGAAGTAGACGATGAACGGCGCCAGCCCGACCGAGAGCGAGGCGAAAATTATGTGAACGCTGATCGTCCAGCCGAACTGCGCACGGCTCGCAAGCTCCGGCGAGAGCTGTAGCGCCCATCCCTGAATCAAGATGTCGGGAAGCACCGTCGAGAACATAGGTATATTTGATCACGGAAATAAAAGAGAAGTTGTATAATTCCCCCGTTCGAGGACTGTACTACGGTGGTTTATATCCACAGAGCCGTAGCTTCTGTAGTCAATACGAGACGGTCACGGGTAGCGCCGGAGGCGGAGCTCAGAACACTTTTTCATATCCTCGATGCTGGGGCTTTTCAGCAAACGTGATATCTACGACTCGTAGCCACCATCGTTCACAGTGTTCGCTCGACAAATTCCGACACGATACGATCCTCTGCGGTTCGTAGTCGATATTGAACCGTAGAACGGGGTTCATCAAGTATCGACGCAAGATCGGAGACAGAAACTTGTCTCGGCCGTTCGTAGTGCCCGTGCTTGACCGCCGCCTTCAGCACTTCCCAGTGTTCTGGCGAGAAGTCCGTTGCGAGGCGTTCGGTCGCCTTCCAGTCGCTGCCAGTAGTGATATGCGACACCGAAAGCGACACGCCCTCCCGAAGCTGTGCTTCCAGTGTATCGTAGATGTCTCCAATAGGAGAATTACCAGGAAAGAGAATGCGCCACCGGTACTCGTCACCGACTCGGCGGGATTCGAATATGGTTCCTGTCTGAATATGATCGAGTATGATATGCGGAAGTGAATGACAGCTGTCAATTTCTCGGCGAAGTGTGTAGATAGTTCGGCTGGTCTCTTGCCGATCTAGGACGCAATATGACCGGTCCGTATCACAATCTACGACGTCGAAACACTCGTTACAGCGGGTTTCGTTAAGAAACACCTCATCGAACGCGTCCAGCGCTTCGCTCGTCCCCTTCGCGTAGTCGAGCCGCCACATATAGCTGTCATTCACGAAAATCGCGGACGACCACAACGAGAGGCTCTCGTATTGTCGGAACACATCCATCAACTCATCGGCTCCTGACTCGAACTGGAGGACAAACTCAAACTCACGTGTCTCTTGGGCGGGTTCAGGCTCATCGTTCATTCATCTATTGCTAAATAGTAGATACACAAAAGAATTGTTTTCACTGCTGTTTCATTCTTTTAACAGGAAATTTCATCTATTGCTAAAGCAATTCTGATTACTGTTACCGGGGTATGTAGAGATGTGATGGCAAACGAGAAAGAACACGGCAGCGGTTCCGTGGAACCGGGCGACACGAGCAAGCGAGTCGGCGCCGAGGTCATCCGCGAACGAGGCGTCGACCCCGAGGAGCTCCGAGAGAAGCTGATCGACGCGATCGGCGCGGAGTTCACGACCTACTACTACTACACGAACCTCCGGATGCACCTCGCCGGGGAGGAGGACTACAAGGAGATCACCGAGGACGCCCGTCTCGAAGACCGGGCCCACTTCGAGCTCGTCGTCCCCCGGGTGTATGAACTCGAGGGGTCGCTGCCGAACGACATCAGAGACTTCGCCGACCGGGCCTCCTGTCCCGACGCCGAGGTACCGACGCCGATGGACGACAGCGGCGGCTTCGACACTGAGGACCTCGCGGTGGAAGACATCCTCGAGGTACTGCTCGAAGCGGAACGGTGCGCGATCCGTACCTGGAGCGAGATCTGCGACATGACCCGCGGTGCCGATCCGCGAACCTACGACATGGCCCAGCGGATCCTCAACGAGGAGATGGACCACGAGGCCTGGTTCATCGAGCTGCTGAGCAAGGAGCGGGACAACGAGATCAACCCGGCCGGGCACTTCGCGCGCGGCGAGCCGGGCGACGCGCCATACACGAAGAACAACCCGTTCAACGACTCCGCCTGAGCGAGTCACAACGGCCTCCACTCTCCCCCTCATTTATGACACAGTCGTCGGACGATACGTGGACCGTCACGATCGTCGTTCCCGAAGAGTCGTCGCTGGACGAAGCCGGCGAAACACACGAACTTGCGGTCAGTGAGAACGAGACGATTCTGGCGGCCGCGCGTTCGGCGGGTGTGTGGCTCACAGCTGACTGTCAACAAGGTTGGTGTATTACCTGTGCTGCTCGTTTGGTTGACGGCGACGTTGTCCATCCAAACGCGCGTCGGTACGACACTGAAGACCGAGAGGCAGGCTACGTACTCATCTGTACTGCGAAGCCGCGGGCAGACTCGACACTTGTTGTTGAGCAGTACGATGAGTTCCTCGAATTTCGAGCAGCCAATAACAAACCTCCAGGAAACTCGAAGCTAAGTGACTAACATGTCCGAAAACATAACCCGAAAGGAACGAGATAGTTCGTTAACAACTCCGTACAGTGTTCGGAATCGCGGTTTACAGCTGGTATGTTTCGATGGTCAAGTGCCTAGCAAAGAGACGGTGTTAGATCAGGGTGTCCGAACACAGACACTCGAGGCGCTTGAACGCGTTCGTACTGTCGCTGCTGAAGCTGGCGTCAGTCGTCAGGAACTAATGCGAACCACAGTATACCTGACTGACATGAGCCAATTAGAGGCAGTTACGCAGGCGTACGACGAATTCTTTGGGGGTCAACGGCCGTCACGGACCTTCGTTGGCGTCGAGCAGTTGCCGAACGATGCTACAGTTCAAATTGAGGCTACTGGCGTATGTAAGTGAGACCCTATTGGTCGCGTTACGTTACACAGAAACGCAAGACAGCGAGAGTATTCATCGGGTTCGGAACAGCTGCGTTATAAACTCACAATAGGTAGTAACTCCGCGAAGAACCGGATCTGCCTTCTCAGTTCCCCTTCCCGTGATCCACAGAACACGATCAGCTACAACATTCGAAAACGCTACTGTAAAATCGCATGACAGAAGCGATGGTGATACTAACTTAACGCGACCCATCGAACGGGCGCACCCACAGGGGCCGCGAGCAGACATCGACCGGCTCGTCGACGACCTCGAACGAGCGGCAACCACGTGACGGGTCGTGGGGTTCCGGGTGGCCGGCTGCCGTCGTGTTCCCCCTCATTGTTGTTGTTTGGAGCCGCCACCTGTATCGAGCCAGCGAAAAAGATCCAGAGCTGGGTCAGTGCCCCATCGCGCCCCCGAGGGGCTGGTAATGCGGGAACATCGGGTGTGGAAGATGAACTCCGAGCGCCATCAGGCCGTGCGCGAACAGCACGTACCCCAGCACGACGAACACCACGCCGAGCAGCCGATGAACGCGACGCCGGTGGGCAACGTCGATCGACTGGATAATCGTTCCATAGAGGAAGACAGCCGGGATCGTCCCAATGCCGAGGGCACCGAGAGCGATTCCCCCGGTGGTCGGGGAGCCGCTCGCGAAGGCGAACAGATACGCGGGATACAGCATCGGGCAGGGAAGAAACGCGTGGACGGCGCCGAGCCCGACAATACTTGGGCTGTTCACGTGTCGGTGAACTCTCGCCGCGAGCCACGACGTAACGCGCTGGACGCCGGGTATTCGAATGTCGCCTCCGCTTCCGCCGATGACGTATCGAACGCCGGTCGCCACGATGAACCCTCCGACCGCAAGACCGACAACACCTCGCAGGAGGTCGGCGATCGGCGTCAACTGGTCAGCGGTGACGAACACGACGCTTCCGAGCGCGCCGAAGACGGCCCCGAGAATCGCGTACGTGGTTGCCCGGCCGACGTTGAACAGGAAGTGCTGGCGAACCTCGTAGGTCGTGAGATGACTGGCACGCCCGTCGTTGGCTGTCACCGTTCCGCCATCGGGCTGCGGCGTCATTTGTTTCGAGTACATTGTCACAAGTGGACCGCACATCCCGATACAGTGTGCGCCGCCCAGCACGCCGATGAGGACGAAGAGGACGACGTCAATCCGGAAGAGCGACTCGAGCATAGTCCCTCTCGGTTGCGCATGAGGTTGTGTCGTCTGGTGTGTCTCTCGAACAAGCCCAGACAGATACCGCAGACACGTTACGATAGGCGAACAAGAGGTCGTGCTATGTTGAAGATGTTCTCAAGCATCTGGATGTAGCTTGGCGCAACAATTCTTCACAGTGGATGCGAATACACCAATAATGACAGACGAAATCGACATCCCAACCGAGCCGCGGGCTGCGGTCGACGCACTGGCGACCCATCTAACTGCGACCGCAGATCGTCCGGTACCGCCAGCGACGAACCGATGGCTCGGAGAGGCTGAAGCCGTCGCCCGCGATGCTACTAGTGACGATCTTGACACGGAAATCAGACGGAAACGGGTCCACCAGGTTGCTACACTGCTTGAGTCGGCTGACGAAACGGGCGACGTGGTCGCCGACCGCCACATTGAAGCAGCGATCGAGTGCTGTCAAGTCATTCTCGCTAACGAGTGACGGTGACCCTGTTTCTACCGAATGGTCCTCTCGCTAAATATTAAATTCTACTGAGTAGGGAAACCGAATTAAACTACACAAAGTTATTCATTTTCGTTAAAGAAACCAGTATAAGTTACTAATGAGTGTTCCAGCTCACCACACTTATATTCGTAGTCTCTGAAGAATACTTTGATGAGTTCAAAACAAGACGATCTCAAAGAGACAAACACCGAGGCCCGTTTCGAGTTCAAGAAGGAGGAGAAGTCTGCCTTCCAGACCGAGAAGGGGCTCACCGAGGAGACGGTCCGCGTCATCTCGGAGGACAAAGACGAGCCGGAGTGGATGCTGGAGCGGCGCCTGCGCGCGCTCGAACAGTTCCAAGAGATGCCGATGCCGACCGACTGGCCCGGTCAGCCGGACCTGAGCGAAGTCGACGTCGACGAGATCGTCCCCTACATTCGGCCGGACGTCGACGTCCGCGCCGGCGTCGACGACTGGACGGAGCTCCCGGACGACATCAAGGACACGTTCGATAAGCTGGGCATCCCGGAGGCCGAGAAGAACGCGCTCTCGGGCGTCGGCGCCCAGTACGAGTCGGAAGTCGTCTACCAGAACATGCAGGAGCGGTGGGAGGAGAAGGGCGTCATCTTCTGTAACATGGATGAGGCCGTCCAGGAACACGAGGAGCTCGTCCGCGAGCACTTCATGACGAAGTGCGTCCCCCCGAGCGACAACAAGTTCGCGGCGCTTCACGGCGCCATCTGGTCCGGCGGCTCGTTCGTCTACGTCCCCGAAAACACCACCGTCGACATGCCCGTCCAGGCGTACTTCCGGATGAACTCCGAAGGGATGGGCCAGTTCGAGCACACGCTCATCATCGCCGAAGAAGGCTCGGAGGTTCACTACATCGAGGGCTGTTCAGCGCCGAAGTACTCGAAGTTCAATCTCCACTGTGGCGGCGTCGAGGTGTTCGTCGACGAAGACGCCCACGTCCAGTACTCGACCGTACAGAACTGGTCGAAGAACACGTACAACCTGAACACGAAGCGCGCCATCGCCGAGAAGGGCGGGCGAATGGAGTGGATCTCCGGGTCGATGGGGTCGAAGGCGACGATGCTGTACCCCTCGACGATCCTGAAGGGGCGCGGCGCCTCCGACAACCACATCACCATCGCCTTCGCGGGCGAGGGCCAAGACATCGACACCGGCGCGAAGGTGTACCACAACGCGCCGGACACCAAGTCGACCGTCGAGTCGAAGTCGATCGCGAAGGACGGCGGCCGCACGAACTACCGCGGGCTCGTCCACATCGCGGACGGCGCCGAGAACTCCTCGACGGCCGTGGAGTGCGACGCGCTGATGTTCGACAACGAGTCGACGTCGGACACGATGCCGTACATGGAGATCAACGAGTCGAAAGTCGACGTCGCCCACGAGGCGACCGTCGGGAAGATCGGCGACGAGGACATCTTCTACCTGCAGTCGCGCGGCCTCGACGACGACGACGCCAAGCAGATGATCGTTTCGGGCTTCATCGAGCCCATCACGGAGGAGCTGCCCATCGAGTACGCCGTCGAGCTCAACCGGCTCGTCGAACTCGAAATGGAGGGCTCGCTGGGGTAATCCGATGCCTGAGTGCGCCCACTGCGGAGCACACGTCTCACAACAATTTGTGACCGTGTTCGGGTTAGACGGTGGTGACGTAGTTGCCTGTCCAGCATGTTCCGGTCGGGCACACATCGCAGAGACGATCGTGGATCGATACTAGTCTCAGACCATGGAACACTGCTTTGCGTGTGAGACCGATTATGGGTATCTCGGGACAAGTCCACACGAGGGGTCCTGCCCGGCCTGTGGCTCGACTGCTGTCACTCCTGCGGGCGACCTCAGGGTCGTCGACACGACAACGTGGGAGAGTGTGAACGGGCTCTCAACGATCCACGTGACAGCGACTGACGACCGATCACGGCGGTTTGAATTTGTCGTTGCGGCGCGGCGGGGACGAGGGAAACTCGTCTGTCTCGCGATCGACGGAGTGACAGTACCCACCGAGACAGTGTGGTCAGTTCCATCTGCCGTTGCTACGAGAGTCACCGCGCACGGTATCAGGATCAGCGACTCGACGCCGGCTCAGAGCCCACAATGAACGGTACTGGCCAGACACACGGTGGGACGCGTCTGTTCTGTCCCGGTCACGAGAGGTGATGACACGTGATGAACGAGCGCACTAACCAAGAGCGACCGGACACAGTTTCCCGCAAAAACGGTACTGATGCGCCCTCGTCAAGCGAAACCGGCGACGGACAGCCTGTTACCGACTCCGTTTCGGAGGAGAATGGGGACGAACGGCACAGTCAGACTACGTGTCCGGAGTGTCACGGGCGACTTCGTCGAGCCGATGATGACGTTGATGCGGTCTGTGACGACTGTGGACTCGTCGTTTCAGACGCGACGCTTGATACGAACATCAAACTGTACACGCCGAACGGCACCGGCGATCAGGACTCCCGCGTTGGACCAGCAAGCACGAACCTCTTACACGATAAGGGGTTGTCAACAATGATTGGGTGGCAAAACACCGATGCGAAGGGGAACGCGCTGTCAGGAGAACAGCGACAACAGATGCGTCGCCTCCGACGGTGGGATGAGCGCTTCCGACGACGCTCATCTGCGGATAGGAATCTTATGCATGCACTCGGTGAGATCAATCGCATGGCTTCCGCGCTTGGCGTGCCGGACAGCACCCGAGAGACAGCAGGCGTCATCTATCGTCGCGCACTTGCGGACGGGCTCGTTACGGGTCGAGCCGTTGAAAGCGTCGCCACTGCGGCGCTATACGCGGCGAGTCGCATGGACGGTGTCCCGCGCTCTACCGACGAGGTCTCGGCAGTGAGCCGCGTCGAACAAATTCGCGTTGAGCGGGCATATCGACACGTCTCACGTGAACTCGGGTTAGAAATTCCTCCAACAGATCCTCGTTCGTTCATCGGACGGATCGCGTCGGACGTGGAGTGTACGGACGCGACAGAGCGAGAGGCACGACGTCTCGCCGGAATCGCGGTTGAAAACGGCGTACACAGCGGGAAACATCCGGTAGGCATCGCCGCGGGGGCACTGTACGCGGCTGCCAAACAGTGCGATGAGTCTCTCCGACAAGCAGATATCGCTCATGCTACGGACGTGAGCGAGATGACGATACGGAACCGGTATCCTGAGATTTTGGCCGCAACAGATACCGAGGATGAATAGGCACAGTGAGTAGTTGACTTTTGCTTGAGTAGGTTCGAATTGGACAGTATCGATCAAGGATTGTTTTGCTCTGTTGGATCGCATAACTGTGTCCGGACCAAGATATCACAAAAGGCGGAAAAATCATCTTTCGCCGTCGGCAGCTTAGATCAACCTCCTACGACATCTGCTGCCTTACTTCTCTTCCAAATGTGTGTTTCAGAAGCCCTCAACGGCGATACAGTTCCGATCTTGTTTTCACCTAGTCCTAACACATTCTGCGGATTTAATGAAAAACAGAAAGAGAAGCTAGAGTGAGTATATTATTCCATATACTTAAGTAGAAAATAGAAGACGCGCATCAAATCTATCCTCCGAGATTATGGGATGTTGAGACTACAGCGGGTATAGCGGGTCTACAATGCGTGGTTTCGGCCGATTCAGTGATCGGAAACCGACTCAGATTACTCTCCAGATGGGCGGTTCTGTTGAACTTCCAACCATATACGTGAATTTCGGCGACTTTCGACAGCGTAGCCACTCAGACGCCCCGCTATCGCGGAGAGAGTCTCGTTACTATCCGATTCCGGTTTCCTTCTTCACCAGCGTTAGCGTATTGTCGGCTGTTACTATCGGTGAATGCTCGTATTCACCGGTCAACTGTACCTGCACGAGCAAATCAACCGCTCGCCAGATCGAGTACAGGAGACAGGCGAAGGCGAAGTAGAAGAATCGGAGGCTAAAATTCTTCGAGGTCGTCGCGCCCATGAACCGTTTGATCGACTTGTAGCCACTCTCAATCTCCCATCTGTACCCGTACTCGGTAAGAAGCCCGCTATTCCGATTCGTCATGAACACTGAGTACTGCCGATGATCGGTGTGTTCGGAGTTCTCTTTGCGTCGGTAGATGAGCGTCGTTGAATGCCACTCGTTATCGCCCAAATGCAGCTTTCGATCAGTCTCGTAGCGGTCCTTCCCCCGCTTCAGAAGTCGCTTGGCTTGGGCCTTCTCGCTGTTCTGCATCCGCTTCGGCACGACGTAGGAGAGGCCGCGCTGGCTGAGCATCTCCAGGATGTGCTGACTGTCGAACTCCCGGTCCATCAGCACGTTATCGACATGAACAGCCGCCTCTGCCGAATCCAAGAGGTCCTCGACGATTTCCTTGCGCGTGTCCCCTTTCCGAACTGGGCGCGCATCAAGGACTATTGGAACAGCATTCCCAACCAACTGGACCGTCGCCCACTGGTAGGCATACTCGTCGGTGTTCTCCTTTGTGCCGATAATCTCGTCTTCGTGGCCTACTCGGTCGCCAGTGAACGGATCGGACTCGGTGGTGTCAATCGCGACGATTCCGGCCCGAAAGAACTGCTCTGTCTCTGCGACCCGGTCCAGCAGTCGGCCAACGGCCTGGCGGTACATCTCGCGTATCTTCTTGATAGAGAGGTCCCGCACATGCTCGCGATGGGCGTGGCCGAGTGGTGTTCGCTCTCGATTGGACTCGTGGATGAAGCTCCGAGCACCCTCATTGACGGCCAAATTCTCACGGAGTCCGAGGTACGTTTGGAGATCCCAGTAGGCGTTCTCGTGGATCTCACACCCCTCGCCTCGATCCAATGAGAACGCTGGGAACACAACGTCGCTGACGCGATCAGTGACGGTCTCGACCTGCTCTAATACGGTCTTGTCATCGGGGTCTGATTTCGGCCTCTCGTTATCATGTCTGCGGCTCTGTCGTTCTGGCTCACGCGGAACAGAGACACCCGCGTTCTGTGCTTTGATGAGGATGGTCCGCGTTGCGGTCTCGACGGTGTCCTGGAGATCGACCGTGAACCGTTTGTGCCAGCTGCGCCACAGAGTGGATTGGTTCGGCACCGACTCCAAACCTATCTGTTCGCAGAAATCAGGGTGTTTGGTGAGATATTCGACGAGGGCGGTCTCGTGGCCCCAGCCATGGCATTCTTTCAGCAGGAACAGGCGAAACAGTGTCTCCATCTTGTAGCTCGTTGAGCCCGCATACCGGTCGTGGGCATCGAACTGAACGTATGCGAGTGGTACTGCGTGGACGAATTGATCAATGCTATCGTGATCGTCATGCTGGAACCATGTTTCCGCAACGAGACGAACGTCCGACCCTAATCCGGAGAGCGACGTGCGATCGAACAGTGGACTCGACTTGTACGTGGGCCAGTCGATATAGGATAGCTGGGCGATCTGCCGGAAGACAGTACGGCGAGACTCACGGGTTGGAGCCACGACTAGAGGGTGACCGCGACACGCTCAAGTATTCGTCTAACTGCTCGATATAAACGAGGATTGCTCAATCTGGGGGAAAGTTATTATTCTAGCTGTTTGCTTGTTCACATAATGATCTCTCTTCGAGAGGCGTCTCCTGAAGACGCAGCAGCAATGGCGCGTATCCAATCGGAGTCGCTCCGAGAGAACGGAGAAGAGTACTACACGGACGAACAGCTTGCGCTTCTGGCACCCGCTGAGCCAGATGCTGAGGCAATTCCTGAAGATGAGTTTACCGACGATTCGTGTCGTCCAATTATTGCTGAATTAGATGGATTGATTGTTGGCTGGGGGAGCATCCACCTCGACGAGAACGTGCTGGCTGTAACATTTGTTGATCCCGACTACACAGGACAAGGAATCGGGCGCACAATTGTTGAGGAACTCGAAACAATCGCACGACAGGAAGGCGTAGAGGAGCTAATCGTTCCCGCGTCGCGAAACGCTGTTGGCTTCTACGAAACACTCGGCTTCGAAAAACAGCGCGAAATCGATGCAAGTGGCCCCGACACACCGGAGATTCCGAGTGTAGAACTGACGAAACAACTGTCCTAATCGCTCGAGTTGCAGACACACTGAGCAGGTGCTCCCCCGCAAAACCAGCGAAAAGATATGTGTCTCCAAACCTGTCCCCAAAGATCCTGAGTAGTTGTAACAGCGCAATCAGCCAGACTGTTATTTTGATTTAGTACCAAAAATACCAATAGTTGCGGGCGTATTCGTAGGGATACCACTAATGGAGCGAGATGACTTCGACGAGGCAACACCCGGTGAGATCGTTCCCACGACGACGTCGAAGGGGACGTATTCGGCGTTTCAACCTGACCCGCTTCCGCCCTCAATCAGTACTGAGGAACTCATTACACCGCTGGCGGAGGCGACACAGGCACTTGGCCGACTTCACGGCATCGGTCCACGTGTCGGCTCAAGGGAGATCCTGATCGAGCCGTTCATCCGAAAAGAAGCGCTGGAGTCCTCGCAAATCGAGGGCACACATGCGACCCTCTCAGACATCTACGCCTATGAGGCTGGACAGGAGGCTCTCATCGACGAAGACAGGCAGCAGGGCACCCAAGAAGTCGTGAACTATCTACACGCGCTGACGCACGGATTGGATGCGATCACAGCTGGCGATCCAATCACCGTCGAATTGCTATGCGAGATGCACGACCGGTTGCTTTCGGGTGTCCGTGGGGATGAGGCTGACCCAGGGGAACTCCGTTCGACTCAGAACTTCATCGGCAGTACGCCATACATCCAAGACGCCAGATACGTCCCGCCACCACCGAACGAGATCCTCGACCTTCTCGAAGACTTGCTCGAGTATGCGAACCAAGAGACAAATCTGCATCCACTTCTCCGAATCGGGCTGATCCACTACCAGTTCGAGACGATTCACCCGTTTCTCGATGGGAACGGACGACTCGGGCGGCTATTGATCAGTCTCCTTCTGCAACGTGATGGTCTCTTGCCCGAGCCGTATCTCTACCTGAGTTCGTATTTCAACGCACGACGGTCAGATTACGTTGATCATCTCTTGTCAGTCAGTCAGCACGGTGAATGGGAAGAGTGGCTCCTGTTTTTCCTGCGTGGCGTGCAGTCGCAAGCAGATGAGGCCCACCAGCGGGCCAACCTGCTAGTCGACCTCCGAGAAGACTATCAACAGCGCTATCAGAGCGAGCGGTCTGAGAATATCCTTGAACTGGTGATGCGGCTCTTCGAAGATCCGTACCTGGACGTGAACACAGCAACCGACTGGTTGGATGTCGAATACAGCACGGCTAACCGACTGATCGGACAGCTCGAAGATGACGGAATACTCGAAGAACTCACCGGGAAAGACCGGAATCGGTTCTACCGGGCGAGCGAAGTCTTCCAGATCATCAACAAGCCGATCGATCAGCTCTGAACGGCTGAGCAGAGAGGGCTTGAGGCATACGCATTGAGACAACCGGTCTCAACTTCTGTTTCTGGTTTGGAAGTTGAGACTACAGCCGGTTTAGCAGGACTGTGATGCGTGCTTTCAGTCGAATCGACGAGCTGAAACTGGTTGGGTCGCTCTCCCAACGAGCGTTCTTGTTATGTTGGTAACTAATTCGGAGTGTTTCCGAAACTTCGGGTAGTGTAGCCACTCAGACACTGGGCTAACGCGGGTGGCGCACCCTCACTATCCGATCCCTGTCTCCTTCTTCAGCAGCGTCAGCGTGTTGTCGGCTGTTACGATCGGCGAATGTTCGTACTCACCAGTCAACTCGACCTGCACGAGTAGGTCCACTGCTCACCAAATCGAGTACAGCAAGCAGGCGAACGCGAAATAGAAGAACCGGAGCCCGAAATACTTCGACGTCGTCGCGGCCATGAAGCGTTTGATCGACTTGGCTGTGTTGAATCACTAGACAGCGTCGGGTTGAGTCACTAAATCAAAGGAGTTGAAGCGGGAGGCTTCCGTTGTCCATGACGCAAATCTCCCGCTTCACCGAGCGTTGTGTCTCGATCGTTCAAAGAGTTACGGGTGAGAGAGGCGAATCCGCCGCCCCGGACGGTGGCGGTGGATTCGCCGACTACGCCTACGTTTCCCTCCATTGTCTGCGGATTTACCTCGATACGTCCTACCGCATGACCATCGACCTGCTGAAGGAGATGCCACAAATAACAGGGGAGATCGGCCACGCTGAGGCCGATCTCCCCGCGCCATCCACATTGTGTAAGGCGTTCGACCGAATCGAGATGAGCGTCTGCCGAGTGCTGCTGCGCCAATCGGCCCAGCTGCACTCGGCAGATCCGCATTTCGAGTCTTTCAAATGCGAGACATAACGTGGAATAGTGCGGGAGATCGGACGGTTCAAGTCCGATCTCCCGCGTTATTCGGGGCATTTCCCTCAGGAGATCGATCGTCATCCGGTAGGTGGTATCAAGATAAATCCGCAGACAGTGTAGTGGTATCATCACGTAATCGGGGAACCCGCCGCCTCCTTCCGGAGCGGCGGGTTCCTCCGTATCTTCAGAAACTCTTTTAGTGATCCAAACACATCGCTCGGTAAGCGGGAAATGAGGGTCGACACAATCACCATTCTCCCGCTTCAACGCCTTTGATCTCACGACGTGATCCACTGCCCGCTAGTGATTAAACACAGGCCTTCCAACCGCTGCTGGTGGGTCGTTATGGGCGGTCGTGTGTGCACTCACCCTTCGAGCTTTTGCCTCCAACACAATCGAAGGGGTAGCAGTGAGTAAATTCGTTGGCTTCTCGATACTGGTTCCCGTGTTCGGCATCGCGCTCTTGCCCGAGCCGGTCGAATACCTTACAGGGATCGTTCCCCTCTATTGGCCGCTCAAAGCACTCATCAGTGGGATTAGCGGAGAATCACTCGTCTACGTAATGATCTTCCTCATCATCGGGGTTCTCACCCAGGGAACCGTCATCGGGTACCTTCTTCGCAGCATTAACGCCTGAGGAATATTACTCCACTCCAAGGAACAAGCGGTGTCAGCCGTAAGCGAGTAGTGCAGGGTAGTTCACTAGTATTGAAGAACGACGGACTACTCCCCGGGTTCCTCTTTCCTTTGTCGCAGGCGAACAACCGCGAACAGCACTACGAGTGCCGCCGCCAGCAATCCGACTAGCAGGATGGCGTTAGGGTCGTCGTCTCCCGTCGCGTCGTCAGTCTGCTCATCGTCGTCGCCATTGTTCGTATTGCTACGTTCGCTGTTCGCTTCCCCGACAGAAACGGTCCCGACGGCTTCGTCACCGGCGATAAGGTCGTACTGGCCGACCTCCGCGGGGTCGAAGTGCAGGCTTACTGTCTCGGTTGAGCGGGCGTCGATGTCAACGTTCGTCTCGGTGACGCGTTCACCGTCGGCTGTCAGTGCTACCTCGTGGGTGCCCTCAGTCCCACCGAGGTTCTGGACAGTCGCCTCCACGGTGACTGTTTCGCCCACATCGATATCGGTGTGGTCGAGGTCCACGTCGTTGACCTCGAAGACGGGGCGGGTTGAGCCGATTGTGAACAATGACAAGCCGGGCGAGGTGGCCTCGAAGACGTGATATTCGTCGGTCTCGTTGACGTGTGTGGCGTCGAGTTCGTTCCAGCGGTCCGTTTCGTCTCGGTAAAGCGCGACGGAGTCCGTATCGACGCTCGTCTCCTCTAGGTAGGCCTTGCGCACGCGGAACTGGAAGGTGACGTCCTCGATGTCCTCGTCGGGGTTCGTGTGGTTCACCTCGACGTAGCCCACGGCCGAGGAGCCGGTCTCCTCAAGAAACGCGTCCGGCTCTGCGCGATCGTCCCTACTCGCGGGATCAGTGCCGTCCCCGGTCACGTTGGTCTCGTCATCGCTCGCGTTCGATCCGTCCGTCGTGGTGTCGTCTCGCTCGGCGTCGCCTGTGTCGGGGGCAACGCTCCAGTCACGGACTCTGACCTCGAAGTCACGTTGACCGTCCTCGGTCAAACGGATCGAGAGGCTGTCGAGGGCGACGTTTTCTCGGTCCGACTCGTCGATGGTCGGCTCGTTCCCGTCGCCAGTCTCACCTTGGTCGTCCGAATCGTCGTTTCCGCGAACGTCGAGTGCGACCTCGTCGTCCCCGCCAGTGACCTCGAACCGGGTTTCACTCTCGTCGACGTTCTCACGGACGACCCGAGATTCGTCCCTGTTGTCCCCGTCATCCTGCGAGCTGTCATCGCCACTACTGCCACCGTCGCCACCGCCTCCGCCGCCACTGTCTTCGTCGACTTCCACCTTGGCGGTGTGGACCGCGCTCTCGCTGGCGACCTCGACGTCGTGCGTCCCCTCGTCACCGGACTCGCTGTCCCACTCCAGCGTGATTTCCTCGCTGTCGTCGCCAGCCACGGTGACCTCCCGGTCGTCGCGTTGCTGCCCGTCGGCCTCGAGCGTGAGGTTCCGCGTTAGCGAGTCGGCCCCGGGGTTCTCTACCGTCACGTCGACGGTGAGCGTGTCTCCCTCGGTCACGGGCTCGTTCGTGCCGTCGATGGTGACGTTGAGGCCATCGCCGAGAGCGCGCAACCGGGGATAGTCGTCGGGGTCGAGCGACAACCACCAGGCGTCCGCGAAGTCCAGTCCATCCACCTCGTCGCTCGCGGTCCTGCCTTGCATCTCGTCGGTTTCGAGCCCGTTTTCGTCCGGACTGCCGTCCGATGAGGACTGTCCGGTTGAATCCACATCCCAGTAGCCATCGGTGACGGTGCCGTCGTCGTCGTATCCGACGAGGCCGCCCACGTCTGCGGATCCGGACACGGATCCGGTCGCGTAGGACTCGGTCACGTCACCGGAGACTTCCCCGACGAGGCCACCCACGGAGCTGTCACCGTTGACATCACTGGTCGCGTAGGACTCGTTCACATCGCCGTAGTCGTTGTACCCGACGAGGCTGCCCACAAAGTCCTTGCCGTCGACATTGCCGGTCGTGTACGTCTCGGTGACGTCGCCACTGTAACTGAACCCGACGAGGCCACCTACGTACTCTGCCCCGGAGACGTCGACGTTCTCGACGCCAACGTTCTGAACACCACTCGAATCCACCCGTCCGAAGAGCCCAACGTAATCTTCGCGGTCGATGAACAGCCCCGTGATCGTGTGACCGTCGCCGTCGAACGTGCCCGTGAACGAATTTGTACTATCCTCACCGATGGGATCGAAGCCTTTCGCCGTGCCACCATCGTCGAACCACTCGTCAGTTTCGCTCGCATCGACGTCGTCGACGAGTTTGTAGTGTGCGTCGAGGTCGTAGCGCATCTGCTGGAGGTCTTCGACGTTTTCGATTTCGTAGGGGTCGCTCTCGCTCCCGTCACCTTCGTCGTACTCGTGTTCGAGCGTGAGATCCTGGTCGGTCGTCTCTGAGGGGTCCACGGCCGTCTCGTTCGTTATCTCGAAGTCCTCGTCGACGGTCGTCGTCGCCGAGAGGTCGTATTCGACATCGGGGTCAAGCAGCAAAGAGAAGTCGCCGTCCGAGTCAGTCTCGGCCGTGATCTCCGACCCCGAGTCGGGGTTGGCCGTGACCTCGATTCTATCCCCTTCGATGGCCTCGTCGTCGAGTCCGTCACGGACCGTCCCGGTCACCTCCGTCCCGAGGTCGACCGACACCGAGGCACTGGCCGCGTCGGTGTCGGGGTCGACCTGGTCGGGTTCGGGCGATGCCTCAACATCGTGGTCGAGGTCACCCGTCGCGTCGTCTCCGACGGTGCCACGGAGGGCGATCTGCTTGACACCGCCGTGGGTCAGCGAAATCGATGCTTCCTTTCCGGTCTCCTCGAAGTCCCCGTCGTCGTCGGTGTCCCACTCAAGATCCTTCAAACCGTCCTCGCCTATCGTCAGTCCCGACGTTGAGAGCGTCACGTCGTCCGCGTCGTCTGGTCCCCCGTTTTCCACGGTGAACTCGTACTCGACGGTGTCACCCGTGGCGAATGGCCCGTCGTCGGGACCGTCCACGTCGTACGTCCGCAGGTCCGCCTGTTCTATCTCGACGGTCTTCGTGTCCTGCAACTGGACGTCCGGGTCGCCGTCGAGACCGCCGTACTCGACGACGTACCCATCGATGTTTCCATTGTCGATGGCGTAATCGTTCCACGTGCCGTCTGTCCGGTAGTGGGCGTAGTCCTCGCCGCCGTCGTCGTTCGGCTCGCCGTCGTTCCAGTTCTCGTACTCGTCGCCGACCGCGCTCCCGCCCTCACCGTTCTGGTCGAAAAAGTGTCGTCCGTCACCGCCGTCTTCCGTCCCTTCAGGGCCGGTCTTCCATCGCCACTCTTCCTCCTGGTCGGCGTCACTCGCCCCGATCCAACCCTGGCCTTCGAGTTTGTCGGCGACGAAATCGTTTTCCTTCTGGCTGGTGACCGTCACTAGGTAGCCCGTCAGCCCGAAGTAGTCCTCGTCTGCGGCGGCGTCGCGTGCGTCGTCCCACCGAATGGCATCGTCTTCGACGTACTCGTAGTAGTGCTCGGTGTCCCCGGAGGGTAGCGAATCACCCAACGAGAACGAGATGTCGCGGTCGGCAGTGTCGGTACTGCCCGCGTCCTCGGTGTTCTCGAACTCGACGGTCCGAAGCACTGACTCGTAGTCGCTCACCGACGCTGTCCCGGACAGTTTGAGGACGCCGGTGTACGCGTTGTAGCCGTCGTCGGTGATGTCGGTCCCACTCGTGTCGACGGATAGTTCGTCGCCGTCTTTCTTGTTCTGGAGTACCACGCGCGCGTCTTCGAGATCTTCGCCGGGACCGGACAATGAGAGGTCCGGATCCACAGTAACCGACTCACCGGGACCGGTCGTTTCGTCGCCGTCGCTGGCGTCGATCTCGTAGCGTTGCTCCACTTCGATTTTGTCGGTGTCGATGGCGTCGTCGGTGACGACCTCGACGTCGTAATCGTCTGCGAGGCCGGAGGCCGTCTCCCACTCAAGCGTAATCTCTTCGCTAGTGCCGCCGTCCACGGTGACTTCTTCTTCGTCCTGGGCCTCGTCCTCGCCCTCGATGTCGAGCGTAACGTCCTGGGTACGTTCGCTCGACCCGGTGTTGTCGATGGTCACGTCGACGGTCAGCGTCTCGCCCTCGGTCACCGGTTCGTTCGTCTCGTCGATGGTGATGTCGAGTCCCGCGTCGAGTGCGCGCAGCCGGGGGTAGTCATCATCGTGGGTCGTCATCCACCAGACGCTATCGAAATCCAGTCCACTCAGCTCGTCTATCGCCGACCGGCCCTGCATCTCATCGGTGGTCAGCCCTGTCCCGTCTCCGGCGGTCTCGTCCTCCCCGGTCGCCTCGGTGTCCCAGTAGGAATCGCTCACGTCGACACTCCCACCGTCTTCGCGGCCGACGAGACCACCTATGGAGCCGTCACCGTCGAGCGACCCTGTAGCAAAACTCTCCGTGATCGTGGCATCGGCGTTCGCATCCCCCAAGAGACCGCCGATCTTCTCGCCACCGTTTGTCACGTCGCTCGTCGCGGAGGACTCTCTGACGGTTCCTTCCCCGGCCATATCCCCTGACAGACCGCCGACTTCGTCGTTTCCGTCCGCATCGATGGTGATGGACGTGGTCGAGCGTTCGATAGTCCCGTCGTAAATTGTGCCCACGAGTCCGCCGACGTGTGCCTCCTCGTCGGTGCCGATGTCGGTTGTCACGTCCCCGCCATCGACGGTTCCCTCGGTGATGTCGCCGTAGCTAGCACCTACGAGCGGCCCGACGTCGTGTTCGCCGATGACGTCCGGGGATTCGAGCGTGACGTCCGTCATCGAACTTCCGGTCTCGGTTTCTCCGAATAACCCGACGTCATCTCCCCGGTCGATGGAGAGGCCCGAAATCGTGTGACCGTTGCCGTCGAACGTGCCCGTGAACGGCGTGCCCGAGTCACCGATGGGGTCGAACCCCTTGTCGCTGTTGGCTGTCTCGCGGGCGACGGCGTCGTACCCCGCCGTCGTCTCGTTGAGGTCGACGACGAGCGTGAAGTTGCCGTCGAGGTTCCCGCTGACGTTGTCGAGGTGGTACCAGTTCGCTATTTCGTAGGGGTTCGAGGCCGTGCCGTCACCGCCAGCGTAGGCGTTGACGTTCTGTGCTTCCAGTTGGGCCTGGCGGTCGACGGACTGGAGAATCGGGTAGCTGTCCCCGGTGGTGTCGCCCTCGGAGTTCTCGACTGTCTCCCACGTCCCCGAGAAGTCGAAGCCACCCATGTTCGAGGTGGCGCTGGACCCCTGCATCTCCGTGGTGGTGAGCCCTGTGCCGGCATCGGTAACGCCAACGTTGGTTTCGTCTTCGTTCCAGTACCCGTCGACAGATCTCTGATTGACCACGACGAAGGCCCCGGGCGTGCCGCTGTCGCCATTGTTGTCGCCACTACCACCGGCACCCTCGGTGATCGTCGCACTACCGACGTATCCGTCGGTCGCCGTATCCGTGTTGAGTGCGAGGAGTCCTCCGCTATCTCCGCCATCTCCGCCGTATGCTAAGCTATCGCCGCCACCACCGCGTTCACCATCACCACCATCACCGGCGGTGATGTCGATGCCAGTTACGTACGTATCCCGGACAGTACCATCGTTATCGGCGGCCAGGCCACCGCCGTCACCGCCGTTTCCACCAACCCCTTCCGATTCACCGCCACCGCCACCGTTACCAATACCACCGTCCCCACCCGTTACAGTCGTATTAGTGACGGCGACTTCTTCGACGGTTCCGAGATTTTTGCTGACGAGACCGCCAGCTACGCCACCGTCTCCACCGTTTCCTGTAGCGGACCCGGAGCCGCTTCCTTCACCGTATCCTCCATCACCGGCTGTGACAGTTGTTCCCGCGACGTGAGATTGGCTAATTGTTCCGCTACTCGTGACCGCCAGCCCTCCAGCACTACCACCCACGGCACCGTCCTTTCGTTCGCCGTCGCTCGCGTCGCCTGCGGTCACGCTCGTGTTCGTGACGAGCGCGTTCTGGATACTGTTTTCATTGTCGATCACCAGGCCAGCACTGTCACGTCCAGGCGTACTCCTAAAAGAGTCGCCCATTAAGCCACTCTCTCCTCTCGCTCCGAAAGTACCGATGGTCACCGTCGCGTTGTCGACCGTCGGTCCATCGAGTGTCCCGGTCTGAAGATTCCGCAAGAATCCACTGGCCTTGCCGGGGGAACCACCATCACCGGCTGAACCGGAGTATGAGCCGAACTGCGTGTGCCGACTGCTGTCGCCACCAGCACCACCGTCTCCGCTCCCGACAACTGTATTACCAACTGACGAATCAACAATGGTAGTTCCAGACTCCGTGACGACGAATCCAGCGGAATCACCACTAGATCCACCCGAACCACCGACGGCGTTCCTGTCGGTTCCATCGATTTCACCGGCGTCGCCACCATCACCGCCGGAACCACTCTCGACGGTCGAAGCGGTGACCTGTGAGTCAGTGATCTGGTCACTGTCGGTCTCGAACAGGAGGCCACCGACGTGACCGCTTGCCCCGCCGTCGCCACCGTCTCCGACTTCATCACTGAAATCGTCCCCATTGCTGTCACCACCGAGGCCGCCTTGGCCTCCAAGACCGCTCCGGACCGTCGTTCCCTCGACGGTCGAGTTGGCGATCATCCCGTTCCGGCTCTGGAAGACGAGGCCACTGGCATTACCGCCATCGCCACCCGGACCACCATCGCCGCCGTTGTCGTCAGCGTAGCCACCGGCACCACCGGCACCACCGTTGCCGCCTTCAACGGTTGAGTTGACGAGCGTGACAGCCTGCAGTGACCCGCCATCGTTTACCAGCACGATTGCTGCTGCATCCCCACCATCGTTACCTGCCGTACCCGGATCACCCGTACTGCCACCGTCGCTTCCGGCCGCGCCGTCACCCCCGGCTCCACCACGAACCGTTGCATTCGTCAAATCGAGATCGCTGATCGTTCCATCATTGAGCTTCGTGAACAACGCACTATCGGCTCCGTTACTCGATGTAATCTGGAGTGAGTCGATGGCGTGACCGTCCCCATCGAGCGTCCCGGTAAACTCGCCCAGTGGCTCGAAGCCACCGCCCCAGCTCTCGGTTTCACTCGCGTCGATATCGTTCCCGAGTTTGTAATGATTCCCGAGTCCCTGATTCTCGATACACTGCAACTGATCGACGTTCTCCACCTCGTAGGGATCGCTTGATGTGCCCGACCCGGTGTAGCCCACGGTGCTACAGTCCGGGGCGGTGTTGCCCGCCGCCGCCGTCCCGACGAACCCGCCGCTGGTCGTTAGCATCGCCAGCCCCACGATGGTGACGAGATACACCGACAGCAGTCTGCCGGCCGTGTTTGTCACGTCAACCACCGCCCGAACTGGGGCCACCTCGCTGCCAGACTCAGGCGCGCTCGACCGCTCACGCGACCCAGCGCCCCAGCCGATAGTTCCGCGACGGTGCCCGGCCACAACTCGCCGTCTATTCGCTTGTCGCTCGTCCGTGGGTGTTCGCGTCGTTCGTCAGGATACACCGCGCTCGTGATCAGCGAACTCCCATAGAGACACGGTAGCAAAGACACGTTGCTGGCAACTACGCAGCATATCGGTGTAAAGATGGCTTGCATATATACGCAACAGTGACAACGAGGTAACCAGTACGCGAACACAACCGCACGGGGGCGACTCAGTCGAGTCTCGGGTCGTGGGAGAAGGCGTCCTCGAAGACGGTCCGTTCGGCGTTGCGCAGGTGATGGAGGAACGTCGAGGCAGAGGAGTCCAGTGTCTCGGCCACGTCCTCGGCACTGGCCTGCTGTGGGCGCTCGAAAAAGCCCGACAGCGAGGCCGCCCGGAGTGCGCCTTCCTGTTTCTTCGTTAGCCCGCTGAACGCGCTCGGGTGGTCGTCGTCGACGGGGCGCTCGGTACAGGCGTACATGGTCACCTCGGGCCAGTGGTCCTGTACGGCGTCGACGATGGCACTGAGATCAGTCCGGCGCGGGAACTCCACGGTCAGATTCAGACGGCCGTCACAGACGGTAATCGAGCGCAGTATCTCGCCGTACCCGCCCAGAACTCCCCTGATCGACCCTGTCTCGGCACGAATCGACACGACCGCAGTCGTCTCCGTTTCGGTGACGACGGTCGCCGCCGTGACCGACGGGAGCTCCGCTGCAGTCGCCCGAACTGTCTCGGCGTCCACATCAGCCGTCTTGACGAGGTATGTCGAACCGGGGCCACCCTCGGCGTGCAGTTCCTCGACGACCAGCTCCGGGAACTCGTCGTCTTCCTCGTCGCCATCCTCGACAGCCAGTGCCCTCGACAGGGCTGTCAGGACGTGGTCGCCCGTGTACCGGAGCGAGAGTTCCGTTACTGTCTCACCGGCCAGCGCTTCCTGCTGGCGGTGGACCTGCTGTTTGAACGCGAGGGCGGCCGCCACTTCGTCGACCAACTGTCCTGCCACGTCGCTGCCGGTATCCGTCCGGACGACCGTGAGCGCGCCGTAGGACAGTCCTTCGTGGACCAACGGCACCGACCGCACCGAGAACAGTCCACACCGCTCCAGTTGGGCGACGATGTCGTTCTCTCCGTCCATGTCTGTCGTGACTGTCACGGGGTCGTCCGTGGCGAGTGTGCGTCGTGTCGCTGCGTCGATGGCGCTCCCCTCACCGGGGTGCCGGAAGCCCCGGTCCGATCCGTGGTCGGCGATCACAACCGGATGCTGGTCGCCACCTCCTGGTCCTTGCTTCCGGACGACCCAGGCCGACTCGTAGCCGTAGTCGTTGACGAGCAGGTGACAGACACTCGCAGCGATCTCCCGGTTGGTCGATGTCTGCAAAAGGAGTTGGCGGATGGCTTCCTTGCCGTCGCGTTCGGACTGGACCTGCTCTCGGGTCTGCTGTAACTCTCGTTCACGCTGTTTGCGCTCGGAGATATCCCGAGAGTTGATGACGTAGTTGCCGTCGGGCGTGGGGTTTGACGAGCCAACCGATTCGATCCATTTGTAGGACCCATCTGCCTGTAGGTGCCGGTATTCGACCGCCTCAACGTGGTGCGCTTTTTCCGAGACCATTGCGGCGAATGCTTCGACGACGCGTTCTCGATCCTCTGGGTGGAAGTACTCGGCAACCTGCTCACCGACGAGTTCGTCTTGCTCATAGCCATACAACCGTTCGATGGCCGGACTCTCGTACAGTATTCTCCCACGCGGGTCAAGAAGCGTAAGCAGATCAGTTGAGTGTAACGGCAACTGATCGAGTGAGAAGGTATCTTTCAGCCCGAGAGATGGGTGTGAACCCGGTCGATTGTTAGCAGTCATAAAATGGACAGTCTCCAGTGTCGGTTAAATGGATCTACTTTGCCACAACCAATATGTGAATTTTGAGCTAATAGCATATATTTGTCAGAGGCTGACCCCGCCTGTCATTACAGCTTGGCCTACATTTCGCTAAAGGGGGGTGGGGGGTGGGGGGTGAATGTCTCCCTGACGCTTCGCCGGATACCATTTGATAGGTATCCAGGTCAAGAATGAATGACGTAGGGTAAAGTTCTGACCCCAATACATATACCTAGTTGAGATTATCAACACCTAAGTATTGGTTTCACTGTCTGATGAGCGATGGCCCGAATGACCGAGATGCGGAGGTGTCGAAATCATGGATGGTGAGATCCTCAAGATCGCTCTCGGTATCGTCTGAGTTTTCTGCTGGATCAAGAAAGACGGTGTCGGTATTTGAATTGATGTTTCACGATGTGGGATCGGACTACCAGATGGAATCGTCGTCCTCGGAGCGCCGACGCCTCACACCCCAGGCGATGACGGCTACGATCACGACGACGAGGAGAGCAATAATCGCGTAGATAGCGAATCCGACAGGCGTCTCATCGTCGGTAGTGGTTGGATGCTCGTTGTCGGAAGTGTCTTCGCCCGCCGTAACGGTCAGATCCGTTACCGTGGTGTCAGTCTCGCCAGCGTTATTCGTCACGGTGAGTTCGACAGTGTACTCACCTGGTTCGTCGGCGGTTACTGTTACCGTTTCTCCGGTTATCGTTTCACCGTTAACACTCCAATTGTAGGCGGCAATCTCGCCGTCTTCGTTCGTCGAGTCGCTACCGTCAAGCGTTATCTCCTCGCCTACGGTGACTGAGTCAGGCGAAACGGTCGCAACCGCGTCCGGCCCGCTAGTGGGCTCAGTTGAGTCGGGAGCACCAACAGCAAACAATGAGAGGCCGGGCGATTCGGACTCGAAGACGTGATGAGTGTCGGTTGTTTCGACTTCAGTCGCGTCCAGTTCGTTCCAGCGTCCGGTCTCGTCGCGATAGAGCGCGATATCCTCCGACTCGATATCGTGTTCGTCGAGATATGCGGATCGCACGCGGAACTGGAACGTCACACCCTCGATGTCGTCGTCCGGATTCGAGTGAGTCACTTCGACGTAGCCGATGGCCGACGAGCCAGTTCCCTCGAAGAATCGGTCGTTGGTACTCTCATTGGTTTCGCTACTGGCGTCCCACTGACGGACGCTAATATTGAACTTGCGGGTGCCGGTTTCGGTCGGTTGAACCGACAGGTTGTCGTGATTGACGTTACGTCCGGTTGGCTCCTCTGTTGCGTCGTCTGCCTCGTCGGTAAGTGAGAGCAAGATATTACCGGCTCCATCGGAATCCGAGACGGCGAAGCCAATTGACCCGTCGGTGGATGGCTGGCGAGTAACCGACTGTGATTGGTTGTCTCCAGTATCGGTCTCGTTGATGCTGTTCCCGTTTCCGCCACCACTACTGTTATCTCCACCACTCTCACCACTACTGTTATCTCCACCACTCCCACCACTACTGCCATCTCCACCACTCCCACCACTACTGCCATCTCCGTCATTGCTCGTGTCGATCATGACAGAGTCAGACTCGTCACTCGCACCGTCGTTGTCGTTAGCATCTTCAGCAGTGTCGAGTGTCGCTCCAAACGTGCCGCCCTCATTCTCGCTCAGAGTAGCAGTGTATGTGAAGCCATTAGTAAGGTTACCGCTTTGGGTGAAGTTACTCATCACTAGATTAGTCCCATCGGCGTCATCCGTCCCATTGGAATTGATCTTACTCAGCTCTTTGTCGGAGTCAAAGGAGACTTCGACAGTCTGCCCCTCTGTATTGTTAACACTGAAGTTCGTAATCTCTGGAGGCGTCGTGTCAGTGGCAGCTTCCATACTGAAGATTTCGGAAGTGACTGATGGGTTTACGTTGAATTCCAACCTGTAATCGCCAGTCGTCGTGTTGACAACTAAGTTGTCGAATGTGGCTATCCCCGACTCGTTCGTCAGAACGGTCAATGTAGAGTTATAACCGAAGTCCTGTGGGTCCCCTACGGGTTTCAGTGCGACGGTAACATTAGTTCCCTCAACGGCGTTGCCGTGCTCGTCAGTGACGTTGACTGCCGGCAGACCAGTCAGTGTCTCATTAGCTATCTGGATTACGTCTGGCTGCGTCTGGATCACTACTGAGTCAGCTGCGGCAGATTCGACCTCAAAGGTCTGAGCGCTGGCTGTGTCGCCGGCAGTCACGTTGTGGTCGCCACTACTGATGGAGAAGTTCAGCTCATAGCTAGTGCCTGCTGTTTCGATCACGAGATCGTCAAAAGTAGCGACGCCATCACTCCCGGTCGTCTGGGTGGTCGTTCCCGAGTCGAATGAGTAGTCGCTGTTTTCGGTCACCGTCACGTCGACTCCCTCAACGGCGTTGCCGTGCTCGTCAGTGACGCTGACTTTCGGCGGGCTGGTGAGCGTCTCACCAGCTGTCTGTGTTCCGTCCGGCTCTGTCTGGATCGCTATCGAGTCGGCACCGTCACTACCGTCACCATCTGTATTAACGGTTAGCGTGTCGGTGCCCGCTGTCTCTCCCGAATCCGTATGAGTTACAGTGACTGTACTTCCATCATCGCCCTCCTCCAGCACGGTTCCATCTGATGGATCTACCGAATAATCGGAGTCCCAATCGCTATCCCCGTACGTGACGGTTGAGGTTGACCCGTCACTGTACGTTTCAGTCACTTCGATTCCGCTCAGGTTCAGCGATTCTCCGGAGTCGTACGTGAGGTTTGGCTGGGTCTCGACGGAGATGGAGTCCACCACCGCATTCACGGTCAGCACGTCGGTGTCCGCTGTCTCCCCCACATCTGTGTGGGTGACTGTGACGGTGCCGCCATCATCGGAGTCTTCCAGTGTTGTTCCGTCCGATGAATCTGCCGAATAATCAGAGCCCCAATTGTTATCACCGTACGTGACGGTCGAGGTCGATCCGTCACTATATGTTTCAGTAACTTCCATGCCGCTCAGGTCCAGAGCTTCTCCTGAATCGTACGTCAGGTTGGGCTGAGTCTCGACGGAGATGTAGTCCACCACCACATTCACAGTTAGTGCGTTAGTGTCTGCTGTCTCTCCTGAATCCGTATGAGTTACCGTGACGGTGCTTCCGTCATCAGCAACTTCTAGCGTGGTTCCGTCCGAGGGATCGGCAGTGTACTCCGACCAGTCAGCATCGTCAAAGCTCGTCGTGTCCGTCGTTCCATCTGAAAGCGTTTCGTTGATGACCATCCCGCTCAGGTTCAGCGATTCGCCGGAGTCGTACGTCAGGTTGGGCTGGGTCTCGACAGAGATGGAGTCTACCACCGCATTCACGGTCAGCACGTCGGTGTCCGCTGTCTCCCCCGCATCTGTGTGGGTGACTGTGACGGTGCTTCCGTCATCGGAGTCTTCTAGTGTTGTTTCGTCCGATGTGTCTACCGAATAATTGGAGTCCCAATCGCTATCGTCGTACGTGACGGTCGCGGTTGAATCATCGGTGTAGGTTTCGGTAACTTCCATTCCGGTCAGGTTCAACGCTTCTCCGGAGTCGTACGTCAGGTTGGGCTGAGTCTCGACAGAGATGGATTCGACCACCGCATTCACGGTTAATGGATCAGTATCTGCCGTTTCTCCTGAATCCGTGTGGGTGACTGTGACGGTGCTTCCGTCATCAGCATCTTCTAGTGTGGTTTCGTCCGAGGGATCTACCGAATAATTGGAGTCCCAATCGCTATCGTCGTACGTGACGGTCGCGGTTGACCCGTCACTGTACGTTACAGTCACTTCCATCCCGGTCAGGTCCAGAGCGTCGCCCGAGTCGTACGTCAGGTTGGGCTGGGTCTCGACAGAGATAGATTCGACCACCGTATTCACGGTTAGCGGATCCGTATCAGCCGTATTGCCTGAATCGGTGTGGGTGACTGTGACGGGGCTTCCGTCATCGGAGCCTTCCAGTGTGGTTTCGTTCGATGGATCGGCAGTGTACTCCGACCAGTCAGCATCGTCAAAGCTCGTCGTGTCCGTCGTTCCATCTGAAAGCGTTTCGTTGATGACCAGGCCGGTCAAGTCTAGAGCGTCTCCCGAGTCGTAGGTGAGGGTATCGGGCTGCGTCTCGACGGAGATGGAGTCCACCACCGTATTCACGGTCAGCGTGCTGGTGTCCGTCGTCTCTCCTGAATCCGTATGAGTGACAGTTACATTGGTTCCATCATCGGAATCAGCCAAGGGATCTCCGTCCGCCGGAACCGCGGTGTAGTTCGACCAGCCAGCATCGTCGAAGGCCGTTGTTTCCGTAGTTCCGTCCGAGAGTGTCTCATTGATGACCAGGCCGCTCAGGTTCAGAGCGTCTCCAGAGTCGTAGTCAAGCGTATCGATCGGGGTATCAACAGATATGGAATCCACTACCGTGATCTCCGTTAGCGTGAAGTTTTCAGTAGCGGATTCACCAGCATTGAGGCTGATGTTGCGCTCGTCGTCTTGGTGGTCAGTAGCCCCAGTGACGACGAGGTGGTAGTCATCAGCGCCGAGTCCGTCGAAGCTGTATGAGCCATCGTCAAGATCTGCGGTCTCGTCAGCATCGCCGGAGTCGTTCTGCTGATAAAAGTAGATTTCGACCGTACCATCACTCACTCGCGTTACACCGTCACCCTCGAACACGTCACCGCTCACCGAGGCCGGGTCAGCATCGGCTAATTGTTCCAAATAAGGATACCCATCGTTTGTCGCCCCGCCGATATTCCAGATGTTTTCTTCGCCCTCGTCATCGTTCGGATTGCCGACGAAGTCCCACGGGTCGTCTAATCCGTCAGTGTCTGAATCGGTAAACGTAGCGACTTTGTTCATCTCTTCGGTGGTCTTTGCGGTTCCTCCTGCCGAATCATCTTGTTCCGATGTATTCGTGTCCCAGAAAGCGTTAGAGTAGGACCCGCCATCATCGCTACCTGTTAATCCACCAGAATAATCTCTGTCTCGTACCCATCCCGTTGAATAAGCGTTCGTAATATCTGCTCCGTTATTTCGTCCTATTAAGCCACCTAAATATGAATCTCCGTAAACATCTCCTGTAGCATACGAATCGGTCACTGAGCCTCCAGTCTGCGAAGAATCAAAATGACCGATAAGGCCACCTATATTAGTTTCCTCATCATGTTCAGGGCTGACATTCCCGGTAGCATAGACACGTGTGTACGTATTACTGCCAATTTCGTAACCAACTAATCCACCTACTTTTGACCCCTCTCCACCGGGTATAGTTCCTGTTGCATAAGAGTCAGTGATATCTGCTCCACTATTGTTACCAATCAGTCCACCCACCCTATTTTCTCCTAGAACGTCCCCGATTGCGTACGCACCCGTTATTGAGCCTCCAGTCTGAGAATCGTCAAAAAGCCCAATAAGACCTCCTACGTCATTTTCTTCACCGTAGTCTAGACTGACATCCATCTCGGCGTAAACATCTGTGTAGTTGTTACCACCAGCTTCGTAACCTACTAAGCCTCCTTGCTTACCTCCTTCTCCATCTGGTATACTCCCTGTTGCAGAGGAATTTTTGATATCTGCTCCACTATTATAACCAATGAGGCCCCCAGTTTCTGTTTCCCCGTTAACAGTTCCTGTAACATTCACTCCAGAGATAGTCGATCTTTCAGTATCTTCAACGGTCCCAACCAACCCTCCGATCTGGTTTGATTCCGACGCTACGTCAACGTCATCCAGAGTAACATTTTCAATTGTTGCTCCATCAATTTTAGAGAATAAACCATTGCTCCCACTCAAGTTTGCGATGGTGTGGCCCTGTCCGTCAAAGGTTCCCTCAAACGTCCCGATAGAGTCCCAATCTGTAGAATCACCCGTATCGTCTTTATCTAGATCAGTTGTTAAGACGTACTCGTCAGTCAAATTATTACTGATGCCTTCTAGTTCCTTCCAACTATCTATCTCAACCGGGGGTAACGGTTCCCAGCTTAATCGTGGATAGTCAGTACCATTCTGGATAAACCAATCTGTATTTGCATCGTAGTTTCGTCTTTGTTCAATAGTCCACTCAGAGTAAGTTGCTATATTTTGCATCTCTGCCGTAGTTTTACCGGTTACATCACCCCCAGAAGATCCCTGTCCCGAAGTTGTAGTGTCCCAGAAACTATTGACGATATCTCCACCGACATCGTCACCAGCGAATCCGCCTACGTTATCATCTCCGGTTACTTCACCAGTTGAATACGAATCTTTGACATCGCCACCCTCTTTTTTACCAATAAACCCTCCCACGTAATTCTCACCAGCTACTGAGCCTGTAGCGTAGGAACCACTCATTCCGTCTGTCCCCTCAAATAGTCCAAAGAATCCCCCCACGTTATCCTTCCCAGTTACGTCTACAGCCGCGTAAGAAGTGTAAACATACCCGCCTTCGTCGATATATCCAACCAATCCACCGACGTTGTCATCTCCTGAGACATTTCCTGTCGCATACGAATCTGTGATATTTCCATTTTCGTCATTTAAACCGACTAATCCACCAACGCGATTCCCTCCGCTGACGTCGATATTAGTTACACCTACGCGCTTGACATCTCCGGTTATATTTCCAAACAGCCCAACATAATCTTCGCCCTCTCTATCGATATGCAGATCACGGATCTCATACTCTTGTCCATCAAATGATCCATCAAAGTCAGCTATTGGGTCCCATCCGTTGCCATCATTAGCTTCGCTGGAGGCATAGTCGTCGTACCCTGTGGTCTCGCTGGATATGTTGTTGACGAGTACAAAGTAGTCATCTTCGGTTATTTCAGCTAAGTCGCCCCAATTAGAAATTTCGTACGGGTCATCCTCTGTGCCGCTACCACCAGAAAACGTGTACGAAAGTGTACCATCTGCTCCGTCCTGCCAAGTGAGAATGGGATAGTTGTCGTTTACTGTGCCATCCTGGTCCATCTCCCAATACTCGTCTGTGCCGGCATCATCATTTTCTGTGCCAACAAAGTCCCATGCAACATCAAGCCCATCGTTGGACTCGTCGGTAAAGGAGTTGTAATCCTGCATTTGAGCGGTGGTGAGGCCAGTTCCACCACCGGAAGAAGACTGTCCCGAGGTTTCGGTGTCCCAGAAACTATCATCTGTCCATGTATCTCCGTCTTCTCTTCCAGTAAGTCCACCAACTTTGCCGCTTTCACCCGCCTCATCTACGAGGCCAAATGAGTAACTTTTCTGGATTGTGTCACCATTATCTCCAACAAGACCACCAACCATATCACCGCCACTAATTACCTCTGTACCGGTGTAACTGTTATTTATTTCACCTTCATTAAACCCAACCAATCCACCGGTTCGATCTCTCCCGTCGACCATGCCAGTGGTGAAGCTGTTCTTGATCAATCCATTGTTTCTGCCCGCTAACCCACCCATCATTTGATCCCCGGTGAGGTCCACGTTCGTCACCCCGAGATTCCTCACCTGGCCGGTTCCTTTGATAGTCCCGAAGAGTCCATTATTATCACCCTCACGGTTTATGAACAGATCATCGATAGTATGGCCCTGACCGTCGAATGTTCCACAGAAATCATCAACTGGATCCCATCCTTCGCCCCCATCAGCGCCACTAGATGCATAAGTGTCATATCCTTCAGTCGATTCGTTCAGGTCGTTAGAAAGCTCAAATGAATCGTCTGAATGGTCACTTACTGCGTCCAATCCAGCCCAGTCAAATATCTTGTGAGGTTTGTCTTCTGAACCATCGCCATCTAGCAGAATAGAGCTGTCATTGAGCATATTTCCGTCTCTAGACTCAACATCATACGTGATTTTTTCAGGATCGTTCGCGCTGCTGGCATCGACATTGAGAGTTACTTTTAATCTTCTAAATTCTTCCGCCCCGGAGCCGACAGCCTCAACAGCAACAAGCGCAATTCGGTCACCCTCATCAACAGTGTCGAAATCTTCGACATCTGATCCCTCGGCATCGCCTATTTCCTCTGTATCATTTGAGGCATCACTACCAACATTAAGATCTCCTGAACCAGAATCTGGTGTGGAAACATCACTTATTCCGGTAATACTTACGCCGCTTTCGGCTAACTCCTGAACATTTATGGATATTAGATCTTCATTTTCTTTATTTCGATCAGAGAACTTCACCTCGACATATACCTCTAGAGTATCTTCCCCTTCTGTAATGTCTCGGACGTCAGGATCTTGCAGTTCTGTTATTTGTGAAGATTGCGCCGCCACAGTTCCAACAAGCGTCAAACTCATAGTAATTATGGACAGCACCATGATCACGCTGAAAAAAACTGCCCAGACCTTACCGTGTGTATCTTGTACCAATCTATTATAATTGTAGGCAAAAGGTATAGCGCGTTTTCCGATACATACACCTATTTGGTATTCTTAACCCCTATATATAGGTTCTCTGGCTAATGAAGTTAGTTTTGTGGGATGAACAGGACGATAAGTTAATCCGTCCAGATACTCCCAAGCCTGCCCAGCGAGTGTTATTAACTCGAAGGACTCCTTATCAAAAGGCATGATAGCACTCCTCACGTCTGGCTTAGTCGGCGAAAACAAGCGGGGTCAGACGCTCCCTCGTCGCCATCAAGTAGTCAGGGAGAGGCCGAACCACGTCTGCGGAAACTGCGCTCCCTGTAGATTCAATCGTGGAATGTATAAAACGTGTCGTTGAAACACGAAGCCTCGCAGCTTGATCCCAAGGTACTTTACGTTTACAGAGGTTCGAGGAGAAAGCCCACGACTTCAGTCCTGCCTCTTACCCATAAGTTCATCGAGGCCCAAACGGGCGTTTCAGACGCTTTCGGCCCCGATCTAAACTCGATAGATCGAGATGAGGAGCGATTCGGGCGGTGATATCGGCGGTGGGGAGGTACTAAATGCGAATAAACGAGGTCGACGAAATCGTTCCACGAGGGTCTTACATCCGTAGATATCGGTATTTTCAGCCGAGCTCATCGATCTCGGCAGCGACTTGATTTGTGGGTAAGAGACAGGACTGAACTCGTGTAAGAAGTCACCTGACTCCCTTGCGTGATTAGTCACTGGATTCTGTATCTCCTAACGCCGCACTAGCAGCATCGCCGGCAGCGTCGAGAACATCGCGACTCGATAGCAAGATAATACCGAAGCCGACCTTCGCGACGAGATCGAGCACCATGAACCCAGCCGTTTCGCTATAGAGGCTGATCATTCCGAGCCCCTCCGTGCCGAGGATCCACCATACTGGGTAGACCAGCCAAACGACTACGATGAGGTTCCGAAGCGTGCTAAACGTTGATCGCGCGGCTCCCGATAATTGGCTTGCTTCTTTGGTTAGGGTGCCGAAGAGGAAGTATAGCAACACCATTAAGAAGCCCGTCGAGACTCCCCACCAAATAATGCGATCTCCGACAGGGCTGAGCAGCACACCGGCTGTCGATAGCGTTGCCACGGCACCGGTGCCGATCATCAGTACGTCAAGGCCAACGAGTGTAGACAGTTGGTTTCGGTTTGCCCCGGCAAGCAGTCCGAGGTCGATGAGTAAGAGTGGCGTTGTGAACAGCCAATCGGTATACCGTGCCCAATAAATCGGTAGCTCCTCACCGCCGATCTCGATTGTCGTCAAGCCGAATCCAAGTGCCATGCTCAGGTAGTTTACGAACGCGATAGCAGTGATGAATATCGTGACAATATAGAACTCTTGACGGCGTCTATTCTTTTCACCCCATCCGCGAGCGATGAAGTACAGCATACCAATGAGCATTCCCGCTGTCCCTAGCCACAGCCATAGTGATTCGCTGCCTGGTTGGGTCATAGTCCCTCAGAATATTCACTCATATACAGTATATGTTGTATGCCTCTATGTATAGTGTAACTTGTAGATTGCCTCTGCTAATAGGTACTAATACTCTATCTATCCAGTTTTGATCCGTGAATTGCCGCAGGGCCAAGCCTCTGGCATCCTCCTAAACCGTTTATAAAATGAGGGTTTGGACCTTCATTGCAGAAATTAAAGCAGAGAAAGCAGCATAGCAAATGATATAATTAACACAATTGAAACATATAATAATAAACCGACAAACTCGATCAATCTCATATCCAAATGAGTACCATATTATGAAGCGACACAGCGCTCCATACGACCAAAGCTGAAAGGTATGCTACATTGCTCCACAGATCGATATTATGTCTCGATTGTGCGACCCAGGGAAGCAGGTATTCACCAAGAAAGAATAATAACACTAGTGACACCGACGAGAGAAAGAATAGGCCGGGGATGATTCCGAGAGTCTCAACAATAAGTACGACAATCGGATTGGCTTCTCGCAGTCCGATGCTTAGCCCATAGTACGTGAGACTCGCATCTATAGCTCGTACGAAGACCAATCCGATGAGCAGCGGATATTTACTTTCTGCGAGTACTTCGATACTGCTGCTGGCAGCACAATTAGTGGATGCCACGGCTCCTCGTACCATATCAGAACTGCTCTACAGGTTGGGATCCGATACGCTGGTCTCTGACCAGCATATCGATCTGATAATCTGTTTCGAGACGCTGAAGTGTCGTATCAGCTTCCTCCTCCAACTCCCGTATTCTCTGGAGGAGATCGCCGTATCGATCGTCCTTTTCCAGCTCTGTTTTGTCAAGGTTCGCTTCTAACGTGGCTTTCCTCGCGGTGAGTGAGAGAAGCTCTGTGAGTGAATCTTCGTATGTTAGAATCAGCTCTGCAGCTTCCACAGCTCGAAGAAGCTGTGTCCGGTCGATTGGTTTGAGAAGATAGTCATCCACATCGATGGACGCTAGGTCTTCCGTTGGCTGAACAGCTGTTACCATGATCACCTGCTGGGCATCGCCGCCTTCACGAATTGATTGTAGCACCTCCGTGCCAGAGAGGCCCGGCATTCGACGATCTAAAAGGACAATATCAATCGGTTCCTCAGCGAAGATTTCCAGTGCATCTTCCCCGGAATAGGCCACATGAACCTCGAAGTGCTCCTGTAGCCAAACGCCAAACAAGTCAGCGAGATTCTCTTCGTCTTCGACGATCAGAACGGTACTGGAATGGGTCATCTGTTCTCACTCACGCATCTCGTTCGACGATGACACGCACCGTTGATGCGTACATGACCGTCACAAGTGCGTCCTGAAAGAGAAACTCCACAGAGGGCATATGGCTGGTCTCCTCGACTGTACGAGTTTTGAACAAGCCATCTAATTTGTCTGCATCAACGAATTCGAACACCGGAGGTGATCTACTGAGTTCCGGCCAGTCTTCGACTGCTTGCATAAGTGTCTCAATAACCGCATCCGAAACACGGACAGGTCTGTCAAATTCACGCACTATTTGGGAATCTGTACTCCATCCCGTAGGTTCAGACTCTCGGTGCGGAGAGCTTTCGGCCATACAGAATACATCTATTCTACAATCAAACGCCTTCTACCCTGTAATATCGGGCCACCAAATATAATGCCTATATGGAAAGGCCCACTATTTGGAGCCAGTTTTCCGAATGTCGATAAGCAGGACAGCCCGAGTACTGTAGAACGTGATACTGAGGCAGGTCACAGCTCGGTTGAATCCTGATAGAGAGTCAGTACTTCACAAAGCCGCTTAGTTAGAACGTCTGCTTGCTGAAGGTGTGTCTA
>NZ_QMIM01000031.1 GCF_003287355.1 Halorubrum sp. 48-1-W
AGACGACCCGTTCTCCCCCAGTGTCGTCGGAGTTATCAGACATCTGTATCGGATGAATTTTCGAGAGGCAGGCTCTGTTGAAATCCTCTTCTTCAGACAAATTCTCACCTGAAACAGCCGGTCGATGAGAGTCGCTTACAGAGTATTTCAACAGAGTCCAGATCACCAATAGAAACCGTTCTAACTACCCACCGAGTGCGTCAACTTCGGTGAAGTAATACTGGTTTTCGTAGTGGATATACACAGCATAGCAATCCGTGTCCAACAGCTCCGGTCGCTCATATGTGGTGTAGTGTCCCGTCTCTTCGGAGTTGGACCGTAGATCACCTATCGCATTCTTAACCTCTTCCTGTGCTCCGGCGGGAAGCTCCGCAAACTGGCATCGAACACTACCTTCATCAATATCGTTTGTCGCTACTGATACGGTAATTCTGTGTGACGGGGGGTCTTCGTCCGCTTCGCTATTGTTGTCCGTAGAGTTATTGTCACCGTTTCGGGCAGGCTTCGTCTCTTGACCCATACACCCACTAATACCAGCGGCAACTCCGCAGTATATCAGAAGCCGTCTGCGGTTCATACAAAAAACTGTGAATATGAGACCGTATATGCTTTCTCCGAATATTGTACTGAGCGATTCGTGAGGCCCCTGTATTGACCGCTCAGAGTGATCGGTCGATGTTGTGAATGAGACAAGCGATAGTAAGTTCACGGAACTGCTTCCACCAGCGTCGTGATCGGACGAACGCACCGTACTTCCGCTTGAGCGTTGAGTTAACCGTCTCTGATTGACTCCGCTGGCCGTAGAGATCAGTATCTAAGCGCGCGTTCCATGCTCGGTGGAGTGGTGTGAACTCACGATGCTTAATTAGTGGCCGAACCTCGTGTTGCCGGGCAAGCCGCCTGATTTTCTGGTCGTCGTAGCCCTTGTCACCGAGCAAAATGTCAATATCCTCGGGATTGCGCTTGATCAACGATGGAGCGATCTGGCTATCGTGTTTCCGAGTCGTCGTCACGTGTAAATCGAGGACTGCGTTCACTTTCGCATCGACCAGCAACGTAACCTTCAACTGCTGAATCGTGAGTTCGGCCCGTTTTGTGTAGTGTTTTGACGCGTGACTGCGGTCAAATCCTGACGCATCAACTCCAACAACTCCGCTCGTCGGGAGTAGCGTCGCAGAGAGAGTCAATATAACACGCCACACAGCCATATCAAGCCGGTTGAACGCCTTACAGAGCGTTGAAGGCGTAGGAAGTTCAGATAAGCCGAGAGTTCGACGGATTCGTGGCATCTCGATCAGTTCGTCAAGCAGACCACGATAGGTCGTGTTCTTCCGCACTTTGAGACACAGCAGAACAACGTGCTGCGGAAGTGTGTAGCGGTGTTTGGAGAACTTTGATGAGTATTGAGAGACGGCTCGGCGGGCCAGATGGATTGCCTTTTCAGTAAACCGGAGAATCTGCGACTTCGGGAGGGATTTCATCTCGTCGAATTACAGGCTGAATATGTAACTCTCTGAGGATTTCAACAGAGCCGTTCGTTCGTATTTTCGGCTGTACAGTTAGTTACGATTCCAGCGGGGCGAGTATACCTGTACAGGCGTTACAGCAAGGTTGGACTGGCATAAACCAATTGTGTGGCTCTGTTGAAATCCTTAGAGACTGATGATTTCTACCAGTTCCGATCAACACTGGTGATCTACCTATCCTGACGTTCTCTTTCTATTATCTGTTCCAACTCTTTCTGAGTCATGACTGCCGAGAACAGATCAGGGTTCAACCGTTCGCCAAGCTGTCGATATGCGCGTTCGGACAACCAATAATACTGTAAGGTGTCGTCAAAGCGTGCCGCAATCGCCTCACCTTCGCTATCTAAGAAGTATGCGTGTGTCAGACCAGGAATATACAACGACAGCACGGCTTCGACTACATCTGGGGTCGTAGCGCATCGCCCCTGAATCGTTCCATCATTGTACTCGCTCTCGACGTACGAGATTTCACTTTCTAGGAGCGTCTTGACGGCCTCTTCATTCCGATTCCGGAGAAATTCATCTATCCCGTGAACTCCGACTGTGGCTACTTTCCGAGGATTTACGTCCAGAACTGCTTCCGTAATCGTTCGTGCGAATTCGTGGTATCGGTCCGACGGAAGTCCGTCTTTATCCAGGATGTATTTCGTTTCGTCGTCCGGTCCGTCAACGGATTCGTGGAAACCGCTCGCCTTCTTGGTGGTCTCCATCCTGGCTTTGATAGCCTCCTCTAATTCGTCCATATCCACCTCTCCTAACATCTGAGCGAGTCGTTCACTTCCACTGGGCTTACTCCCGTTTGACATTAGTAAACAGCCTCGGGCGCGGTGGCCCGAGGCTTTTTGTAATTCCCTCAGCCGTGCGCTAGCACTCCCTGCTCGGCAAGCGAGCGGGATGAGGGTGGGCGGCTTACGCGCCCCGACCCGGACAGACGCACCAACCGTACTTGCGGCTGGGTTTTGTGAGTCCGGTAATTCGTTGTGTTCCCATCGAGTTTCGCCTTCTCACGCCACGCGATGTTCACTGATGCATTCCGGTCAGCGTGGTCTTGCACCACGTCACACTCCTCGTTCGGACAACGGAACCGCCGTCCCTGCCGATCTCCACGCTCACCACAGCACGAACACGTCTGCGAGTTATAGTACGCATCCACCGTATCCGTGGGAATCTCTCGCCATGTCGCCTTGTACGAGACAAACTTCTCGAACTTGTGGAACGGCAGTTTGTGCAATCGGCGGTTCATATACGCCCCGTACTTGATTTCGCCCCGGATGCCGCTCATGTCCTCGAACACGATAACCGGATTCGAGTACTGCTCTGCGAACTCCACAACAGCACGGGAAAGCCGATGCAACACCCACTCGGTGAACCGCTCCTCCTTGTCACCGAGTGTGTGGTAGATGCTCGTTTTGCCGTGTTCTTGACAGCGAGTGGTGATAGTGTGGTAGCGTTGGCGTTCCTGCTTGACTCGTCCGTAATCGAGGACGAGTGTACCTTTCGTCTGCATCGTCTCGCGGTCAAGCGCGGTGAGTGCGACGTTGCGCTCGTTGATGTCCACGCCAACCAGCGTTTCGGCGGTGTCGGGTTCGGGCACGTCGAACTCGCGTGTGACCGTGACGTGTAGGGAGTACACGCCATTGCGGTACAGGAGTTCGGCCTGCCCCACATCCACCTCATCCGACGTGAGGGCATCTCGAAGTTCGTCCATCGCGTCCGGCTCGCCGCGCAGATGACCCCTCACCTTCTTGTAGGGTTTTGGGCTGATGCGGAACTGGACGCGGTTCGTGTCGTTGTCCACGGTGAGGCGGTAGCCTTCCGTGTGCGCCATCACGAGTGGATACGCACCAGATTTGTCCGTACTCGGCGGCGTCGGCTTGCCGCCATCGGGGTCGTCTTGATTTTCCCACCACTCTTTGAGCGATTGGTAGGAGTCCCACGTTTGGAGTGCTTTGCCGACGACCGCGCACTTGTTGTTCCGCAAGAAGTCGTCGCGGTCAACCTCCTTCTGTATCCCGGTGCGATTGTACCCTTGCTGTTTGAGGCGGATGGTCTCGTTGAAGATTTCGCGTGAGGCGAGGTGAGCGTCGTGAAGCCACGACCGTTCACCAGACGCTATGTGAAGACGCGTCTGAATCGTCTTCGTAGCTTCCTCACCCATGCTTTGACAATCATTTCAGACTATCATAAATTCAGGGGTTAGGGATGGAAAAGTACCGTAGTCACGCACATTCGGTTAGTTCCTGTAAGTATCACTTCGTCTGGTGTCCGAAGTATCGCCACCCTATTCTCGATGTAGTGGAGGACGATGTGCGAGAGTTGTTTGGTGAGACTGCCGACCACTTCGGTCACGAAATTCTGGCGTTGGAGATCGCGGACGACCACGTACACTTGTTCGTGCAAACAGACCCGAATCACAGTCCGGCGGACATTGCTCGGCAATTCAAGTCGTACTCGGGTAAGCACTTGCTGGAGCGGTATCCCGAGATTCGGGAGGCGTATTTCTGGGGTGGTGGATTCTGGAAGGTCGGGTACTACGTGGGAACGACGGGAGCGGTGTCGGAAGAAGTGGTTGAACGGTATATCGAAGAGACGGAACACGCGCCAGAGTGACGCGCTTCACCCCCGCCCACGGTGGGGCGGGGAACTCGCGCTGTTTTTCGTTTAGATGCCCGCGTTCTTCACAAATAAGACTACTGCCGCTTCAACGCTGAACCGCTAGAAACGACTGATAAACTGCCTGTAAGGTGAATCTAGCAGATCACAACTGAAGGCCCACTACTACCTTTGATCGATAGCGGGTCATCGCTCAGTACGCAGTTCTCATCGACCAGCTGTTTCAGGCGGGAATATATCTGAAGAATAGGATTTCAACAGAGCCAGGAGTTCTTATTCCTTGAAGAGCACGTGCTACGTGACGCTGAACGCCAGTACCAGCCAGTATGTCGGGCGGCGGGGAAAGCGTACTGTTACTTCCTTCAAATACCGAGATCGCGGAACGTCCAGTCATTCGAGAGATCTGCATCGAAGCCCATCTCTTCGACGAGGTCGCGGATGCGCTGTTCGACTGTCTCGTCGAGTTCGAAGGCGTAATCCAACTCATCGTACCAGTCGTAGTACCGTGGCATCCCCGGCCAGTGGCTGTCTGTTTTCAGTCCGTAGACGCAGTCGAGCAGGTAGCGACGATATGGCATATCGTCACGGGTGACGCGAGGGAGCGTCCCATTGATCGATTCGTCTCGTACCAGCTGTTCAAGTAGGTCGACGGCAGCGTACTGGTCAGCGTAGAAGGCGTGTTCGACTGTTGGGTTGACGGAGAAGATGTCCTCCGTCGTACGGGCGTGGAGCTGGTCGACGACCGAGTGGTTTGGATGTCCGATTCCCCACCCATAGGCATGGACTTCCTCGCGCGCGACATCGTCGCTTTCGGGAGCGTTGACCGCGACAGTGTTCAGGTATTCGAGTGCCTTGACCGGAATCGCCTCGACACCATCGGTTATCCGCGTTCGAATAAGATATCGCCCGACAGCGTTTGCTATTGTGGGCGTGACGAGCGGAAATTTGTCCTTCCCAGTGGGCTCATGCGCATCGATTACATCCGCAAGGAATGGCCAACCGTGTACTCTCGCTGCATCGTCGAGTTCGTTGCTGACGCGCTCGTAGTATGGCCAGAACACGTCCCGAAACGTGTCTCCACTGCTGTCTTCCTCGACTGCAGTCGAGAGTGCTGCTTCGAATTCGACGACTGCGTAGTGTAGAGCATCCACGTCACCGTCGGAGAAACGATCAAGCAGGTTATCGAGTTCGGCAACCTCCTTGTTCCGTTTTTCGCTTGTAGATGAGTCAGATTTAGACCTCCCCGAATCGGTCGAGGTTGAGAACGTGTCCGATTGGACATCGCCACAGTCGTGAAGTCGGAGACGAGTGAGTGTCTCGAACGACTCCCCGCAATCGTCGCACTCGTGAGCCATAGTCCGACTAGAGGCATGTGAAGGAAATGTGTTCCCTCTGGAGCCGGATTTCGGAACTAATCTCTCTCCCCTAGCGAGTACCGACCTTCCCCAATCTCGATGTCTCTTATCGAGATGGACGAGGACTTCTGCGTGTCGGAGTCAGTATCTCGTAGTGGCTTCGACTCCCGAGTCTCGTCGAACGATCTTTCGACGTATCGCTCAGCGATCGTACGTCGAGTGGCCGGCGTATGATTCGACACCACTGTATGACCGAACGTCGCTCGCGGGACTGGAATCAGATGTTCGGACGATTTCGGAGACGTGGTTCAGCCACGAGAGCCACAACTCGGTCGAAAAGTTCGTCTGTTCGCTACCGCTCGCTTACTTCAAATTCGAGACCCATGACCGCTATGCGGGATCGACGAGCTACGAGATGGACACCCTCTTTCGAGTGTTCATGTTGAAAGAACTCCACGGATGGGACCACGAGACAGCACTCGTCGGATTCCTCGAGTGCCACCCTGAATTGCGTGAGCAACTCGGACTCGAGAGCGTTCCGAATCAGTCGACGCTCTGGCGTAGCTGGCACGAGCGCTTCACGGGTGAGTTACGAGACGGTTGAGACGGCTGCCCAGACGGCCCTGATCAATGCCCAAAACGCGGGTGTGAGCGTTCCGCGTGACCCGGACAGGACGCTCCCTCAGCGAGGAGACAGTACCGGAGACTCCGATCCGGACGAGCAGACCGTGCTGGAACAGGCGGGAACGATCACGGATCACGTCAGTCGCGTTGTCTTCCCGGCGTTCTCGATGGATCGCGGAGAGGGTTGTGAGATCCACGAGAATGCCTACTGGGACTTACAGACCTATCTCTGCCTCCGCGAGAACTTAGCTGCCAATGAGGGGGCTCGGAGCTTCATTTACGAGTCGACGCGTAGTCGGACACCGCTGGGACACGCCCATCGTGATCAGATTCGTGACCTCTCGATAGCGGAGATTCGTGAGATGTACCGCCAGGCCGTGAAACGGCTACTGGATGAAGTCGCGGAGACAGAGCAGTTCTTCCGAGCCGGAATCGTGGCCATCGACATCACTGAAGCTGAGCCCTTCACCGGTGATAGAACAGGTCACGAAGATGAGATCATCGGGACAAAAGAGAAGACCGACGAATACGCCTATCAGTGGGCGACCGTCCAGCTCGTCGGTAATGCGGTCCCGATTGTCTTAGACGCAAGGCCGGTGCGGCGTGGCGAGAGTCGGCTCGAAATCGTCGAGGATCTACTTGACTCGGCTGAGGACCTCGTCCACGTTGACAGCGTGCTGATGGACAGAGAATTCGACAGCCAACACGTCTTGGAAATGATTAGCCAACGCGGGCTCACGTACGTCGTTCCAAAGCGGATGCACACGAGCGAGAGAGCCCAGGCGAAACGGCTCTTGAAAGTGAGACAGATCGATACGTGAACGACCGTAAGCTCCACTTGGGCAAGAATGAGTGGCACCAGACGACGCTCGTGTACCGTCGAAACGAGAATTCTGAACACACTGACCACCGGCAGTATTCGGTGTTCATGTGCAACGGTAATGTGGGACTGCTGAGTGAGTACGGCTATCGCTGGGAGAGCGAGAGCGACTACCGGAGCATTAAGCGGTTCATGGCCGCGACAACCTCGAAGAACTTCGTACTGCGATTCTTCTACTTTGCGTTCGCCTGTCTGCTGTACTCAATCTGGCGGGCCGTCGACCTCCTCGTACAAGTCGAGTTGACGGGTGAGTACGAGCATTCTCCGATTGTGACTGCGGACAATACGCTCACACTGTTGAAGAAGGAAACTGGAGTCGGGTAATCGCTGATATTGAGCTAGTGAGAACAGGGGTAACGAGCGGCAGCGCTGTTCTGATCTGTTCAGATACGCAGTTCTAGTTGGGATACTAACTGGAAGTGATGTCCCGACCCGAGTGTGAACCGTGTCAAGTTCGGTGGTTCGGCTGATATCGTACATACCAGCGGTGCTATAGCCGCCGTAGTCTCAACTTCCCCGAACGACGTATTTTATATCGTGAAATGTGGTTTATCATTCGGGACGCCCCGACGCGCGTCCCTTTTAGGAATCCCCGGAGTAGAGCCCGTATGGTACGCAACGTCGCCGGCGATATGGCGGAACTCGCGCCCGAGGACTTCTACCTCCTCTCGGGTGTCGAGCAGGGGATGCGCTTCTCCGAGTGGGTGCGCCGCGACACGCTCCCGGACTACGCCGACCTGACGCCGGAGGAGATAGACTACCGGATCGACCGGTGTCTCGATCGCGAGCTGATAGAACGGAAGACGATCCAGTACGAGGGGTACCAGCTCACCTTCGAGGGGTACGACGCGCTCGCGCTCCGGACGTTCTCCGAGCGCGGGACGATAGACGGCGTGGGCTCCCCGCTCGGGCTCGGCAAGGAGGGCGACGTCTACGAGGTCCAGTCGTTCAAGCCGCTCGCGTTGAAGTACCACCGCGAGGGGTACACCAACTTCCGGGCGGTCAACCGCGAACGCGAGTACACCGCCGACCGCGACCACGTCTCCTGGATGTACACCGCGCGCAAGGCGGCCGAACGCGAGTACGAGGCGATGGAGTCGCTGTATCCCGACGTGTCCGTCCCCCGTCCGGTCGATCACAACCGCCACGCCATCGTGATGGACAAGTTCCCCGGCGTGGAGCTCGCCCGCGCGAAGCTCGAACCCGAACAGGCTGGGGGCGTGTTGGACCTGATCTACCGCGAGCTGGTGACCGTCCACGAACTCGGCTGGGTCCACGCCGACATGTCCGAACACAACGTCGCGGTCGCCAACGAGGGGATCACGGTGTTCGACTGGCCGCAAGCGGTCCCGACGGACCACGAGAACGCCCGCGAGTTCCTCGAACGCGACGTGGCCAACCTCCTGCGGTACTTCGGACGGAAGTACCCACACGAGATCGACCGCGAGACCGATACCGCCGCGATCGCCGACGCGATCGCCGACGGCTCCTTCGAGACGGTCCGGGCGTTCGACAAAAAATAAAGTGAATACTGCGATATGAAATTCGATCGACGCCGTCCCTCGCCGCCCACGTCGTAACGCCTACCACCCGCGGCCACGAGGACCGGGTATGAACGCACGCGACCTGATGGTCGAGGACGTGAGGACGGTCCCGGCGGACGCCGACGTGAGCGACGTCTTCCACAAGTTCGCCCGCAACCCCTTCTCGGGCTTTCCGGTGGTCGACGACGACGGTCGGGTGGTGGGCGTGGTCACGGAGTCGGACCTCGTCGACCTGTTCGAACCGGAGGAGGAGACGCTGTGGATCCCGATCGGGCTCCCGCCGTTCGTCGACACGCTCACGTATCAGGTGAAACCGCCCTGGGGCGACCTCGACATGGGGATCGACCTCATGCGCAATGCGGACCGGCCCATCACCGAGGTGATGACGACCGATCCCGCGACGGTCACCCCCGACACCGACGTCGACGAGGTGCTCGAACTGCTCTCCGGCGACGACCCGGACATCAACCGCCTGCCGGTCGTCGACGACGACGGCGTCCTGGTGGGACTCATCGCCCGACAGGACGTGGTCCGCGCGTTCCGCGACAGGCGGATCTGAGCTGTCGACCTCACTCGGCGTCGAGCCCGACGAGTTCCGCCTCCACGTCCTCGACGAACGCCCCCCGTCCGCCGACGGTGACGGTCCCGTCGTCGGTCTCGACGGTCAGGGAGTGCTGGACCGGGAACGCGTTGTTCGTCGGCTCGACCATCCCCTGGGTGACGGAGACCACACGCCCGGACACCTCGACCGCCTCGTCGTCGGGCGTCCGCCGGCCGGCGACCGTCGCTCGGAGGGACGTGCCGCTCCGGAGGTGTCGTGTCGCCTGGAACACCGCGTGTCTGAACGCCGCGTACTCGGCCGGCAACGGAGCCGGCTCGGCGACGGTCGCCTCGGCGGCGACGGGCCAGTAGTTTCCCATGAACGACCCCGTTATCACGGGGGAGAGCTGTTCCTGGGCGAAGACGATCGCCTGGCGGTCGGAATCCGACCGGCGTAACAGCTCCGGCGGTGCGACGAGCCCCCGCGCCGAGTCGACGGTGAGCATCGTCGGCATCGCCTCCTCCCACGTCCGGACGACGCTGGCTATCGGCCCGTCGTCGGCGATAGGCTCGTCCTCGTCGATGGTCTCGTCCTCGTCGATGGTCTCGTCCTCGTCGATGGTATCGGCGACGGCGGTGACGTCCCGGCTCCCGTCGAGGTCCTCGGCGTCGGTGACGACGAGCAGTACGAGGACGCCGCGGTCGACCGCGTCCGCCAGCCCGTCCCGGACCGCAGGGAGGTGTTTCGCCGGGAGCGAGAGCGTCACCTCCGCGTCGGCGTCCTCGAGGAGCGACCGGATCCGCTTTAGAACGGTGACGCGTGATTTGACCACCTCGAACTGCTCGGTTTCGCGTTCGACCCGAGAGTAGCGCTCCTCGAGTCCGGGCCGGATCGCGTCCGCATCGGACCGGAGCCGGCCTATCACCTCCTCTGGCGGGTTCGCGCGGATCGTCGTCGGCACCGCGTGGTCGTGGACCTCGACGAACCCGCGGTCCGCGAGCGACTCGCTCACGCTGTACACGTAGCGCTTCGAGACGCCCGCGGCGTCGGCGACCGTGCTGGCCGTCGCCTCGCCGTGTTCGAGGAGGGAGAGGTACGTGTCGATCTCCTTCCCGGAGAGCCCGAACCGGCCGAGGAGGTCCGTCAGCGTCCGGTCGTCCATACGTCGAAGGGGTAGACGGGGCACTTATACCGGTCGGTGGTGGTCGATGCCGGTCAGATCGGTCACCTCACGCGAGGACGGCGACACTCTCGACGACGACCGCACCGTCGACCGGCTCGTTGGCAAACAGGTCGCGGTCGACCCGCTCCGGTACGTCCACGGTCGCCGGCGAGTCCGCGAAGTTCACGACAACGAGCAGGCGGTCGCGGGGACTGGTCCCCCCGTCGCCGGCCTCCGATCCGGCCGTCCGTTCGTACGCGGTCACGCGGTCGGGGTCGCCGGCGATGACCTCGGTCGCTCCGGAGCCGGCCTCGAAGTCGACCGCACCGACGCGGAGCGCCGGTTCGGCGGCCCTGAGCGCGGAGAGCCGTCGGTGGAACTCGGTGAGCGCGGTGTCGCCGTCGTGCCAGCGGAACGGCCCGCGGGTCGTCTCGTTGCCCCGTTCCTGTCCCGCGTACACCATCGGCGCGCCGGGGAGCGTGAACGTCACGGCAGTGGCCGCGCGTAGCGCCGGTTCGCCGTGGCTCGTCAGGTAGCGGTCCTCGTCGTGGTTCTCGACGTAGCGCAGCTGTGCGCCCGGATCGTCGAACCCGAGCCACCGCGTGCGCTCGAGTGCGTCCGCGACCGCGTCGGCCGGCTCCCGTCCGGCCCCGACCGCGTTCAACGTCCCGTACAGCGAGGTGTCGTAGTGGAGGTGGAACTCGCCCTCGCCGTAGAAGGGGTCGTGCGGGAGCGTCTCGTCGAGGAGCAGGACGTCGTCCGGGACGCGGTCGGCGACCTCCTTCCAGAACCCGTGCGGGACGCCCCAGGCCACGTCCGCACGAAAGCCGTCGACGACGGCCGCCCACTCGTCGACGACGGACAGCATCCACGCCCGGACGGCGGGGTCGTCGTAGTTCAGGTTCGGGATCCGCCCCCAGTCGAAGCGGTACTCCGGGACCTCGCCCGCGGGGAGCACGGCCCAGTCGATCCCCGTCACGTCGACCGCGGCGTCGGCCCGGCGGTAGCGGTCGGCGTAGTCCGGCAGGCCGGCCGAGTGAAGCTGGAACGCCGGGTGGTCGCGGGAGGTGTGGTTGATCACCAGGTCGAAGACGACCCGGATCCCGGCGTCGTGGCAGGCGTCGACCAGCGACTCGAACGCCGCCCGCGACCCGAGGTCGTCTGCCGTCTCGAAGTAGTCGGTGACGTGGTAGCCGTGCTCGGTCGGCGAGGCGAGCACGGGGGTCAACCAGAGCGCGTCGACGGCGAGGCTCTCGAGGTAGGGGACCCGGCGTTCGATCTCCCGGAACGTCGTCGGGAGCGTGTCGCCCGCAAACGACCGGACGTACACCTCGTACACCGTCGGCGACGCCGCCCACGCCGGCCGGGCGTGTGGGTTCACCACCGTGGAGGACGCCCCCCACGTCGACCCGTCCCCGCCGGCTCCGCCGTCCGGTTCGACCCGAACCGTCGCCATCGCCCCGTGTCGCTCCGCGTGCGGGACGGCGTGGATCCGGAGTTCACCCTCGATCCCGTCCAGCTCCCGGAGCGGGACGGCGAGCGCGTGGCCGTCCGAGCGAGCCTCGATGCGCTCGACGTCGGCGGGGTCCGCGTCCCGGTCGTCGACGAGGAAGGTCACGTCGACGTCGGCCGGGTCCGTCCCCGACCCCGGCGGAACGCCGACGTCGGCCTCGACGACGAGGCGGCGGTCGGCGGCGTCCTCGCCGGACACGTCGTCCGCCGTCGTCTCGACCCGGCCGTCGAACGAGAGCCGGGGACGACCCGGACCGTCGACCTCGTGGACGACGTGGCGTTCGTTCCCCCGGTCGTCGTTGGCGACGAACCCGACGCCGTGACGGCCCGGTGGGAGGCGGGTCCGGTAGACCCACTCGTCGTCCTCGCGCGTCGGACGGTCGCGCGCGAGCAGTCGGTCGTTGTGTCGCCAGAGCAGGGAGACCCGCTCGACCGCGTCGTCCGCGACCGGGAGGCCGCTCGCGGGCACGCGGACCTCGGTCTCGCGGCGCTCGTCCGGGAAGACACGCACGCGCTGGCGGTGCGATCCGTCGGGCGCGTCGAGCTGTAGGACGTAGGTCCCCGGCGCATCCGGATGGAGGTGGACGACCGGGTCGTCCGGCCGGCCCGTCTCGCCGGGCCGGAGGACGGGGTCGTCGCCGGTCCCGTCGACGTCGCTGTCGGTCGTGCTAGCGGCGTCGCTGTCGGCGGGCGCCTCCAGGAGCGTCCACTCGTACCGTCCCGACGGGTCCGGGTCGCGCGGGGCCAACTCGACCGACCGCCCGACGCTCGTCGCCCGCGGCGGTCCGGGCTCGTACATACCTCCATCCTGGGGCGGACTCGCTTGAGCGTTTCCGTCGTGAACAAATTATGATTGACTATTTCACCAAAGATTCATTCGTGGCCGGCACGTCCTCGCGACCAATGCAACTACGCGACGCGCTCGACGACTACAAGCGAAACGCGGGCCACAACCGGCGCTTCCCGGGCGAGCGACGCACCGTCACGGGACGGTTCACGGGCGGTGACGGCCGGCTCGTCCACGTCGCCCCCGACGGCGGACTCCGAGACTTCGGGTACCCGCTCACCGGCATGAGCGGGCTCACCCGCTCGCGGTTCGGGCTGGCCGTCGACGGCGACGTGACCTGGTTCGACCCGTCGCGGGCGCGTCAGCGGTACGTCGACGACACGCCGCTCGTCGAGACGGTCCACGGGACCGACCGCGCGACCGTGCGCCGGTACGACCTCGCGGTCGGGGACGCCCACCTCACACACGCGACCGTCGAGCCCGACCCGGACGCCGACCGCGACGCGGACGACTTCGCGCTCGTCGCGTACGCGGCCTTCGCCCCCGACGGCCGCGACGACCACGTGGGACAGCTCCGCTACGACGACGCGGTCGAGGTGTACCACGCCGACGAACACGACTTCCTCGCGAGCGCCACCGGCTTCGACGACCTCCGCGGACAGCTTCCGCCTACGTTCCCCGAGGTCCTCGACGACGCGCCGATCGACCTCCCGCGCGACCGCGACGCTGCCCGCTACGACGAGGAGCGGCTCTCCGGGGAGGTCGTCGTCGAAGCCCCCGTCGAGGACGCCACGGCGACCCTCGGAACCCTCCTCACGGACCGCTCGGAGACGAACCGCGAGACGGCGCGGAGCCGCCTCTCGACGCTGTTCGCGGAACTCGACTCCCCGGAGGCGCTGGCCGCCGCCGCCGCCGACACGACCCCGACCGTGTCGGCCTCGATGCCCGAGCGGGAGTCGGTCGTCGCGGACCTGCGGGTGTTGTCGTTGCTGTCGGCGGAGAGCGGCCTGCGGATCGCCGGGCCGGACTTCGACCCACACTACCAGCACTCGGGTGGCTACGGCTACACCTGGTTCCGCGACGACGCCGAGATCTCGACGTTCCTCCTCGAGTCGGACGACCGGCTCGGCCTCGGGCTCGACGACTGGCACGCCCGGTCCGCGCGGATGTACGTCGAGGCCCAGCGCCCCGACGGCTCCTGGCCCCACCGGGTCTGGCCGCGGAACGGCGCGCTCGCGCCCGGGTGGGCGAACGCGCGCATCGAGGACGGCCCCGACGTGGACTACCAGGCCGACCAGACCGGCAGCGTGATCGCGTTCCTCGCCCGGGCACGGGGGCGCGACGTCGACGTCGACGGGCTCGATCCGGCCCTCGTCGACGCGCTCGCGAGCCTCGACTCGACCCTCGCGGACGACGGGCGTCCCGTCGTCTGTCAGAACGCCTGGGAGGACTCCGTCGGCCGGTTCACGCACACGGCCGCGACGTTCCTCGAGGCGTACAGCACGCTCGCGCGTCACGGCGCGGGGCTCGCCGGCGACGCCGACGGCCGGTTCGACGACGTGCCCGCCGACCACGCCCGACGGCGTGCCCGGGAGGTGTACGACGCGCTCGACGACCTCTGGGTTCCGGATCGGGGGTGTTACGCGCTCCGCGAGACGGTTCACGGCGACGTCGACGACCGGCTCGACTCCGCGACGCTCGCGCTCGCGAGCGCGCACCACGCGTACGACGCGCTCGGTGACGCTCCCCAGGCCGGGAGCGGCGCGGTCGACGACGGACGACTCGATCGGCTGGTCTCACACGTCGAGCGCGTCGTGGACGGGCTGGCCCGCGAGACGGACGACGTGTCGGGGCTGTTCCGCTACGAGGGCGACGGCTGGCGGCGCGTCGACCAGCCGGTCGAGAAGGTGTGGACGGTCTCGACCGCGTGGGGCGCACACGCCTGCGCGGAGACGGCCGCCCTGCTCGCCGACCACGAGGATCCCCGGGCGGAGCGGTTCGCCGAACGCGCCCGCGACCTGCTCGGGGTCGTCTCGCCGGACGGCCCGCTGTGTGAGCCGACCGGGTACCTCCCCGAGCAGTTCTTCGACGACGGGACGCCCGACAGCGCCACGCCGCTGGGGTGGCCACACGCCATCCGGCTGGCGACGGTCGGGACGCTCGACGCGCGCGGGATGTTGACGGCGGAGCCCGTGCCCGCCGACGACTGAGGAACCGACTCAGGACGACTGAAGAACCGACTCAGAACTCGGCCAGCCCGGCCTCGATCCGGTCGAACCCCTCCTCGATCCGCTCGGCGGAGTTGGCGAACGAGAGCCGGAGGTGGCCGGGCGTCGAGTCGCCGAAGCCGTCGCCGGGCGCGAGCACGACGCCGTGTTCCGTTAGCAGGTGTTTCGCGACGTCGATCGCGGGCGCGTCGAGCCCGGGGTCGAGGTAGGCGTAGAACGCGCCCTCCGGCCGGGGACACGAGAGGCCGTCGATCCCCGCGACGCGGTCGACCACGAGGTCCCGGCGCTCACGGAAGGCGTCGTACATCTCCTCGTAGGGTTCCTGCGGGCCGGTGAGCGCGGCGACCGCCGCGTGCTGGGCGACGCTCGACGCGCAGGCGGTCGTCGACTCGTGGACCCGGGTCACGTCGTCGATCACGTGGTCGTCGCCGGCGAGCCAGCCGAGCCGCCAGCCGGTCATGGCGTACCGCTTCGAGCAGGAGCCGACCGTCAACACGTGGTCCGGGTGGCCGGTGTAGGCGGCGATCCCCTCCGCGGGCCCGTCGTAGGTGAGCCCGAGGTACACCTCGTCGGCGATCACGTAGGCGTCGTGGTCGGCCGCAGCCTCGACGACCGCCCGGCACTCCTCGGGGTCGAAGACCCTGCCGGTCGGGTTCGAGGGCGTCGTGAGCACGACCGCGGCGGTGTCGTCGCTCATCGCGTCGACGACGCGGTCCGCGTCGAGGGCGAACCCGGTCTCCGCGGGCATGGGCACCTCCCGGAACGTCCCGTCCGCGAGCCGCGCCTGCGTCGCGTAGTTCGGCCAGGTCGGCCCGGGGACGAGCAGTTCCTCGCCCGGCGAGACGGTGGCGAGCGTGGCAAGGTGGAGCGCCTCCATCCCGCCGACCGTGACGACGACCTCGTCGGGGTCGTGTTCGACGCCGTAGTCGCGCGCGAGCGTGTCGGCGATCGCGCGTCGGCAGGCGGGCGTCCCGGCGTTGGCGGTGTAGTGGGTGGCGCCGCCGCGGGCGGCCTCCGCGGCCGCGTCGATCACGTGGTCGGGCGTGTCGAAGTCGGGCTCGCCGACCTCGAGTCGGACGAGATCGCCGCCCCGTTCCTGTGCGAGGTCGTACATTACGCGGATGCTCGATCGGTCCGCGTCCCGGACGCGGTCGGTCGGCGTTGGCATACCGTCCCCACGGCGATCCGTCCCAAAAGGGGTTGGGTCGCGGAAATCGTGAGATTTGGGGGGCTCCGCGGCCGACAGTCACACCATGTCGCCACGCACCGACGAGCCCTCCTGGTCGGCACGCTCGGTCGTGAGCGCGTCCGCGACCGCCCCGGCGACGTCGTCGTCGACGCCGAGCGTCGAGAGCGCAGTCGACAACGTCGGCATCGCGAACGATCCCGCCCGAAGCCGATCGAACGCCTCGTCGTCCCGGCGGCCGTCCGCCCAGAGACAGACGCCGCGGGGGTCGAGAACCTCCCCGTACGCCTCCCTCGCGAGCGCGCCCTTCAGCCGCTGGGTCACGTTGTCGCCGAAGCTCGCGTTACACACCTCGAGGTGGACCGGGACGTCGGGAACGTCGCCGGCGGCAGGGTCGGCGGCAGTGCGATCGTCGCCGGGCGGCTCGCCGTCCGCTTCCGGCACGGCGAGCAGTTCCGCCGCGAGACACTTCTCCGGGGCGGCGTACCCGTTGTCGCTGGCGCGGACGCGGTCCGGATGTGCCTCCGCCCACGACGCGCGGACCGTCGTGCCGACGCCCTTGATCCCGTACTCCGCCTCGAAGGCTGTCGCGGCGTCCGCGTCGCTCGCCATCAGGACGTCCTTCGTGAGGTAGACGTCGAGCCGGTCGATCGGGTCGAGCCCGAGCGCCACGTCGCCGAACGCCCACACCTCCCGGACGGGCACGGGCATCTCCTCCTCCTCGACGCGGTCGACGATCGTCTCCAACCGGTCGACCGCCCGGTCCAGTTCCATCGACCCGCGGTACGGGCGGCGGGCTCATACGGGTTGCGCTCGCGGGACCCGACCCGCGAACGCCGGCGGATCCCCTACTCGGCGATCCCCGCCACGCGCCCGGCGACCGACTCCCAGTGGCCGCCCTTCCAGAACCACTGCCCGCAGTCGGCACAGCGCCAGCGACGCCCGGAGGGCGGGTCGTCGGGGACGTATGCTGGAGGGTCGTCGGTGGAATCGGCTCGTTCGAGCGGGCCGTTACAGGCACCACAGCGGGTCGGTTCCGACGCCGTCCTGACGGCGTAGCCGGCGTCGGAGACCTCGCGGAGCTGGTCGAGCACGTCGCGTTCGGTGAGGAGCAACGACTCGTCGACGGCGGCGGCGAGGTCGCGATCGCGGGTAATCAACAGCCGGTTCTCGGCGGTCGCACGCGCCGCGATCCGGTCGTCGTCCTCGATCCCCTCGTCGAGCGCGTACGCCGCGTCGTATCCACAGAACCGGAGGTACGTCGCGAGTTTGCCGCACATCACGTCGAGGAGGACGCGCGGCCGGTCGGCGTGGGCGTCGGCGTGAGCCCCGACGCGGTCGGCGTTCGATTCGGCGTCGACGTCGGAGCCGCACATCTACCCGAGGAACTCGCGGAGTTCGTCGACCGAGTACGTGTTGAGTACGTCGGCAGTCTCGGCCCAGCCGCGACGGGCGGTGTGGACGCCGTACCGGGCGTTGTCCAGTTCGCGGGGCGTGTGCGCGTCCGTGTTCACCGCGACCGTCGCGCCCGCGTCGACGGCTACGCGGACGGCGCTCCCGTCGGCGTCGAGGCGGGCGGGGTTCGCGTTCACCTCGATCGCGACGCCCTCGCGGGCGGCCACTGCCGCGACCGCGTCCATGTCCGGGTCGAGCCCCTGCCGCTCGTTGATCCGCCGACCGGTCGGATGGCCCAGGATATCGACCTCCGGGTGTTCGACCGCCCGGACGAGCCGCTCGGTGGCGGCGTCGGGGTCCGCGTCGAGGGCCGAGTGCGGGGAGGCGACCACGATGTCGAGCGTCGCGAGCGTCGCGTCGTCGGTGGCGAGCCCCCCCTCGGCGTCGATGTTGGCCTCGATCCCGTGAAACACCTCGATCTCGGCGTCGACGGCGTCGACAGCCTCGGCGACCGCAACCGCCTGTTCGTCGATCTCGGCCTCGTCGAGCCCGACGTTCCCGAACACGCCCGGCCCGGCGGCGTGGTCAGTGACGGCGTGGTACTCGTACCCGCGGTCGGCCGCGGCCGTGATCATCTCCGCGATCGTGACCCTACCGTCTGACCAGTCGGTGTGGGTGTGGAGGTCGCCGCGCAGGTCGTCGAGAGCGACGAGTTCGGGGAGGTCGCCGGCGACAGCGGCCTCGATCTCGCCCGCGTCCTCGCGGAGTTCCGGCGGGACGAACGCCATGTCGAGCGCCCCGTAGACGCCCGCCTCGGTCTCGCCGGCGACCCGGTCGCCGACCCGCCGGCCGGCGTCCGGGTCCGCCACGTCGCTCACGTCGAACAGGCCGTACTCGTTGAGCTTGAGCCCGCGGTCGATCGCGCGGTTGCGGACCGCGACGTTGTGCGCCTTCGACCCGGTGAAGTACTGGAGGGCCGCGCCGAACTCCGCGTCGTCGACGACCCGCAGGTCGACGCGGGTCCCGTCCGCGCGGACGCTCGCCTTCCCGGTGCCGGCCTCGATCGTCGCGTCCGCCGTCGGCCAGTCGACGAAGGCGTCGACGATCGGCTCGCGCTCGTCGCTCGCGACGAGGAGGTCGATGTCGCCGATGGTGTCCTTCCACCGCCGGATCGACCCGCACACCTCGACTCTGGAGACGCCGTCGACGTCCGCGAGGTACGCGAGGGCGTCGTCGGCGACCGGGCGGGCGTCACCGAGGCGCGTCCGCTTCCGCGACTCGCGCGCGAAGGGGACGTTCTCGAGGATCGACTCCTCCGTCTTCGCGCCGAACCCCTTCACCTCGCGGATCTCGCCGGCCTCGGCGGCTGACTCCATCTCGTCGAGCGTCGTGATGCCGAGTTCCTCGTAGAGCGTCCCGACGGTCTTCGGGCCGACGCCCTCGATCGCCGTCAGCGCCGCCATGTCGACCGGGAGCTCCGACCTGAGCTCCTCCAACTCCTCGATCTCGCCCGTCTCGAAGTACTCGACGACCTTCGCAGCGATGGCGTCGCCGACGCGGTCTATCTCCGCGACGGCCGCCTCGCCGTCGGCTGTGAGGTCCTCGATCGGGGTCGGGTGCTCGCGGACGTTATCGGCGGCGCGGCGATACGCCGCGGGCTTGTACTCCACGCCCGTCGCCTCGAGTCGGTCCGCGAACTCCTCGAGGAGCGACGCGATCTCGTCGTTCCGGCTCATTCGGGGGATCGTTCGGCCGGACGGGTCTTATACTGTCGGCCGGATGGTCGGTCGCGCATCCGTCACGGGGGGAATCGCTCAGTACAGCCTCAGAACGATCACTTGTAGTGCGGTGGCGCGTGCCTCCGAGCGCCGCGGCCGCGGCGCTCGGAGAACCGCGCGAGGGAGATCGAGGTGACCCGCCGGCGGTTCCGGCGGGTTACCGAGACCGAGGCTGGGGAGGCGTGAGGTGCGGGGCTGTGCGGGGTGGGACTCAAAGGGGCAGTCGCGAGGAGGCCGTAGGCGACACAAGCACCGCAACGAGGGAGCGATAGCGACCGAGTGAGGAGCGCAGCGAGCGTACGGCCTCCTCGCGGCTGGGGCTTTGGAGGTGTTTACCGTGTCGGCAACGCTCCCGTACTCACTGACCCGATCCCCATCCAAACGACCGTACTATTAACGGCCGGCCTCCATCGGTCGATTCACGAGTTCACGAGGCACCGGATCGCCACGAACGGCTCCGAGACGTTCCTCGACTCAAAAAAAAACCGGCTGTTCGACGAGCGCCGTCAGTCGTCGGACGGCGAACTCTGCTGTTCGGTCCGCACCGCCTGCGGCACGAGGTCCTTGCGGCTGGCGTCGAACTCCGAGATCCCGTAGACGAGCCCGTAGAGCAGGCCGACGCCGATCGGCAGGAGGACCAGCGGCGTGATCCGGGTCGCGCCCCAGACGGTCAACAGCGTCGCGGCGACGACGAGGACGGTCACCGCGTAGTACATCTGCGTCCGGACGTGGTCGATGTGGTCCGCCCCGGTGAACGTCGACGCCAGGATCGTCGTGTCCGAGATGGGCGAACAGTGGTCGCCGAAGATGGCGCCGCTGAAGACGGTCCCGACCGCGACCGGCAGGAGTTCGGGCGTGGAGTTACCGATGCTCCACGCCAGCGGGATGGCGATCGGCGTGACGATGGCCATCGTCCCCCAGGACGTCCCGGTGGAGAAGGCGATCACCGCCGAGGCGAACAGGATGACGACGGGCAACAGCGTCGGGGTGACGATGGTCTCCGCGACGCTCGTCACGTAGATCCCCGTGCCGAGTTCGGTCGTGACGGTGCCGATGGTCCACGCCATGACGAGGATGGACGCCGCGGTGATCATCATGCTGAACCCGTCGATGATCGTCTCCATCGCCTCCTCGAGGTCCATCAGACCGCCGAAGAACCCGGAGATGAGGCCCATCGCGACCATCGAGAACGAACCCCACAACAGCGCGTCGACGAACGCGGCGTTGCCGACGATGTCGATCAGTTCCGCGTTCGCGCCGGCCCCCTGGATGCCGGTGTAGGCGGAGCCGGCGAAGACGACGGCGATGAGCGATCCGACGGGGAGGAAAAAGTACCGGAGCTGCGGCGAGTCCGTCACCATATCTCCGAGGCTGTCCTCGGCGCTCTGCATCGGGACGGCGTCGTCACGGAGCACCTTCCCGTGTTGCCACGAGCGGTGTTCGGCGTCGAGCATCTCGCCGAAGTCGCGCCGCGTGATGACGATGATCCCGACCATCACGATGGCGAACAGACAGTACATGTTGAACGGGATGCTCTGGAGGAAGAGGCTGAACGCTCCGGGCGCGTCGACCCCCGCTTCGATCCCGGCGGAGTCGTACCCCTCGCGGATCATGCTCAGCTGGTAGACGACCCAGCTGGAGATGCCGAACGTCGCCACCGGCGCGGCGGTGGAGTCGATGATGTACGACAGCTTCTCTCTGGACATCCGCATCTCGTCGGCCATGTCCCGCATCGTCGTGCCGACGATGGCGGTGTTGGAGTAGTCCCCGAAGAACCAGAGCATGCCGAAGATCCACGTCGCGAGCCCGACCTTCCGTTGGGAGTTGAGCCGGGAGGTGGCGGCGTTCCCGATGGCTTTCGCCCCGCCGAGCCGCCAGATCATCGCGACCCCGCCGCCGAGGAACATCACGATGGTGAGGATCTTGGCGTTGAACAGGCTCTCGCCGAGCGACGACACCGTCCAGTTGAGTGTCTGGATGACCCCGAGGCTCCCCGTGAAGATGATCCCCCCGGACCAGATCCCGAGGAACAGCGAGAGGATCGCCCGGCGGGTAACGATCGCCAGCACGATCGCCAGGAGCGGCGGGACGACCGATATCGCCCCGAAGGTCTCGCCGCCCGTCATTCGTCACCCTCCACACTGTGGCGCGTTTCGAGACGACGACCCCCGTCGATCGGGTCGGTTCTCGGCCCGTACTCCTTCTCGGGTCGGGTAGTTAGACTGTGTGCGTGTATCATGTGCTACTCCCTCCCATGTCCGGTGTAGTGTCGATAGATATGGTACATAAACCCACCGATGTCAGAAGAAAAGTTGTCGTGATAAACACGAGAGGGCGAACGGGTGTCCGGTTCGGCCAGTACTGTTGCTGAGATAATAAGAAGGAGAATCGATCGGCGGATTTCGTCTCGGATCGTCATCCGGAGGATCGCTCCCCGAGGGGGTGGACGCACGGAGCGACGGGCCCGAGGGATCGGGGAGTACATCCTCACTCGGTCGCCCACAGCCCCGTCACCACGACTGCAGCGAGCGTGGTCGAGCCGGCGAGTAGCGCGAACGCGGGACGGAACCCGGCGACGTCGGCGATCGCGCCGACGATCCCGGGCGCGAGCGCGCCGGCGCCCATGAGCAGGGTGCGGACGACGCCGATCCCGCCGCCGGCGATCCGGTCGGGGAGGGCCTCGACCAGGTACGCCCCCCGGACGGGCCGGTAGCCGTGGGAGCCGAGCCCGAGCGCTGCGACGAGGACGCCGAGGACGATCGGGCCGGCGTCGACGAGGAGGACGACGCCGACGAGCGAGACCGCCGCCAGCCCGAGCGCGACCGCCATCACGGGGAACCTGCCGAGCCGGTCGGAGAGGTCGCCGGAGACGAGCTGGACGAACGTGACGGCGAACAGCACCGAGTACAGCAGGCTCGCCGTCGACGTGGACAGCCCGGCAGCTCGCGAGAGGTACAGCGGGAAGAACGCGACCGCCCCGTTGTACGCGAACGAGGCGGCGACCGTGGCGAGCACGAACGCCGTCAGCCGCCGGTCGCGGAACGACGCGAGGTACTCCCGGGCGGTCGGCTCGGGGCCCTCCCGTGGCTCCCCGCGGTCGGCGTTCTCGGGGAGTCGCTTCGGGACGCGCACGGCGAACGCGGCCGCCACCGCGAGGACGACGAGCCCCGAGACGACGAACAGCCCGCGCCAGTCCGCGCCCGGCAACCGGTCCAGGAGCGCGGCGAGGGCGGGGGGCGCGGACACGAAGAGCACGACCGCCGTCGGCGCGGCGACGCCGCCCAACGCCCCGATGGTGTCGTGTGCCCCGAGCGCGCGCCCCGTCCGCGCCGGGTAGACGCGCGCGAGGAGCCGCACCGCGACCGTCTTGTGTGCGCCCGTCCCGCCGCCGATGACGAGCATGAGGGCGGCGAGCGCGAGGAACGGCGTGTCGGCGACGAGCGCGAGCGCCCCGATCCCCGCGACCGCCGCGCCCGCGACGATCACCCGCACCGCGCCGACCCGGTCCGCGAGCGCGCCGCTCGGGAACTGCATCAGCGCGTACACCAGCATGAATCCGGTGTACGCCGTCCCGACCGCGGCGTTGCTCACGCCGTAGCTGGCCTGGAGCGCCTCGAAGAGCGGCGGGAACGCGTATCGGAGGAACTTGCCGAGGAACCACAGAACCGCCGTCAAAAGCAGGACGTCGTAGCCGGCGAGCCGCCTGAAGTCCATCGGCCGCCCTTGTCCGGTCGGACGCTTAAAATGGCGGGAGTCGGCAGGGCTGACCGTCGGGTCGACGGGCGTCGGACGGCGCGGTTCGGTCCCGCCTCCGGCTCATCCGAACGGCCCTTTCCCGCCGCCCATCATGTCGCCGAGGCCGCCACCGCCGCCCATCTTCTTCATCATCCGCTGCATGTCGCCCTCGCCCATCCCCTGGAACTGCTGGATGGTCCGCTCCATCATCGAGTGCTGTTCGAGCAGTTGGCGCACCGTCTCCTCGTCGGTGCCGGAGCCGCGCGCGATCCGCCGGGTGCGCTCCTGGCCGACGACGCGGGGGTTCTCCAGCTCCTCGTCGGTCATCGAGTCCATGATCCGCTCGAACTTGCGCATCCGGTCCTGGGTGACGTCCATCGCGTCGTCCGGGAGCTGGTCCATCATCCCGCCGCCCATCCCGGGGATCATGTCCATCACCTGGTCGAGCGGCCCCATCCGGTTCATCGCGTCCATCTGTTTTTTCATGTCCTTCAGGGTGAACTCCCCCTTCAGCATGTCCTCGGGGTCCCAGTCGTCGTCCTCCTCCTGGGCCTCCTGCATCGCGCGCTCGACGCGCTCGGAGAGCTGTTTGAGGTCGCCCATCCCGAGCAGTCGCGAGATGAACCCCGAGGGTTCGAACCGCTCGATGTCCTGGACCGTCTCGCCGGCGCCGAGGAAGGCGATGGACGAGCCCGTCTCGTTGACGGCGGTGAGCGCCCCGCCGCCCTTCGCGGTCCCGTCGAGTTTGGTGATCATCACGCCGTCGATGCCGATCGACGCCTCGAACTGGCGGGCCTGGTCTTTGGCCCCCTGCCCGATCGCGGCGTCGAGCACGAGCAGCGACCGGTCGGGGTCGACCTCGCGTTCGATCTCCTCGATCTCGGCGATGAGGTCGTCCTCCAGGGCGTGTCGGCCCGCGGTGTCGACGATGCGCACGTCGGCGTCGGCGGTCGCAGCCATCCCCTCGCGGGCGATCTCGACCGGGTCGTCGGCGTCGGGGTCGCCGTAGAAGTCGACCTCCGCCCGCTCGCACATCTGCTTCGCCTGGTCGTACGCGCCGGGCCGGAAGGTGTCCGTCTGGATCACCGCCGGACGGAGCCCCTTCGTGGAGAACCACCACGCCATCTTGGCGGCGGAGGTGGTCTTCCCGGAGCCCTGGAGCCCGGCGAGGAGGATCGTCTGCGGTTCCAACGGCAGTGCGGTGGAGTCGCCGACGAGCGCGACCATCTCCTCGTAGACGATCTTGAGGACGTGGTCGCGGGCGGTCGTGCCGCCGGGCGGTTCCTCCTCCAACGCGCGGGTCTCTATCGAGTCCGACAGCTCCATGACGAGGGAGACGTCGACGTCGGCGGAGAGCAGCGACCGCTGGATCTCCTTGACGATCTCCTCGACGTCGTCCTCGTCGAGCCGCGCTTTCCCCTGGAGCTTGTCGAGGCTACTCCGCAGGGACGTTCCGAGGTCGTCGAGCACCATTTGCCGGAGGTAGACGGTCCACGCGGTAAAGCCTTCGTTCGTCGCGGGAGCGGGGCGGGAGCCGTCACAGCTCCTCCCTTGCCGGGATATTTATGTATCACAGGTATCTGGTTCGCGTATGGACCGCGACCCCGTGAGCCTCCGAGACGACTTCCCGATACTGGACCGGGAGGTCGACGGCGAACCGCTCGTCTACCTCGACAACGCCGCGACGACCCAGACGCCCACCCAGGTGTACGACGTGTTCCGCGAGTACTACGAGGGGTACAACGCGAACGTCCACCGCGGGATCCACGGGCTGAGCCACGAGGCCTCCGTCGCCTACGAGGAGGCACACGAGCGGATCGCGGAGTTCGTCGGCGCGAGCGGCGGGCTCGAGGAGGTCGTGTTCACCAAGAACGCCACGGAGGCGATGAACCTCGTCGCCTACGGCATCGGGATGGAGGAGTTCGGCCCCGGCGACAACGTGGTCGTGACCGAGATGGAACACCACGCCTCGCTCGTCACCTGGCAGCAGGTCGCGAGACGGACCGGCGCGGAGATCCGGTATATTCGCGTCGAGGAGGACGGCCACCTCGACATGGACCACGCCGCCGGAGTGATCGACGACGACACCCGCATGCTGTCGGTGGCGCACGTCTCGAACGTCCTCGGCACGGTGAACCCCGTCGCCGAGCTGGCCGACCTCGCACACGACCACGGCGCGTTGGTCTTCCTCGACGGCGCCCAGTCGGTGCCGAACCGCCCGGTCGACGTGGAGGCGCTCGACGCCGACTTCCTCGCCTTCTCGGGCCACAAGATGGCCGGCCCGACCGGGATCGGCGTGCTCTACGGGAAACGCCACCTCCTCGAGGAGATGGAGCCGTTCCTCTACGGCGGCGAGATGATCCGCCACGTCACCTTCGAGGGGTCGACGTGGAACCGGCCGCCCTGGAAGTTCGAGGCCGGGACGCCGCCGATAGCCGAGGGGATCGCGCTCGCCGCCGCCGCCGACTACCTCGACGGGATCGGGATGGATCGGGTCGCAGCCCACGAGAACGACCTCGCCCAGTACGCGATGGAGCGGCTCGGCGAGCGCGACGACGTGGCCGTCTACGGCGTCCCGCCCGGCGAGGAGCGCTCCGGGCTCGTCTCGTTCAACGTCGACGGCGTTCACGGCCACGACCTCTCGTCGATACTGAACGACCGCGGCATCGCCGTCCGCGCGGGCGACCACTGTACCCAGCCGCTCCACGACCGCCTCGACATCCCGGGCTCGGTGCGGGCGTCGTTTTACGTCTACAACACGGAACGGGAGGTCGACGCCCTCCTCGACGCGCTGGAGAACGCCCGGGAGCGCCGCGACGAGCTGGTCGCGTCCGACCGCTTTCACGACCGCTTTTCCGACCACTACCGCTCGCCGCGGAACGCGGGCACGATCGCCGACCCGACGTTCACGAAACACTCCGCGGAGACCTCCTGTGGCGACGACGGCGAGTTCTACGTGGAGCTCGACGACGACGGGACGGTCGCCGAGATCGGGTTCGAGAGCGAGAGCTGTGCGGTGAGCACCGCGGTCGCGAGCATGGTCTCGGAGGCGCTGACCGGCGAGCCGATCGGGCGTGCGCTGGAGGCCGAAGCGATGATCGAGGAGCTCGTCGACGGCCACTACCCGGACCTGCGCCGCGAGTGCGTTCGAGGCCCCGCCGAGGTGATCGCCGAGGCCGCGCGCGACCACCTCGACGAGCGACGGCCGGTGACCACGAGAACGGACTGACAGCGGAGACGGCCCGCGTCGGTTACCCGTCCCCGTCGATTACCCGCGCGCCCGCCGGGTGGGTGTGACAGACCGTGGGGTCGTAGCCGGCGTCGGAGAGCCCGGTCCCGAGCGCGAAGACGGTGCGACCGAGCATCGCCATCGCCGCGCCCGTCCCGGGTCCGTCGTCGGCCTCGACCGCGTCCACCGCGTCGATCGCCTCGGCGACTTCGGGGACGAGCAACCCGGCCCGCTCCGCGAACTCGCGGGAGGCGTCCATCAGGGTAGGGACTCGTGGATCGGCACGGAGCCGGGAGAGGGCGCGCTCGCCGGCCTCGGTGAGTACGGCGGTGTCGCCCGCGAGCACCGCCTCGGTCGAGAGCTCACCGAACGTGACGTACTCGACGCGGGTGTGTGCGGGGATCCCGTCCAGTTCGCCGTGGCCCGGTGCGCCGGGCTCGACACGGATCGGGATCCCGCCACGCGCCTGTGCGACCACGTCGCCGAGCCCGGTTCCGCGTTCGACCTCGGCCTCGTGAGCGAGACGAACGAGTTCGTTCTCGGAGCGCCCCCGATCGGCGACCGCGTTGGCGGCGAGCGCCGTCCCCAGCGCTGACGCCCCCGAGACGCCGAAGCCGGCCCCGACCGGGAGGTCGGTCTCGAGGACCACCTGCGCCCGCACGTCGAGCGCTGCGAGCACGTCCGCGACCGCACCGATCGATGCCGACTCGCCGTCGAGGGTGAGCGTGGCAGTGCCGCCCACGGCGGACGCGTCGTCGGCCAGCGTGACAGTCACGTCGACGCCGTCGGAGAGGGTCAACCCGGCACCGCGGGAGCCCGCGGCAGCCGGGTCCGCGGCGGGGTGTGCACTGAAGAAGGCGGTGACGTGGCCGGGGACGAACGCGGTCGCCCGCTTCCCGTTCATGTATCTCCGCACGCGAAGCCCCTGATTAACGGTTGTTATCGGCGACCGTCCGCCACCGTAGCCGGTAAGTATCGGCCCCGAGAAGCGGACGACATGCGACGTAGCCTCCGCGCGCCGGTCGCCGCCCTCCTGGCGACGTTCGTCCCCGGCCTCGGACACCTGTTCTTGGGGCGGCTCGGGCGGGCGATAGTGTGGCACGTGACGGTCGTCGGCGGGGCGCTCGCGTTGTACAGCCTCTCGGATGCGGACCCCGTCGACCCGAGCGAGTCGATCGCCGACGTCACAGCCGGGATCCCCCCCGAGATCGCCCTGCCGATATCGGTGCTCGTCGGGCTCTCCGCGGTGGACGCGTTCCTCGTGGCGCGCTCGCAGGCCGCGGAGGCGGACCGGGCCGACGCCGCGACGGCGGCGATACGTCGACACGCTGCGGAGGGAAGCGAGGAGGACGCCGTCGGTCGCCACGGACTCGGGGCGAGAGGTACCGAATCGGACGGCCTCGGGACGAGCGACGCGACGGCGACGACCGCCGAAACACCCGCCAGCGAACCCGCGAACGTCGAGTGTCCGCACTGTGGCCGCGAGACCGACGCGACCCTGGACTTCTGTCACTGGTGTACGGAGCCGCTCCCGTGGGACGACGCCGAGTAGGTGGCTCGTTCGCGATCCCCCATCTCGCCGGGAGCGCAGGAGTCATGTCTACCCGGTCGTAACCCCGGAGAACCGATGTTGTTCGCGGCGCTCGCCACGCTGGTCGCGGGAGTCACCCTCGCGTGTTTCGCCCTCCTGTTCCCGGCGTGCGTCGGGATCGAACGGGTTCAGTCGGTCGCCGAGGACCGTGAACACCTCCGCCGTCGACTCCGGGCGGTCGGTCCCTACGTCGGCGGGCTGGGGGTCGTACTGCTCGTCAACAAGGGACTCCTCGACCGGCTCGAGGCGTTCTCTCGACGGTACGGCGTGGACGCGACCGCGTGGTTCTACGCCGTCGAGGGGGACTTCGTCGCGACCCTCCAGGGAGCGATCCCCGACTGGGGACTCTACTACTTCGCGCCCGTGTACGTGATCGGGTACGTCGTTCTGCTCGTCTTCCCGTTCGTGACGTACCTGTTCGCCGAGAATCCCCGGCCACTGAAGACGCTCGTGGCGGCGTACGCGGTCAACTACACCGCAGCGATCGGCTGTTACGCGGCGGTGCTGGCGTACGGTCCGCGAAACTACCACCGCCTGCCCGGAGCGGACCCGAACGCGGCGCGCGTCGGGGAGCCGCTTCTCGACTCGTTCCGGCAGGTGACACAGCTCACGGCGCGGGTGAACGTCGAGACGAACGTGTTCCCCTCGCTTCACACGGCGCTTTCGGTGACCGTCCTCCTCGTCGCCGTTTCGACCCACGAGGAGTTCCCGCGGTGGACGCCCGTGGCCGCGTTCCTCGCAGGCAGCATCGTGATCGCGACGATGTACCTCGGGATCCACTGGGCGACCGACGTCGTCGCCGGCGTCGCTCTCGCTGTCGTCAGCGTCGCCGTCGCGGGACGGATCGTCGACCGAGCTGGCGGTCGGAGCGTGTGGTAGTTTCTCACGAGGCCGAACGGTTCCCAGCGGAACTGGAAGACGCCGGGCCACACGGAGACGACGTTCGGACGCTTGCCACGGAGTCGTGAAAACTGGAGAGAAAAACATCAGATATATGGTTTTAAAGCGAATATATAAGATACCAAGACTATATCAACCGTTCAGGGAACGTGTCGGATTCGGCGTTCAGCGTCGCCGTCACTGGGGAGCGGTCCCACGACGTCAGTCGCGGATCGCCGGCGACGCATACATTTAACACTCACAGCACCCGATACGTCTCTATGTCTACCGAGCAAGTCGTCCTGCCGGACGTGCGCGTCGACGTCCGCAACATCGGCGGGATAGACGAGACGGCGGTAACGATTCCGTCAGGTGTCTCCGTCCTCACCGGACGGAACGCGACGAACAGGACCTCGTTTCTCCAGGCGCTGATGGCCGGCCTCGGCAGCGACCGAAGCTCGCTGAAGGGGGACGCCGAGGAGGGTGCCGTCACGCTCGAGATCGGCGATGAGACGTACACGCGGACGCTCACGCGGCACGGCGGCACGGTTACGTTCGGCGGGGACCCCTACCTCGACGACCCTGAACTCGCCGACCTGTTCGCGTTCCTCCTCGAGAACAACGAGGCGCGCCAGGCCGTCGCGCGCGGCGACGACCTCCGGGAGATCATCATGCGGCCCATCGACACGGACCGGATCGAAGCCGAGATCGAGTCGTGTAAGCGGGAGCGCGACGAGTTGGAGGACGAGATCGATCGGCTCGACGAACTCGAACGCGAGCGCCCTAGGTTGGAGGAGGAGCGCCGGGAGAAACGTGAAGAGCTGGCCGACGCCCGCGAGGAACTGGCCGACGCACGGGCGCGCTTAGAGGAGCTCGACACCGGCGTCGAGGAGAGTCGGTCACAAAAACGGGAGCTGGAGGACGCCTTCCAGCGCGTTCGTGACGCCCGCTCGGAGCTGGAGGACTTGGAGTTCGACCTCGAGACCGAGCGCTCGACGCTGGCGGAATACGAGCGCGAACGCGAAGAGCTGGAGGCGACGCTCGCCGAGAAGGAGGAGAACGCGGGGAACCCCGACCGGCTCGCGGGGCGCATCGACGAGCTCCGGCGGCGCAAGCGCTCGCTCGACGACACGGTCAGCGAACTCAGCAGCGTCATCGGGTTCAATCAGGAACTGTTGGAGGGTGACGGGCTCGACGTCGTGGGAACCGACGACCCCACGAACGCGCTGACGGCCGACAGCGAGACCGTCTGTTGGACCTGCGGTTCGGAGGTGGAGACCGAACAGATAGAGGGAACGCTCGAGGACCTCCAGCGCCTCCGCTCGGAGAAGCTCGACGAGCGCAAGGAGGTGCGCGCCGAGATCGACGAACTCACCGACAAACAGTCGCAGATCCAGCGGAGGAAGCGCGAGCGCCAGCGAACGAAGAACCGGCTCTCGGAGATCGAAACCGAGACGGAGACCACGCGAGCGCGGATCGAAGAGTTGGAGACGGCGATCGAGGCGAAACGGGACGAGATCGCGGAACTGGAGGCCGAAGCGGAGGAGATCGACGTCGACGGCCACGACGAGGCGCTCGACCTCCACCGCGAGATCAACGGGATCGAGCTCCGGATCGAGCGGCTGGAGTCGACGATCGACGACCTCGACGCCGAGATCGACGACCTCGAGACGGCCATCGACGACCGCGACGAGCTCCGCGAGGAACGCGAGGCGCTCGCCGACAGGCTGACCGAGCTCCGAACGCGTGTCGACCGCGTCGAGGAGGGTGCCGTGGAGGCGTTCAACGAGCACATGGAGACGGTACTCGGGATCCTCGGGTACGACAACCTCGACCGGATCTGGATCGAACGGCGCGAGACCGAGGTTCTGGAGGGGCGTCGGAAGGTGTCTCGAACCCGTTTTGAACTCCATATCGTGCGCTCGGCGCCCGACGGGACGGCGTACGAGGACACGGTCGATCACCTCTCAGAGAGCGAACGCGAGGTCACAGGGCTCGTGTTCGCGCTCGCCGGCTACCTCGTCCACGACGTCCACGAGCTCGTGCCGTTCGTCCTCCTCGACTCGCTCGAATCGATCGACTCGGAACGGATCGCCCGCGTCGTGGACTACTTCCGCGAGTACGGGGACTACTTCGTGACGGCCCTCCTCCCGGGGGACGCTGCCGCGCTCTCGGAGGAGTACGCGTACATCGAGGACATCGACTGACCGACGGTCGATCCACGTACGGAACACCCCGACGTCGGACACGGTCGACCGGACAGGGCTATTACACCGTTAACTTTGTAATGGAGAGGAGGATATCGAGGGTATGACCGCTCGGACCGACAAGCCGGCGACGAAAGTAGCACGGGTTATCCGCGAGTACGATCTGGACGGGATCGGGAGACGGCTCGAGGAGGAGTGGACGGGTGTATCGGGCGAGCGAACCAGCCTCCGTGACCTCGCCGACGAGTTCAACCAGGCCGTCCTGGAGGCTGCGCTCCGCCGGGCGGGCGGCGCTCCGCTCGACTTCGAGGTGGTCGGGACGTACGAATCGCTCCGGTCGGACGCCGGACCGGAGGTGAACCGCGCGCGCCGTCGGCTCGAACGCGAGGGCGTCGACCCGGAGACCGTGGAGGGGGATTTCGTTACCCACCAGGCGATCCACACCTACCTCACGAAGGACCGGGGGGCGACGCTACCCGAGAACGACGTCGACCCCGTGGACCGCAAGGTCGAGACGGTGGAAAAGCTCCAAGGCCGCGTGACCGTCGTGACCGAGAAGGCGGTCTCGTCGCTCGCCTCGTCCGGCGCGCTCGACCACGACGGATACGAGATACTCGTGGACGTCCGCGCCGTCTGCCCCGAGTGCGGGTCCGACTACGCTGCCGGGGAACTGTTCCGACGAGGCGGATGTGACTGCTAAACACGACTAAATATAATATCCACAGTATATATGTTATTTTGGTATGTCTGGTGTCGGTGTATAAACCGTGGGGCGGAGTCGACCCACAACGACTCCTCCCGTCACCAGCCCCCAATTCGCGAGAGATACGCCGCTCGCGGTGTTGCTCCCGGCAGAAGTAGTCCCGGGCGGATTCGAACCGCGAGGACTCGAATCCGCTCGTCCTCTGGGTTCGACCCGCCGAGGATACCCGCGCCTCACGAACGTGTTCGGCGCAAAGTAGTCCCGGGCGGATTCGAACCGCCGTCAATGGCTCCAAAGGCCATTATGATTGGCCACTACACCACGGGACTGCGATCGGACCTAACCGGGCCGGCCTCAAGTAGGTTACTTTCCAGGGTTACGATCCCCGGTCGGAACGGTCGTCCGTGCCCTCCCCGCTCTCGTCGGCGCCGTCGTCGGGATCGCCTTCGTCGTCCGAGTCGCCGCTATCCGATCCGCCACCGAGGAGCGACCCCGTGAACAGGCCCGACCCCTCGTCAGTCCCCTCCCCCACGTCGGATCCCTTCACATCGGAGCCGTCCACGCTCGGGTCGCCGGAACCGTCTCCCGTTTCCGGGTCGTCGTCGAGCCCCCCGGCGACGGGCACGGACGGCGGCCGGTAGGTGTAGACGAACTCGCCGGCGACGGCGTGGAACGCCCCGGTGTTCGGGTCCTCGACGACGCCGGTGTCGTTGTCGATGGAGAAGTCGACGAGGTCGCGTAGCTCCTCGGCGTGCGCCTCCGGCCGGTCGTAGACCGCCGGGGGGAGCCGGACCCGCGTGATCCACTCGTCGAACTCCGAACGGTCGTCGCGGTACGAGAGGTACGCCCGTTCGGCCTCGCTCACGTCGAAGGAGCCGCCGTAGCGCCCGTAGACGAGTCCGGCGGCGCCGAGGAGGCCGACGACCAGCAACGCGGGGCCGCCGACGCCCCGAAGCGGGCCGTACGTCCGCTCGACGGCCTCCGTGACCTGCTGGTCGTCCGAGTCCGACTGGACGCCGGGGTCGGAGACAGTGTAGGTGTCCCCCTCGTGGGAGATCCCGAACTCGACCGAACGCGTGTACGTGACGTCCTGACCGTTGAGCGTGCCCGCCACCTCGACGTCGGTGACGACGAACGTCTCCGTCTCGCCGGGCGACGCGCCGAGCTGCTCGTCGATCGCCGAGACCCGCCCGTCGATCGCGGTGCTGTTCAGCGTGAAGGGGGCGGAGACGGTCTCGCGCGGGTCGACGCCCTCGGCGGTCGTCGAGTCGACCGTCTCGTTCTGCTCCCAGTAGACCACCCCCTCCTCGCCGACGTTTCGGACCACCAGCTCCGAGTCGACCGCGACGTCGACGTCCTCGGCCGAGTCGGCAGCGTAGACGACTTCGGCAGCGACGTCGAGCTCGGGGGCGATCGTCGCGAAGTACGTCTCGCGGTCCGTGAGTTCGTCGCCGATCGAGAAGACGGGGCTCGGCTCGGTCACCTCGGCGCTGTGGGTGTACCCCGTCTCGACGGTCCACGAGGAGACGGTTCGCGTCTGCGTCTCCGTGCCTGGATCGACGTGGGTCGTGTAGACGAGCGCCCCGCCGGCGACGGCGACGAGGAGACAGACGACGAGGAGGACGGTGAACTGTGCGTCGAGGAACGCGCGGAGTCGAAGCCGGGTGTCGTCGGGTCCCGCGGACGTGTGATCGTCGGGGTCTGGAGGCGTGCTCATGGGTATCAGTAGAGTTTTCGGAGGAGGCGTCGGTGGAGCGGGGTCGTCCGGCGCGACTCGCGGCTCCGGAGCCGTGCCGGCTCGCCACGGAGCAGGGCGAAGCCGGCGAGGAGGATGCCACCGCCGAGCAGGGCGTCGATCGCGACGATCGGGGCCCACGGGTGGACCTCGTAGAGGCCGTCGATGACCGCCGGCGGCAACACCGCCAGGTACCGGTGCTCGACCACGAACATCCGGTAGTAGCCGGTCTCGTCGGGGGCCGTCAGCGTCACCGTGGTCGACCCCTCACTGCGGGGGCCGACCGCGACCCGCTGGGGTTCGACGGTCACGCCGGGGCTCGCCGGGGTGACGTACGTCCGAACCGGAACGAGCCCCGCGTTGGGGACGACGTACTCCACCTCCTGGCTCGTTCCCCGCTCGATTACGGTGGGCCTGTCGGACTCGAACTCCGCGCTGACGACGCCGTACTCCTGGGTGCCGCCGGGAACGACCATCGCCGCCGTCGCGGTCGCCATCAACACGAGCGCGAGCACGGCGAGGATGGCCGTCACCGAGGTGCCGTCGTCGCGGGAGCGGTCCCGTTCCGGGCGGTCGCGGGTCGATCCCGTGAGCACCCAGTCGGCGACGTACGCGACGATCGAGAGCCCGAAGAGGAGGTACGCGAGCCCCTGGGTCCCCTGGAACGACCTGACGCCGAACGTCACCGCGAGCCACGTCTGGACCCCCTCCATCGACGACTGGAACGCCATGGCGACCGTGCCGAGGTGCGGGATCACGACCACGTTTCCGCCGACGGCGAGCGCCTTCGCGACGACGTCGGCCTCCTGGACGACCGGCTCGCCGCCGTCCTGGTCGGTGAAGGGGTTGTTGTCGCCCTGCGTGATGTAGCCGCGTTCGGTCTCCTCGACGACCCGGTGGGTCGTGAGCCCGCCGCCCTCGATCTCCTGGGCGTCGAAGGTCACGACGTCGCCGACGCCGATCCCCCCGGCGACCGGCGCGGGGATCGCGACGAACCCGTCACCGGGGGCGAGCGTGGGCTGCATGCTCCCCGTCTCGACGAAGCTCAGGAGGATCGGCTGGCCGAGGAACTGCCCGACGACGAGCGAGAGCACGACGAGGACCGCCGCGACCTGTAGGCCGATCGAGAAGAATCGTCGGGGAGACATGTGTCAATCAGGAAGCAACCGGGTTCGATAGTACGCAATCATCGGTGTGTGATAAATTCGCTGGTCGTGTCAATCGGTTCGGGGTTCGGAGCGACCCCCGGGTCGGGGCGACCGGTCGTCGAAGACGCCCACTGCGAGCAGCGTGTACGGCCCGATGAACCCGAGACAGAAGCCGAGGAGGTGAACGTAAAGGTTGATCACGCTCCCGTCGACCGACGGCTCCGCGGGGAACCCGACGACGGGATACGCGACCGCCAGGACCGCGCCGCCGACGAAGAGGTCGCCGAACCCGCGCCGGTCGACCACCCGACCGAGGCCGTCCCGAAGTGACGGTCGGCGCGCCGGCGGGGTCGACAGCACGCCGAGCGCACCGAGAAGCACTCCGCCGAGGAGGACGCCCGGGCCGACGAGTCCCGGCAACTCGGTCGAGGCCGGCAACGCCAGCGTTCCGATCCAGCCGGCGACGACGAGGAAGGTCGCCGGGAGCAGTCGAACCGCCGTGGAGTCGGAGAGCGGGACGCGGTCCGGTGTCTCGGATCGCGGCGGCAGGTCCGGTGTCTCGGATCGCGGCGGCAGGTCCGCGGACGCGAGGCCACGACCCGAGAGGTGCGTGTGGACGAACACTGCGAGCAGAAGCGGGAGAAGTCCCGCGAACGCCATGTTTATGCCGGAGAAACCGAAGCCGATCGCCCGCCGCGGGACGGCGAGGTTCAGCGCGGAGAGCGCGAACGGGAACGCGAGACAGAACGTCGCGAAGGCGGTAAAGAAGAACCGACGCCGTCCGGCGGCCACCGCCAGCAGGTAGCCGACGCCCGCGAGCAGGGCGTAGGCGAAGACGTTCGCGAGCAGGTGATCGGCTTCGAGGTGGACGTAGTGGGCCGTGAACGCCGATCGGACGGTCGGGTCGTGGTACGCGAACGCGAGCGATCGGCGGGTCGCCTCCGGGAAGGCGAAGACCGCGAGGAGCGCGACCGGCACGGCGAACAGGACGAGGAGGTCGACGGTCCGGACGCGCGCGAGGAGCGTTTCCAGGAGCGTCGAATCGTCGTCACGGGCCGTCGGATCGTCCCCGCCGTCGGCCGTATCGAGCGAAGTCGCCGTCACGAATCCGCCCTCGATCGGCCGGGGTATATTCCTGTCGCCCCGAGTACATCCTCGGCGACCGATGGCTTCGGTGACGAACGGGACGGTCGAACCCGCCGAGGGGACCGGGTCGGACACGGGAAGGGAGGGCTCCAACGGGCGCACGGTCAGGACCGTGGCACCCGGCGGAACAGTGCCAGCACCCCGAGCAGCAGGGCGATCAGGCCGGTGACGCCGGCGAGCGCTTCCAACCCGAACCCACCGGGTTCCTCGAGGGAGGGGTTCCTCGGGGCGTCGTCGGTCTCGTCGCCGTCACTCCCTTGCTCCGCGTCGTCCGAGCCCGTGTCCTCACCGGCCGGGTCGGTTCCCGCTTCGGTTCCACCGTCGCCCGAGTCGGTCCCGTCACCGACGACGAGGGGTCCGGCAGAGGTCCCGTCGACCGCGAGGTCGTACACGCCGTCGGCCCCGAACGCGACCGGGAACGTGACGGTCGTCGACTCGCCCGGGGCGAGTTCCACGTCCGTCGACGCGAGGGTCTCGCCGTCGGCAGTGAGTGCTACGGTCTCCTCGCCGGCCGTGCCGCCGGTGTTCTCGACGGTCGCCGTCACGGTCGTCTCGCCCCCGGCCTCGACGGCGTCGTCGGCGAGGTCGGCGTCGCTGACGCCGATCCGATCGATGTGGGCCGCCACCGCGAACGTCGAGAAGTCGCGGGTGGCCGCGACGAAGTGGACCCGATCCGCGGGGAGCCCACGACTCTCGACGGCCTCCTCGTCGAGCACCTCGATTTCGCGGGGTTCCCAGTCATCGGACCCGTCGTCGTCGCTCCGGCGGAGGACGGCCACGTCCTCGGGGTCGGTGTCGCCGAGGGCGTCGCGGTCGATACTGAACCGGAGGCGCATCGACTCGACGCTCTCGGGGTCGAAGTCGTACGCGAGAGAGAGGTAACCGAGCGGGATCGGCTCCTGTGGCGCCTCGAGCTCGCCAGCCTCCGCGAACGGCTCGGGGCTACCGTTGGCGGTCATGTCGACGCTCTCGACCGAGACACCCTCGAGGTCGAGGCGGTCGAGCGTGACGTCGGTACCGTTGATCGGTATCCGGTCCGTCTCGAACCGGACCGTGTCATCCAGGTCGATGCCGGTCGCGTTGAGGCTTCGCTCGGCTCCCGACCCCGTGACGAGGACCCTCGGACCCGACGACTCGGAGTCGTCGTCCGCGGTCGTCGCCGTCATCGCCGTCGACTCCGGGTCCGTGACGTTCGCGTGGATCGAGAACTCGCCCGGGCCGAGGCTCGTGCCCGCCTCCGCGCCGTGCGTGTCGAACCGGAGGCCGACCGAGACGGACTCGTTGGGACCGAGGGTGACGCCGTTCGTCTCGTTCTCGATCGGGCCCTCCGCATGGACGAACGTCAGGTTTCCGTCGTGGTCGCCGCCGTCCCGTTCGATCCATACCTCAGCGCTCCGGTCGGCGGTGTAGGTGATCGTGAAGACGTCGTCGATGGTCCCCTCGGCGTCGACGTTGACGCCCTCGAAGCTGGCGTTCCGGAGGTTCGGGTTCGTCGCCGAGACGTCGATCACGATCTCGTCGTCGTCGTTCAGGTACGCGTAGTCGCCGTTGGGGCCGTCCGCGGGCTGGACCGCGACGCGATCGTCCGCGAGGGTGTCGGCCTCGCCATCGAGGACCGTCGCGCCCGTCGCGAACGCGAGCGACCCTACAGCTACGAGGAGGACGGCGAGGATCACGGTACGGCGGGCGGTCGGCATACGGCTGTCGAAGAGGGGTTAGTCACCAGGGGGTGTAGTTATGGGGAGTCTGAACTCGGCGAAGGGTGACCACGTTCGCGAGGCGAACGGGGGAGAGGCCGTCCGCTCGTCGCGAACGCGGGAGCGTTCCGAACTCGTCCGCAGACCGGTGTGAAGCGGGTACGAGAACGGGTTTCAGGCTCGGCTTGAAGGCCGGTCGCCGGCCGTTCAGGAGTGGTCTGAAGCCGTGAGATCCGGCAAAGTACGTGTAAGTTTTTGGGTAGATACCCGCGATTTCCGATTTTGATTCGAAAATAATCAGATCAGATAACGGCGTTTTCAGGCCTCTGAACGCGGAAATTCTGGATTTAGCCGATCGATCCGTATCCGTATTATATTCCCGGTGAATTTTCAATTCCACATCACGATCCGAGGATTTATGTAGTCCAATTCATATGTGTCAGACGTAAATGGCGTCGGCACAGCAGATCGACGGGGGGCCCTCTGACGTCGGTATCGACATCACCGACGACGAGCTGTACGAGGTGCTCGCGAACCAGCGTCGACGGTTCGCGGTCCACCTGTTGAAACGGGAAGAACAGACGATGGAGATAGGCGAGATGGCCGAGCAGATCGCGGCCTGGGAGAACGACGTCGACATGGCGGAGATCACGGGCAGCGACCGCAAGCGCGTCTACACGGCGCTCCAGCAGTCGCACCTGCCGAAGATGGACCGTGCCGGCGTCGTCGAGTTCAACAAGGACCGCGGGGTCATCGAGCCCACCGAGGCGCTCCGGAACGTCGACCTGTACATGGACGTGGTCGAGGGCAAGGAGATCCCCTGGAGCGAGTACTACCTCGGCTTATCGGGGGTCGCGCTCGCGCTCGTCGCGGCGGTGTGGGTGGGCGCGTGGCCCTTTACCCTGCTCCCGCCGCTCGCGTGGGCGCTGGCGATCGTGGTCTCGTTCATGTTCTCCGCGGCCGCACACAAGTACTACACCGAGGAGATGAAGGTCGGGGAGCTGGAGGAGCCGCCGGAGCTCCGGTGAGAGCGGTATCGACCTGCTCGCTTCGGTTTCAGGCACTCCGTACCGGTCTTCCGGCGACGCATAACCATACGGATAGACCACGTTGACCGATCCGAGAGGGGCCATATGAAACGACGAAACCTCATCCTCCTGGTCGGCGGTGCGAGCTCCGGCGCGATGAGCGTCGGGACGGGGGCGTTCAGCAGTATGGAGGCCGAGCGTGGGGTTTCGGTGAACGTTACGAACGACGAGGACGCGTTTATCCGGTACGAGAAGCCGAGCGACGGTGCGGAGACCGAGGACGGCGAAGAGATCACGCTCGTTCGAATTCGGAACCAGTTCGGTGGCACCCAGGAACTCGCCTTGGTCGGCGTCGAATACGAGGACGAGGACGCATTGCGAAACGTCGCCGTCGAGCGATACGAGGTCCCCGAGGATCCCGACGAGGAATTCGACGAGGAGCACTTCGCCGACGTCGACGAGGACCACGTGGCGATCGAACGCGGCTCGACGAGTAGCGGCTTCCCGGACGCGAACGACGCCGACGCGTTCGGCCCGGGCGAATGGGTTCGGATCGTCGCGGACGCGCACGTTCCGGCCGGCGAGAGCGTCGACGTCGAAGTGACGGTCACCCTGAAAGGCGTCAAGGGAAGCATCAGCGCGCAACTGTTCGGCGGTACACGGGAGTTCGAAGTGACCAGTATCGAACCGGTATCGGAGGTCACCTTCCGCGGAGCCGGAAACGCGGATGCGTCCGCGGGAGGGCGCACGCTCGAAACGGAAGCGTGGTTCGTCGAGCCGGGTGAGAACACCGATCTCGATCTCGACGACGCCCGCGTGGAAGGTTCGTTCCATTGGAACACCGAAAAGAAACTGAAACACTCGTTCGACGGAACCCCGAGCGGAAATCTCGTCGCCGTGTACTTCACCGAGACCAATCAAACGTTCGTTCATCCCGAATACGACGTGGACGACGGCGAGCTACCCGATAGCTGGGGAACCGGAGCAGGACAGGAGATCGTCGAGGGATCGTACCAGAGTTCGTCGGAATCGACTGAGGACGACGAGAACGGCGACAGCGATAACAGTAGCAACGACGAGAACGGCAACAGCGGCAATAACAGCAACAGCGACAATAGCGGCGACAGCAACAACGACGAGAACGGCAACAACGACAATAACGGCGACAGCAACAATAACGGCGACAGCAACAGCGGCAACTAAGCGTACAACGGATTCACGACGCTTTCTGACGACACGACCCGCATTTTTCCGACGTATTTTCGACGTTTCATCGTACAGCGTCGAGGATTCGCAAAGAGAGAGGATCGAGATCCCGATCTGGTGAACGACACCAGAAAACATCTCGACGAGATCAGGGGGCGGTTCTGCCGTGCTCTCGTTTCGAAACTGTCCACGCCCCTCCGCAGGAGGCCCCTGAATCCGGTTCAGGAACACCCAGAATGGTTACAGACCTCCTCAGAAGCGATTCAACTCTCTCCAGAAATTCTTCTGCCGACTCATAACGATAGTGGATACTCCCCATGGGTGAAGTAGAGCGACCCGGGGTGACGCGGGATGTCCCGTGTCCCCGAACGCGGGTCGCGTGCGGTAACAGAGGTAGACAAACCATGGAACGACGCAAATTCGTAATCGGTCTGGGTGCATTGGCAACGGGTAGCGCGGCGGCAGTGGGTACCGGGGCGTTCGAGACTGCTTCGGCCGAGCGTACCGCAAGGGTCGAGATCTCGGCTGACTCCGAGGGATTCATCGAGATTACCGAAGGGAACGGCGTCTCGGGAGCGTCAAGCAGGTACGCCGAAGAGAGTGATGGACAGTTGGAGTTGTTCTTTAATGACGAGGCACTCGATGGTTCCAAAATCATCGGTTCGGTTGACGGGAAGGGCCTCAACCCGAACGCCGAATACAATTTTGCCGAAGTATTTACTGTCAGTAATATTGGAGGGTTCGGTCAGCTTGATTTCGTCGTCGAATCGGAAGGTTTCGATGGAGAAGTGACACTAACAGCTAGTGGAGAAAGCGGTACTTTTGAAGGAAATGCTGGCCAGTCGTTGATGGCCCGAGATTACAGCTCAACAAGTAACATTCCACGAATCAGCCAACCAGGGTCGTGCGTGATCGATGTGAAAATAGAGACGGGTGACTCGCCCAACGAATCTGCGGGTGGAACACTAACTATTCACGCGGCCACAGTTGGTAACGCATCTGAATTATCGGACGTTATCGGAGGAGAATAAAAACCAGAATTTTCGACTATTTACGATAATTAATGAAATAGAATTATTCTATTAAGTATTTAAAATACTTAATTTAAGTTATTTCGTCTGGGATAACATAGTTGGTGAGTTACATCAGGGAAGCCGTAACAAAGTGATCAGAGAATAATTAAAGAACCATCACTAGTCATGAAGGTTTTTATGACCACGATCTACAACGCGTAGATCGGTAAAATAAGATACGTCTGAGCAGTCAAATGTTGGTCTACGCCTCGTTCGCATTATCTTCGTATCCGACTTGCACGCATTCCGACACCAACATGTCATCTGCAAGTTCCAAATCTGCTACTTCCCCTCGGCGCCCGCATCGTCTACCTGCGCACTGGCTAACTGTTCGTTTACGACCGCGTTCCCCTGTGGCCCCCCACACCTTAGTCGGGTGTTCTTTGACGTACTCTGTCCACCAAATAACCTACTCGTGGCGGGGCGAGCGCTCGGGATCGCCGCCTCAGTTGAGTCATCCTCAGGCGTTCGTGAGTCGCTCATGGCGTCCGAATCGATTATCAGTCATCACCGGGACGGTACGCACCCGATCGGTGCTCGATGTCGTAGATCACCACGACCCTTCGATCGCGATCCGCGGAGGCCCCAACCGAAAGTCACCGATACGGACCTTCCGTGTGGAACGCCCGAAAGCGGTTCGATATACTCGGGTAGGTTCCGCCACTCGTCGGTCACTATGTCATCGAGCTTCGAGACGATACAGCGCTCTGTATCGCCGCATCGAGCCCATCGAACGTCCGCACAGCGGGCGGCCGGAACTCCTACATCCAGTTGTCACTCCTCGTCATCGATCAGTTCGACGACCTCGTCGCGAGAGACGGCCTCGCTCTCGTCCTTCCGCATCGCGTACTCCTCGGCCGCGATGCTCGCCAGCATGTCGCGCGACGCGCCGGGATGCTCCGTCGCGTCCTGGATCACGTGTCGGAGGAATTCGCTCCGCGACGTGTGCCAAATTCACCAAGTTGAACATGAGAAACGGTTCCGACAGCGAGTCGGGTCATCCACACCCACAGACAGACGGAAGAACACAACACCCGAAACCTATGAATACATCGTACACATAGCAAACAGTATGCCCACCATCTCCACCCGGGTCCCCGACGACCTCGAATCCGAACTCGAGGCGTACCTCGACGAGGAGCGCCTCGACCGGAGCACGGGGATCAGGAAACTCCTCTCTGAGGGGCTCGAGGAGGGGCGCAGGGAGCGCGCGCTCGACCGTTTCGCCGACGGGGAACTGTCGCTGTCGAAGGCCACCGAACTCGTCGATCTCTCCGTCTGGGAGTTCGCGCAACTCGTCGAGGAGAGCGACGCCGCGTGGGTCTCGGGTGACCACCTCGAGGGCGACCTCGACGAACTGTGAGCCGGGTGTTCGACACGGCTCGCGCGGCATCCGGGGTTGAGCGACGCCGACGTCGCGGTCCTGGCCTGCGTGGACGCCCGCGACGCGGTCGCCGTGATGGACGAGTCGGCCGGGCGCTCCGCGGCCGAAGTGGAGGACGTCGAGACGCGCGGGACCGCGTACCTCCTCCTCACAGCCGTGAAGGGCGGCGCGCTGTCGACGGCGGAGGGGCGTGACGCCATCGACGCGATGATCGATCACGGCTGGTACGTGGCACCGGACGTGTACACGAAGCTCGTCGGGAAGCTGGAGTCGTTCGAGTAACGACTATTGCGGCTCGTGAGAGAGACATCGATATGGTATCGTCGCTCCCGCTATCAGAGGAGGAAAAGGAACGAATGCAGCGCGTTCGGGTCAGTTCCGGGGTCGCGACCGACGAAGCGGACATCGACGAGATACTCTACGGCTGAGTTCGGGTGTCGATCTACTCCTCGCCGGTATTTTCGTCACCGCCCTCACCTTCAGCCCGCAACACCTCGTCCGCGAACTCCCGGATTCGTGTTCTGTCCTCGGCGCTCACGTCGACCGCCTGCGCGCTCTCGAGCTGTCCGTTCACGACCGCGTTCTGTTGTGGCCCCCACACCTCCGGCGGGTGTGTGTTGACGTACTCGGCCCACCGGATCACCTGCTCGTAGCGTGGCGGTCGCTCGGGGTCGGCGTCGGAGTTCGAGTCCGCATCAGGCGTTCGTGAGTCGGGCATAGCGGTCCTCGACGTCGAGTCGTTCGACCCACGCTTCGAGGCGGGTCCGGGAAAGCGTTTCTCCGAACACCGTGTAGAGGTGTGCGGCGTCCTCGAGGTCGGTCCGTCCCCCGAGCGAGAGCTTGTACGCGATCTGAAGCTCCAGCGGTCCGATAGGTACCGTCTCGCCGCCGACGTGTGCGTCGATCGCGTTATCGAGGGAGGCACGATCGAACTCGTCACCGGGGAATTTCACTTCGAGGTGCGGGGTCATCTCGCCGTCCGGTGCGACCCAGACGTTCGTCCCGTTGGAGAGGTTCCCGTACGTCTCGGAGAGCGGCATCGCGGGCCCCCAGTACCCTTCCCGTTCGAGTTCGGCGACGAGATCGTCGATCCGGTCGGCTGGGCATCGCTCGATGAACACGTCGATGTCCTCGGTCGACCGTGACCGGCCGGCGAGGATAGCCACGTAGCCCGCCACGAAGACGTGGTCGACGTCGAGACGCGAGAGGATGCGAGAGAACTCGATCGCGAGGTCGTCGAGGCGATTCGGCTCCCGATCGACGACGAGTCCGTCGTCAGTCAGTTCGACGCCACCCATACCGGACCCTCACGGGGGACTCGAATAAACCTCCGTACCGGCGTGGCCCACATCCACTCGATCTCCACGACCGCTCTCGAGCCGTTCAGGTGCGTTTTTGTATCCGGCGGTCACACTCGCGAGCATGGACGACCATTCCCACGAACCCGACCCGGAGAAGCGCGTGACCGCCCCGATGCAGGCGTTCGGTGGCCGCGAGGTCGGCATCGGCGCTGCGGTCACGCTCGTCGGCCTACTGCTCGCGTACGTGCTCCCGGCGCTACTGATCTAGACGCCCGGACGAGCAAGGACTCAGTCGAGGAACGCTACTTCTCGAAACGCTTACCGCGGGTACCACGCCAGCGGGTGGTCCGCGATGAGGTCGATGCTCACCGACTGGTCGAGCTCGAACTCCTCGACGTGGTTGTGCAGGCAGTGGACCGCCTCGCCGGAGTCGAGTTCGACCCGGTAGATGAACGAGGGGCCGACGTACTGTCTGGAGACGACGACGCCGTCGGCGACGTCCTCGTCGGCGGGCGTCGCGCGCAGGTCGTCCGGCCGGACGAGCACGTCGACGGGCGCACCGTCGTAGGTCGTGTCGTATCCCTCCAGCGTGGCGGCGTTGAACCGCCCGACGCCCGTCTCGACCTGCCCCTCCCGGAGGCGCCCCTCGAGGAACGACGCCCGCCCGAGGAAGGAGGCGACGAACTTCGATTCGGGCCGCTCGAAGACGCCCTCGGGGCGGCCAACCTGCTCGATGGAGCCGTCGTTCATCACGGCGACACGGTCGGAGATGGACAGCGCCTCCTCCTGGTCGTGGGTGACCGAGATCGCGGTGACGCCCGCGGCCTTCAGGATGCGGCGGACCTCCTCGCGCATCTCCACGCGCAGGCGCACGTCGAGGTTCGAGAAGGGCTCGTCGAGAAGGAGCACGTCCGGCTCGGGCGCGAGCGACCGCGCCAGCGCGATCCGTTGTTTCTGCCCGCCGGAGAGCTGGTCGGGCGTCTTCTCGCCGTGCTCGGTCATCTCGACGAGTTCGAGCAGTTCGTCGACCCGGGCTTCCGTCTCCGCCTCGTCGGCGTCCTCCAGCCCGAACGCGACGTTCTCGCGCACGGTGAGGTGCGGGAACAGCGCGAAGTTCTGGAAGACGATGCCCACGTCGCGGCGCTCGGGCGCGACGGACGTCCCCCCGGCGTCCGCGTCGGCGACCGTCTCGCCGGCGAGGGTGATCGACCCCGTCGTCGGCTCCTCGAGCCCGGCGACCATCCGGAGGGTCGTGGTCTTCCCGCAGCCGGAGGGACCGAGGAAGGTGAGCAGTTCGCCGGAGCGAACGTCGAGGGAGACCCCGTCGACGGCGCGTTCGGGGCCGAACTCCTTCGTCACGTTCGAGAGCGTCAGGACGGGCTCCGCTGTGGGCGACCCCTCGGGTACGTCGTCGGGCGAAGTCCCGTCGGCGGGCCGGTCCGTGGCCGCCGTGGATGACGCGGACGACGTCGCCCCTGGGCGGTCCACCACCTGCCGTGAGTCGGTCTGTTCGGAGTGAGCCATGTGAGTTCGAGTGCCGAGCTGGGCGGCACCAGTTCGTTGCGACGACATATTTTAGGAGAACCTAAAAGCGTGTCGTTCGCGGCGGCTCGGGCCGAGAGAGGTTCGACCGGCGGCGATCCGCCCGGCTCAGGCGAGCTCGCGCTCGATCACGCCGCGGAGTTCCCGGATCGCGTCGGCGTCGACCGCGATCGACTCGTCGCCGACCGACAGCGACAGCGTCCCGTCGGTCGTCACGTCCCCGAGCCGGAAGACGGGGCGGTCGCCGGCCAGCTCCGCGACCGCGTCGGGGTCCGTCGTCTGGACGACGACCCGTCCGGGCGTCTCCTCGAAGGCTGTCGGGTGGTCGGGTAGCGAGACGTCCGCGCCCGCGCCGTCACGGACGAGTTCGGCGAGCGCGACCGCGAGCCCGCCGTCGCTCACGTCGTGGGTCGCGAGCGTACCCCCGTGGCGCGCGATCGACGCGAGCGACGAGACGAGCTCCGCGGGGTCGTCGGGGAGCGCCGGGAACCGGTCCGTCCCGCCGACAGCCGCGAGATACGCCGAACCGCCGAGCGCGTCGCCGGACGGGCCGACGACGAGCAGTTCGGAGTCTTCCGCGGCGTCGCCGTCGAGCCGGGCGGGCGGGGCGTCGTAGCCCGCGCGCGTGCCGAGCAGTGCGAGCGTCGGCGTCGGCGGGATCGGCCCCGCGACGCTGTCGTTGTACAGCGAGACGTTGCCGCCGACGACGGGCGCGTCGAGGGCGGCACACGCGTCCGCGAGCCCGTCGACGATCGCCTCGAAGCCGCCGTACACGTCCGGCTTCTCGGGGTTGCCGCCGTTGAGACAGTCGACCGCGGCGAGCGGGGTCGCCCCCTTCGCTGCGAGGTTCGTCGCGTTCTCGAGCGCGACCGCGCGCGCCCCGTCGTAGGGCGCGACGCTCGTCCAACGGGGGTTCGCGCCCGAGGAGAGCGCGAGCCCGACGCCGGTCGTGTCGTCGGGGTTCGATGCCGGGTCGGTTCCGTCGTCGTCGACCGGCTCCGGGTTCTCCGGGCTCGCGCCCGCGGCTACCTCGCGCATCGCGACGATCGCGGCGTCGTCGCCCGGCTTCATCGCGGTCCGCGTCCCGACCTCGTGGTCGTACTGCCGGTACACCCAGCGCTTGCTGGCGGTGTTGGGGTCCGAGACGACCGCCTCGAAGGCGGTCTCGAGGTCGGGGTCGGGAAGGTCGCGCTCGGGTCGGGTCGGCTCCGTCGACGGGAGGTCGTTCATCGGCGCGCCCTCCGCGAGGAACTCGGCGTCGACGTCGACGACGGTCTCGCCGTCGAACGTACAGACGTAGTTGCCCTCGGTCACCTCGCCAATGACCGAACAGCCGAGGTCGAACCGCTCGGCGAGCTCGCGCACGCGGTCGACGTCGGCGGGGTCGACCTCGTAACACATCCGCTCCTGGCTCTCGGCCAGCAGGATCTCCAGGGCGTTCATGTTCGGCTCGCGCTGGTGGACCGCCGCGAGGTCGATCGCCGCGCCCAGCCCGCCCTTCGCGACGAGTTCGGAGGAGGCCCCGCCGAGCCCGGCCGCGCCGAGGTCGCGCGCGGCGACGACCAGGTCCTCGTCGACGAGCGCCTCGTTACACTCGATCAGCCGCTTTTCCGCGTAGGGGTCGCCGACCTGGACCGCGGGCCGGTCCTCGGTCTCGGCGTCCTCGGCGAGGTCCTCGCTCGCGAAGGAGGCCCCGCCCAGCCCGTCGCGACCGGTAGCGTTGCCGACGAGCATCAGGGCGTTGCCGGGCTCCTCTGCGGTCGCGGTGACGAGGCGCTCCTCGTTCGTCACCCCGACGCAGGCGACGTTGACGAGCGGGTTGCCCTCGTAGCCGTCGTGGAAGGCGACGCTGCCGCCGACGGTGGGGACGCCGATGCAGTTGCCGTAGTGGGAGATCCCCTCGACGACGCCCTCGAAGAGGTACCGCGACTCCTCGCTCCCGAAGCCGCCGAAGTACAGCGAGTCGAGCAGGGCGATGGGGTACGCGCCCATGCTCATCGTGTCGCGGACGATGCCGCCGACGCCGGTGGCCGCGCCGTCGAACGGGTCGACGTAGGAGGGGTGGTTGTGGCTCTCGATCCCGAACGTGACGTAGGTGTCGCCGTAGTCGTCGGCGTCGCGCTCGGCTGGCGGCACGTCGGCCGTCTCGGGGGTCGGTAGCGCCAGCACGGCGGCGTCGTCGCCGGGGCCGACGACGACCTGGTCGCCCTCGCTCTCGAACGCCGACAGCAGGGGACGCGAGGAGCGGTACGCGCAGTGTTCGCTCCAGAGGTTCTCGAACAGCGCGGCCTCGGCCGCCGTCGGCTCCCGGCCGAGCGCCGCGACGACGAGCTCGTGGTCCGGCTCGGACAGACTCATTCACTTACGTGATTATCGAGCCGGTTCTAATGCTTTTCTATGCGCACGTTCGTGGGTATCACTGCGAGATTTCGCGGATGACTCCGCCAGAGCCCCCGTCGCGAGGACTCGTGCGACTCGCCGTCCTCCGCGCCTCCGAAACCCGGCTGTACCGCCGCCGGCGGTTCTCCGTCGAGTTCCACCTGCCGTCAGCGTCCCCGCAACCCGAGTAGCTCCCGCGTCTCCGCGGGCGTCGCCACGGGGCGACCGAGCTCCTCCGCGATCCGCGCCGTCCGCGCGACCAGCGCCTCGTTGCTCGCGAGTTTCCCCCGCTCGTAGTACCGGTTGTCCTCCAGCCCGACCCGGACGTGCCCGCCGAGCAGTATCGACTGCGTCGTCATCGGCAGCTGGTGCGGGCCGAACCCGATCACGTTGAACTCGACGCCCTCGGGCAGCGCCTCCACCCGGTTCAACAGGTTCCGCGGGTGCGGCGGCGACGTGGTGCCGCCGCCGAAGAGCAGGTTGAGGTACGGCGGCTCGTCGAACTCCTCGAGGATCGCGAGCGACTCGTTGAGGTGGCCGTCGTTGAACACCTCGAGTTCGGGTTTGATCCCGCGTTCTTTCATCTCCGCGTGGAGCGACGAGACGAGTTCGCGGGTGTTCTCCGAGGTGAGCCGGTCGTAGCGGTTGAGCGGGCCCATGTCGAGCGACGCCATCTCCGGGGCGGGGTCGGTCCGGATCGGCTCGTGCCGGAGATCGTCGGGCGCCGCGGTGCCGCCCGTCGAGTGCTGGATCACCACCTCGTCGGTCGCCTCGCGGACCGCGTCGGTCACCTCCTGGAACCGCTCCGTCGAGAACGCCCGCTCGCCGTTCTCGCGGCGCGCGTGGAGGTGGAGGACGCTCGCGCCCGCCTCCTCACAGGCTGTCGCGGCTGTGGCGATCTCCTCGGGCGTCTCCGGGAGGTCCGGATGCGCCTCCTTCCCGTGGACGCCGCCGCTGATCGCCGCGGTGATAACGAGAGGCTTCCGGTCGAGGTACTCGTCGTAGGTCATCGGTCGTCCTCCGGCTCCTCGCCCGCGTCGCCCCCCGAGCCGCCGTCGTCCTCGCCCGAGCCGTCCGGTTCGACGTAGAACTCACAGTCGGTCGCCGGGTCGAGCCCGTATCGGGCGTTACAGATGTCGGCGCGCATCGGCTGGACGAACGAGTCGGTCACGGTACAGAACGCGCGGGCGACGTCGAACGATCGGTCCTCTCCCTCCTCGCGGTACTCCAGGTGCGGGCATTTCTCGGCCATACGCGGTCATCGTGAACGACCGGCTTGAAACTACGCTTCCGATCCCGCTCCCGTCGGTCGACGACCGAAGCCGGCTCTCCGTCGACGACGACCGGGACCCGCGTGACCGACGGGATTTAACCGACCGCCCGAGAACGGAGGGGTATGGAGCCGGTCGACGACTGGCGGACGGCGATCCGACGGGCCGGTGAACTCACCGGGCCGATCGCCGCCGCGATCGTCGACGAGCACGGCGACCGGGGTCAGCGCGCGATCGAGGCGGTCGCGGAGGGACGGGTGAAGCGCTACCGCGATTTCACCGTCGTCGTCGGCCACGAGGACGAGTACGTCGTCGAGGACGGCGGCTGTGACTGCGCGGACGCGACGTACAACCTCGACCCCGAGGACCCGCGCGAGCGGTGCTGGCACGCCATCGCCGTCGACGTCGCGGACGCGGTCGGCGCGGTCGACCACCACGACATGTGGTACTCGGAGGTCCGCGAGTTCCTCTGAACAGCGTGCGGGCCGGGCTCGACGACGACGTCGAGAATCCGGATCTCCGGATTTTCACCCGAGCGAGCCGGTCATTCTCGGCGTTTCACACCCGGGGAGTCGAAAACGTTTACAACCGCTGCCGGTCTGACCTACTGTATGGCGGACTGTCCACTCGCCGACGACTGCCCCAGCTTCGACGAACGGATCCAGGGCATGGGGTGTCAACACTACGGCAACAAGGGAGGTGCCGAGTGGTGCAACCACTACGACATGCCGATATACGAGCTCAAACAGCAGCCGGTCCAGCCCGGCGAGGAGGTCGTCGTCGAGGTCGACGACATCCACGAGAGCGGGGCCGGCGTCGGCCGCACCGACGACGGCTTCATCGTGCTCGTCGACGGCCTGCTTCCGCCCGCCCGCGCCGTCGTCTCCATCCACCGCGTGAAATCCAGCCACGCGACCGCCCAGGAGGTCGTCGAGCGGCTCCCCGACGACCCCGACGAGGGGGGCGAGGAAGGGGACGCCGCCGATACCGAGGGGGACGGTGAAGACGACGAGCGCCGTCCGAGCCGAACCGACCGCGAGCGGCTCGGCAGCCGCGAGAACTTCTGGGGCAAGTGAGGCAGGCCGGGGTCGGGTCACCCCACGGACAGTCCACGCGCCGTCGATCCATCGCGTCGATAGCCGATCCGGCCCCGCCGACTTCCGTTCCACCACGTCGACCGCCCCTTCGATCCCTTCGACCGCGGTTTCCCCGCCGAAACCGCCGTTTTTTCACCGCGCGTCCCGTCGATCGGGACATGGTCGCAGACGACGCCTCGGCGACGAACGGTGCGGAAGACGTCGACGACGGCGCCGTCGGCTCCGGCACTGCCGACGTGGACGCAGGGGAACTGTTAGCGCGCGCCGGCTTCGACGCCGACGCGAGCGTGCTCACCGAGCGACAGGCGGAGGTCCTCGCGCTCCGCGAGCGGGGACTCCGGCAGTCGGACATCGCCGACCGGCTCGGGACCTCCCGCGCGAACGTCTCCAGCGTCGAGGCGAGCGCGCGCGACAACGTCGAGCGCGCGAAGGAGACCGTCGCGTTCGCCGAGGCGCTCTCCGCGCCGGTCCGCGTCGAGATCCCCGCGGGAACCGACCTCTACGACGCCCCCAAACGCGTGTACGACGCCTGCGACGAGGCGGGCGTGAAGGTGAGCCAGACCGCGCCGGACCTGATGAAGACGATAGGCGAGCGCGCCGGCGACGCGGTGTACGGCCGGGAGGTCCGCGAGCGCCTGCTCGTTACCGCCTCGGCCGACGGGCAGATCCGGGTCCGATAGCGCCGTCACCGTCCGCCAGGCAGTTTTCCCCTCTCACTCCTCGATCCGCTCCGCGACGCCGACCAGCGTCGCGCCCGCGGTGACGGTCGACTCGCGAGCGACCGAGTAGACGATCCCGTCGCGGTCCGCCTCGGCGACCTGGAGCATCTCGAAGCTCGCGGGGTCGTATACCTCGCCCAGCCGCTGGCCGTCCGTCACCTCGTCGCCGATCGCGAGGTCGGGTTCTACCCGGAACAGTCCGGACTCGGTCGCGGTCACTCGCCCGAGGTGGTTGCGCGCGACGGTCCCGTCCCACGGGTCCGGGTCGCCGGCGAGCACGCCCTCGTGTCGCAGGACGCCCAGCATCCCGTCGACGCCCGTCTCGACCGCCTCCTCGACGATCTCGCGGCTGTGTGCGAGCTCCGGCGTGATCGTCGGGATCCCCTCGCGGGTGGCGGCCACGCGGAACTTCCCGCCGAAGTCCCGCTCGGCCCACTCCGTGTCGGCGTCGTCGCCGGCCGCCTCGGCCAACAGGAGGTCGGTGCCGAACGCCTCCGCGAGCCCCCGGCACGCCTCGTCGCCGCGCATGTAGACGGTGTGGGTGAGCATGGACGGCGAGCCGGTGTGGAGGTCGACGATCGCGTCGGCCGCGCTCGCGAACGGCCAGAGCCGTGCGGCCATCCGCTCGTGGAGCGTCCCGTCGGGGTCGCCAGGCCAGCACCGGTTCATGTTGGCGTTGATCGAGTCGAGTATTTCGGGGGTCGTATACGAGACGTGATCGAACGTGAGCGGGTCCGCAACCGGGACGCTCACGAGGGTTCCGTGGAACGCCGCCGCTCCGTCTCCCTCACCGCCCTCGCCCGCCAACTCCGCGTGGAGCCGCCGGAGGACGGCAGCGCCGTTCACCTCCCTACCGTGTTGGGCCGCCTGCGCGTAGACGACGGGGCCGCCGTCGTCGGGGACGTCGAGTTCGGGGCCCTCGTCGCCGTCGACGAGGGTTCCTTCGCCGTAGACGTGGACGCTCGTGCGGACCGGAACGCCTGACGGGAGCCGTGCGAGGACGAGCTCGCGGCTGTCGTGCATACGCCAGCGTTGGTCCGGGATAGCTTATAAATGAGGGTCGAACGGTCCGCGAGCGACGGGGCCGACCACGGACGCTAAGTCCGTGCGGCGAGGAGTGTCACGAGATGCGGGTCACCCTCCTCGGAACCGGCGACACCACGGGGACACCCACCGTCGGCTGCGACTGTGATACCTGTACAGAGGCGCGCGAGCGCGGCGTGTCGCGGTCGCGGTTCTCGGTCCACGTCGAAAACGAGCGGACGGGCGAGACGCTCCTGGTCGATTTCAGTCCCGACTTCCGGAGCCAGTTCCTGGACAACGACGTGCCCCTCCCGGACGCGGGGATCGTGACGCACATCCACTTCGACCATCTCGACGGTCTCGGCAACGTCTACCGGCTCGTCGATGGGCTACCCGTCCACGCGCCAAGCGGGACCGACCCGGCGACCGACGAGAGCGTCGCCGAGACGGTTCGCCGGAAGTACGACTACCTCGAGGACCGGATCGGCGTCCACTCGCGCGAGCCGTTCGAGCCCTTCGAGACCTGCGGGCTCGAGGTCCGGTTCGTCCCCGTCGACCACCCCCCGTTACTCTGTTTCGGCGTCGTCATCGAGGACCCCGAGACGGGCGGGAAACTCTCGCTCACGGGCGACACGAGCTACGACGTCCCCGAGCGGTCCCGGGAGGCGCTCGCCGACGCGGACCTCCTCCTCGCCGACGCCATCGTCCCCGCATCGCTGTGTGAGTACCACCCGATCGGCGGCCGCCACGAGGGGCCCGACGGGGTCCCGCGCACGTTCGGCACGAAACACATGACCCGCGAGGGCGCACTCGCGCTCGCCGAAGAGATCGACGCCGAGCGGACGCGACTCGTCCACCTCGCACACTTCTACCCGCCGGAGGAGGCGTTCGCCGAGCCGCTCGCGGTCGACGGGGAGACCTACGAGCTGTAGCGACGGAACGGGTGCCTACCCGTACTCGCTGCCGACAGCCTACTCGTACTCGCTGCCGACGACCTCGCGGATCCGCTCGGCGGTCACCGGGCCGACGCCCTCCACCTCCAGGAGGTCGTCCTCGGGCGCGGTCATCACCGCCTCGACGCTACCGAAGTGTTCGAGGAGCGACCGTGCCGTGACCGGGCCGATGTCGGCGATGGCGGAGACGACGTACTCCTGTTGTTCCGCGCGGGTCTTCGTCGTCTTCTCGCCGTGGACGCTCACCTGCCGGTCGCGCGTCTCCTGTTCGCGCCGGGCGATCGTCGCGAGCAACTCCGTGGTGTCCGTCTCGTCCTCGGTCCGGAGGACGCTGACCCCGAAGTCGACCGCGAGCGACGCGAGCGCGCCCCGGATCGCGTTGGGGTCGATGTCGCGCTGGCCGTAGAGGTTCGTCCCCTCGACGACCAACACCGGCCTGGCGTACGCCCGCGAGAGCTCGCCGACCTGCTCGAACATCGAACGGTCGGCGTCGAGCATGGAGTCGACGAAGTCCGCAGCCGACTTCCGCTCGACGGCGACCCGGTCCGAGAGGACGTAGTCGCCCACGGCGAGCGTCTCCAGCCGGGTGACGAGCCCGTCCCGCGTCGAGAGGGTCTTCGCGATGGCGGAGTCGAGCTCCCGCTGGTCGACCACCACTTCGACGCCATCGTCGACGCCGGCGGTCGCGACGACCGCGTCGCCGGCGTCCGTGTCGTCTCCGGCATCAGTCACCCCCTCACCGTCCCCATCGCTCGCGCGTGCCTCGGCGGCGAAGTCGGTGAGCCCGGCGTCCGTCCCGGCGGCTTCGCCGTCCGGCGGGACGGTGTCCCCGGGAGGGTCGTCGATGGAGTCGTCGGCGGACGCGTCGACCGCCGCCCCTTCGTCGGCGTCGGCCGTGCCGTCGTCGGCGTCGGCCGTAGCGTCCCTGGCGAACGCGTCGAGGCCCGCCTGCCCGTCGTCGCCGACGGCCCCCTCGATGTCGTCCGTGGCGGCCTTCAGGTCGGCGAGCTGGCTGGCCATCTCCTTCTCGCGTCGCCTGGAGATCCAGAAGAACGCCTCGTCGCGGGTGTCCTCGGCCATCAGGACGACGACTTTCCCCTCCGCCTGCCGCCCGGTCCGCCCCTTGCGCTGGATCGAGCGGATCGCGGTGGGGACCGGCTCGTAGAAACAGACGAGGTCGACCTCGGGCACGTCGAGGCCCTCCTCGGCGACGCTCGTGGAGACGAGCACCTCGAACTCGCCGGCTTTGAACTCCTCGAGCGTCTCCTGCTGTCGTGTCTGGCTCATTCCGTCGGACCCCTCCTTGTCGCCCTGGCCGACGAACTTCCGGACGTCGAAACTCGCCTCCAGGAACTCGACGAGCGCCTCCGCGGTGTCGCGGGACTCGGTGAAGAGGATCGCGCGCTCGCCCTCTTCGATCCCGAGCGTCTCCGCGAGTAGGATCCGCGCCTGCGAGAACTTGGGGTGGAGCCCGTCGAACGCCTCGGCCTTCCGCATCGCCTCCCTCACCTTGGGGTCGGCGACCATCCGTTGGCTCGCCTTCGACGCGCCCGACGAGCGGGCGGCCTCGCGCTGGCGCTCGAAGTAGCGCCGGACGGACTCGACCGACTGCGTCTCGACCAGCTCGACCGCCCGGCGGAGCTTCATCACCTCGGCGTGGGTGCTCATCCCCTTGTAGCCGTCCGACTGGTCGTTGTCCATCATCCGCTTCAGCTTCCCGCGCATCTCGTTGAGGTCGCGCTGGGAGAGGTCCGGGCTCGTCGTGTTCGTCACGCCGAGCGACTTCAGCTTCTCCAAGCGGTCTTTGATCACCTCGTTCAACGCGTCGCGGATCGCGAGCACCTCCTCGGGGAGCGTGACCCGCTCCCAGCGCACGTCCGTGTCGTGGGTGTACTCGTCGACGTCGGCGTCCGCCTCGGTCATCACCTCTACGTTCCGCAGGCCGAGGTTCTCACACACCGTCTCGATCTCCTCGATATCGCCGCCGGGGGAGGCGGACATCCCCGTCACGAGCGGGTCGGCAGCGTCGGCGTGGTAGCGCTCGGCGATGTACACGTACGCGTAGTCGCCGGTCGCGCGGTGACACTCGTCGAAGGTGAGGTGGGTCACGTCGCGGACGGAGATCCGGTTGCCGACGAGGTCGTTCTCTATCACCTGCGGAGTCGCGATCACGACGCGGGCGTCCGCGAACAGCGCCGCGCGGTCGTCCGGTTTCACGTCGCCCGTGAAGACGACGATCTCGTCGTCGGGGATCGTCATCGCCTCGCGGTAGAACTCCGCGTGCTGCTGGACCAGCGGTTTGGTGGGTGCCAGAAACAGCGCCGTCCCGCCCGCCTCGTGGAGCCGTCTCGCGGTGACGAGCAGGCTCACCGTGGTCTTGCCGAGGCCGGTCGGGAGACACACCAGCGTGTGGTCGTCGACGGCGGCGTCCGCGAGCCGGAGCTGGTAGCGGCGCCGCTGGAGGAAGTCGTCGACGAGCAACGGGTGGTCGATCCCTGTGGCCTCGGTCGCCATCGGCGACGCTTCGCCGCCGTCGGCCTAAAGGCTTCGCGAAGCGGGGCGAAAGTTAACCGTCGCCGGGACACTCGTCTCGGAGCTCCTCCGGCACGTCCTCGTCGACCAACTTCGCCCACTCGACGAGCCGATCTCCGGACGGGGTTCGCGTGCTCATCGGCGGATGGATCTCCGTGGTTCGTATTAACGCTTACCCCGATTCCAGTCTCGTCGGGACGGGTTCGGACCGCAAGTACCGGATCCGACGCGAATACCGGATCCGACCGCGAGTACCGGATCCGACCACACGATCGGCGTCGGGGCCGGCGCGACTCGCACGCCTTTTAGGGTTCACGCGCCTCCGGCCGACATGAGCAAGCTCGAGGCGTTCCTCGCCGGCGACCGGCTCGACGACGTCGTGTTCTACGTGAGCGACGCGTTCCTCGACGACGACTCGCGGCTCCGGGCGGTCGGCACCGAGACCGATGGCGGGGTCCTGCTCGTCCTCGACGGCGAGACCGGCCGGTCGGCGTTTCAGGCCGGCACGGGCATGGGCGCGATGGAGTTCGCGAAGGAGGCGATGGCGGCCGAGGGGGAGATCGCCCGCTCGCTCGACGGCGGCGAGTGCCCGTTCGCCGGGGACGCCGACGACGAGGGTGAGGATACTGACGACGACCACGAGGTCCGGTTCGTGTTCGCGTTCGCCGAGGGTGAGAACCCCGAAGTCGGAGGCCTCTACGCCGAGGGCGACGTGATCCACGCGTACGCCCACTGTACCTGCGGGGAGAGCTACTCGCGGAAGTGGGTCGTCGGCGACCGGGCGTAGCGCGACCGTCGAACCGTGAGGGATGGCCCTGTAGAGATATCCTATAACTGACGTACGTTTGTTGGATGTGGTCAATCCAGGTGAAGGAACGAGCGATCGCGGTGGCGCGCCTGCGAGCGCCCGCAAGGGCGCGAGCAGACCGCGAGGGACGTGGTGAGCGCTCGAAGAGCGCGAACCACGAGGCTGGGGAGGCGTGAGGTGCGGTGCGGTTCGGGTGGGGTTCAAAGGGGCAGCCGCGAGGGCGACGCCCGGCGACGTAAGCACCGCAG
>NZ_QMIM01000032.1 GCF_003287355.1 Halorubrum sp. 48-1-W
TCTCGATCTTGTGCTGGAGCGACGGGTAATCGCTCGGGTCCTCACCCTCGCCGTCGGTGTAATCGACCGTTACCGAGTCCGGGAAGTCTGCTGGCATACGTCTCCGTGACTCTCGACGGCAAGGAAAGTTAGTCCCTCGTTATCGGATCCGAGCGCGCGCCCCGCCGATTCTCATCGTGCGCCATCCCCGACGCCCATGGTGCGCCGTCCCCGACGCCCATGGTGCGCCGTCCCCGACGCCGGCGACGAGGGTTTAAACCCGATGGCGGGACCAGAGCCCCCACGACACGTCGACGGCTCACGGCAGGCCTGGGCGGGTGTGCGGTCGACCGCCGTGAGGAGACGATGACCGCCTGTTCGCCACGCGGCTTTCGCTCCAGTCTCGACTCCTCCCGTTCGGTCGCTCCGAGCTACTCCCGAAGCTCGGCCATGTGTTCGACGCGCTCCTCGAGCAGTTCCGGCGTTCCGATGTCGTGGCGGACCCGGACGCGGTCGCCGGCCGCCGACAGCGCTGTGTCCGCCTCGGCCTCGGCGGTTGCAATGGAGTCGCCGAGGCCGACCACCGCGAACGACCGCGACGTGGTGGTGTAGAGACCGTCCTCGCGCTCGTCGACGCTCGCGTAGTAGAGCAACGCGTCGCCGACGCTCTCCTCGTCGACCGCGATCTTCGCTCCGCTGTCCGGGTCGACCGGGTAGCCGTCGGGCACGGCGTACTTACACACCGTCGCCTCCCCCGAGAACTCGAGCGCCGGCAACGGCTCGTCGTCGCGAGCGGCGGTCAACACGTCGATGAAGGGCGTCTCGAGCACCGGTAGCGTGTTCATCGCCTCGGGATCGCCGAAGCGCGCGTTGAACTCGACGACCTTCGGCCCCTCGGCGGTCAACATGAACTGTCCGTAGAGGACGCCCTTGTAGTCGGGGAGGGCGCCGACGACGGCGTCGAGCACGTCGAGGGCGGCCTCGTAGTCACCCGGTTGCATGAACGGGAGCGAGGACCCGGTGTCCGAGTACGAGCCCATCCCGCCCGTGTTCGGCCCCTCGTCGCCTTCGTAGGCCCGTTTGTGGTCCTGGACGGCGGGCGTCGCCCGGAACTCGCCGTCGGCGACGAACGCCTGAATCGTGAACTCCTCGCCGACGAGCCGCTCCTCGAGGACGACCCGGTCGTAGTCGGCGTCGCGGAGGTACGCCTTCGCCTCCCCGGCGGTGACCTGGTCGCCGATCACCTTCACACCCTTGCCGCCGGTGAGGCCGGCGGGCTTCACCGCGAGGTCGCCGTCGTACTCGTCGATGTACGCGCAGGCGGCCCCCATGTCGTCGAACACCTCGAAGTCCGGACAGCCGGGCACGTCCGCCTCGCGCATAAACCGCCGCTGGTACGCCTTGTCCGTCTCCAGGCGGGCCTCCGACTCCCGGGGGCCGAACGCGTACACGCCGGCGTCGTCCAGGGCGTCCGCGACGCCGGCTTCGAGCGCCGACTCGGGGCCGATGACCGCGAGGTCCGCACCGATCTCGACCGCGAACGCGGTGATCGCGTCGGCGTCGGTCTCCTCGACCGTCTCGAAGCCGTCGGCGAGCCGGCGGATACCGGGGTTTCGGTTGCTCGCACAGGCGTACAGCGAACAGTCGTCGGCGAGCGCGCGGGCGATAGCGTGCTCACGGCCGCCGCCGCCGACGAGGAGTACGGTCTCCGTCATGCGCGACGGATATCCGCATAGGAGTGTAAGCCTTCCCCTCTCTGTTCGCCGTTCGATCCATCTCTATGGATCTGCTCGGTACGGCCCCGGTGTCGACTCGAGCAACGGTTCCGTACAGCGGGGTTTTTCCGGGACGCGATCCAACCCGGTCCATGTCACAGCCGACCGAACGGAACCGGCTCGCCGACGAGGCGAGCCCGTACCTCCAACAGCACGCCGACAACCCGGTGAACTGGCAGCCGTGGGACGACGAGGCGTTCGAGCGCGCCCACGAACACGACGTGCCGGTGTTCGTCTCCATCGGCTACTCCGCGTGTCACTGGTGTCACGTCATGGAGGAGGAGAGCTTCGCCGACGAGGAGACGGCGGCGCTACTCAACGAGTCGTTCGTCCCGGTCAAGGTCGACCGCGAGGAGCGTCCCGACGTCGACAGCACGTTCATGACGGTCTCACAGCTCGTCACGGGCGGCGGCGGCTGGCCGCTCTCGGCGTGGTGTACGCCGGACGGCAAACCGTTCTACGTCGGAACGTACTTCCCGCCGGAGCCGCGGGGGAATCACCCCTCGTTCCCCGGGTTGTGTCGCCGGATCGCCGACTCCTGGAGCGACCCCGAACAGCGCGCGGAGATGGAACGTCGCGCCGAGCAGTGGTCCGCGAGCGCGCGCGACGAGCTCGAGTCCGTCCCGAAGCCCGACGAGACGGTCGGGGATCGCGGCCCGCCCGGTTCGGAACTCCTCGAGGAGGCGGCCGCGACCGCGATTCGGAGCGTCGACGAGGAACACGGCGGGTTCGGCACGAGCGGACCGAAGTTCCCGATGCCGGGGCGGGTCGACCTCCTGTTGCGGGCGGCTGTGCGGGGTGGCCGCGAGGAACCCTTGCGGGCGGCCACGCGAACCCTCGACGGGATGGCAGGGGGCGGGATGTACGACCAGATAGGCGGTGGGTTCCACCGCTACGCCGTCGACCGCACTTGGACGATCCCTCACTTCGAGAAGATGCTGTACGACAACGCCGAGCTCCCGATGGTGTACCTCGACGCACATCGGTTCACCGACGACGCGGGGTACGCCCGCGTAGCCGCCGAGTCGCTGGCGTTCGTCGAACGCGAGCTTCGTCACCCCGAGGGTGGGTTCTTCAGTACCCTCGACGCCCGGAGCCCGCCACCCGCGAGCCGGGGCGGGGACGGTCCCGACGGTTCCACAGAGCGGATCGAGGGCGCGTTCTACGCGTGGACGCCCGAGGAGGTCGACGCCGTCTTGGACGAGCCGGCAGCATCCATCGCGCGATCCCGGTACGGGATCGAACCGGGTGGGAACTTCGAGCACGGAACGACGGTCCCGACGCTATCGGCCTCGATCGAGGATCTGGCGGCGGAACACGACCGTTCGCCCGCCGAGGTCCGGGAGGTCCTCGGGACCGCGCGGACGGCGCTGTTCGAGGCTCGCGAGGAGCGTCCCCGGCCCGCCCGAGACGAGAAGGTGCTGGCGTCGTGGAACGGCCGGGCGATATCGGCGTTCGCGGCCGCGGGAGCCGTGCTGGACGAGTCGTACGCCGATCTGGCTGTGGAGGCGCTCGAGTTCTGTCGCGATCGGTTGTACGACACCGAGGAGGGGCTACTCGACCGACGCTGGCTCGATGGCGACGTGGCCGGACCCGGATATCTCGACGACTACGCGTTCCTCGCGCGCGGCGCGTTCGACGTGTATTCCGCCACGGGTGACGTCGAGGCGCTCGCGTTCTCGCTGGAGCTGGCTGAGGCGCTCCTCGACGACTTCTACGACGCGGACGCGGGGACGATCTACTTCACCCGGGCGCCCGACACGGACGCCGACGGGACGGCGGGAGACGGGATGCTCTTCGCTCGGCCACAGGAATTCGCGGACCGCTCGCTCCCGTCGAGTCTGGGGGGCGCCGTCGAGATCCTCGCGATCCTCGACGGATTTCGGACGGACGACCGGTTCCGGTCGGTCGCCGAGACGGTCGTGGAGACCCATACAGATCGGATCCGCGCAAGCCCGCTCGAACACGTGTCCCTGGTCCGCGCGGCCGAACGCGTCGAGGGCGGCGGGATCGAGGTGACGATCGCGGCCGACGAAGTCCCGCCGCCGTGGCGGGAGGCCCTCGCGGGCCGGTACCTCCCGGGAGCGATCGTCACGAGGCGGCCGCCGACGTCCAACGGGCTCGACGGGTGGCTCGACCGTCTGGACCTCGCGGACGCGCCGCCGGTCTGGAAGGAACGCGACGCCGACGGCGACGAACCGACCGTCTACGTCTGTGAGGGGTTCGTCTGTTCGCCGCCCGCGACGGACATCGACGGCGCGCTCTCGTGGCTCGACGAACGGATGTGAGCCGGAGAGCGGAACGACCGAGCGTGTCGGGGACACGTCACGTCGGGCGGGGCGTCCGACGGGTTAGGGATCCGTTGTTTATATACCAGGACCGCCAACGCCGGGTATGTACGACTTCGTCGTCGTCGGTGCGGGCCCGCCGGGGTCGCGGTTCGCCCGCCGGGTTGCGGAGGAGGGATACGACGTGGTCGCGTTCGAGAAGGGGACGGTCGGCGAGCCGCTGGCCTGCTCCGGGCACGTCTCGACCGACCTCTGGGAGTACGTCCCCGAGGACGCGCGGGACGAGCTGTTCCAGAACGAGATATTCGGCGCGCGGTTTCACGTCGACGGGCCGGGGTCACAGCCGTACCGGTTCTATAAGCGCGAGGCGGTCTCGAACGCCATCGATCGGGTCGGGCTCGACCGCACGCTCGCCGAGTGTGCACGCGAGGCTGGCGCGGACGTCCGCGAGGGGCACACCGTCACCGGGATCGACGAGCGGGCGGACCGCGTCGTCGTCGAGGTCAGCGTCGCCGGCGGCGGGACCGAGACGGTCGAGGCGCGCATGGTCGCGGGGTGTGACGGGCCGACCTCGCGTGTGCGCCGCGACGTTGGGATCGACGAGCCAAACGAGCTCCTCCACGGCGTCCTGGCGTTCGACCCCGAGCCGGACGACCGCGACTACGTCGACGTCCACCTCACCGCGCCGCGCTTCTTCGCCTGGCGTATCCCGCGCGGCGACGCCGGCGTCGAGTATGGGCTGGCCGCGCCGCCCGGCGACGACGTGTCGGCTCGCTTCGATCGGCTGACCGACGCCTACGGGGCGGAGACCGAGGACTTCTGTTCGGGGGCCATCCCGATCGGCCCGCCCGACTCGGTGACGACCGACCGGGTCCTCCTTATCGGCGACGCCGCGGCCCAGACGAAGCCGTTCACCGGCGGCGGGATCCTCTACGGGATGACCGCCGCGGACGTCGCCGTCCGGACGGTCGACCCGACCGATCCGTCGACGCTCGCCGACTACGAGGCGGGGTGGCGCGAGGAGTTGGCGACCGAGATCCGCCTCGGGAAACTGATCCGGGCGTGTTACTCCCTGCCCGAGCCGGTCCAGCACCTCGGGTTGCGGGCGCTCTCGGGGGAGATCGGGGTCCACATGGACCGCCCGTCCTCGTTCCTCTCGCGGGAACACCTCCGGCGGTTGTTCTCCTAGCCCGTTCCGGGGGGGTCCCGGCGTGGCGAGCCGGCTGCCGCCGGAACCATTACTACGGACGGGGTGCTGGGCGACGTATGCCCGTATACGAACCCGTCGAATCCCCCGACGAGACGACAGTCTTCCCGTATCACGACCTGACAGCGCCGACGACGGCGGACGTCTACCGCGCCCGGAAGCGCATCGAAGCGTCCCTCCCGCGGACGCCGCTCGTGCGAAGCGAGCCGTTCTCGGCGGCGTTCGACGCCGACGTCTACCTGAAACGGGAGGACACGCTCCCGACGGGTGCGTTCAAGGTTCGGGGCGGGATGAACCTCGTCTCGGGGATCGACGAGTCGTTCGCCGATCCCGGCCTGATCGCGGCGAGCACCGGTAACCACGGCCAGTCGGTGGCGTACGCGGGCAGGGAGTTCGGGGTGCCGACGACGATCGTCGTCCCCGAGGACGCGAACCCGTCGAAGGTGACGGCGATGGAGCGGCTCGGCGCGGACGTCCGCCAGCACGGGGACGAGTTCGACGAGGCCCGGAAGCTCGCGGAGTCGCTGGCGATCGAGGAGGGGTACCGGTACGTCCACTCGGCGAACGAGCCGGACCTCATCGCGGGCGTCGCGACGGCGGGTCTCGAGGTGGTCGAGGACCTCCCCGAGATCGACTACCTGTTCTGTCCGGTCGGCGGCGGCTCGAGCGCGTCGGGCTACTCGCTTACCGTCGGGCGACTCACGGACGCGACGGTGGTCGGTGCGCAGTCGGAGGCCGCGCCGGCGATGTACCGAGCGTGGGAGGAGGGAAGCCTCGAGCCGCACGATCGGATGGAGACGTTCGCCGAGGGCATCTCGACGCGCGCCCCCTTCGCGTTGACGACCGAGATCCTCCGCGAGCACCTCGACGAGTTCAGGCTCGTGAGCGACGCGGCCCTCCGGGAGGGGATCCGCGACTTCTTCGCCGAAGAGACGATCGTCGCGGAGGGCGCCTCCGCCGCGAGCCTCGCGGCCATGCGGGGGATGGCGGACGAACTGACGGGACGGACGGTCGTCCTCCCGATATCGGGGCGGAACATGGACCCCGAACGGCTGTTGTCGATCCTGAAGTGACCGACGGCTGACGGAGGATAAACACTTACTATGATCCGAATTAAATCCCTAGTATGAGCCTAAATTACGAGTCGCTTCACGACCCGAACGCGGAGTACACGATGCGGGAGCTCTCCGCCGAGACGATGGACGTAACCCGGTCACGCGGCGGTGACCGTGACCTCGAGATCACGGACGTCCAGACCACGATGGTCGACGGGAACTTCCCGTGGACCCTCGTGCGCGTCTACACCGACGCGGGCGTGGTCGGCACCGGCGAGGCGTACTGGGGCGCGGGCGTGCCGGAGCTGATAGCGCGGATGAAGCCGTTCGTGATCGGCGAGAACCCGCTCGACATCGACCGCCTCTACGAGCACCTGATCCAGAAGATGTCGGGCGAGGGCTCCGTCGAGGGGGTCACCGTCACGGCCATCTCGGGGATCGAGGTGGCGCTTCACGACCTCGCGGGGAAGGTCCTCGAGGTTCCCGCCTACCAGCTACTCGGCGGGAAGTACCGCGACCGGATGCGCGTCTACTGTGACTGTCACACCGAGGAGGAGGCCGACCCCGAGGCGTGTGCCGACGAGGCCGAACGCGTCGTCGAGGAGCTCGGGTACGACGCGCTCAAGTTCGACCTCGACGTGCCGTCCGGGTTCGAGAAGGACCGCGCCAACCGGCACCTCCGACCGGGCGAGATCCGCCACAAGGCGGAGATCGTCGAGACGGTCACCGAACGTGTGAAAGACGAGGCCGACGTCTCCTTCGACTGTCACTGGACCTTCTCGGGCGGCTCCGCGAAGCGGCTCGCCGAGGCCATCGAGGAGTACGACGTCTGGTGGCTCGAGGACCCCGTGCCGCCGGAGAACCTGGAGGTTCAAGAGGAGGTCACGAAGTCGACGACGACTCCCATCGCGGTCGGCGAGAACCGCTACCGCGTCACCGAACTTCGACGGCTCATCGAGAACCAGGCGGTCGACATCGTCGCGCCCGACCTGCCGAAGGTCGGCGGGATGCGCGAAACGCGCAAGATAGCGGACGTGGCGAACCAGTACTACGTGCCGGTCGCGATGCACAACGTCGCCTCCCCGGTCGCGACGATGGCGGCCGCCCACGTCGGGGCGGCGATCCCGAACTCGCTTGCCGTCGAGTACCACTCCTACGAGCTCGGCTGGTGGGGCGACCTCGTCGAGGAGGAGGTCATCGAGGACGGGTACATCGAAGTCCCCGACCAGCCCGGACTCGGCGTCACCCTCGACATGGACGCCGTCGAGGAGCACATGGTCGACGGCGAGGAGTTGTTTGACGAAGCGTAGCGTCGTCAAGCTCGGAATTCTCCGATTTCCGGCGTCCGACTGAGCGGTAGCGAAGTCAGTCGCCCCGCGTCCCCGCGGTCGTGGCTTCGATCGCGACCGGGTCGAGCCCGCGCTCGGCGAGTTCCTCACGGATCCCGACCGCCCGCGGCTCGATCGAATCCGGCTCGTGGCTGTCTGTCCCGACCGTCACGCTCACGCCGCGGTCGACGAGCGCGTCGAGGAACGCCGGCGCGGGGTGGAACTCGCCGTAGTCGTCGAGGAGCCGGCCCGCGTTGACCTCCGGGACCGTCCGCGATCGCTCGAACGCCGCCGCGACCCGTTCGTAGTGGTCCGCCGTCGCGAACCCGCGAAGGTGCGGGTTCCGCTCGACCAGGTCGGGGTGTGCCGCGACCTCGAACAGCTCGGAGTCGACCAGCGCGACCAGCTTCTCGAAGTAGCGGTCGACGAGGTCGCGACGCTCCACCTCCGACCGGTCGGCGAAGTACGACCGGGCGTGGACGTTGACGCCCTCGAGGTCGTGGACGCTACCGATCGCGTAGTCGAAGCCGGCCTCCGCGAGGAAGCCCCCGATCGCCGCCTCGTGGTCGGGATGGTAGTCCATCTCGACGGCGTCGAAGACGGGGACGTCGACGCGTTCGCGGGCGACCGCGATCGCCTCTCGGCGTCGCCCGTAGGTCGCATCGAGGTTGAACCCGAGCAGTCGCTTCCGTCGTTCGGCGGTCCCGTCGGGGATCACGGAACAGTGGTCGGCGATCCCGACCCCGTCGAGACCGGCAGCCTCCGCCGCTGTGACCATCCGCTCCAGGAACGACCCGTCGGAGTAGGTGGAGTGGACGTGGTAATCGTACACACCGTGGGTCGGTCCGCGGGATTCACGTAGTTTGCGGTGGTCGAAGGCGGGCGGTCGTTCGACGTGATGGCGTCAGCGGATCGGGGGTCGGTGGCGAGTCGCTCGGTGAGGACGAGGGTGGTGGCGAGTCGCTCGGTGAGGACGAGGGCGGTGGCGAGGTGCTCGGCGAGGACGGGAGACGGGTATGGTCACGGGAGGGTGTCGTCACGGGGAGTGAACCGCCTCGGGGTCAAGCCCCGAGGCACTCGCCTTGCTTTCTCTGTAGAACGCCGGGATCACTTCTCTACGCAGGTCGGCGTCGGGGTCATCGGCGAACTCCGCGTCGACCCGGACGCGGGCGTCGTCGACGGCGGCCGCGACGTGCGGCGGGAGTTCGTACTCGTCGGTCACGGAGAGGTACGCGCGCATGAACGCGTCCGCGAGGCGGTCGGGGAACCGTGCCGTCTCCTACGCCAACGCCGCCCGTATCTCGTCCGCACCCGTGACGCCGACGAACCGCTCGACCTCCTCGCCGTCGCGGTATATCGCCACGGTGGGGATCGATCGGACGCTCGCCTCGGCTGCGAGTCCGGCGTGTTCGTCGGTGTCGACGCCGAGCACCGGGGCGTCGACGGTGCCCGCGAGCTCTTCGAGGATGGGCGTCTGCTGTTTACACGGCCCGCACCAGTCCGCGAAGTAGTCGACGACGACCCGCTCGTTCGCTGTGACGATCTCGCGGAACGACTCCGCGCTCTCCACGTCGACGATGCCGTTCGTGTCCGCACCGCCGCCGGAAACCGAGTCGGATGACATGGAGCTTCCTAGGCTCCGTGGAGGGATGTCCCTTCGCGAACCGCGAGGTAAGCGGGTTACCGTCCGGTCACCGCCGGGCAGTGCGCACGGGAGCGTCCCCCACGGGTTCCCCGGGCGGGTGGTGCCCCTGCGAGTGGTGTTCAGGCGGGAGGTGCCCCCGCGAGTGGTGCCGAGCGTACACGCCCGCCCCGGACTTATCAGCGTGGTAATCGTTTACTGCCCATGCCAGTCGAGTCGAACGCACCGTCGGTACCGAGCGACAAGGACGCGATCCTCAGCGCGCCGCGCGACGACGGTGCGAACGTCCTGTTGACGGCGAACAGCTACGACGACCCCGAACGCGGCCGTCACGGGGCGATCATCGAGGAGACGTCGGCGTTCCGGTCCGACATCGAGCTGTTCTACGACCTCCACACACTCGCGTGGAACGCCGACGAGGGACACACGCTGGACGCCCGCGACGACGCCGTCGCCGGTGACGTCTCGTACGCGTCGAGCCGTGTCCCCGAGATAACCCTCGAGAACCGCTTCGACGAGCCGGGGTCGACCGGGACCCTCACGCAACGGGTCGTCGCCAGCGTCGACACCTGCGGCCTCCTGATCCGCACCGACGCCGAGTTCGAGACGGTCGCGGAGCGGACCTTCTACACCGTCGCCGACCTCGGGATCCACGGTCACGACCACGAGGACCCCAACGCGGTCCAGGAGGCGTTCGTCACGGAGCGGGACGGCGCGGAGCTGGTGGTCGCGACGGACGGCGACCGGTGGCTGGCGATCGCACAGGACCGCCACGGAAAGCGCGGGTTCGACGGTCGCCGGATCGGTCACACCGGAGTCTCGACCGGCCCGGAACGGAGCGCGTGGGCCGACGTCTACGAGGGCAACGACGGCTTCGTCGCCGACGCCGAGCGGGCCGAGGGGAACCTCGACGTGGGCGTCGGGCTGTACGTCGGCGAGACCGACACGGCGTCGTGGCTCACGGGCGTCGGGTTCGGCTACGGCGAGGACGTGGCGGTCGAACACGCCCTGCGCCTCCTCGACCGGGGGTACGCAGCCGAACGGGAGTCGTTCGCGACGGCGTGGGAGGAGTGGCACGAGACGGTCTCGGACGGGCCGACCGACGACCCCGTAGCCGACGACCTCTACGAGCGGTCGTTGACGGCGATGAAGTGCGCACAGGACGGCTGTTGCGGCGTCATCGCCGGCGCGTTCAAGCCGAGCGATATGACGTACAAGTTCATCTGGCCGCGCGATCAGGTGATCATCACGCAGGCGCTGATCGCGGCCGGGGCCGAGCATGAGGCACGGCTCGCGCTCCGGTGGTTCGACGAGAACCAGATCACCGGCGACGTCGTCGACGACCGTGGGATCGACCGACACGGGACGTGGTGGCAGAACTACTACGTCACCGGCGAGCCCCACTGGCGGGCGCTCCAGCTCGATCAGGTGGGCGGCCCGATATACGCTCACTGGCTCGTCTGGCGGGAGACCGGCGACGACGACCTGCTCGAGACCCATTACGACATGTCGAAGCGAGCGGCGGAGTTCCTGCTCTCGTACGACAACGGCTACGGCTTCCCGGAGAAACACCAGGACCCGTGGGAGGAGATATGGGGTCACAGCACCGAGGGGACGGCCGCGGCGATCGCCGGCCTCCGTGCGATGGGCGAGCTCGCCGACGCGCGCGACGAGGATTCCTTCGCCGAGGAGTGTCGCGAGCGGGCCGCGGTGTGGGCGGACAACGTCGAGACGTACTGTTTCAAGCCGACGCCGTACGGCGACGCGCTCGTCACGGCGGACAGCCCGGAGACGCCGTCCGACCCGCCGGCCGACGCCCGACCGGACGCCGCGTCGTTCATGGCGGTCTGGCCGTGGAATGTCGTCGAACCCGAGGGCGACGCTGTCACCGCGACGCTCGCCGCCACCGACGACGAGGCGTGGGTCGCGGGCGACACGCCCTGCCTCGGTCGGTACCCCGGCGACCGCTACACGCCCACGGGGACCGTCGAGGACGGCGGCTGGCCGCTCTGTGAGGCGTACGCCGACGTCGCCCGCTGGCTCGGCGGAACCGACCCGGACGCCGTCGCGGACCACGTCTTCGAGGACGCCCACGAGTGGACGACGACCGCCGGCCTCCTCCCCGAGCGCGTCGACGGGAGCGGCGACGTCCGGTGGAACTCGAACCTCCAGTGGAGCCAGGCGACGTACCTGCTGCTCGTCGAGAACCACGTCCGCGACGAGGCGTTCGGGCTCGCGCCCGGCGGCCGCGCCGACTGAGACGTACCGACGCGCGTCGTCGCGTGCGACGCGTCGACACCACGGTTATCGGGCGGGGGCCCGTACGGAACCTATGACGGGTGAACGGGAGAGCGCCCTGCTGACCGAGTTCGACGAGCGGATAGAGCGCCTGCCGAGGTCGGTCGACCGGGCGGCGGTCGAGCGGATGCGGTTCGTGGCGTACGTCCTCGACGAGGGGATCCGCGTTCCGGGAGCGGACTACCGCATCGGTATCGATCCGTTGCTCGGCGTCCTCCCGGGCGCGGGCGACGTACTCAGCGGCGCGTTCTCACTGTACATCGTGCTCGAGGCGGCCCGCCTCGGCGTGTCCTACGCGACGCTGCTCAGAATGATCGCGAACGTCTCCGTGGACGTGATCGCGGGGACGGTCCCGGTCGCGGGCGACCTCTTCGACGCCGTCTGGAAGGCGAACAAGCGCAACTTCGAACTGGCGTTGGACGACCTCGCGACCGGAACACCCCGGAAGTAGCCGTCGGTGACGGGCTGTAGTCGAGGGCGAGCGGAGCCTTCCCGAGATTTCCCGGGCGCCGGCGCCGAGCCGAGCGGGAGGGTCCCTACTCCGACGCGGCCACGTCGAGCGCCGTCGACCGCCATCGGTCGACCGCCCGGGCGACGACGTCCTCGGTCGTGTGGTCCGAGACGACGGAGTACTGGTACACGTGCCCTCCGGAGTCGAGCAGTCGGCGCACTCGCGTCACGAGTCCGGCCTCCCGCAGCCGGTTCAACGACCGGTTCACGTTGCTACGGTCCCGGTCGAGGTGGTCGGCTAGTTCCCGGGTCGTCGAGCTCGGAACCTCGTCCACCGCGTCGTAGGTCCGGACGTCGGCGGCACCGAGCCCGAACACGGTCCGGAAGACGTCGTCCCGGGACGGCTCGGACACGGAGGGTTCCGTGCCACTGCCGCGCTCACCACGGAGCGTGAAGCCCCGGTCGATCGACCCCTCACGGGGCGGATCGGTGCGACTACTCATCGGCGACCTCCCCGCCGATCGCGCCCGAACGACGCAACGACGTTCGGGCGTCCGACCGAGCGATCGCCTCGCCGGCGAGGTGTTCGCGGCCCCAGCGAAGCATCGGGTCGAGGACCGCCTCGAGGTCGTGCCCGCGTTCGGTCAGGGTGTACCGGACCCGGACCGGCTTCTCGCTCACGACCTCGCGGTCGACGAGCCCCGCGTCCTGGAGCGTCGAGAGGCTGTCGGAGAGCATCTTGTTCGACACGTCGTCGATCGCTGAGCCGAGTTCGCTGAATGTGTGCGGTTCCCCGTTCAGCAACTGTGCGAGGATGACCGGGTGCCACTTGTGACCCAGGACGTCGGCGACCTCGATGAGGAGCCGTTGTGTCCGCTTGTGCGTGCCGTCGAGTCGGGATATCGGGATCGGTTCCGTGCTCATGGATACGTACTCGTGGGGCCTCGGTATGGTCACCCACGCTACGTGTCTCGGCCGGAGGGTACCGAGACACGTAGGTTCGCTCTCGATTCCGTCACGTCGACCCGTCGTCCACGAACGAAGAGACGAGGGCGCGTTCCGCCACGCGGAGGTGTTGGTGGAGCGTCGCGGAGGCGATATCGAGGCTCTCGGCGACCTCCTCGGCCGTGTGCTCCCGTGGCCAGTCGTAGTAGCCCTCCTCGTAGGCCGTCTCCAGCACCGACCGTTGTCGCTCGGTGAGGTCGACCGCGCCGTCGGCCGGGAACACGAGGTCCGCTCTGGGGGTCCGGGTCTGTCGCTTGGCGACCAACCCGACGTCGTCCCAGTGTTCGGCGAGCGCGTCGAGGACACGCGTGACGTCCTCGTCGCCCGGAACCCGGGCGATCAGCCTCGTTTCGCCGTCCACAGCGTACAGCGACACGAGACTGAAACCGACCTCGGCCAACAGCCGCGGCGGGGCACCGTCGACCGTTATCTCGACGAGACACGACCCGTCGCGACGCCCGACGAGCCGACATCCGCGAACCTCGGGATAGTCGTCGAGGAACGTTCGGATCGCCTCGAAGTCGTCGTGCGTGATCCGTACCTCGTAGGCGTATTCTCCCTCGCTGTCGCCGGCGCTCCCGAGGTGTTCACACCGGCAGTCGAACGCCGTAGAGAGGTCCGCGAGCGGGCTCGCAAAAGCGAACTCCAGTTCGACCGCGTCGCTCTCGCTCAGCGTGTTCCGCCGACGGTCCGCGACCATCGCGAAGCCGAGCGTCTCGCCGAGCAGTTCGAGGCCGCCCTGCGTCGTTTCGGCGAAGCCGCTCTCGTCGGTCCCCGCCACGGCGAGCACGCCGAACCGCTGTCGACCGCAGGCGACCGGGACCGCGGCGGCGATCGTCTCCACGTCGGCGTCCGGTCCGGCGTCCGGGTCGGAGCGCTCGGGGGCTTCGGGCTCCTCGTCGGAGCCGGAGGTCCCGCCGTCGACGTTCCCTGACTCGAACCGTCGGCGCTCGACGACGGCGGCGTCGGCCTCGTGGCTCTTCCGGACCAGCCGCTCTGCGAACGGGGACGTGACGAACGACTCCTCGTCGATTTCGACGAACGCGTCCGTCGCGACGGAACTGGAATCGATCGTCACGGCCTCGGCGTCCGCCTCGCCGTCCACGCTCGCGATCCACGCGGCACGGTACAGCGACGACCCGGCGAGGTCCTCACAGACTCCTCGCTTGACCTCAGGGACGCTCGTCGCTCGCAACACCGAGCGGATCACCTCCGTGACGAGCGTGTTGAACCGGTCCGTCGCCGCAAGCTCACCGCGGCGACGCTCCAGTTCGGTCCGCCGGGAGCGGAGCCGTTCCTCGCGCTCCGCGCGCGTGAACGCGGAACGGACGACGCCGGCGAACAGCTCGACCAGCTGGACGTCGAACGACGTCAGCGACTCCTCGCGTTCGAAGACGCTCAGGACGCCGAACTCGCCGAGCGGTACGTGAGCCTCGGCCCGACACGGGTCGGCGGCGTACGGGTCCGCCGCCGTCGACTCGTTTCGGACCGTCTCGCCGTTCCGGTACGCCGCGCCGGCGTTCGACGACTTGAGGTCGTAGGCGACCTCGGACCGGACGAGCTCCGCGGCCGCGTCGGTCGTGGCGGTCCGTACGAGCTCGTTGGCGTCGGCGTCGTACAGGCGGACACAACAGAGCTCGTGACCGAGGACGTCCGCGACCGTCCGGACCGCGATCCGGCCCACGTCGTCGCGGTCGACCGCTGTGAGGAGCTCACGGCTCGACTCCGTCACCCCCCTGAGGCGACGTTCCCGCCGACGCTCCTCGCTCACGTCGCGGGCGACGCAGACGAACTCGTCGTCCTCGAGCCCCGTCACGGAGGCTCGAACGGGCACGTCCTCGCCGTCGTCCCGCGGGACCGTGAGTTCCCCGCGCCACTCGCCCGATTCGACGACCGTGGGACGGCAGTCGAGTTCGAAGCGGTCGCTGCTCGCACACAGGTCGTCCCACGCCGCGCCGACGAGCGCGTCCGGGTCGTCGTACCCGAACAGGGAGGCGTACGCCGCGTTCGCGTGGACGACCGCGCCGGCGGCGTCGAGCACGGCGATGCCGTCGTGGGCCGCCGCCATCGCCGCCGACCGCCGACGAAGCTCCCGCTGTCGTTCCGTGCGCGCGGAGACGTCGCGCACGATGGCGAGGATCCCGTCGCGGTCGTCGAACCGGACGGTGGTCGCAGTGACGTCGACGGGGACGACGTCGCCGTCCCGCGTGTGACACGACAGCTCCGTCGTGACCCCGCCACCTCGGTCGCGAACCCGCTCGACGAACGCCTCGAACACGTCGTAATCCTGCGGGTGGATGTCCGGAGGGCCGAGCGACAGGAGCCGATCGCGGTCGTATCCTAAGAGCTCGCAGGCCCGGTCGTTACAGCGGACGATCCGGTTCGCCTCGGGGTCGACGACGAGGACCGCGTCGGGCGTGTGCTCGAACAGTCGGTCGATGACGGCCGGCGTGACCCGATCCGGTCCCGGATCGGCCCCCGCACTGCGGTCCGACGCCGCTCCTGGGTCGGGGGGATCGGTCATGTCGGGGCGTCAGGAAGGGACGGGAGGTGGTGGTCGGTCATTCGGGGGCGCGTTCTGGGGCTGTATTCGACGCGCAGGCTTAAGAATCCAACCGCGCACACGGGTCGTTTGCTCGATGACGGTCGCCGCGCCGAATCGAAGAACGGAACGCCACAGCCGGTGACGTACCGACCCGATCAGGACACCGTGAGCAGTTCGTACCCGTTCTCGACGAGCGCCGCGACGTCGGGACCGTGCTCCTCGCCGGCGGCGCCGAGCAGGGGGATCGCCTCCGAGCGGCAGCCGGCAACCGCGTCGAAGGCGGCCGCACAGTACGCGCAGGCGGCGATCTCGGCGTCGCCGTCCATCGCCCGGTCGAGCCCCTCACGGAGCGGGTGGTCGACCCGCGTCCGCAACTCGCCGGGCCATCGGGTCGCCGACCCGTCGAGGTACAGCCGCACGTCGTGGCCCGCGTCGGCGAGCCGGAGCGCGTACTCCACCCCGTTGAGCGCGCTCCCGGCTCGCTCCGGACCGGCAGTCATCAACACCGCGAACCGTCCCATACCGATCGACCGACGTGGATCAGATAAACGCTATCGGGGGCTGCGGTTACCTCGTTACGGTTCGGTTACCGTCAACGTCCCGGACCCACCGGACGCCATCGAAACGCAGTGGGGGAGTCGTCCGCTTGGCCAGCCCGTCGACGACGTGATCGCGGTGGCCGAACTAGACCGGCGAGAGCGTCGCCACCTTCGTCCCGGACGCCGGAGGCCTCCTATCGGTCCGAGAGTGCCGCCGTCGCCTCCCGGAACAGTCCGTCGAGTATCTCCGGCGTGGTCGGGTGGTACGCCCGGTCGGGGACCTCGCGGACGTCCAGTTCCATCTCGACGACGACCTGCATCGTCTTCGCCATCACGTCGGCGTGGTAGTGGAGGCCCTGATAGCCGAGGACCGTTCCGTCGGTGCCGACGACGAGGCGAGCCAACCCCTCGGGGACGTTCTTGGTCTTGAACACGCCGTCGTCGGCCGCCTCACGGGTGACGACGAGGTGGTCGACGCCCACAGCCTCGGCCGACACTGCCGAGTGACCGACGCGGGCGAACGGGAGGACCCCCAGCCCCGAGAAGACCACGTGGTGGTGAACGTTCGTGTACTCGACGAGCGGGTCGCCGTCGCGATGTCGTCGAACGTTCTCCGCGGCCGTCACCCCCTGTTCCTTGGCGACGTGGAGGATCGGCTCCTTTCCGTTGGCGTCGCCGACGACGAAGACGCGGTCGTCGTCCCGCGCCTGCATCGTGTCCTCGACCCAGCCCGGACCCGGGACGAGCGACGTCTCCGCGAGCCCCAGCCGGTCGAGCGTCGGGCGACGGCCGGTGAACGCGAACAGCTGGTCTGCTTCGACGACCCGCTCCTCGCCGTCCTCGACGACGTGGAGTTCGACGCCGTCCCCGTCGGCCGACGTGACGCGCTGCTCCTCGGTACGCGTGAGCACGTCGACGTCGAAGGCGTCCCGATAGTACTCGAGGAGGGCGTCCCCGAACGGGTCGTCGGCCTCGTCGAGCGGCCGGGCGTCGTGTTCGATGACGGTGAGGTCCATGCCCGCCGCCTCGCTGAGGTACGGCACGAGCTCCATGCCGACGTACCCGAACCCCATGACGACACCGGAGTCGCCGAACGACGTCGCGTCGAGCACGTCGTCGCTCGTCAGCACCTCCACGTCGTCGATGCCCGGGAGCGCCGGGACGTTCGCCGTCGACCCGGTCGCGATCACCACGTAGTCGGGCTCGAGCGTCCGACTGCCGACCGCGAGCTCCCCGTCGTCGACGAACGCCGCGGTGTCGTGAACGAACCGGACCCCGTCCCGCTCGGTGAGTCGGTCGATCGCTTTGCGGCGATGGGCAGCGAAGTTCGACGTGTGCTCGTTCTTCCGGTCGACGACCGCCTCGAGGTCGACGTCCGGCAACGGCCCCGAGAGCCGGTCGTCGTGACGCGCCGAAAATCGGTGTTCGGCGGCCGAGAGCACCTCCTTCGAGGGCATACACCCGCGGAGGATACACAGCCCGCCTCCCGGGTCGCCGTCGTCGATGAGCGTCAGCTCGATCTCCGGGTCCTCCGCGAGTCGATCGGCGACGGCGGCGCCGGCGCTCCCGTACGCGCCGACGATAGCGACGTGTGTAGACATGGGTAGTGGTTTCGGGTTCCGGGTATAAATCGACCCATTCCGTGCCCGAAGAAGCCAGTCGAGCCGGGCCTACAGCGGCGGTCCGATCCGTCCCGCGGGTCACGCCTTCGCGACGAGGGAGACGTAGCTCACCCGCCCTGCTTCGACGGCCTTCTCGAGCTCCTCGATCGCGTCCAGGGCGCGCCGACCGCGTTCGCCGTCGACGACGATGGCTACTGGATATACAGTCGGACGTAGGACTGCGAGACCGACTGTACCTAACGGCCGACGCCGGCCGACCGATTTTAAGTCGGTCGGCGACCACTTCAGTATCGTATGCCACACGAGGACGGTTCCGACGACGCGAGCGGCACGGCCGACCGACGCGAGTACACCATCGATCACCACCTCTCCGACGCCGAACGGAACGTCCACCGTGCCTGGGACAACTCGCTCGATCCGGTCCTCACCGTCGCCGACGGCGACGTGGTGCGGTTCGAGTGCCGCGACGCGGTCGACCGCCAGCTCGACACGGAGTCGACCGCGGAGGACTTCGCCAACGTGAGCTTCGACCCGGTCCACCCCCTCACGGGCCCCGTCGCCGTCGAGGGCGCGGAGCCGGGCGACGTGATCCAGGTCGACCTCCTGGACTTCCAGCACAAGGGCTGGGGGTACACCGGGTTCATGCCGGGCGAGATGGGGCTCGGCCTGCTCCCGGAGGACTTCCCCGACGCCGACGTTCACATCTGGGACCTCCAGGGCGACGTCGGCCACTTCGTGAACGGGATCGAGGTACCGCTCGACCCCTTCCCGGGCGTGATCGGGCTCGCGCCGGGCGAGGACGGCGAACACGACACGCTCCCGCCGCGGTCCGTCGGCGGGAACATGGACGTGAAACACATGACCGCCGGGTCGACGGTGTACCTGCCGGTCGAGGTCGACGGCGGGCTCTTCTCGACGGCGGACTGCCACGCCGCACAGGGAGACGGCGAGGTGTGTGTCACCGGGATCGAGGCCCCGATGTTCGTCACCGCCCGGCTCTCGGTCCGGTCGGACATGTCGATCGAACAGCCACAGTTCGAGACGACCGGGCCGTTCACGCCCACCGGCCGCGACGAGCCGATGTACGGCACGACCGGGATCAGCGACGACCTGATGGAGGCGACGAGGAAGGCGACCCGCCACATGATCGACCACCTCGCGGAGAACCGCGGGCTCACCCGCGGAGAGGCGTACATCCTCTGTTCGGCAGCGATGGACCTGAAGGTGAGCGAGGTCGTCGACACGCCCAACTGGACCGTCACGGCGTACATCCCCGAGAGCATCTTCCCGGAGGCGTAGTCGGGACGCCGCGGACGAGCGGGACTTCAGTAGCCGATCAGTAGCCAGTCAGTAGCCGATCAGTAGCCAGTCAGTAGCCGATCAGTAGCCAGTCAGTAGCCAAGCCAGTCAGTAGCCGATCAGTAGCCAGTCAGTAGCCAGTCAGTAGCCAGTCAGTAGCCAGTCAGTAGCCAGTCAGTAGCCGGTCAGTAACCGGTCCCGAGCGCCGCGTTGCCCGCGATCACGAGGAACGCGACGCCGAAGAGGCCGGCGAGGACGGCGAAGGAGACGCCCCACCCGAAGAGGTCGGCAGTGAGACCGGCCCCGACCGACCCGGCCGAGCCGATCACAGTGTAGACGGTTCGGACGAGCCCGAAGCCGGCGCCGCGCTCCGTGTCGCTCATCGCCTCCATGAACCGCGGGTCGATCGCCGAGAAGAAGCTGGATCCGACGCCGGCGAGGAGGACCGCGAGCGCGAGCCCGACGAGGTCGGGGACTACGACGACGCCGGGGAGGGCGACGACGCCGACGAGCCCGAGCGCGCCCGAGAGCATCGCTCCCCCGATCGCCGCGTCACGACCGAGTCGGTCCGAGAGCCGGCCGAGGCCGACCTGCGCGCCCGCGCGGACGACGAAGAACGCTGAGAAGACGCCGCCCGCGAACGAGGGGGAGTAGCCCCGGAAGTCGACGAGGAACGTGGGGAGAAACGAGATGATGCCCTGGGTGACGTAGGTCCCGATCGTCGCGACCACGAGCGGGAGGAGGACGCTCGGTCGCGAGAGGAGCTCGACGAGCGGCCCGAGCCGTAGCCGGTCCCGCATCGGCTGGTCGGGGCGACGCGGCTCGGTCGGACGGATCCGCCAGGCGAACAGGACGAAGATCGGGACTCCAACGAGCGCGGCGAGCGCCACACCGGGCCGCCAGCCGTACCGGACGCCGACCCACGCGGCGGCGACCGGCGCGACGAGCCCCGCCAGCGGGCCGCCGATCGAGTGGAGTCCGACGGCGGTGCCGAGGTCGTCGAACGTCCGCGAGAGCAACGTCGTCGCCACCGCGTAGTGGAGCCCGGCGACGAGCCCGAGGAGGAACGCGATCAGGACGAACGCGGGGAACACCGGGGCGAGCGCGAGCAGGAGGCTCGCAGCGGTCGTACCGCCGACCGCGACGAGGATCACCCGCCGCTCGCCGTATCGGTCCGCCAGGATCCCGCTCGGGAACTGTGAGACGCCGTACGCGAGCCACATCCCCGAGAGCGCCACCCCGACCGCGGTGTTCGAGACCGCGAAGTCGGCGGTGATGAACGGGACCACCGGGCTGATCGCCAGCCGGGCGAAGTACGTCACGAAGAAGGCGAGCATACACAGCGTCAGGACCGTGTGGCGGTACCGCCAGTTCACGCCGAGCACCGCCTCCCGTCCGGTCCGTGTCGTCGATCCGGTCGGTTCCGTCGGTCCGGTCCGTGTCGTCGATCCGGTCGGTTCCGTCGGTCCGACGGTTCGAGTGTACGGTTCACGCTCTACGTTGGTCGTACCGAGACGCAGTAATAAACCGTCGTCTACCGGCCGAACCGACCGTCGACCGCTCGACTCCGGGGGTGTTCACCGGACCGTGTCGGGGTCGACCCGGCTCCCGACCCACAGCAACGTGACGAACAGGCTCGCCACCGCCAGCGGGAGGAACCACTGGAGGACAGCGAGCACCCCGGCCGACGCCTGGATCCCGATCACGAGCAGTATCGTCGGCCCGCAACAGACGAACCCCGAGAGGAGACCCGGGAGCCCGGCGGCCGCACCCGCGCCGGCGCCGATCCGACACGCCGAGGGCCCGCGCCAGGCGACGACCGAAACCGCGAGGGTCACGCCGACGAGTCCTGCGAGCCCGAGACCGAGCACTGCGTTGACCGGGGCGAAGAGGTACTCGATCGGTCCGACCGTCAGCAACGCGACCGGTTCGTACTGGAACGGCGCGACCCGCCGGGTCGCGGTCAGGAGCGGGTCGCTCACGACGAACAGATCGAGGACGGGGGCCGAACCGCCCGTCCCGCCCCGGACGGCCGCACCACCGGCCCGTCCGAGGTGGCCCAGGCCGACGCTGTAGAGCACGAAGTAGGCCACCGCGACGAGTCCGAGCGTCGCCCTGCCGTCCCGACGCGAGAGCGAGACGCGGACCGCGAACGCGGTCCGGCGGACGAGCCCGGAGAGCCACGCCACCGGGCTCGCGGTCGGCGAGGCGGTCTCAGCGGCCATACCCGGCCTCAGTGTGTTCGCCGGCGAAGCCGGTGTCGGGGTAGAACCCGGCCCACGCGAACCACATCGCGTCGAACGCGAGCACCCGGTCGAGCGGCAGGTCGTCGGCGTCGAACCCGCCCCCGGAACCGGCCTCTCCTCCTTCCACTCGGTACCCGTTCCCGTCCGGTTCCACGGTCGCGTCCCCGGGCGTCCGGTAGACGTATCCGGTCGAGAGCGCCGGGTCCGCGACGGCCACCACGTCGTCGTCGGCCGGCTCGAGGCGCCCCTCGAGGACTCGTTCCGCGAGCAACGTCTCCTTGTCGAACGCGACCGCGCCGTCGGCGCTTCGCGCCCCGATCACGACCGACTTCGCGTGGCCCGCTTCGGGGGTCGAGAGCGCTGGGAACATCGTCTCGTCGGCCGCGTAGTACCCGCCGATGGGCGCGTAGACCCCGTACGGGTCGTTCCCGTATCGGCGCGCGTAGCCCGTGTCGTCGGTCAGGATCGCCGAGTCCGGACGTTCGGAGCGCCACTCGCCCAGGGTCGTCCAGACGACGGGGAACTCCCGGAGCGTCTCGCTGTACATCGACCCGTCGATCCCCGTCGCGAGCATCTGCGGCCACCGGCTCTCCGTCTCCCGGTCGTACATGATCAGGTTCGAGTTGACCAGCTGGCCGGAGACGCCGAACGTCGTCGCGCCGCGCTCGAACCCCTGTGTCGTACCGGTAAGCGGACAGTACGTCACCGCGACGGGGTCGCCGCCGAGCGTGTCGTTGACGATCTCGTGATGGACGAGCACGTGTTGGGGGTACGCCTTCGCCTCGCCGTCGCGAACGACCCCGAACACCGGTGCGTCGTCGACGAGGTTCGACTCGTCGATGGGGGCGAAGTTCGGGTCGTCGATCGAGGGGATCCCGTCGACGCCGACGCCGCCGCTCAGCGACTCCTCGCGGAGGTGATCGAGTTCGTACGCCAGATATCGGGAGCCGTCCGCGGTCGGCGGGACGGTCCCGTCCGACGAGCCGTCGTTCCCGTCCGCCGACCCCCCGGTCTCGCCCGTCGTCCCGGATCCTGCGCCCTCCCCTGCCTCACCACCCTCCCCTGCCTCACCACCCTCTCGGATGGAGCCGACGATCCCGCCGTCGAGACAGCCGGCGAGTCCCGCGATCCCGAGGGCCGTGAGGGAGCCGACGGTCGATCGACGCGTGCGTTTCATACCCCCTCTAGGGGTCCCGACCGAGTAAAGGGGCAAGCGCCGATGCGGCGAATTCACACACCCGGATCGTCGGAGCCGTCCCGCAACCGCTCGGCGATCGCTTCCCCCGCCCGTCCCGGGTCCGGCCGCTCGATCGCGACCGGGTCGCCGACGGCGATCGCTCCCGGTTCGACGACGTCACAGCAGAGTCCGCCGCGGTTCCGCAGGGAGGTCGCGAGCCCGGGCTCGCCGGCGACCGCCTCGACGTGCGCACACGGCGGCCGCCGCCGGGTCGGCCGGAGCAGGGCGTCGCCGACGCGGACCGTCGCGTCGAGCAGGTCGTCCATCCCCGTCCCGAACCCGCGGACGACGACGTTCCGCCGGTGGCGGCCGTCAGAGACGTCGATACCGGTCTCCTCGCGGACCGCGTCGACCGCCTCGCCAGCGACGAGCGTGACCGCACAGGCGTCGAGCTGGAAGTGACCCGACCCCCGCCGGTAGCGGTCGCCCTCGATCCCGCCGTCGACGACCTCGACCGTCTCCCGATCGATCGACTGCGCGCCGCTCTCGGGTGCGGTGAAGAGGGCTTCGACGCGCCCGGTTCCGTCGGTCGCCGCTCGTCCGTCCATACCACCGGGTCGTTCGGGAGGAGCATAAAGCGAACCCGGTCGTTCCCGATACGAAGCCCCAAGGAGGGCCCGTCGGCTTCGACCGCGTCGACACCGAGGGAGCCGACCCCCCCGCTCAGTCGAACGTCCCGGCCGTGAGGTACCGCTCGCCGCTGTCCCAGAACACGGTGACGACAAGCGGTTCCTCGCCGACGTACTCGCCGGAGTCGCGGAGTTCGGCGGCGACGTCCTTCGCTGCGAGGTTCGAGCCGCCGGAGGACTGCCCGACGAGGATCCCCTCCTCGCGCGCCAGCCGGCGACACTCCGCCTCGGCCGCCTCGAGGTCGACGACGTGGACGTCGTCGATCAGCTCGCGGTCGAGGTTCTCCGCGACGAAGCCGGGACCCATCCCCTGGAAGTCGTCGCCGGTGACCGCCTCGCCCGAGAGGACGGCGCTACCGGCGGGCTCGACGGCGTCGATCCGCACGTCGGGGAACGCCTCCCGGAGCCGGCGGCCGGTTCCGGAGAGCGTCCCGCCGGTGCCGACGCCGGCGACGAGCGCGTCGACGGTCCGGTCGCCCACCTGCTCGAGCACCTCCGGACCGGTCGTCTCGTAGTGCGCTCGCGGGTTCTCGGGGTTCTCGAACTGACGGAGCTGGACCATCCCCTCCTCGCGTTCGAGCTCGTCCGCGCGTGCCCTCGCGTCGGAGATGTCGCCGTCGACGAGCTCGACGGTCGCGCCGTACGCCCGCGCGAGCCGGCGACGCTCGACCGACTTCCCCTCGGGGATCACGAGCGTCACGTCGTACCCTTTCGCCGCGCCGACCATCGCCATGCCGATGCCCGTGTTGCCGGAGGTGGGTTCGACGAGGCCGTCGCCGGGCTCCAAGTCGCCCTCCCGCTCCGCAGCCTCGATCATGTACAGCGCCGGGCGGTCCTTCGCGGAGCCGCCCGGATTGCGCGACTCGACCTTCCCAGCGACCGTCGTCCCCGGAGGCGAGTCGACCCGGACCAGCGGCGACCCGAGCCCTTCCAGGATGTCGTCGTCCATCGGTTCCGAAGAAGCGCCGCCCACTCAAATGTCCGACGGACTCCGGCAAGGATCGCTGGTCGTCGTGGTCGGCCGTCCTCGCCGCCGCCGCGCGGTTGTTGACATCCTCCCCGCCCTGGAGGGCGGGGTTTGAGTCTTGTAACGTTCATAAGGACGGGCGCCCAAGTCGTGGGCATGACGCTCGAAACGCTCTCGCCCGACCCGTCGTTCGACCCCGATACCCTCGACCCGGCCGTCCTCGACGCGCTCGCGGGCGACTACCGGTACAAGGTGTGGGGCGGCGACTGGTGTGTCGACTGCAAACGACAGCTCCCGACGTTCGGGGCCGTGCTCGTAGCCGCGGGCGTTCCCGACGACCGGATCGAGGCGTTCCCCGTGACGAAGGGAGCCGATGGTAAGGAGGGCCCCGGCGTCGAGGAGTACGGGGTCGAACTGATCCCGACGGTCGTCGTCGAGGACGCCGACGGCACCGAACTCGCGCGGTTCGTCGAGGACGCGGACGTCTCCGTCGCCGAGGCGCTCGCACGTCAGCTGGCGGACGTCGAGGCGACGGCGTAGGGGAAACAGAGGGCGTAGGGGAGAAAGCAGGGGCTCAGCCGTCCGCAAGCCGGACCGAGACGTCGCGTACCGTGTCGGGGTCGTTGGTCCAGAAGCCCCGGTACCCGTCGGATCGTTCCCGTGCGACGAGCGCGCAGTTCTGTTCACCGTCGTCGCCGTCCTCGAACGCGAGCACCCAGTACCGGTCGTCCGTCAGCGGATGGGACGTGACTCCCTCGATAGCCTGCTCGATACGGGTTCCGACGCCGTAGAGGTGGATATCGAGGTCCGTTTCGCCAGCCAGCCGTCGGTAGACGTCCGCTTGCGGGTCGAACGTCGCCGGGGTCTGGAACGCCACCCGGAGGGTCCCCCTCCCGACGCGGTACGCCCGGTCCTCTATCTCCCGGCTGACCGCGAGGAGGTGACGGCGGTCCATCGAGGCGAAGACCGTGTCGTCGAGCGTCTCGAGGAGCACGCGATGTCCCGGGGAGACGTCCTCCCGCCCCGTCCGCGGAACCGCCGAGGGGTCGGTGAGTTCCTCGACGACGTCCAGTCCGAGCACGCCGACGAACTTCTCGTCCTCCCGGATCTCGACGAACGGCTCGGGTCCTCCGACCGGGATCGTCCGGCGGTCGACGGCGACGTTGCGGGTCACAAACAGTCCATCCGAGCCGTCCCCGTCCTCGGTTCGATACACTATCAGCCGGCGTCCACGATCCACGGTCTCGGCGAACAGGTCGTCGAACACGGTCACGGTGGTGCGCCGGCAGCGGTCACTACAGCGTCGACGGATCGGATCCGACGGTCTGCCGGATCAACGCTTCGACCGGCGGGTCGAGGGGTTCGAGTTCGACGAAGCCACCCTTCCGGTCGTACGAGACGATCCCCGCTTCCTCAAGGAGCGGGAGGTGGACGTGGACGAGTTCGATGACGAGTCGGCGGCGGTCCTCCGGGGTCTTCATCCCGCCGGCCGAGGATACGTCCCACCCGAGGAGGACGCTCACGGCCTCCTCGACCGGGTACCGTCCCTCCTCGAGCAGGAGCCACAACAGCCGTCGCCGCCGCGTCGAGGCGAGCGCGCGGTAGAGACGGTCGTCGGACAGCCGAACCGCTCCGGGCTCGGAACCGACATCGGCCTCCCTCGGCAGGTCCTTCCCGTCGTTCATTCGAGTTAGCTATCGTAGGTGTTGGATATTAAATCATGTTGACGACGATCTGTTCGTTCCCGCGTCCGGAACAGTATCCGATATCGATACGTTCGACGTTCACGGCGGGGTCGCTCATCCGTCCAACTCGGCCACGATCCGCTCACGGATCGGCCCGGCGTCGACGGGGGCCCACGCCTCGATGTCGTAAGTCACGTCCGCGAGGACCTCCAGCCGTTCCGCGTCGCCCCCGGTGATGGCGGCGACGGCGTCGGCGGAGAGCCGCTCCAGGGCGGCCTCCGAGAGCGCCTCCCGATCGACGTCGCGGTCCGGGACGTCGAGGATGTGCGGGAGGTCCTCGGCGCCCTCCGGGAGCGAGGGGAACGCCGCCGGGCCGACCGCGAGGGGGTCGGCGCCCTCCCCGAGTCCGTCGGTAGCCCCCTCGGTCGCGACCGCATCCGACGGGGCCGGGACCAGCGCGTACTCCGCGACCGCGACGTCGATGGCGTCGTCTATCGCGGCTGTATCCGCCTCGGCCCGGCGCTTGAAGGCGAGTTCGGAGACCGCCCGCGAGAGCTCCTCGCGGGTGAGCCAGTCGAAGAGGTCGACCACGCCGGCGAGGTCGTCACGGGCGGCGACGCTCGGGCCGGCTCCCTCGCTCATCGGTCGCCACCCCAGGTGGGCGAGCCGTCGCGTCGCGGAGGGACCGCACCGGACGTCGCGTCGGGACTCGGGTCCACGGACTGCTCGGCGTTCGTGGCTCCCTCGGCGTCGACGGCAGCCTCGAGGTCCGCCCGCGCCGCCGCCGCGACCGTCGCGGGTGAGAGGGTGGTATCCTCCCACGCCGGGAGACGGTCGTCCGGCCCGGGCTTCGCGACCGCCTCGGCGTACGTCGCCACCTGCTCGCGCTCGTCGGTGCGGTCGTACTCGAGCCCGTTGAACGCGGCGTCGGTCGCGTACCGGCCGACGAGTTCTCCCGCAGCCTCGCGGTAGCGGTCGGCAAGGGTGTCGTACTCGACGGCGACCCCCGCGTCGGCGGCGACGCGGAGGGTCGCCGCGCCGACCGCCCGGCTCATGTCGGCGAGGCCGGTCGGACCGTCGACGGACCGGTGGTCGTGTTCGTAGCGACCGAGGTCGACCTGTGCGCTCCCCGCAAAGCCCGCGTGGACGAACGCCTCGCCGAGCGTCCCGATCTCGAGACCCCAGCCCCGCTGGACGCGGAGCTTCGAGACGAGGTCCGACGTGGCCGCGAACTCGCCGGCGAGCGCGTAGCGGAACGCCTCGAGGTACTCGAGTACGTCCGCGTCGTGGACGCTCGCGAGCGCGCGGACGAGCGGCCGGAAGAAGAGCCTGAACAGTCGGCCGTACAGCGCGCCGTCCTCGACGCGGGCGTAGTACCCCTTCGAGAACTCGTGGCCGTGGGCGATCGGGAACAGAAGCCGGTTCACGAACGCGGGCGAGTACGTCGCCGTGTCGGCGTCGTGGACGACGACGAACTCCTCGTCGAGCGCCCGGCCGAGCGCGAGCCACACGTCCCGACCCTTGCCGCGGTCGCCGTCGAGGTCGTGGTCTGCGAGGCGGTCGGCGAGCCGTGGGCCGTCACACCACAGCGTCTCCACGTCGAGGTCGAACCCGTCGAGCCAGGACGCGAACGGTCCAGCCAGCTCCGGCGTGGCGCGCAGGGGGACGATAACCCTCGCGGGATCGACCTGCTCGAGCGAGGTGAGGACCCGTTCGGCCGCGAGCGTTCCGTACTCGCGTTCCGTCATCGGCACCACGACGGCCGCGCGCCCGGTCGGCGCGTCGGGGCGGTGGTCCGTCAGCGCGTGGAGCGTGGTCACGCGCTCTTGTACGTACTCCATTACCCGATCACACGGGAACGAGCCCCAAAATACGCACGATACCCGGGATCCGTGGGACCCGGGATCCGCGGGGCGGAATCTCGGGGGTACCGGCGGGCGAACCGGACCTCGACGAACGGGCGATTCAGTCGTGAGCGGCCCCGCCGGGGATCCGTCCGGCGGCGTTCAAGACGGCGTAGACGGCCACGAGAACGGCGAGTCCGCCCGCAGCGCCGAGGAAGACGGCGTCGTAGCTCACGCCGGCCTCGACCGTCTCGCCGACGACCCACGACCCCCCCGCCTGTGTCGTCATCATGCCGGCGGAGTAGACGGCGTACGCGGACGCCCGCGATCCGTCCGGCAACGAGCCGAGCAGGTATGTGTCGCCGGCCGGAAACAGCATGTGAATGGAGAACCCCACGAGCACGCTGGCGAGGACGACCGGGAGGGTTTCCGACGCGAGGACCACGAGAACGACGCTGACGAGGAAGGCCGTCACGATCCCGAGGAGGTACGGAACGCTCGGGAGCCGGTCCGCGATCTCGCCGGAGACGAGGAAGGCGGGAACGCCGGCCGCGAAGATCACGGTGAGCAGGTTGCGGGCGGTCGTCGGCTCGAGCCCCTTGTCGATCATGTACAGCTCGTAGAAGTTGAACAGCCCCTGCCAGACCAAGCCCGTCAGACCCATGAGCACGACGCCGGCGAGGACGAGCTTCCACTCCGAGCGCGCGCCGCCGAAGAAGTCCGTGTCGCTGCGGCCGGCTTCCGGAAGGTCGGTCCGGCGGGCCAAGACGACGACCAGCACGGTGGTGAGCGCGGCTGAGAGCGCGAGGCCGTAGAACGCGTACCGCCAGTCGTACCACAGCGTGACGGTGACCACTGGCGCGGCGATGACCGCCGAGAGCTGGCTCGCCATCCCGTGGACCCCCAGCACGCGGCCGACGCGGTCGGGGAACAGCTCCGAGACGAAGGGGTTCGCGGCGACGAAGTAGACGCCCGAGGCGCTCCCGACGACGAACGCGGCGACCATCAGCGTCGGGACGCCGGGCGCGAGCGCGACCCCGAGCGCGCCGACCGTGAGTATCGCTCCCGAGACGAGCACGACGGCGACACGGGAGGTCCGGGTGAGCACCCAGCCGGTCGGGATCCGTGGCGAGGCCGACCCGAGCCACGCGAGCGTGACGACGAGGCCGGCGGTCCCCTCGCGGATCGTGAACTCGTCGATGAACTCGCCGACGAGCGGCGCGAACACCACCCGCGCGAAGTTCACGAGGAACACCATCGCACACAGCGATCCGAACAGCCGGTTGCGGGACACGGTCGCCGTTTCCGGGGGGCGAGCACAAACGTTGCGGAACCGGCCGCACGCTCGCGGTCCGGTCGTCGTTCGAAGCCGTTTCCCGCCCGGACCACGCTTCCAGTCCCCGCCACGTCCGCCGTCCGAGGGGCCCACGTGGCGTCCGACGCTCGTCAGCGGCGTGCGGGGTTTTTATACCCACCGGCGACGAACGACGGGATATGAAATCCACGCGCAAGGCGCTACGTGACGGTGACCTATTCAAGGACACCTACGAGCGGCTCAACTGCGCGACCTGTGAGAAGGTACTCAAAAAGAAGAACGATCCGGACGAAGTGTTCTCGGTCCGGACGTGTCCCGAGTGTGGCGTCGAGTTCAAGGAGCTTCGGTAGGCGTCGACGGGCGTCCCGTCGTCGCTCGCTCAGGAGTTCCGCTCGGGCCCGTTCACTCGAAGACGGCGTCGAACGCCGACGCGCCGAGCGGGTCGAACGTCCCCCCAGCGACGTTCTCCCGCAGGTGGGCCGGGTCCGTCGTCCCGACGAGCGAACAGGTCACGCCCGGCGCGCTCCGTGAGAAGTTGAGCGCCCGTTGTGCGGGGGTGTCGCCCGCGAGTCGCGCGTCGACACCCGCCGGGATCGACTCGCCCGCCGTCAGTTCGCCCTGTCCGATGCTCGCGCTCGTGACCACCGAGAGGCCCGCCTCGTGGGCGAACCGCAGTGTCGAGATCGGCTCGCCGTCCGGGTCGTCGGGGGGTCGCTGGTTCGCCCGCGTGAACGCGTCGGCCATGTGGACGTTGAACGGGAGCTGTATCGCCGCGAAGCCGTGGTCGTCGTCGGGGCCGACCGCCTCGCCGGCCGCCACTGCGCGGGCGAGGACCTCGCGAAGCGAGAGGAACCGGTCCGCCCCCTCGGCGACGCGGAACCCGTCCCACGTCGCGACCCCGTACGCCCCGATGTCGCCCGCGGTCCGCCGACGTTCGAGCGTCTCGAATGCGACTTCTAGGGCGTCGTAGACCGCCTCCCGCGACCGCTCCGCGAGCTGTGTCTCCGGGTTGTGGACGTAGTAGCAGTCGACCGACCCGACGCCGAGCCGGTCGAGCGAGCGGTCGAGCGACCACTCCAGGTAGTCGGGCGCGAGGCTGTGTGCGCCGACGAGGTCGGCCGGGTCGACGATCCCGGAGTCGACGAACCGTTCCCGGAGGTAGGCTGTCGGGTCGTCGGGGCGTTCGTCGTCGAACGGGAGGAACCCGCCCTTCGTCGCCACCACGACCGCCTCGCGGTCGACGCTCGCGTCCCGGATCGCCTCGCCGACGACCCGCTCCGACCGCCCGCATCGGTAGTTGACGGCGGTGTCGACGTGGTTCACCCCGGACTCGATCGCGAGCCGGACGACCCCCCGGAGGGCGTCGTCGACGGCGTCGGTGGGGTCACCGAGGTACGTCCCCAGCCCGACGCTGGAGGCGACCCCCGGTCCGAACCGCCTGAAGTAGGTCCGTCCGAAGGCGTCGCCGAACGCGTCGCGGTAGCCCCAGAGGGCGTCTCGGGTGGCCATGATCGTTCGGACCGACGCCCGTGACACTTAAAACGTGTCCGACCGCCGCTCGACCGCGTCGACGGTAGGGGGACCTGCGAGACGATCGGAGACCTGCGAGACGATCGGAGACCTGCGAGACGATCGGGGACCTGCGAGACGATCGGGAGCCACCCGCACCCGCGGGCGTGAGCGGTGGATACGAAACTGGCGACGAGTCAGTACTGAACCGGCGACGAGTCAGTACCGAACCGGAGACGACCGTCCTCCGAACGTGACACGATAGTCGATCCCTCACGTGTCCGACGTCCGTACGACGTCGTCACAACGGTTTTACGTTCTCCCGGAGTCGTGACAGGACGATGGCGTCACTCACCGACCACCTGGCCGAACTCGTCGAGGACGCCGACGCGGTACTCCTGTTCTCGCCGACCGCCTCCTTTCACGATCGTCTCACCACCGCCGAGACGGACGATCGGAGGGGCGACCGGGCCGAGATCGTCGTCGTCGCGCCCGACAACGACGTCGACGCGGACCCGTTCGTCGAGCTACCGATCCCCTTCCGCGACGTACGCGACCGGATCCGGTTCGGGATCGAGGGCTCGATGGAGGCCGACCTCGTGACCGAGGGCGACGAGGTCGTCTGCGTCGTCTCCGTCTTCGAGGGCGAGTCCGACGCGGTGATCCGCGTCACGGTCGACGAGACCGCCCACACCGGCATCTACGACCTCTTCGTCGAGTCACGCGCCGACCCGGGCGTCATCCGCGACGTGCTCGACGTCGCCATCGAGCTCGGCAAGAAGGGCCAGAAGGGGAAACCCGTGGGCGCGCTGTTCGTCGTCGGCGACGCGGGCAAGGTGATGAACAAGTCCCGCTCGCTGTCGTACAACCCCTTCGAGAAGTCCCACGTCCACGTCGGCGACCCCATCGTGAACGTGATGCTCAAGGAGTTCTCCCGACTCGACGGCGCGTTCGTGATCTCCGATTCGGGGAAGATCGTCTCCGCGTACCGGTACCTCGAACCCGCCGCCGAGGGCGTCGACATCCCGAAGGGGCTCGGGGCCCGCCACATGGCCGGCGGCGCGATCACCCAGGACACCAACGCGACCGCGATCGTCCTCTCGGAGTCCGACGGCCTCGTTCGGGCGTTCAAGGGCGGCAAGCTCGTCTTAGAGGTCGACCCGGAGGAGTACTGATGCCGTCGGCTTCGACCCCCTCGATCGCGATATCGGCGGGTTCGACGCCCGTCGCGACGGCCACCACAGGGCGCGCCGGCGAGCTGTTGAACGCGGTCCCCGACCGCGTCTGGCTCGCGTTGTTCGTGCTCGCGATCGGGCTCGTCCTGGCCGTCCTCGTCGGTGTCGTCAACCGCCGACTGCTGGTCCGGGCGGGCGTCCCGGAGGCGATAGAGGGGACGACCTTCGAGCGCACCGCCCGCGAGTTCGACACTTCGACCGTCCGGATCGTCGCGAAGCTGTCGACGTACTTCATCGTCGCGGTCACCGTCCTCGTCGCGCTCACGGTCGCCGAGGTTCGGTACGTCGACCTCTTCTGGGCGGACGTGGCGGCGTTCGTCCCCCGCCTGTTCGTCGCAGTCCTCGTGGTCATCGTCGGCGTCGTCGTCGGCGACAAGGCCGAGCTACTCGTCGCCGAACGGCTCCGCGGGATCAAACTCCCCGAGGTGGGCGTGCTCCCGACGCTCGTGAAGTATAGCGTCGTCTACGTCGCCGCGCTCGTCGCGCTCGGACAGGTGGGCGTCCAGACGCTCGCGCTCGTCGTGTTGCTCGCAGCGTACTCCTTCGCGGTCGTCCTCCTGACCGCGCTGGCGACGAAGGACCTCCTCACGGCGGGCGCGGCCGGGGTCTTCCTCCTTCTGCGCCAGCCGTACGGGATCGGCGACGAGGTACGCGTGGCCGGCCAACGCGGGATCGTCCAGGAGGTCGACCTGTTCGTGACCCACGTCGAGACCGACGACGGCGAACACGTCCTCCCGAACCACGCCGTGTTCCGCGACGGGATCGTGTTGATCCGGGAGTAGCGTTACCCGTGTCTCGACTTCCCCGCTCCCCGACGTTCCCACGGCGTCGAAGTCGTTGGCGGTTCCTACCGACCGACCACAACCGTTAGGCTCGACCGCCCCCACGAGTCCGTAGACGTGGACGACGCCGTCGAGTGGCTCCGGAACCGGCCCTACTACGAGGGACAGATCGCCGAACACCGCCGGCTACCGGCCCGCGAGCCCGAGTATCGCGATATCGACCTCGAGCCCCGGCTCGCCGACGCGCTCGCGAAGGAGGGGATCGACCGGCTCTACCGCCACCAGGCGGAGGCGATCGGGGCGGTCCGCGACGGCGACGACGTCGTCCTGGCGACGGAGACCGCGAGCGGGAAGTCGCTCGCGTACACCGTCCCGGCATTCGAGGCAGGGATGGAGCGCGGCGGCCGGACCCTCTACGTCGGCCCGCAGAACGCGCTGATCGCCGACCAGGAGGAGTCGCTCTCGGCGCTCGCACGCGGGCTCGGCTTCGGCAGTCGGGTGTCCGTCGAGTCGTACACGGGGCGGCTCTCGCGGGCGGAGAAACGGGACGTTCGGGACGCCCGCCCGACGGTGGTGCTCTCGAACCCGGACATGCTCCACTACGCGCTGTTGCCGTACGCCGGACGGCTCTGGGAGTGGTTCTTCTCCTCGCTGGAGTACGTCGTTATCGACGAGGTCCACGGCTACCGGGGCGTGTTCGGCTCCGGGGTCGCGCTCGCGATGCGCCGGCTCGCGCGGACCTGCGAGCGGTTCGGGTCGGACCCACAGTTCGTCTGCTGCTCGGCGACGATCGGGAACCCGGTCGAACACGCCGCCGCGGTCACGGGACGCGACCCGTCGGGGATCGCCCTCGTCGACGAGGACGCCTCCGGGCGCGGCCCCCGCGACTGGGTGTTGTGGAACCCGCCGGAGTACGACGACGACTGGGCGGAACGCGGGGACAGCCGCCGAAAGTCGAGCCACACCGAGAGCAAACGGCTGTTCGTCGACCTCGTCGCGAACGGCCGCCAGACGCTGGCGTTCACGCGGGCGCGACAGACGGCCGAGCAGTACGCCACGGACAGCGCGAGCGACCTCCGCGAACGGGGCGAGCGCGACCTCGCTGGGAGGGTCGGCGCGTACCAGGCCGCCCTGAAGGACGACCGACGCCGAGAGATCGAAGCCGACCTCCACGCGGGCGACCTCCGCGGCGTCTGGTCGACGAACGCGCTCGAACTCGGCGTGGACGTGGGCGGGCTCGACGCCGTGGTCCTGGACGGCTACCCCGGCACGCGGATGTCGGCCCACCAGCGGGCCGGGCGCGCGGGGCGAGGGTCGGACCCCGCGCTCGTCGTGATGGTCGGCTGTGAGGACCAGCTGGACCAGTACCTGATGAACCACCCCGCGGACTTCTTCGAGGCACAGCCGGAGGACGCGGTCTGTGACCCCGAGAACGACCACCTCCTCCCGCGACACGTCGCCTGCGCAGCGGACGAGTCCTGGCTGTCCACCGACGACGAGCGCTTCTTCGGGGAGTCGTTCCCCGGCGTCGTCGGCGACCTGACGGAGGCGGGGACCCTCTCGCGTCGTGAGACCGCCACGGGGACCCGCTGGACGTACGCGGGCTCCGAGAGCCCGCAGCACGCGATGAACCTCCGGACGGCCGAAGAACGCGAGGTCGAGTTGATCGACGGCTCGAACGGGAACTCGATCGCCTCGCTCGGGTTCGCCGACGCGCTCCGGGACGCCCACCCGGGCGCGATCTACCACCAGCAGGGGCGTACCTACGAGGTCGCGGAGCTCGACCTCGACCGGAACGTCGCCGAGCTACGGTCGTCGTGGGCGGACTACTACACCCAACCGCTCACCGAGAAGTCGATCGTCGTCGAGGAGGACCTCGTGGAGCGGACGCTGTCCGCGCGCCCGGACGTCCCGGTCCGGTTCGCCGACGTGACCGTCACCGAGCGCGTCACCGGGTTCCGCAGACGGGACGCGGCGACCGGCGACTCGCTCGGCGAGTCCACGCTCGACCTCCCGGAGACGACGCTCGGAACCCGCGCGCTGTACGTTCCGGTCCCCGGGGACGTGGAGGCGGAGATGCGGACGATCGGGGCGGTCGACGGGGGCGACAGTGGGGGCGATGACGGTGACTCCGGCGACGACCCGGATGCGCTCGACGACGACGAGACGATTCCCGACGACGAGACGATTCCCGACGACGAGACGATTCCCGACGGCGAGACGATTCCCGACGGCGAGTACGCGTTCAACGGCGGGATCCACGCGGCCGAACACGGGATCATCTCGCTTTTCCCGTTCCACTTACTGTGCGACCGCGGCGACGTCGGTGGGATCTCGACACCGTACCATCCACACACCGAGGGTCCGGCAGTGTTCGTCTACGACGGCTATCCGGGCGGGGTCGGACTCACCCGTCGGGGCCACGCCCGGATCGAGGAGCTGATGGGCAGGACCGCACTGCTCATCGACGGCTGTGACTGTGCGGACGGCTGTCCGTCCTGCGTCCAGTCGCCACACTGTGGCAACGCCAACGAGCCGCTCGCGAAGGCGCCCGCCGTTCGCCTACTCGACGCGCTGACGGAGGGATCCGAATTCGAGTGATCCGTCCCGATCCGACCCCAAAGCCACTTGTCGGTCCAACCCGAACGACGCAGTCATGGGGGTTTCCATCGACGACGCCGCCGATCCGGCTGCGAGGTCGATGGAATGGCTGGTTTTGGGGGCAGCGTACTTCCTGTTGCTCCTGTTTCTCATCGGGGTGTTCGACCTGTTCTTCTCGCTCTATCGGTTGCTGGTCGCGGGGAACTTTACCGATCCTGTCGAGGTGGTCGCACTCCTCGACAGCGTCCTCCTGCTTCTCATCATCGTCGAGGTCCACCGGACCCTCGTGGCGTACGCTCGCGGTCAGGCCGTCCTCCGGATCGTCGTGAGCGCCGCGATCATCGCCGTCTCGCGGCGGGTGATCAGCTTCCGCCTGGAGGACTACGGCGGCGGGAACGAGGCGCTACTGGCCGCGTCAGCACTCGGAGTGTTGGTGCTCGCGCTCACGATCGGTTACTTCCTGCTCGACCGCGTAAGCGTTCCGGGACGAGTCGAACTCTGATCTCTCGGCGCGTCACGAGTTCCGACGATCGCACCGTGGTCTCGACCACGTGGGGCCCATGGAGCCGTTCCGGCAGCCACGTGGCTCGCTGACCGACGACGTCGACCTCGCCGGGATCCACGAAACCGGGCGTGAGGGTGGAAACGACCCTCGAGGAGCGAGACACGGAACACCCGTCGCCCGTTTCGGTCCGGCGCTGTGACGCACGCTTTTGTGCTCCCGGCGGGAAGCGTGGACATGGACCTGAAACTCGAGGGCAACGCGGCGCTGGTGACGGCATCGAGCAGCGGCCTGGGAAAGGCCTCGGCGAAGGCGCTCGCCCGCGAGGGGGCGGACGTGCTCGTCAACGGCCGCGACCCGGAGCGGCTGGAGGAGGCCGTAGACGAGATCGGGTCCGTCGCGAGCGGCGCGGTCGTCGGCCACACGGCGGACATCACCGAGAAAGCCGAGGTCGAAGGCCTCGTCACGCGGACCGTCGAGGAGTTCGGCCGACTCGATCACCTCGTCACGAGCGCGGGCGGTCCGGCGCCGTTTCGGCCCCTGGAGGCCGACGACGAGGAGTGGTACGCCACGTACGACCTGCTGGTGATGAGCGTGGTCCGGGCGGTCCGGGCGGCAGCCCCGCACCTCCGGGCCGACGGCGGCGGCACGATCGTCACCATCACGTCCAGAACCGTCAAGGAGGCCTCGCCGGGCAACGTCCTCTCGAGCTCCGTCCGCATGGGCGTCATCGGCCTCGAGAAGACGCTCTCGAAGGAGCTGGCACCGGCGGTGCGGGCGAACGCCGTCCTCCCCGGGTCACACGAGACGCCGCGGATCGAACAGCTGATCGAGTACGCCGTCGAGCGCGGCGAGATCGAGAGCTACGAGGCCGGTCTCGAGGACCGAACCGAGGACGTTCCGGTCGGGCGTCTGGGCGATCCGATGGAGCTCGGCGATCTGGTGGCGTACCTCTCTTCACCACGGTCGGGCTACGTCAACGGACAGGCCGTGACGATCGACGGCGGCGCGGGTTCCTCGACGCTCTGAGTAGGCAGGATCGCCGACGAGGATCGGGAGGTGCGCGCCGAAAACGGCGACCACTCGAACGGCCGTGATTCGCGTTTGAACGGCTACGCCTCGACAGCGGCGCGTTCGAGCGCCTCGGGGTCGACGTCGGCCTCGAAGAGTCGCGCGTCGCAGGCGTCACACGTCGCCGCGAGCACGTCGTACGTCCGGCAACACGACTCGACGACGGTCGTATCGAGCGTCACGCTCCCGTCACAGGTCGGACACGTCTCCAAGAACAGCCGGAGGCTACCGAGTAGCTCGCTCTGTTGTGCCGTCGAGAGGCCGTTCCACCCGGCCCAGCGGTCGTCGAGCACGTCTACGCCAGCGAGGTCGGCGAGGAACGCCTGTCTCGATTCCCACCGACCGGCCGGGTCGCCTTCGAGGTACGCGGAGTAGGCGTGGCCGCGGTCCGCCAACTCGACGGCGTCGGGACGGACGGAGAGGAACCGCGCCAGCGCCTCCTCGTCCTCGCTCGCGTCCGCCAGAGTCCGCGCCTCGCGTCGCCACGCGTCGCGGAAGCGCTCCTCGAGGACGAAGTCGTCGATCGTCGGATCCTCGAGGAGGACGCCGGCCTCGACGAGGGCGGTCGCGGGCTCGAACGGGAATTCACCCTCCACTCCCCCGTCGTCGGCCGATCCCCCGTCGAGGACCGTGTCGCCCACGGCGGTCGCTCCACTCGAGACGCTCCCACGGTCCGGCCCCTTGTCGAACCAGGCGAGCACCCGATCCGGGAGGTATCGCTTCGTCAGCGTCGGGGTTCCGGGAACGAGGTAGCCGCGAACGCCGATCGTCGCCACGGCGACGGCGAACGTCGCGAGCGCCCAGCCGACCGAGACCGTCGCGACGGCGAGCGCGAGCGCGGCGGCGATGGCGAGGTTGACGATCGTGCACGGAAGACAGCGGTTCGGTCCGGTGTACCGCGGGTTTCTGAGCCAGACGGGAAGTCGCGATAACGCGTCCATGCTTCAGAGGAGGCGACGAAGAGACATAGGTATGACACTCCTACCGGGTCGGACCGATCCGCGAACGGGTCGACGATCTCATTTCGAGGATCTCGACGCCGTCACCGAAAATCGTCGGTCGACTCGCGTTCAATCGGTGAGTAGTTTCGGGTTGATCGACGTCGAGACGCGTACGAGCGGAGCGGCCGACCCGACTCATCCGAACAGCGCGTTGAGGTACACCCACCGGTCCCTCGGACCGGTTCGAGCGCGGAGACGACGGGGACGCCGATCAGGGCGGCGAGGACGACGAGCAACGAATCGAGCGTCGATCGGGTCTCGGCCCGGATTCGCTCGGAGTCGGCGGGCCAGCCGAGCAGTGACGAGGGCGCGTCGTCCCCCGTCTGGAGGGCCCCACGGGATAGCCTCCCGGGTGAACGCCGATGACGCCGGACGAACCCTCCGACACTCCACACGATACTGGGATCGGTCGAGCACGGGTCGACGGTGGACGGATCGGTCGACAGTTGGTGACGAAACGGAACGTGCTCCGTCTGTTGTTCCTGCTTTTGCTCCTCGTCCCCGTCGTCGATTACCTGACGAGCCTGTGAGTTCGACGACCCGCCCGTCGGCGCGTGCGAGTTCGAGCGAGCGACCGCGTTCCGTCACTCCTCGTCGAGGTCGGCACCCAACCGGTTCCGGTTCGTCTCCCGGAGGTAGACAGCCGACGATAGCAGGAACGCGGAGACGATGAATCCCAGGAGGACGGCCACCGGGATCGAGTCGAACGGCGGGAGCGCGAGTGCCTCCATCACGAGGACAGCGGCACAGCCGAGCGAGAGCCCGAGGAAGTAGTAACTCCAGGGGATCCGGCTCTCGGGGACGGGCTCGAGGTAGAACTCCACCTGCCGGGCCCGTTCGGTGAGTTCGACCCGGCCGGACTCGTCGTCGTAGCGGATCACGTCGCGATCCTCGAGCATGGGGAGGTGCGTCTGTGTCAGGCCGGCGTACACCCGTTTGCGTTGCGTCGCGACGAGTTCCTCGGCCGGCACGTCGTTCTCGCGTATCGCCACGTACTCCAGGAGGTCCTCGAACGCGACCGGACCGCCGTCGTGTGCCTTCAGGTAGCTGAGGACGTGCCGTCGCCGTTCGTTACGGAGGATCTCGAAGACCGTTTCGCGGGACAGCGTCTCCTCGGTAGCCGCGGATCGGTCCAGACGACGGCGGAGCGGACGCATCCTCGATCACGCCGGTCGGGGTGTTCGGTGAACGTCGTTTCGGCGGGTTCGGTACGTGTGGACGCCCGAGGAGACGAGAAACGCCATGACGACGACCGCCGCGGCGGACAAACAGACGGCACCGCCGGTCGTGTCGACGAGCACCGCTGCGAAAGAGAGCACCGCCGCGAGCAGTGAGAGCCCGAGATAGTACTGTGCCCAGGGGATCTCGTGTTCGGGGACGTAATCGAGGTAGAGCTGGACGTCCTCCAGCCGTTCGGTCGGCTGTAACTCGCCGCGCCGACGGTCGTACTCGATCACCCCGGACTCGTCGAGTTTCGGGAGGTGTGTCTGTCGAAGCGCCGTATACACACGCTTTCGGTCCGCGTAGTCGGTCTCGACGATCTCCTTGTCGTTCTCCCAGGCGGCGATCGTCTCGACCATCTCGCCGAGATGGAGCGACTCCTCCGGCGACTCCCGAATGTACTCGAGCACGTATCGCCGCCGCTCGTTACAGAGGACGTCGAAGATCTCCTCGCGTGTCGGCCCCTCCGACCCGCTCTGACCGTCGTCTGTGGGGTCCATCGGCTCATCGGTTGCGCCGAGTTCGGTGGAGCCCCCCACCAACCCGGGGAGTACAGAAGACGCTTACAAAAAACTAATTAATTTCACATTAGTCAGACAATGAATCGTGTTAAGCAGCGCCGATCGGTGACGTGTCGAACACGCGAGCGGTCACGAGACCGTCTCGAATGCTACCGAGGAGCCGTCGATAGACGATTCGAAGTAGACGGATCGAACAGGGGTATACAAATCAATTATCCGAGAATAAATCTGATGGATGGAAAACGTTAATATGTGACGTGTTCTCTTCAGGCGTGATGGCACCGAGGTCGATTCCACGGATAGTGGGTGTTCGCGGGTCCGCTGTAGGGTCATACGGGAACGGAGACGCACCCGTCGATTCGACTTCCCGTAACGAGCGCTTAACTGTACGGCCGAAACGGCCTTTCCGCCTACCGGACGAGACCGATCCGACGTGGTCGGACCGATCGGACCCGACGGGCGAAAGGGAGACGAGTACCCCAAAATGAACCAGATATCAGCGGAAATAGAGAACCTCCGGGACGGCGACCGCGACGGATCGGCGGACGGTGATCCGAACCAGATCTCGACCGACGAGGTGTTCGCGCTCTTGAGCAACGAACGACGTAGACATGTCCTTCGGTTCCTCTCGGAGAACGGCGGCGAGATCAAGCTCCGCGAACTGGCGGCGGCCATCGCCGCCGAGGAGAACGGCGTCGATCCGGCGGAGGTGACCTACACACAGCGGAAGCGGCTCTACACCTCGCTGTACCAGTCACACCTCCCGCGGATGGAACGGAGCGGCGTGGTCGAGTACGACCGGAACAGCGGACTGGTGACGCTGTCGGCGTCGGCGGACAGCTTCGACGCGTACCTCGAGGTGGTCGACGAAAACGGGTTCACCTGGTCGGAGTTCTACCTCGGGTTGACGGCGCTCTTCGCCGCGATCACCCTAGCGTACGCCACCGGAACGCCCCCGTTCGACGTGTTCGACCCGGCCGTCGTGATGGCTGTGATGACCTTCCTCCTGCTCGTCTCAGCGGTCGCTCACGTGCGGTACACGCGCGATCGGCGACTGTAGGCGCGCGGGACACGACGGTAATTTCACGGTTCCGGCCGCCGTTGGATCCCCATGGAACTGTTCTGGCATCGACGGGACCTCCGGGTCGCCGACAACGTCGGGCTCGCTGTCGCGGCCGACCGTGACACGGTCGCGCCGATCTTCGTCTTCGACCCCGACGTGCTCGCACACGCGAGCGACGTTCGCGTGCGACGCCTCCTCGACGGGCTGACTGCGCTCCGAGACGCCTACCGCGACCGCGGGAGCGACCTCCTCGTCGCCCACGGCGAGCCGGCGAGCGTCCTCCCGGCCGTCGCAGCCGGCCTCGACGCCGAACGCGTGGTCTGGAACCGGGACTACTCGGGGCTGGCTCGCGAGCGCGACGCGGCGGTGCGACGCGTGCTCGACGAGGTTGGGATAGCCCGCGAGGCCCACCAAGACAGGGTATTGCACACGCCCGACGCGATCCGGACGAACGCGGGCGACCCCTACTCCGTGTACTCCTACTACTGGAAGAAGTGGCGGGACCGCGGGAAGGACGCGCCGGTCCGGACGCCCGAGGCAGTGGACCTGGTCGACGCCTCGGTCCTCGTCGACTCCACAGCCCGCCTCGAATCGACGGGGTCCGACGAGACGGCGGGTCACGTCGAGGTCGACGTCGGCGATCTCCCGACGCCCGACTCCCTCGGGTTCGCCGAGCCGGACGCCGCGGTCGGTCCCGCCGGAACGGAGGCGGCGAGAGAGCGGCTCGACGCGTTTCTCGAAGACGACGTCTTCCGCTACGGGGACGATCGCGACTACCCCGCCAGGCGGGTGACCTCACGGCTCTCGACGTTCCTGAAGTACGGCGAGATCGGGATCCGGGAGGTGTACGCCGCCACGGAGGAGGCGATGACTGCCGCAGCGGACCGACCCGACGAGGACGCCGAGGGAAGCGTCGAGGAGTTCCAGGCACAGCTCGCGTGGGGGGAGTTCTACACGCAGGTGCTGTTTCACAACCCCGAGGTCGTCACCGAGAACTACAAGACGTACGAGGCGGGGATCGACTGGCGCGACGATCCCGAGGAGATCACGGCCTGGAAGCGCGGCGAGACGGGGTATCCGATCGTCGACGCCGGGATGCGCCAGCTCCGCGAGGAGGCGTACGTCCACAACCGCGTCCGAATGATCGTCGCCTCCTTCCTCACGAAGGACCTGCTCGCGGACTGGCGGCACGGCTACGACCACTTCCGTGAGACGCTGGCCGACCACGAGACCGGAAACGACAACGGCGGGTGGCAGTGGGCGGCCTCGACCGGGACCGACGCACAGCCGTACTTCCGGATCTTCAACCCGATGACACAGGGCGAGCGCTACGACCCGGACGCCGAGTACATCGCCGAGTACGTTCCCGAACTGCGCGGCGTCGACCCGGCGGTCGTCCACGGGTGGCACGAGTGCTCGCCGACCCAGCGGGCGAACGCGGCACCCGACTACCCCGACCCGATCGTCGACCACGCTGTCCGCCGTGAGGAGGCACTGACGATGTACAAGCGCGCCCGCGGCGAGGACCCCGACGAGTAGGACTGGGCGCAAACGCCGACCGGAGAACCGAACGGATTCGAGGCCCCCGTGGGTCGCCGGAGTTTATCACACCGGGGCGACACTCGTAGCCATGACCGACGAGCGACGACCCGGACCGGCGGGAGACGGGCGGTTCGAGACGAGGGAGGTCCACGCGAGCGCGAGAACCGACAAGTACGGCGCGCTCGCGACGCCGATTTACGCCAACTCGACCTACGAGTACGACACGATGGACGGGCCGCGCGGGGGCCACCGGTACTCGCGGATCTCGGGGCCGACGAGGGACGAACTGGAGCGGGCGTTCGCCGACTTGGAGGGCGCCGACCACGCGAGCGCGTTCGCCAGCGGCATGGCCGCCATCGACGCGGTGTGTTCGCTGTTATCCGGCGATGACCACGTCGTCGTGGGCGAGAGCGTCTACGCCGAAACCCACGAACTGCTGACCAGGATCTACGCCGACTACGGGATCGAGACGACGGTGGTCGACTCGACCGACCCGGACGCGGTCGCCGACGCCTTACGGCCGGAGACCGCGATGGTCTACGCCGAGACGCCGACGAACCCGACGCTCCGGATCGTGGACATCGAGGCGACCGCAACCGTCGTCGACGGCCACCCCGGCGACCCCCTCCTCGTCGTCGACAACACCTTCGCGTCGCCGTACCTCCAGCGGCCGCTCGAGCACGGCGCGGACCTCGTCGTCGAGTCGCTCACCAAGTACGTCGGCGGCCACTCCGACGTGGTCGCCGGCGCGGTCGCGACCCGCGACGACGACCTCGCCGAGGAGATCGCCTACTACGGATACGCCCGCGGGGGGACGCCGGGGCCCTTCGCGTGCTTCCTGGCGCTTCGCGGGATCAAGACGCTCTCGGCACGGATGGAGCGTCACTGCCGGAACGCGACGGCGGTGGCGGCGCTTTGCGACGGCCACGACGCGGTCGAGCGGGTGTACTATCCGGGCTTGGCCTCGCACCCGAACCACGGAGTCGCCCGCGCGCAGATGGCCGACTTCGGCGGGATGGTGAGCGTCGACCTCGCCGGCGGACGGGAGGCGGCCGCCGCCTTCGCCGCCGACCTCGACGTGTTCGTCCTCGCGGAGAGCCTCGGCGGGGTCGAGAGCCTGGCCGAACACCCGGCGACGATGACTCACCAGGACTTCTCGCGGGAGCAGTTGGAACGGGCGGGGATCCCGCCGGGACTCGTCCGGCTCAGCGTCGGTACCGAACACCGCGACGACCTGCTCCGTGACGTCGAGGGTTCACTCGACGCGCTCGACGCGTGAAACTCGACGCGCTCGACGCGTGAAACTCGACGCGCTCGAAACCCGAACGGGTCGTCACAATCCCTCGAGCGTCCCCCGATCGACCGCCTCGGCGTCCAACGGCTCCCCGCCGTACTCGTCGACGAACGCCTCGACGTCGGCCGCTTCGCTGAACGGGATCAGCTCCGGGCCCATCGAACCGACGACGTCGCTGTCGGCGATCACCGTGAGCTCGGTCGACCGCGAGAACGCCGACGACTCGACGTGCGAGGAGAACATGACGTCGGAGCCCTCCTCGAAGACCTCCTGGTCGACGAGCGAGTAGTCCGTGAGGAAGGTCACGAGCGGGTCGCGGCCGGCGTCTTCGGCGTCGAACCGGTAGGTGTACGTACAGACGCTGCTACAGAAGTGCGCCGGCCTGCCGCCCTCTGGTTCGTCGTCCGCGAAGTGGACCTGCCCGACCGGACCGGGGTGGTCCCGGACGATCATCCCGCACTCGTCACAGGCTCGCTCCCCGTCGAGCGAGATCGGCTCGATCGAGTCCCGGTCGCCGTCCCCGCCGGCGCCCAGACAGCCCGCGAGCACGAACGGAACGCCGCCCGCGATCCCACCCAGAACCCGTCGCCGAGACGCCGTCGATGAGGTACGTTCCTTCATCGGTTAGACGTTCGTATTCGGCCGTCTTAGCCCCTCGGAACGGATCCGCTCCCCCGTTCGAGGAACGAACCAGATCGGCTATAACTCGGGGAATCGAACCGACAACGTGGCGCTCATCGACCCCTATGGCGACCGGTTCCGACGGCTTCTGGTCGCGGTCGCGGTCCTCGCGATCCTCGGTGGGATCGCGACGGCCGGCGCGTACGCGGCGGACCCCTCGACGGCGACCCCCGATCCCGTCGCCTACGACGACACCGTCGAACTCGGGCTCTCCTCGGAGACGGACGAGCTGATGGCGGGGTCGGCACGGGTCCCCCGCCTCCAGGTGTTCTACTCGCAGCTCCAGTACGTGGTCGGCTACAACGGGGTCGAGTCCTTCGTGGCGACTATCGACGACGGGCGGACGGAACGCCAGTTCGGCTACCCGCTCGTCGTCTACGTCGAGACGTTCGACGGGGGGAACCCGGGAGTGACGGACGACGGCCGCTTCGAGGCCGAGCGATCGACCGACTGGATCCCCGCGAACGAGGCGTCCTACGTCGTCGATAGCACGGCTCGAAGCCCCGCCGGCGAGACTGTCGTGCCGTTCGCGGAGCGGACGAACGCCGAGGCGTTCACGGCCGAACACGGCGGACACGTCCTCGATTGGGCGGCCGTTCGGGAACGGTCGTTCGACGTCGATTCCCCGGCGACCGTGCGCTCGATGGCGCCGGAACGCTGGGCTGAGGCCGACCGTCGGATCGCCGACGCGGAGACGTCGGCGACCGGCCAGTCCAGCAACGAGGTCGTCGTCGGCCGGGACGCGCCGACGATCGGTACAGCGATCGAGGCGGCGCCGCCGAACGCGACCGTCGTCGTCCCCGCGGGGACCTACGAGGAGACGGTCGTGGTGAACGAGTCGGTCACGATCGTTGGCGACGGGGCGCGCATCCGCGGCGACGGGAACGGCTCGGTCCTCACGGTCCGCGCGTCGAACGTGACGCTCTCCGGCCTAACCGTCGACGGCGTCGGCAACGAGACCCGCGACCCCGAAGCCGCACGCGAGTCGGCGGGCGGGGACGACGACGAGGGGTGGGACACGAACATCCAGCTCGGGTACGGCCACGGCGACGCGGGGATCCGCGCGATCGACGCGCCGGGCCTCCTCGTCGACGACGTTACCGTGGAGACGAACGCGAGCGGCGTGCTTCTCCGGGACGGCTCGGACGCGGTGATCCGCGACCTGCGCGTCGACGGCAGCGACGACTGGCGCGACGGGTTCATGGGCGTGGTCGGGATCGAGTCGCGCGTGACCGTCACCGACAGCCGGTTCGAGGGGGGACGCGACGGGGTCTACCTCCACCGCGCCGACGGGTCGGTGGTCCGGAACTCGACGTTCGTCGGCAATCGGTACGGGACCCATCTCATGTACACCGGGGACGCCCTGATCGCGGACAACCGCTTCCGGAACGCCGAGTTCGGCGGGATCACCGTGATGACCCGGCCGTCCGGGAACGCTATCGTCGGCAACGACGTGCGCGACTCCGGCGCGGGGATCCAGGCGTCCGGCACGCGGGCGTACGTCGGCTACAACACCCTCGCGAACGGCCGGCTCGGGTTCTCGACCAGCTCCCGCGGATCGCTGTACGAACACAACGTAGCCGTCGACAACGAGGTGGGCGCACACGCGACCACGGTGGTCCCCTCGAGCCGGGTGGTCGCGAACGACTTCGTCGGCAACGACCGTCACGCGAAGGCCGGCGCCGGCGCACTACGGGTCTGGGCCGATGACGGCCGCGGGAACCACTGGGAGGGGGCGAACGTCGGGCTCCACGAGCCCGGCGAACGTGCCTACCGCCCGACCGAACCGGTCGACGCCGTCCTTCACCACGAGACCGCGGCGGCGGCGGTTCGGGAGTCGCCGGGTGCCGTCCTCCTCGACCGACTCCACGGAACCGTTCCCGGCGCTCGATCCGGGAGCGTCGTCGACCCGTCGCCGGCGCCGGAGCCATACGCCCCCGAACGGATCGCCGCAGCGAGGGACCCGGACTCCGCGGTCCACCCGGACTGGCGGCGTGAACTCGGATCGACGAGCCCTCGACGGGGAGCCCTCGACGGGGGTTCGACGACAGGAGCTACCGACACGATGAACCCACACTATCGGCACACGACGGAGGCGACGGACGTGACCGAAGACCGGCGATCGACGATCCGGCTTCGAACCACCGACGCGGAGGGGATCCGATGACCGACGCTGTGGTCGCGGAGCTGACGGACGTCTCGCGGACCTACGGCGGGATCGCGGTCCTCGAGGGGGTCTCGCTCGCCGTTCGTCCCGGCGTGACGGCCGTGATCGGCCCGAACGGGTCGGGGAAGTCGACCCTGCTCGGTATCCTGTCCGGGGCGGTCGAGCCGACCGACGGTCGGATGCGGTACGTCGGGCCCGAGGCCCCTAGGCCGATCGGCTATCTCCCACAACGGGTCCCGTTCCGTGAGGAGTTCACCGCTCGCGAAACGCTCACGTTCTACACCCGGCTCGTCGCCTTCGACGCCGACGGCCCCGAAGATCGCATCGGCGCGCGAGGGGACGCGCCCGACCCGGAGGAAGCCCTCGAGCGGGTCGGCCTCTCGGACGCGGGTGGCAAACGGGTCGGGGCGCTCTCCGGCGGGATGCGTCGCCTGCTCGGGATCGCACAGGCCACCGTCGGCGACCCGCCGCTCGTCGTGCTCGACGAGCCGGCGAGCGGCCTCGATCCGGGCATGCGCGAGCGGGCGTTCCGGACCACAGCCGATGCGTCCGGCAACGGGACCGCCGTCGTCGTGAGCTCACACGACCTGGAACTCGTAGACGAGTACGCGGACCGCGTCGTGGTCCTCGACCGCGGCCGGGTCCGCGCGGCGGGTCCCCGCGAGCGACTGTGTTCGAAACACGGCGTCGAGGACGTTTCCGGCCTCTATCGGGCGGTCGTCGCCGGCGACGCGACCGAAACGGCGGACGGGGACGAGGAGGAGCCGACCGCGGTTCACGTAACGGGGGTTTCGGAATGACGGGCACTCCCGGTGAAACGGGTGGCATCGAACGCCTTCGAGGTCACTTCCTCGTCGTCGCCGCGGTGTTCCGTCGCGAGCTCGCCACGGTGCTCCGAACGCCGGGCTACGGCGTGCTTCCCGTCGGACTCCTCGCTCTCCTCGGTGGCGTGATCGCCGTCGGGGGAGGTGCCGCGACCGGGTTCGTTCCCGCGGTCGTCGACCTGCTCCTCGTGACGGAGGTCGTGGTCCCGCTCGTCGCGTTCGTGCTGGGATATCGTGCGTTGCTGGTCGACGCCGAGACCGGCGAACTCGCCGTGATCCGGACGTATCCCGTCGCCGTCGCTGGCTACGTCGCCGGGGTGGTCCTCGCGCGTGTCCTCGCGTTCCTGGCGGTCGTCGTCGTGCCGTACGCGGCCATCGGTGGCGTCGTCTGGGCTACCGCCGCCCCCGACACGACGATCTTTGCGACCCACTCCGGGATCGACTCGCCGCTTCTGTACGTCAGGTTCCTCGGACTGCTCGTCCCGTTCGGCATGGCGTACCTCTCGCTCGCGACCGCGGTGTCGGCCGTCGTCTCGAGCAGACGTGCTGCGGTCGCCGTCGGCGTCCTCGCGTTCGTCGTCGCCGTGCTCGGCAGTGACCTCGCGATCCTGCGGGCGCTTGCGACCGGCACCGCCCCCTCGGCGATCCCCGGACTGCTCGCGCTCACCCCGAACGGCGCGTTCCGCGGCCTCGTCTTCGAAGGAGTGATCGGCGTGGCGTTCGCGCCGGACGGCGGATTCGTCGACGTCGGCCGGGCGGTCGGGTCGCTTCTCGTCTGGACCGTCAGCGGCGTCGCCGTCTCGACCGCGACGCTGGCGTACGGCGATCGGCTCGAAGTCGTCATCGAGGCCGTCCGGACGCGGATCGTCGACTGACCCGATCAATCCGGTGCGTTCGAGAGCGACCCTGGCGCGTACGCGTACACCGCATAGAGGACGGTCGCGGCGATCAGGAAGTCGAGACTGTGTGCGAGGAAGTGATGGATCGGCATCGGTACGTAGCCGAGGACGGTCCCCGCGCCGATGACCGACCGCACCAGGAGCGCCCCCACGGCGACGCTTATCAGCAGGTGTCTGCCGGTCCGGCGGCGGCCGTACGCGACCGCGCTCACCAGAAAGAGGACGCCCGTTCCGATCCCCGCCACGACGACGACGGCCAGTATCGGGAGCGAGCCCTCGACGCCCCATCCGGTCGCGGCCAGTAGCGCGGTCGGCGATACCATGCCTTCGAGTTGGACCCGATAGATTATAAAAAGCGAGGCGGAGGCGAGCCGGCGGGGGCCACAGCGTCGGTCGGTCCGCTCAGAGTTCGACGGTGTCGCCACGCTCCGCGACACGAAACCCTGCCGACTCCAGCTCCGCACGCGCGTCCGACGCCGGATCACAGAGCGGGTTCGTGTGGTTCAGGTGGGTGAACCGGACCTCGGTGTCGACGTCGGCGAGGGCGTTCATCGAGGACCGGACCGTCGGATGGGGGACGTCCTCGACGCGGTCGATCTCGTCCCCGCTCCAGAAGGTCCCGTCGAGCAGCGCGACGTCGACGTCGCGAACGAGGGATTCGGCGCGCGGCGTCAGCGAATCGACGTCGGTCATGTACAGGAGCGACCGATTCGGACCGTCGACTCGATACGCCAGCGTTCCCGTCGAGAGCGATTCGCGGTGGTCGACGCGGATCGGCGTGACCGACGTGGACTCGAGGTGGACGGCGGAGCCGTCGGTGATCGACCGGAGGTCGACGTGCCGGTCCGACACGAGCGAACGGAGCGGGTCGTTGTCCCGGATCACGTCACCGAGTCCGGGCGTCGCGTACACCGGGAGTCCGTCCGTGTCGGCCGACTCACTGCCGAAGTAGGGGAGCCCGGCCAGATGCCCGAGATGGGCGTGCGTCAGGAACACCCCGTCGGGGACGTCCGGTATCTGAAACCGGACGTCGGGCGTCGCGTCGAACAGGTACCGGCCGGCGTCCTCGAGCAGGACGGCGCTGGCGTAGCGCGTCGGTCGGGTCCCTTCGCGCGCGGACTCACAGGTGTCACACCGACACCCGAGGTGGGGAACGCCGGCGTCCTGGGCGGTGCCGAGTATCTCGACGGTGCTCACGGTACCCGTATGTACAGCGGCAGTGTATCAATGTGCTGGCGTGACGAAGGGACGGAACTACTCGATCGTTTGCCGACCGACGACGGTCTCCATCCGTAGTTCGTACAGGGAGAACTCGATCTCCTGGACCGTTTCGTCGAACAGCCGAAACGGCGGAAACCACTCGTTGAGCGTCGTCTCGTCGACGTCGCCTTCCCACTCGCTAACCGATCCACGAATATGAATACTCCACGACTCGTCCGTCGATGCGTCATAACACACGAACGTGGCCGTCTCGGTCGTCCGTAGGAACCGTCCCTTCTCGCTGTCGTCGTCGTGTTCGCTCACCCGGAGGAGAAACCGATCGCCGTCGTAGTGGTAGCTCAGCGGGACCGCGTACGCGTCGTTCTCGTCCGCCAACCCGAGAACGCCGTGTTCGCCCGCTCGCAACCGGTCGTCGACGTCGGATTCGTTCATACCGCCGGTGTACACGTATTCGACGTGGTCCATGTCCAAGGGCACGCGACGAACCGTGAAATAGGCTCGCTGGCGTCGGACCGGGTTGACGCGGCGCTCAGAAACGACGCCATGCCGATCCGAACCCCCGACCGCTCCGGGCGGGGACTCCCTCCCAGCGAGAGGGAACACACGAGCGGTTTTTACCCGCCGCTCTGGTAGCGCCGATACCGACCATGTCGGACACCAGAACCAGGGTACTGAGCCACGTCCGGGAAACCCCGGGCGTCCACTTCAACCGGGTGAGTCGAGAGCTCGACATCGCCACGGGGCAGGCGCAGTACCACCTCCGGCGGCTCGTCCGCGACGACGAGATCGCCGTCGAACGCGTCGCCGGGCGCGCCCACTACTTCGATCCGTCGTTCGACCCCTGGGAACGGCGGGCGATCGCGTTCCTCCGCCGGGAGACCGCGAGGGGGATCCTCCTCCGGCTTCACGCGGAGGGACCGACACGACCGGCAACGCTCACAGCCGACCTCGAGCTCGCGCGGAGCACGATCTCTTGGCACGTCTCGAACCTCGTCGACGCCGGGATCGTCGAGAAGTCCGTGGACCGGCCGATGACGGTCGCGTTGGCACGCCCCGAACGGACCGCGGAACTGCTTGACGTCGTCTCGCCGTCGCTTCCCGACCGGATCGTCGACCGGTTCGTCCGGACCGTCGACAGCCTCTTCGAGTGATCCGTCCGATCCTCCCGGTTTCCGTCGGGTGGCTCACCCGTTCGTCGATCACACCAGATCGGTTAGGGACGACCGTCCGGAACGTCGAGCATGCGCGCGCTCCCGGTCGCGTTCGGTTCCGGACCGGCCCGAACGTGGCTCGACACCGTTCCGACGACCGCCACGACGACGTGTGAACCGGCCGGGTCCCTCCACTCGACCGAGCCGTTGAGCCTCGCCGTGTTCCTCCTCATCGGACTGCTCGGCGGGGCGCACTGTCTCGGCATGTGCGGGCCGCTCGTCACCACGTACGCCGACCGGATGCGGGAGGAAGGGCGCCGCAGCGACGACCTCACCGTTCGACAGGTCCGGCAGCACGCGCTGTTCAACCTCGGTCGAACGGCGAGCTACGCGGCGATCGGGGGGCTGTTCGGGACTGCTGGCAGCATCGCGTTCGTCAGCGGTCGAACCGTTACGACGCTCGCTACCGAGGTCCACGCGCTCACGGGGATCCTCGTCGGCGGGGTCATCGTCGCGCTCGGTGTTCGGTACGCGCTCCGGTTGGAACTCCACTCGCTACCGGTTCCCGGTGTCGATCGCCTCTCCGGGGTCGTCACTGGACGGATCGTCCCGCGCGTCGACGCGTGGGTCGGCGACTGGCGGATACTCGGACTCGGTTCTGCTCACGGCCTGCTCCCGTGTCCCCTGTTGTACCCGGCGTTCCTCTACGCGTTCGTCCAGGGAAGCACGGCCGGCGGCGTCGTCGCGCTCGGGACGCTCGGCGTCGGAACCGTTCCGGCGATGTTCCTCTTCGGGACGGTGTTTCAATCCGTGAGCACCGAGGCCCGGATCCGGCTTCACCGGGTCCTCGGCGTGGCGTTCGTCGTCCTCGGCTACGTGCCGCTCCAACACGGGCTGGCGACGCTCGGCGTGCCGCTCCCTCACCCGCCGATCCCGTACTACACGCCGTTTTGACCGGACGACTGTCGGCTGTGGACCATGTACGTTCGCCTCGGCCCGGTCGAACCCGGTTCGTTCTGGCACTGTCGAACCCGGTTCGTTCGAGTATCGCACCAGACCGGTTATGGCCAGGCCGTCCGTCGGATCCGACATGAGACGCCGAGCGTTGCTCGGGGGGTTCGCGGCGACCGCGATGGGGTCCGTCGCCGGCTGTACGACGGCACTGTTGAACGACGAGCCCGACGGAGTCGTCCTCGAACCCCAGGAGGACCAACTCGCCGACTCCGAGGACCTCGCGTATCCCGCCTACGGCCAGCCGCTCCCCGAGTTCGAACTCCGAGCGCCGCTCTCCGACGAGACGATCGACAGCGCGTCGCTCGACCGGACCGCGGTCGTCACGGCGGTGTTCACATCGTGTCCCGCGGAGTGCGGGATACTGCTTCGTCGCCTCGTCGGGGTTCAACGGCGCGTCGCCGAGTCGGGGCTGACCGATTCGACCGTCTTCCTCCCGATCACGTTCGATCCCGAGCGCGACGACGAGCGGGCGCTCCGCGAGAACGCCGAGTCGCTCGGCGTCGATCTGGAGGCAGGAAACTGGCACTACCTGCGGCCGTCGTCGCCCGATCGAGCCAAGGACGTCGTCGAGGACCGCCTCGGGATCGGCTTCGAGCGGACGACGGAGAGTGACCGTCTCGAGGGATACGACTTCAATCACGCCGTGGTAACGTTGCTCGCCAACCCGGACGGGATCGTCGAGCGAGCCTACCGCGGCGAGCGCGTCGATCGGGAGCGGGTCGTCGACGACATCGCCGCGGTCGCCGAGGCGTTCTCGACCGACCAGGGAGACTGAGCGAACGAGCCGTCGACCGGCTTCGCTCAGTCGAGGCCGGCGAGCAGTTTCGCGTAGAACGCGTCCTGCTCGCTCTGTGCGGTGGTCCCGTCGTCCTCATCGTAGTCCAGCCACCGGAGCACGACGACGACGTCGTGTTCGGGGTCGACCCAGACGGTGTTCTGTCCGTGCCCGAGCGCGGCGTACGCCGATTCTGGTGCGCTCGGCCACAGCGCCCGGTTCGTGTTGAGCCACCACAGGTATCCGTAGTTCTCGTTCAGGTCACACGGCTCGGTCGACGCGTCGACCCACGCTTCCGAGACCGCCCGTGTCCCGTCCCACACCCCGCCGTTGAGATACAACAACCCGACCCGGGCGAGGTCGCGGGCGGAGATCCACAGTCCGCCACCCCAGTGTCCCCCGCCGGAGACGCTCCGCATGGCCATCCCGTCGACGCTGACCATCGAGTTGTGGTAGCCGTGCCACTCCCACGTGTCGGTCGCGCCGACGGGTTCCATGACGTTCTCCGCGAGGACCCGGGGGAGCGGACGGCCGAGTGTCCGGAGCAGCGACAGCGCGAGGCGGTTGATCCGCACGTCGTTGTACTCCCAGAACGTTCCCGGCTCTCGGAGCGCTCGCGTCTCCGATTTATCCAGCGCTGCGGCGTCCTTTCCGACCGCTCGGTTCCGATCGACGGCGTCGGGCTTACCGAAGAGCGTCCCCTCCCACTCGCTGGTCTGTTGAAGCAGGTGTCGCCATCGAATCTCCCGGTTCCGCTCGCTCTCGAAGCCGCCGTCGTCGACGTACTCGCGGAGGTGGTCGTCGACGTCATCGATCCGGCCACGGTCCCACGCGACGCCCGCCACCACGGAGAGGAAACTCTTCGCGACGCTGAAGGCCTGATCGACGCGGCGGGTATCACCCCACTCCGCGACGAGGTATCCGTCCTTGAGAACCATCCCGGCGGGACCACCGCGACGTGCGGGGTGCGGCCCGATCCGTCGCCCGTCGGCTCCCTCAGCCTCGTCCCACGTCTCGTAGTTCGCGAAGTCGTAGTTGATCCGCTCGTGTGGCGTCCCGTGGCGTTGGTGATAGCTCACTGCGCTCTCGACCGCCTCCGGGTCGAGCCCGACCGTTTCGGGGTCACGCCGTTCCCACTCCGTTCGGTCCGGAACGTACATGCCGCGTGTTCGGTCCCGGCCTCGCTTAGTCGTTCGTGTGGGGTGAGGATCGGACGGTATACGGTCCGACCACGTCGTCAGACGGTCCGGGTCCGACTCGTAATTTAATGTTCTCGAGGGACAACCGTGTGCTATGTCAACAGAGGAGTTACTCGAGTCGAGCGCGACGACGATGGGCGACGACCGGATCCGGGAGTTCCTGACCGAGCAGGGCGTCGGGACGCTCGCGCTCCCCGACGAGGTCGCCCCCTACCTCGTGCCGCTGTCGTTCGGGTACGACGGGGAGTCGGCGCTCTACTTCACGTTCCTGTTGTTCGGCGCCGAGAGCCGAAAGGAGACATTGAGCGACCGTGCCTCCGGCGCACGGTTCCTCGTGTACGACGCCCGATCGCCGCACGAGTGGCGGAGCGTGAGCCTCCGTGGACGGATCGAGCCGGTCGAGGAGGGCGACTGGGCCGACCTCCGAGAGGCGATGGAGAACGCCTGGCATCCGGACCTGTTCAGTTCCGCCGAGCCGATGCGGGGCGTTCGGGGCTACCGGTTCCGGATCGACGAGTGGACGGGGATCCGACAGGGCGGACCCTCGGAGTGAGCCCACCCGACGCGTCCGGGGACTCGCCTCCTCCGCCAGCGCGGCCGAAGGGACCTGCCGGAGGGGGAACACACATGCCTCGCGGTGCCCTCCTGCCCGTATGGACGTCGACGTGCTGCTGTACGACGGCTTCGACGAGCTCGACGGGGTCGGCCCGTACGAGGTGTTCGATTACGCGCTCGAGTACGCTGAGGAGGGGGAAGGGGACCGGGCCGGCAGGGTCCGCTACGTCACCCTCGAGGAGCGCGAGACGGTGACCGCGAGCCACGGGACCCGCGTCGGCATCGACGGCGTCCTCCCCGAGCCGGGCGACGGCAACGTTCCGGACCTCCTCGTCGTCCCGGGCGGCGGGTGGAACGCGCGCGACGAGACCGCGAGCGCGTGGGCGGAGGCGAACCGGGGGGCGATCCCGGCTGTGCTCGCCGACCACCACGAGGCCGGGACGCGGATCGCGAGCGTCTGTACCGGGTCGATGCTGCTCGCCGAGTCGGGCGTCACCGACGGCCGAAGAGCGGTCACCCACGCGGGTGCGGTCGACGAGCTCCGGGAGTCGGGCGCGAACGTGATCGACGCCCGCGTCGTCGACGACGGCGACCTCCTGACCGCGGGCGGGGTCACCTCGGGGCTCGACCTGGCGCTGTACGTCGTGGAACAGGAGTTCGGCGAGGAGATAGCCGAGCGCGTCGCGACCGTGATCGAGTACGAGCGTCGCTACGAGGTGGCGGGTCGCGACTGACGGTCCACCGGTTTCATGATCCACCGAATCCCCTGGATTCTGGTACCATCACCAACGGCGCAAAGCGCCTTTCGGACGACGTCGCTCGCGGACGCTCACTACAGATGAGTACGCTATCGATCCGCGGTGGCGTCGCCGGCGCTTCGCGCCGGCTTCAAGCGAGAGCTTCGCTCTCGCCCTGCGCCTCCGAGTGCCCCGATAGTGATGGTCGAAAATTTTGTAATATTTGAGCAAGAGTATGAGGTATGCC
>NZ_QMIM01000033.1 GCF_003287355.1 Halorubrum sp. 48-1-W
GTAAGCACCGCAGCGAAGGAGCGGGAGCGACTGAGCGAGGAGCGCAACGAGCCGCGCGAGTCCTCGCGGCTGGGGCTTTGAAGGTGTTCTCCGAAGTCGTACTCACTGCTCTGTAGTACCGAGCGACTGGGGCTTTGGAGGTATTCACCTCGCCAGCAACGATCTCGTTCCTATCAAGTCGATCTCTCACGAAACAACTGTACTATTAGCACTCGTCAGCGACCAGCTGGTTCAGACTAGAATACAGCTGAAGAACAGAACGTCAACGAAACCTGATCGACCGGGTCGGGGGAACCGCTATGCTCCCGGCGGACCGAGACGGAGCATGACTGTCCTCGAGTCGATCCGCGACGCAGTCTGGCGGCGACACGCGAACCCGAAGAGCGGGTGGAGCCGGGTCCTCGTCACGCCGGTCCTGCTGTACGCCGTGTACCGCCGCGACGGGAGGCTCGCTGTCCTCGCGGTCGCGTTCACGATCGTGAACCCGGTTCTGTTCTCGCCGCCCGCGGACGACGACGCGTGGATGACCCGCGTCGTGCTCGCCGAGCGGTGGTGGGTCGAGGAACGCGGGGAGGCGGTCCTCTCGCGGTCGTACCCCGCCGTGCTCAACCTGCTCAACCTCCCCGTCTTCGCGTCCGCGCTCCTGGCCGCGTACCTGAAGCGTCCGGTGTGGGCTGTGCTGGCGGGGCTGGCGTCGATCGGGTTGAAACTTCGCTTCGTCGACGAACTGGTCCAGCGGTACGACGCGGAGGGGTCGACATCGGGCGGGGAGTGAGTCGGCCACTCCGTCAGTTCCCGGTCCAGCGCAGGATCGCGAGCGTCCCCTCGAAGAGGACGATCATCGTGAGCGTGACGATGATCGGGGCCATTCCGGTCGGGTCGGGGCTGAACAGGAACGCGATCCCGAGGAACGAACCCCAGAAGATGAGGCGTTTGTCCTCCAGCCACTGCCGCGTGACGAGGTTCATCATGATCGCGAGCATGATGAAGAGCGGGATCTGGAAGACGATCGCCATGAACGCCAGCATGATCACGATCAGGTTGAACGTCTCCGCGAGCCCGAAGGCGATCGTCGCGGCGTCGGAGGTGTAGGTGGTGAAATACGAGAAGATCGCGGGCAGCACGAGGAAGTGGGCGAACGCGATACCGATCCCACCGAGCACCAGGCTCGTGGGGACCGCTGCGAGGTAGTACCGGCGCTCGTTCTCGTAGAGTCCGGGCTTCATGAACCGATACGTCTGGTAGACGAACGCCGGGAGGCCGACCACGACGCCCGCGAGACCGGCGACCTTCAGCCGCGTCAGCGGCAGTTCCAGCGGCGCGTACAGCCGGGGCCGGTTCTCGAGCGGCGCGGGGATGTGGTACCCCCAGAAGTAGTTGATGAGTTCGGCCGACTCCGTCACCGCGACGAGCGTCGCGAGACCGCCGAAGAGGAAGACGACCGCGAGCCGACGCATCATCTCCTCGATGTGCTCCGCGAGCGGCATCTCCTCGTCGGTCTCGGGCCCTTGAATCCCGCCTACGTCCCCGACGTCTACCGCCGGCGAGGTGCCGCCGTCGCCGGTGACGTCGGGGTCGGAGTCGTCTGAGTCCTCGGCGTCCCCGTCCTCGTCTGAGTCCTCGGCGTCCTCGTCACTGTCGGAGTCGTCGTGATCGTCCCTGTCTTCGCCGGAGTCGTCAGCATCCCCGTCGACCGTTTCGCTCTCGTCGGCGCCGAGATCCGTGCCATCGTCGGGACCACCGCCGTCAGCCTCGCCGGCGGCGGCCTCGATACCCGTGTCCTCGACACCCGTGTCACCGTTCGCACCCGCGCCCTCATCGCCGTCCCCGTCGACCGCGTCTTCGTCGGTCGTGGCGGGCTCCCCCTCGTCGGGCGCGGGCGATCCCCCGGATTCGACCGACTGCGACGGGTCTTCGGGGTCCGATGACTCGTCGCTCGGCCGGTCGTCGTCGTCCATTCACCTTAGGTACGCCACCGGGTGATTATAGGCCTTTTCGGATGGCGCCGCCGGGAGGGGGCGCGGACGCGGTCGAAAAGGTTGATAACGACGACGGTCCTCTCCCGCCGTATGGCGAGTGCCCTCGACGAGGACACCCAACAGTCGCTCGCAGCCGGCCGCGAGTCGGCTCGGGCGTTCCTTCGGTCGATCCAGAAGGACCTTCAGAAGGTGTTCGTCGTCTTCCTGATCGGTTTCGTCGGTACGTTCTGGGCGCTCCGCGTACACGTGTGGGACTACCTCTTCGCGATGACGCGGGAGAACATGTCCGCCGACGTCGCCGCCGAGGCCGACGTCATCGCGACCACGCCCTTCGAGGTCATCCTCCTCCAGGCGAAGATCGGCCTCGTCATCGGCGCGATCGTCTGTCTGCCCGCGTTGGTCTACTTCGCCCGCGACGAACTGCGAGCACGCGGGATGTGGCCGCAATCGCCCGTTTCCCGCTGGAAGCTCGCGGCGATCGGGCTGCTCGGCGCGGGTCTGTTCGCCGTCGGCGTCGCCTACGGCGTCTACGCCTTCTTCCCGATCATGTTCTCCTTCCTGGCGGGCTTCGGGCTCGAGGCCGGCATCGAGCCGACCTACGGCATCGTGATGTGGACGGAGTTCATCGTCTTCCTCTCGCTTTCCTTCGGGCTCGCCGGGCAGATGCCGCTCCTCATCACCGGGCTCTCGTACGCCGAGATCGTCCAGTACGAGACGTTCCGCGACAAGTGGCGCTACGCCGTCGTCGCCATCTTCGTCTTCGGCGCGGTGTTCTCCCCGCCGGACCCCTTCACCCAGCTGATGTGGGCGTTCCCGCTCGTCGCGCTGTACGGCTTCAGCCTCTACCTCGCGAAACTGGTCGTCACCGCGAAGCGCAGTTCCGACCGGATCCGCGTGCTCGGGGCGGTCCGGAACCACTGGAACGTCGTCGGCGGCGCGGCCGTCCTCGGCGCGGGCCTCGTGTACGCCTTCTACGAGTACGGCGGCCGAACCGGGGTCAACGGTCTCCTCCGCACGCTCGGTAGCGACTGGCGCTTTCTCGCACCCGGCGAAGGACTCGGCCTCGATCCGGCGACCGCCACCGCGATATACGTCACGGCGTGGGCGCTCGCGTTCGTGGCCGTCGCGATCCTGTGGGCGGTGTACACCGACCTCGACACCACGAGCGCGGGGTACCGGTACGGCGACCCGACAGCGATCGACCTCGACGAACTCGACGCCGCCGGGATCCGCGCGGCTCCGGAGGAGCCGTTCCTCGAGATGTCCGAGGAGGAGTCGCTCGCGCGGGCGCAGGCCGCGATCGACGACGGCGACCCCGAGAAGGCGCAGGCGATCTTGGACCGCTTCGACGAGGTGACGGCAGACGACGACGAGGCGGGCGACGACGCCGCGGGCGACGCGGACGGCGAGACAGCAGGGGGAGGCGGCGGGGACAGCACCACGGCCGGCGGCGGCGGCAACGTGGGCGGTGGGCTCGCCGGGTCGGTCGGCGACCGCACCTCGCGAGCCTCGTCGACGTTCCTCTCCGAGCTCACCGGCGACGACGAGGCCGAGGAGGACATCGGCGGCTACTACACCGACCTCAAGTTCATCTTCGACTCGGTCCGCTCGAAGTCGTTCGTCCTCCTCGTGGTGTTCGGCGGCGTGATGGGCGCGGCGTTCACCTGGCTGTACCTCGGCGGGTTAGCGGCGGTGCGGGCGGACCTCCAAGGGCGGGTTCCGGCGGAGGTCGGCGGCGGGATCAACATCATCACGCTCCACCCCGTCGAGGCGCTGATCTTCATGGTGAAGTTCTCGCTGCTTCTCGGCGGGATCGCGGTGTTCCCGTTCCTCCTCTACTCGGCGTGGCCGGCGCTCCGTGAGCGCGGGTTCGTCGCCGGGCGGCTCCACCAGGTGTACCTCTGGACGGGCGCGCTCTTCGGCGGGCTGATCGGCGGGTTCGCGCTCGGGTACGCGTACATCGCCCCCCGGCTCATCGGCTGGCTCGTCACCGACGCCGCGAACGCCGACATGATCATCACCTACCAGGTGAGCGACTTCATGTGGCTCGTGATCTTCACCACCATCGGGATCGGCTTCCTCGCGGACATCCCGATCGCGATGGTACTTCTGAACAACGCCGGCGTCCCCTACGACGGCTTCCGCGGGCGCTGGCGGGAGGTCACCGTCGGGATCATGCTGTTCGCGGCGGTGTTCACCCCCGCCGACGTGATCACGATGTTCCTCGTGACGATCCCGCTCATGGTCGCGTACGGGATCGGACTCGGCGTCCTGTACCTCGTCACGCTCGGCGGCCGGCGGAACCTCTCGCCACCGGCCGACATCGTCGGGCGGTAGCGGTCCTGCCCGCGGGACCGCGCTCCGCCCCACGATCGCCGAAATCGACGGCCTCCGATCGCCGAAACCGACGAGTATTCCCGCGCGCGGGCGTAACCCGCGAGCAGAATGAGCAAGGACTACATCGAGGTCCGCGGCGCGGAGGAACACAACCTCACGGACCTCGACGTCCGGATCCCGCGCGAGGAGTTCACGGTCGTCACCGGCCTCTCCGGGTCGGGCAAGTCGTCGCTCGCGTTCGATACGATCTACGCGGAGGGCCAGCGCCGGTACATCGAGTCGCTGTCGGCGTACGCCCGCAACTTCCTCGGGCAGATGGACAAACCGCAGGTCGAGGCGGTCGAGGGGCTCTCGCCCGCCATCTCTATCGACCAGAAGAACGCCGCCAACAACCCGCGGTCGACGGTGGGCACGGTCACCGAGCTCCACGATTACCTCCGGCTGTTGTACGCCCGCGTCGGCGTCCAACACGACCCGATCACCGGCGAAGAGGTGGGCGAACAGTCCGCCCAGGACATGGTGAACCAGATCCTCGAACTCCCCGAGGGGACCCGCGCGAAGGTCGCCGCACCCGTCGTCCGCGACCAGAAGGGCGCGTTCGAAGACCTGTTCGAGGACCTGGTGTCGGACGGGTACGCCCGCGTCGAGGTCGACGGCGAGCCGATGGACCTGACGCTCGACGACCCGGAACTCGACCAGAACTACGACCACACGATCGACGTGATCGTCGACCGCGTGACGGTGAGCCCCGACGCCCGCTCGCGGATCACGGACTCCGTCGAGACCGCCCTCGAGGAGGCCGGGGGCGCGCTCAAGCTGATCGTTCCGGACCCGCCCGCCGACACCCCGTTCGCCTCGAACGCGCGGTCGACCGGGTCGCTGGCGGCGGACGCCGAGGGTGACGACCGGCTCGTCGTCGAGTTCTCCGAGGAGCTCGGCAACCCCAACTCCGACTTCCAGTTCTCGGCGATCGAGACGCGCTCGTTCTCCTTCAACAGCCCGTACGGCGCGTGTCCCGAGTGTGAGGGGATCGGGTCGACGAAGGAGGTGGACGAGGACCTCGTCGTCGTCGACCCCACGAAGCCGCTGAAACACGTCTTCGAGCCGTGGAGCTACAACCGGACGTACTACTCCAGGCAGATCGACAACGTCGCCGAACACTTCGGCGTCGACCTCGAGACGCCCTTCGAGGAGCTCGACGAGTCGGTCCGACGGCAGTTCCTCTACGGCACCGACGACGTCGTCCACTTCGAGTGGACCACGAGGAACGGCACCCGTGAGAAGACCGAACGCTTCGAGGGGGTCATCCCGAACCTGGAGCGCCGCCACGTCGAGACCGACTCCGAGCGGGCCCGCGACCACATCGAGGAGTACATGGCCGTGACGACCTGTCCGGAGTGTGAGGGGACGCGGCTCAAGGAGCAGTCGCGACACGTCCGCGTCGCCGGCACCCCGATCACCGAGGTCAACCGGCTGTCGATCGCGGAGGCGCGCGAGCACTTCGAGGGGATGGAGGACGAACTCGGCGAGCGTGACACGACGATCGCCGTGGAGATCTTAAAGGAGATCCGCGCCCGGCTGGGGTTCATGGAGGAGGTCGGGCTGGAGTACATCACGCTCGACCGGGAGGCCTCGACGCTCTCCGGCGGCGAGAGCCAGCGCATCCGGCTGGCGACGCAGGTCGGCTCCGGGCTCGTCGGGGTGTTGTACGTGCTCGACGAGCCCTCCATCGGGCTCCACCAGCGCGACAACGACCGGCTGTTGAACACGCTCGACGGGCTTCGCGACCTGGGAAACACCCTGATCGTCGTCGAACACGACGAGGAGACGATGCGGCGGGCCGACGAGATCGTCGACATGGGCCCGGGTCCCGGCAAGCGCGGCGGCGAGGTGGTCGCACAGGGCGACTTCGAGGCGATCGTGGACGCCGACGAGTCGGTCACCGGCGACTACCTCGCCGGTCGAAAGTCGATACCCGTCCCCGAGGAGCGGCGCGAGCCCGAGGGCGAACTGGTCGTGCGGGGCGCGCGCCAGCACAACCTGACGGACCTCGACGTGCCCATCGAGCTCGGCACGCTCACGACCGTCACCGGCGTCTCCGGCTCCGGGAAGTCGACGCTGATCAACGACGTCCTCTACAAGGGGCTCGCCCGGGAGATGAACGACAACACGAGCGTCGACCCCGGCGAGCACGACGCGATCGAGGGGATAGAGGGGATCGAGACCGTGCGGCTCATCGACCAGTCGCCGATCGGGCGGACGCCGCGGTCGAACCCCGCGACGTACACCGACGTGTTCGATCACGTCCGCGAGCTGTTCGCGGAGACGAAACTCGCGAAGCGCCGCGGCTACGAGAAGGGACGGTTCTCCTTCAACGTGAAGGGCGGTCGCTGTGAAGAGTGTGGCGGCCAGGGGACCGTGAAGATCGAGATGAACTTCCTCTCGGACGTCCACGTCCCCTGCGAGCAGTGTGGCGGGGCGCGCTACAACGACGAGACGCTGGAGGTGACGTACAAGGGGAAGACGATCGCCGACGTGCTGGAGATGAGCGTCGCGGAGGCGTACGACTTCTTCGCGAGCTACGGGGCGTTGAAGCGCCGCCTGAAGCTGTTGAAGGACGTCGGGCTCGGCTACATGGAACTCGGCCAGCCCTCCACGACCCTCTCCGGCGGCGAGGCCCAGCGCGTGAAGCTCGCCGAGGAGCTGGGCAAGAAGGCCACCGGCGACACCCTCTACCTGCTCGACGAGCCGACGACCGGGCTCCACAAGGAGGACGAGCGGAAGCTGATCGAGGTGCTCCACCGGCTCGTCGACGCCGGCAACACGGTGGTCGTCATCGAACACGAGCTGGACCTCGTGAAGAACGCCGACCGCGTGATCGACCTCGGCCCCGAAGGCGGCGAGGGCGGCGGCGAACTCGTCGCCAGCGGGACGCCCGAGGCGGTCGCCCGGACCGACGACTCCCACACCGGGCGGTACCTCCGTGACCTGCTCCCCGACGTCGACATCGAGGGCCCCCGGAGCGACCGCCGGAAGCCCGCGACGGCAGCCGACGACGACTGATCCGGACCGTCGAAGCGTCTCGGTGGGATCGATCTCACCGGGTCCCGGTCCGATCGCGTCCGTCCGTGCCCCTCCCTGACCCGTAGCTTGATATGCTGGCCCGTCGTCGCTGACGACGATGAGAGAGATCACGAGCGACGACGTTCCGGACGCGCTGGGCCCGTACTCGCAGGCGATCGTCTCGGACGGTACGGTTCACGTCTCGGGCAAGACCGGCGTCGACCCCGAGACCGGCGAGGCCCCGGAGTCGGTCGGCGCACAGACGACACAGACGCTCGCGAACGTCGAACGGATTCTGGAGGCGGCCGGCATCGACGCGGACGCGATCGTCCGGGCAACCGTCTACCTCACCGACATGGACGACTACGACGAGGTGAACGAGGCGTACCAGTCGTACCTCTCCGAGCCGTATCCCGCCCGGACCTGCGTCGAGGTGTCGCGGCTCCCCGCGCCGCTCGACGTCGAGATCACGGTCGACGCGGAGCTCGACGGCGACGAGTGAGGCGGGAACCGGCGACGAGTGAGGCGGGAACCGGCGACGAGTGACCGCGTTCAGAACTTCTCCAACAGGCCGGTGTAGAACCCGCCGCCGCGGTCCTCGGCCAGCTTCTCGACGATGAGCTCCGGCGTCGACCGCGCGAGGTGTCCCTCCCGCGGCGAGCGGTTCACGCGGAGCTCGCCGTCGACGAGCCCGACCGCCTCGATCCCGTCGACGGCCACGTCGTAGTCGGCAGCCTCGCGGATCTCGCGGGCCAGGTGCGAGACGAAGACGGCGGTCGCGTCCTGGTCGTCGAGCGCCTCGAGGATGCCCGCGATGATCTTCGCGGACGCGCCCGGCTCCGTTATCGACTCCAGCTCGTCGACGAGGACGAGCCGGCCGTCCGCGCCCTCGACGAGATCGCCGAAGTCGCGAAGCGTCGCCTCGAACGCCCCCGCGTCGAGGGTCCCCTGGGATTTGGCGTAGTAGTGGACCTCCTCGAAGCGGTCGAGTTCGACCGTCTCGGCCGGGACGGGCATTCCCATCTGCGCGAGGACGACCACGAGCGCGACCAGGTCGAGCGTCGACGTCTTCCCGCCGGAGTTCACCCCCGAGAGCAGCCGTACCCCGTCGACCGCGTAGTCGACCGGCTCGACCGCCTCGAACGGGACGTCGAGCAGCGGCGAGCGACCTCCTTCGATCCGGAAGCCGCCGGGCCGACCGCCCCCGCCGTCATCGTCGCCCGCACCGCCCCCGCCGTCATCGTCGCCCGCACCGCCCTCGTCGCCCCCGCCCGGATCGTGGACCTCGGGCATGACGCAGTCGAAGTCGCGGGCGAACCGGGCGACCGCGAGCTCCACGTCGAGTTCGAGGGCGTCCCGCACGAGCGTCTCGACGGGCTCGCGGAGGTCGCCGAGGTCCGTCGCCAGTTCGGCTTTCAGCCGGGCAGCCCGTCGGTCGCGGCCGGCCGACAGCTCGGTCCGTAGCTGTGAGACGGCCGACCCGTCGCGTTCGACCGGAAACGAGGGGTCGTCGGCGAAGACGCGCTCGGCGAGGTCGACCTCCTCGGGCGCGAGGTCGAGCGCGTCGACGAGGTGCTCTCGGGCGCGCCGTATCGCGGTGTCGTACTCGTCGGCGAGCTCGCGGTCGAGGAGCGAGTCGACGCGCGCGCCCTGCTCGACGAGCGAGAGGAAGTCCGTCCCCTCGATGGTGACGTCGCGCTCGCGGATCGCCTCGCGGAGGTGGTCGTCCGCGACCGACTCCGCGGTCGAGACCGCCGCGTCGAGGTCGTCGACGGCGGCGGTCAGCCGCTCGAGCTCCGCGTCGCCGACGACCGTTCCGTCGTCGTCGAGCCGCGAGAGGGCGTCCCGGAGCGCGTCGGGGTCGACGGCTGGGGGGCGGTCGGCTGCCTCGTGGACCGCCACAGCCGCCTCCAGCCGAGCGCGGTTCTCGGCGAAGAACGCGAGCAGGCGCTCGGGAACCGTCTCGGCGGGCGTCGAGAGCGCGTCCGGCCGGACGTGGACGTCGCCCTCGACGTCCATCCCGGCGAACTCCTCGTCGAGGACGATCACGGTCGCGTACGACCGCGCGAGCTCCCCCACGTCCCGCACCGCCTCTACGGTCTCGACCGACAGCTCCGGCACGCGGGCCTCGGCGCGGGCGTACACCTCGGCGTCGGCGGTCGCCAGACAGCGGTCACGCACCCTGACGGTCGGCGGGTCCGCGAGCGGCTCGACGCCGGAGAGCGCCTCGATGACCGCCGGGTCGGGGTCGCGTTCCGTCGCCTCGGCGGCGAACGCCTGTGCCTCCGCGATCCGGGAGGCCGACGCGCTCGGGTAGAACGTCTCCAGCCGCTTCTCGGCGTAGTCGGTCACCGTGCGCTCCTTCAGCAGACCGAGCGCGTCGCGGTACACCTCCCGTGCCCGGTCGGTCGCCAGCACGCGGCTCGCGTCGTCGTGTCTGCGGCGGATCGCGCCGCGGGCGACGCGGGCCGCCCGCGCCTCGTTCACCCCCGGCGCGCGGGCGATGGCCGCCACGTCGCCGGACTCGACGGTCGCCTCGGGGTCGTCGAGTTCGCGGAGCGCCCGCGCCGTCTTCTCGCCCACGCCGGGGATCGCCTCCAACTCCATTCACCCCTCATATCGCGGCAACCCGCAAAAGGGTGCGGGTGTCGGTGGTCCGAGGCCGTCACGGTGGAGGTCGTCACGGCGGAAGCCGTCACGATGGCCCTCTCACGACGGCGGCACGCTCGCCCCCGGCCGACGCCGATGACCTTTTTCCCCAGGACGACGAACCGCGGCCATGGACCAGGACGCTTCCGCGGTCGGGATCGACGACCCCCTCACAGTGGGAACCGACCGGCTGGACCCCGAGACGGCCGAGAAGGCGCGATCCGCGCGCGATCGGCTCGCAGCCCGCGACGGGGTCCTCGTCGCCTTCTCCGGCGGCGTCGACTCCTCGGTGGTCGCGGCGCTCGCACACGACGCGCTCGGCGAGGACGCGGTCGCGTGTACCGCCCGCAGCGAGACGCTCCCCGCAGCCGAACTCGACGACGCGAAACGGGTCGCCGGGGAGATCGGGATCCGCCACGATACGGTGACCTTCTCGGAGCTCGACGACCCGAACTTCGTCGCCAACGACGGCGAGCGGTGTTACCACTGCCGGACGATGCGGCTCGGCCGGATGTACGACCGGGCCCGCGAGCTCGGGATCGGGACCGTCTGTGACGGGACGAACGCCGACGACCCCGGCGAGGGTCACCGCCCCGGCCTGCGCGCGGTCGAGGAGCTCGACGTCTCCTCGCCGCTCCTCGACGCCGGGATCACGAAAGAGGAGGTCCGCGCGATCGCCGAGGCGTACGGCCTGTCGGTCGCCGACAAGCCGTCGATGGCGTGTCTCTCCTCGCGTATCCCGACCGGACTCGAAGTGACCGAGGAACGCCTCTCGCGCGTCGAACGCGCCGAGACCGTCCTCCGCGAGTGGGGCTTCGAGGGGTTCCGCGTGCGCGACCACGACGGGCTCGCACGGGTCGAGATCGCCCCCGACGAACTGGAGCGCGCGCTCGATCCGGCCTTCGCCGACGCGGTCCACGAGCACCTCACCGACGTCGGCTTCGAGTACGTCACTCTCGACATGGCGGGCTACCGGACCGGCAGCGTCAGCCCCGACAGCGACGGGGCAACCGAAGACGGCGGCGAGGTGGCCGAAGACGGCGACCGGTCCGAAGGCGACTCCCTCGATCTGGATCGACGGTACCCGCGCTGACGCCGCCGGGCGAGGCCGAGGAAGCGTCACCGAGACACGTCAGTCGACTCATATTATCAATCGGGAGAATCCGGCACGAACGCTTATAACTCGTATCGGCCGATCCAACGGCATGGGCGAGGCCAACACGCTCGCGGTGCTCGCGGGCGGGGTCGGCGGCTCCGTCGGCGCGTTCGTCGGCGTCGCGGTCGGCGGGGACCCGATGCGCGTCACGCTGACCACGCTGGCCGTCGCGCTCGTCGTCGGGAGTGCGGTCGTCGCCAGCGCGGTCATCGCCGGCGACGTCGAGTTCTTCGTGGACCCGGACGGCGAGTAGCCGGGGCCGGGCGGTTCAAACCCTCGGGACTCGGATCGAAACGCACTGGTCCCCGGAGGGCGTTTCGACGACCGTGAGCGACACCGACGAGCCGGACCGGGGCGTGGCGACCGCAACCGACACGGACCCGGTCCCGGTCACGATCTACACCCGCGAGGACTGTCACCTGTGTGTCGTCGCCCACGAGACGGTCAGGGACGTCGCGGCCGACCTGGCGGTGGACGTCGACCTCGAACTCGTCGACGTCGACGAGGACCCCGAACTCGCGGACGAGTACGGCGAGCGCGTCCCGTACGTGTTCGTCGACGGAACCCCGGCGTTCAAATACGAGGTCGACGAGCGGGAGCTCAAGCTGAAGCTGCTCGCGGCGTCGTGATCGGCGGGTGAAGACGGGAGCGACCGGTCAGCTATTTACCCGACCGCGACGACGACCCCTCCATGACGGCATCACGCGCGCCGGCGGAGCCGGCGGTCCGGGAGTTCGAGTCGACGGTCGAACGGGTCGACGGCCGGGAGGTCGTGTTATCGGAGACGTACTTCTACGCCGAGTCGGGCGGCCAGCCGGCCGACCGCGGCACCCTCGCGGGCGTCCTCGTCGACGACGTACGCGAGCGCGACGGCGAGGTCGTCCACGTGCTCGCCGAGGACCCGGACGACGCCACCGGAGCGGAGGGAAGTGTGGCGCCGGGCGAGGTCGTGACGGGGGTCATCGACGACGAGTTCCGGACGTACTGTGCCCGGGCACACACCGCCTCACACGTCCTCTACGGTGCGGCCCGCCGGACATGCGAGGACCTCGGGTACGCGGGTTTCGACATCTCTCCCGAGAAGGTTCGCGTCGACCTCACGACCGCCGAACCGCTCGACGACGCTGCCCTCGTCGAGCTCGAGCGGCTCTCGAACCGGGCGGTGTGGGACTCACGCCCGGTCACCTGGGAGGTGCTCCCCGACGCGGAGGCGCGCGACCGCGAGGGGATCGCGTTCAACGCCAAGACCGAGGAGGGCGCGATGGGCGACGGCGCGTCGGTCCGCGTCGTCACCGTCGAGGACTGGGACGTGGCCGCCTGCGGGGGGACCCACGTGGAGAACACGGCGGAGATCGGCCCGATCACGGCGCTCGACCGGTCGAACCCCGGCGAGGGGGTCACCCGCGTCGAGTTCGCGGTCGGCCCGACCGCGGTCGACCGCGGGGCAACGATCCACGCGGCCGCGCTGGAGTCGGCCACGGCCGCCGACACCAACGTCGACGACCTCCCCGGAGAGGTCCGGCGGCTCCGCGGGGAGGTCGACCGGCTGGGGTCGGCGCTCCGGGACGCGCGGTCGGACCTGCTCCGCGCGCGACTCGGCGAGTTCCCGACGGCGGAGGTCGACGGCGTCGCCTGGGCGGTCGGGTCGCTCGCGGACGCCGACCCGAACGACCTCCGAGAACCCGCGACGGAACTGCTCGAGTCGGACGCCGGCGTCGACGCGCTCGCGGCGGTCGGGACCGGGAACGCGCCGTTCGTCGTCGTCGCCACCGCGCCGGACGCCGACGCGGACGCCGGCGCGGTCGTCGATGCGGTCACCGACGAGTTCGGGGGCGGCGGCGGCGGCGGGCCGACGTACGCGCAGGGCGGCGGGCTCGACGCCGACCCCGACGAGGTCGTCGCGTGGTTGCGGGATCGATGACGGGAAAGGTCCCCCCCGAGGCGCTCACGGAGCTCCTCGCAGCGACGGGTGCGACGGACCCGGCGGTCTCGACGGGGCCCGCCCACGGCGAGGACGCGGCCGCGATCGACCTCGGCGACCGGACGCTCGTCGTCGCCACGGACCCGCTGTCGCTCGCGACCGACGCAGTCGGGCGACTCGCGGTCCACGTCGCCTGTAACGACGTCGCCGCGAGCGGCGCGGACCCGCGGTGGCTGACGAACACCGTCCTCGTCCCCGACGCCGACCCGGACCGGCTGTCGGCGATCGCGGCCGACGTCGACGCGGCGGCGACCGACCTCGGCGCGGCGGTCGTCGGCGGTCACACCGAGACGGTGCCCGCGCTGGAGCGCCCGATCCTCTCGATGACGGCGCTCGGGACGACCCACCGCTTCCTCTCGACCGGGGGGGCGACGCCCGGCGATCGACTCCTGCTCACGAAGGGCGCGGGCATCGAGGCGACCGCGATCCTCGCGACCGACTTCCGGGAGGCGTGTGCGGCTGGGGGTGTCGACGAGGCGACGCTCGAGTCCGCTGTGGGCTTCCTCGCGGACGTGAGCGTCGTCCCCGACGCCGCCGCGATCCGGGATGTCGCGACCGCAGCACACGACCCGACCGAGGGCGGGGTCGCCGGCGCGCTCGTCGAACTCGCGACGGCGAGCGCGGCGGTCGTCGACGTCGACCGCGACCGGGTGCCGGTCCGTCCGGAGACGCGCGCCTGCTGTGACGCCCTCGGGATCGACCCGCTCCGCGCGTTCGGCTCGGGCGCGCTGCTCGCGGCGGTCCCCCCCGAACGGGTCGACGGGGCGCTCGACGCGCTCACTACTGCCGGGATCGCTGCTGCCGAGATCGGGTCGGTCCGCGAGCCGGGAACGGGGTCGGGCGGGGACCCGGCCGGCACGCTCCGGCTCGACGGCGAGGCGATCCGTGAGCCCCCGCGGGACGAGCTGTACCGCCTCTGGGAGTGAGGCAGGGGATCCTCCTCGCCCCCAGCCACGCCCGACCCCCCCGCGCACTTTTGCCGGCCGAGGTCGAATTCCGTGGTATGACTGGCGCGCGTGTCGGGTCGGCACTGACCGACGAACAGGCGGCGGTGCGCGACCTCGTCCGGGAGTTCGCACGCGAGGAGGTCCGGCCCGGCGCACGGGCGGCCGACGCGGCGGCGGCGTTCCCCGAGGACGTGTGGGACCGGCTCGCCGAGCTCGGGCTGACCGGGCTCACCGTTCCCACGGCGTACGGCGGGTTCGACGCGGACGCGACGACGTACGCGGTCGTCAACGAGGAGCTGGCCCACGGCTCGCTCGCGGTCGCGACCGCCCTCTCCGTCCACTGTCTCGTGACCTCCTGTCTCGCCGAGTTCGGGAACGCGTCCCACCGCGAGCGGTGGCTCCCCGAGATGGCTGCGGGCCGCCCGGTCGGGGCGTTCTGCCTCTCCGAGCCGCACGCGGGGTCGAACCCGGCGGGCATGTCGACGACCGCAGTGTACGACCCGGACGCCGACGAGTACGTTCTCGACGGCGAGAAACAGTGGATCACCAACGGCTCGCGGGCGGGCGTCGCCGTCGTCTTCGCGAAGGCCGTCGACGGCGACGCCGACGCGCCCGACCCCGACTCGATCACCCAGTTCCTCGTCCCCATGGACGCCGAGGGGGTCGCGGTCGGCAAAAAAGAGGAGAAGCTCGGCCTGCGCGCCTCCGACACGACGCCGATCACGTTCGACGACTGCCGGGTCCCGACAGCGAACCGACTGACCGAGGAGGGTCGCGGGCTCTCGGCCGCGCTCGAGACCCTGACCGGCGGCCGGATCGGCATCGCGGCACAGGCCGTGGGGGTCGCACGGGCCGCCCTCGAGGCGGCGACGGCGTACGCGCGCGAGCGGGAGCAGTTCGGCGAACCGCTCTCCGAGATCGGGGCGATCCGTCACAAGGTGGCGGAGATGTCGACGGACGTATCGGCCTCGCGGCTGCTCGTCCGCGAGGCGGCCCGGAAGGTCGAGGCGGGCGAGGACGCCCGCGTCACAGCCGCGCAGGCGAAGTACCGGGCGAGCGAGGCCGCGATGTCGACCACGAACGAGGCGGTACAGATCCACGGCGGTTACGGGTACACGACCGCGTTCGACGTCGAGCGGTTCTACCGCGACGCGAAGGTCACGGAGATCTACGAGGGGACGACGGAGATCCAAAAGGAAGTCATCGCTCGGGGCACCTTCGACACACGATGACCACCGCCCTCGACACGGCCGACGCGATCGTGTACGACCTCGACGGCACCCTCCTCGAACTCGCGGTCGACTGGGACGCCGTCGCCGACGACGTCGTCGCCGCGTACGCCGCACACGCGCTGGTCCCGCCGACGGGCGACCTCTGGTCGCTGCTCGACGCCGCCGCCGACTACGGCGTCGAGGCCGTCGTCGGGGAGACGATCGCCGGACACGAGCGGACCGGCGCGAGCGCGTCGACGCTCCTACAGCTCGGCGAACGGCTCGCTGCCGGCGAGGACGACCGCCCCGCCGCGGTCTGTTCGCTCAACTGTGAGGACGCCTGCCGGATCGCCCTCGAGACCCACGGCCTCGAGGGGGCGATCGACGCCGTGGTCGGCCGCGACACCGTCGAGACGCACAAGCCCGAGCCGGAGTCGTTGCTGGCGGCGGTCGACGCGCTCGGCGTCGAGCCGGAGCGGGCCGTCTTCGTCGGCGACTCCGAGAGCGACGCGGTCACCGCCGACCGCGCGGGCGTCCCGTTCGTCCCGGTCGCCCACGCGTTCGGGGAGTAGGTCGACCGCTATCGGGAGCCACGGGGCGGGTCGAGGAACGGGCCGACCCAGTCACTTTCCGCCGACTTCTTCGGGCGGCCTCGAGAGGTCGGCGTCGGAACGTGAGGGGTCGGCGTCGGAACGTGAGGGGTCGGCGTCGGAACGTGAGGGGTCGTCGCCGGAACGTGAGGGGTCGGCGTCGTCCGGGTTCGAGTAGCCGTCGCCGGCCTCGGTGCGCCTGGCGTAGACCGCGACCACGACCGCCGTGAGGAACCAGATCGGCGCGCCGACGCGGACCGCGAACGCGGCGCGGGCTCCCCAGGTCTCCAGCGTGACGAAGGTGGAGAGGAGGGCGACGATCGGGGCCCCGACGAGGATCGTGACGACGAACGTCGTCTGCATCACCCATCCGTAGTCGACGCCTTCGACTTCGACCTGCTCGACGGGTTGCACGGGTGGGCTACCGGCGTGGACGGACATATCGATGGCGGTCCGCGGTTCCACCCGCGAGCGATCGAGCCGTCCACCGCGGGATCCCGGCGGTTTTAATCGGACGGGAGACGTTCGTCGATCGATGACCACGACGCGGGGACTCCGGGACCGCGAGGAGCCGATCACGATGCTCACCGCCTACGACGCCCAGACCGCGGCGGTCGTCGACGACGTCGGGATCGACGTCGTCCTCGTCGGCGACAGCATGGGCAACACCGCCCTCGGCTACGACTCGACGCTCCCGGTGACGATGGCGGACGTGCGCTCCCGGACCGCCGCCGTCGCGCGCGCGGTCGAGGACGCGCTCGTCGTCGCCGACATGCCGTTCCTCTCGTTCGGCGTCGAGGAGGCCGAGTCGGTGCGGAACGCCGGGAAGCTCCTCAAGGAGGCCGACGCGGACGCGGTGAAGATCGAGAGCGGCCCACACACCGTCGAGACCACACAGCGGATGACGGACGTGGGCATTCCGGTGATGGCCCACCTCGGGCTCACGCCCCAACACGTCAACCGCCTCGGCGGGTACACCAGACAGGGAACCGACGAGGAGGCGGCAGCGGAGATCCTCGACCTCGCCCGCGCCCACGAGGAGGCGGGCGCGTTCGCGCTGGTGTTGGAACACGTCCCGTCCAACCTCGCAGCCGTCGTCACCGACGCCCTCGAGACCCCGACGATCGGGATCGGCGCGGGCCCCGACTGCGACGGACAGGTCCTCGTCGTCGACGACGTGATCGGGCTCGGCGAGTGGTCTCCGCCGTTCTCCCGGCAGTTCGGCGACGTTCGCGAGGAGATGACGCGAGCGATCGACGAGTACAAGCAGGCCGTCGAGACCGGCGCGTTCCCGTCCGGGGAACACACACACGTCGAGGAGGACCTCGGGGACGTGTATCGAACCGAGGAGTGATGCCGGTCCCGGCGGAGCATATTTGACGCGATGCGTCGTGTGAAAGAGCATGGACGTCCTCTGTGTCGACGGTGACCCGACGTCCCTCGAACGGACGGTTGCGTCCGTGCGACGGGAACTCCCCGACGCGACGCTGTGGTCGGCGAGGACGACCGATGAGGCGCTCGATCTGCTCGCGACCGAGCCGATCGAGTGCGTCGTCAGCGCACACGAACTCCCCGACGGCAACGGGGTCGACCTGCTGGAGTCGGTACGGGCGTCCCACGGACCGATTCCGTTCGTCCTCGCCCCGAGAGCGGGGACCGGCGGCGAGTCGGTCGCGGCCGCCGCGGTCGACGCCGACGTCTCGGCGTACGTGCCGTCGGGGAGCGATGACGGGGGGCGGGACGCGAGAGACGAGGGTCGGAACGCGCGGGAGAGAGATCGGAACGCGCGGGAGGGAGATCGGAACGCACGGATCCGCGCGAGCGTCCGCGAAGTCGCCAGGGAGGACGTCGGCTCGGCTGTGCCCGAGCAGGCTCGCCAGCTCGAGGCGCTCCACGAGGCGAGCGTCGGACTCATCGCCGCGACCAGCCACGAGCGCGTCGCGGAGGTCGCCGTCGCCGCTGCGAGCGACATCCACGGGCTGGAGGCCAGCACCGCGTACCTGTACGACGCCGACGAGAACGTGCTCGAGCCGGCCGCGTCGACGACGGCCGCGTTGAACCTCGCCGGCGGGCCGCCGACGTACCGGCCGGGAGAGAGCATCGTCTGGCGCGTCTTCGAGCGGGGCGAGCCGGAGGCGGTCGAGGACGTCCCGTCCGACCCGGACGCGTACAACCCGGAGACGCCGATCCGGAGCCAGCTCACCCTCCCGCTCGACGGATACGGAGTCCTCGTGTCCGGATCCCACGAGCCGGGGACGTTCGACGAGCGCGACGTGACGATCGGCCGGATCCTGGCCGGGAACGTCGTCGCGGCGCTCGAGCAGGTCGATCGGGCGCGAGAACTCGAAAAGCGGAACGAGCGGCTCGACGAGTTCGTCAGCGTCATCAGCCACGACCTCCGGAACCCGCTCGCGGTCGCGACGGGGAGACTGGAGTTGGCCCGCGCGGACCTGGCCGACGCCGGCGTCGAAACCGAACACCTGTCGAGCGTCGAGTACGCGCTCGGCCGGATCGAGTCCCTGATCGACGACCTGCTCCGGCTCGCGAGGGAGGACGGCGCCGACGTCGACCCCGAACCGCTCCGACTGTCCGAACTCGTCGACCACTGCTGTGGGGTCGTCGACACGGAGGGTGCGACCCTCCGAACGGCGACCGACGGGACGTTCCGCGGGGACCGCGGCCGCGTCCGTCAGTGCTTCGAGAACCTGGTTCGGAACGCGCTCGAGCACGGCGGGGACGGGGTGACCGTCACCGCGGGCGTCCTCGCGGACGGGACGGGGATCTACTTCGAGGACGACGGCTCCGGGATCGCGTCCGAGAACCGCGAGAAGGTCTTCGACGCCGGCTATTCGACCCAACGCGACGGAACGGGGTTCGGCCTGCGGATCGTCGATCGGATCGTCGAGTCACACGACTGGGAGATCCGGGTCACGAAGAGCGAGGCCGGCGGCGCACGCTTCGAGATCACGGGCGTCGAGTTCGTCGCGGACGACACGACCGAGTCAGTGACCCACGACTGACGTCGTGGGGTTTCTCCCCGTGATCCGACGGCCGGGTCGCCGGGTCGAGGTGAACGCCCGTGGACGGCGTTCCCACTCGGCGGAACGAGGGGTTCGAAAAATACCGTACTGTGGGGCGATGTCGCCCCCGTTTCGACGCGACGAGTCGGTGTCAGCCGAAGAGCTCGCCGAGCCCCTCGCCGCCGTCGCCTTCGTCCTCGTCGTCGTCGTCGGCTTCGGCTTCCTCCTCCTCGTCCTCGTCGTCGTCGGCTTCGGCCTCGTCGGCCTCGTCGGCGGCGCCGGCGGCCGCGCCCGCGGCGGGAGCCGCGGCGGCCGTCTCGATGGCCTCCTCGATGTCGACGTCCTCCAGCGCGGCGACGAGCGCCTTGACGCGGGACTCCTCGACGTCGACCCCGGCGGCCTCGAGCACGCCAGTGACGTTGTCCTCGTTGATCTCTTCGCCCGTTTCGTTCAGGATGAGCGCAGCGTAAACGTATTCCATTGGTGTAACCTCGTGTTATCCGAACATCGCGCCGAGACCCTCGCCGCCGTCGTCGCCGTCGTCGGCGTCGTCGTCGGTGGTCTCCTCGGCGTCTTCCGTCTCTTCGTCGGCCTGTTCCTCCTCGTCGGCGGCGTCCGTCTCGGGAGCCGGGGCGGCTTCGATGCCCTGCAGCTCCTCGGGGAGCGCCTCCTCGTCGTCGATCTGTGCGGCGAGCGCGCGGAGCTGGGCGTCGGCCTTCCCGATGAGGTCGGGCACGACGTCCGGGCTCTCGATCGCCGCGAACAGCCCGACCGACTTCGCCTCGCCGACAGCCTTCGCGAGAAGGGTGCCGGCGGTGGCGGCCGTCGGGTAGGCGGCGTTGACCGAGAGGTTGCGCGCGGCGGCCGCGGCGGACTGGACGTCCGCACGGTACTCGTCCACGTCGATGGCGAGCTCGTCCGGCTCGAAGAGGACGCCCTCGGAGTAGACGCCCTTGAGGTCGAGTCCGACTTCCTTCGGCTCGATGCCGAGCTCGGTTAGGACGTTCGCGAGGTCGTCGTCGACGACCTCGCCCTCCTCGAGGACCTTCGAGTCCTCGGTGACCTTGATCGATCCGTCCATGATGCGCGCGGACGCGCCCACGGTCTGGAGTTCGCCGACGAACGGACCCGGATCGACGCCGGTGTCACCCTCGGGGATGACGACGTCGTTCGGGGCGACCTCGCCCGCGTTGATCGGGGCCGGCGTCTTCGAGGCCTCGAGCTGTTTGTAGAGCCCGAAGGGGTTGTCGTTGGTGCCGATGAGCGCGACCTGACCGGAGACGTACTCGATCAGCGCCTCGACGCCCTCGTCGACCTCCTCCAGCGCGCGGACGGTGAGCGTGTTGCGGCTCATCCGGACGTCCGCGGAGCCGTGAAGCTCGCGGCGCATGGCCTGGAGCTGGCGGCTCGGGATGCCGGCGACGCCGACGATCCCGACGGAGTTGAACGAGTCGATGAACTCGACGAGCTCGTCGACCTCCTCGCGTTTCCACTGCGGGATCGTCTCAGTCTTGCGGACGGAGCTCATACGGGCACCTCCTTTGCGGGACCCATCGTGGTCTTCACGTAGATCCCGTCGATGTTGAGCGGGCCCTTCTCGAGGTCGGCCTCGAGTCGGCGGATGATGACGTCGATGTTGTCCGAGATGTCCTCGGCGTCCATGTCCTCCGCACCCACGCGGGTGTGGAAGGTGCGCCGGTCACGCGACCGGAGCTGCACCGTGTTCTTCATTCGGTTTACTGTCTCGACGACGTCGTCGTCCGGCTGTAGGGGAGTCGGCATCTTCCCGCGGGGACCGAGGACGGTACCGAGGTACCGACCGATGTCCTGCATCAGGTTGGCCTCCGCGACGAAGAAGTCGGTCTCGTCGGCCAGGTCCTTCGCGCGGTCGTCGTCGTCCCCGAGGTCGGCGAGTTCCTCGCTGTCGAGGACCTCGTCGGCGACGTCGGCGGCGCGGACGGCGGTTTCGCCCTCCGCGAAGACGATGATGCGTGTCTCCTGTCCAGTTCCAGCCGGCAGCACGACGGACTCGTCGACGCGATTCGACGGATCGTTGAGGTCGAGGTCTCGCAGGTTGATCGCGAGGTCCACCGTCTCACGGAAGTTCCGCTCGGGGGCCTCATCGAGTGCGAGGGTCACGGCCTCTTGTATTGTGTCTGCCATTTTCACCTCCGTAGTACGCAGGTCGCTCCTACGGGTCAGTGAAACAGGCGAAGCCTGTCTCATCGGAGAGTGGCCCATCGGACGTTTAAAACCGTCGAAGCGGCCGTCGGCGTGCGAGTCGCTCACGTTCCGTCCCCCGCTCGATCCGCCTCGAGGCGGGTCGAGGCCGTCCGGGCGAGTCTTTCGACGTTCGTCGATCCACGAAACGTCGGATAGGGGAACCCTTTTGATGTCGCTCGTCGACCCACGAGGTAATGAGTCAGGGTGGTCCGACGTGACGATGGACGACCGCATCGAGGACCTCCGGGAGCGTCGCGAGCGGGCAGAAAAGGGGGGCGGCGACGAGCGGATCGCCTCCCAACACGGGAAGGGGAAGCTGACCGCCCGCGAGCGGATCGACTACTTCCTCGACGACGGCACGTTCCACGAGTTCGATCGGTTCCGCACCCACCGGAACCACACGTTCGGGATGGAGGAGAACCGGATCCCGGGCGACGGCGTGGTGACGGGGTACGGCGAGGTGAACGGCCGGAAGACGTTCGTGTTCGCCCACGACTTCACGGTCTTCGGCGGCTCGCTCGGCGAGGTGTTCGCCGAGAAGGTGTGTAAGGTTATGGACAAGGCGATGGACGTGGGCGCGCCCGTCGTCGGGCTCAACGACTCCGCGGGCGCGCGGATCCAGGAGGGGGTCGCCTCGCTCGGCGGGTTCGCGGAGATCTTCCGGCGGAACACGGAGGCCTCCGGCGTGGTTCCACAGCTCTCGGCGATCATGGGGCCGTGTGCCGGCGGCGCGGTGTACTCGCCGGCCATCACGGACTTCACCTTCATGGTGAAAGACACCTCCCACATGTTCATCACCGGGCCGGACGTGATCGAGACGGTCACGGGCGAGGAGGTGAGCTTCGAGGAACTCGGCGGCGCGGTCACCCACACCGCCACCTCCGGCGTCGCCCACTTCGCCGAGGAGTCGGAGGAGGACGCCCTCGACGGGATCGCCCGGCTCCTCTCGTACCTCCCACAGAACAACGTCGAGGACCCCCCGCGCGTCGAGCCGTGGGACGACCCCGAGCGCGCCGACGAGTCGCTGACCGAGGTCGTCCCCGACGCCCCCCGGAAGCCCTACGACATGAAGGAGGTGATCGGCGGCGTCGTCGACGAGGGCTCCTTCTTCGAGGTCCAGGAGAACTTCGCGAAGAACGTCGTCGTCGGCTTCGCCCGCCTCGACGGCCGGTCGGTGGGGGTCGTCGCCAACAACCCCCGCGTGAACGCGGGCACGCTCGACATCGAGTCGAGCCAGAAGGCCGCGCGGTTCGTCCGCTTCTGTGACGCGTTCAACGTGCCGATCCTCACCTTCGAGGACGTCCCCGGCTTCATGCCCGGCACCGACCAGGAACACGACGGGATCATCCGGCACGGCGCGAAGCTGTTGTACGCCTTCTCGGAGGCGACCGTCCCCCTCCTGACGGTCATCACCCGGAAGGCGTACGGCGGGGCCTACTGCGTGATGTCCTCGAAACACATCGGCGGCGACGTCAACTACGCCTGGCCGACCGCGGAGATCGCGGTGATGGGGCCGAAGGGGGCCGTGAACGTCCTCTACCGCGAGGAGCTGGAGGCCGCCGAGGACACCGACGCGCACAGAGAGGAGCTGATCGACGAGTACCGCGAGGAGTTCGCGAACCCGTACACCGCGGCCGACCGCGGCTTCGTCGACGACGTGATCGAGCCGACCGAGACCCGTGCCCGCCTTATCGACGACCTGGAGATGCTGACGGGCAAACGCGCGGAAGGGCCCGACAAGAAACACGGCAACATCCCGATCTGAGATGGCGACGGATCCACCCGCGGGGCTGTCGATCCCCGACGACGCCGACGACGCGGAGGCGGCCGCCATCGCGGTCGCGGTCGCGGCACACCTCCGCGACCGCGAGGCGGCGGCCGCGGCGGACGACGAAGCGACCGGCTGGCACGGCGACCGCTGGGGGTTCGCCGGCCGCCTAGAGTCGGTGCGGGGCCGCCGCGCGCGCGTCCCCGAGACCGCCCCCGCGGACCCGTGGACAGCGGCCGGCCGGCTCGACCGGTTCTGAAGTGGCCGGGAGGCCGCGGCCGCCCGTCCCGCCCCCCGGTGAGACCTCACCTCGCTTTACTCCTCCGGGTCGGGATCGACGCCGGGGTCGGCCGTGTTCCCACCGCGGATCGCCCCGACGACCCGGTTCACGACGACCGGGACGACGCCGGCGATGACGACGAGGACGCTCACGCGGACCAGGACGGAGGCGTCGGTCAGTACCGAGAGCGCGAGGTAGACGACTGCGCCGGCGAGCACCGACGGCAACACGTAGGGGTTCCCTGCCGAGAGCATACCCGACGATCCGGGCTCGACACCCCTTAACCGTCCCGGACCGACAGAGTGAGGTGCGTATTCCGAGAACGGGCCGACAGCATGTTCGACAAGGTACTGGTCGCGAACCGCGGCGAGATCGCCGTCCGCGTGATGCGCGCCTGCGAGGAGCTGGGCGTCGAGACGGTCGCCGTCTACAGCGACGCGGACAGACACGCCGGTCACGTCCGGTACGCCGACGAGGCGTACAACGTGGGGCCGGCCCGCGCGGCCGACTCCTACCTCGACGGCGGGGCGGTCGTCGACGCCGCGCGCGCGGCCGACGCCGACGCGATCCACCCCGGCTACGGCTTCCTCGCCGAGAACGCCGACTTCGCGGCGCGCGTCGAGGCGACCGACGGGGTGACCTGGGTCGGTCCCGCGAGCGACGCGATGGGACAGCTCGGCGAGAAGACGCACGCCCGGCGGGCGATGGCAGACGCCGACGTGCCGATCGTTCCGGGGACGACGGAGCCCGTCGCCGACGTCGAGGCCGTCAACGAGTTCGGCGCGGAGCACGGCTACCCGGTCGCGATCAAAGCCGAGGGCGGCGGCGGCGGTCGGGGCATGAAGATCGTCGAGTCGCCCGACGAGGCCGAGGAGGCCCTCGAGTCGGCGAAACGCGAGGGCGAGGCGTACTTCTCGAACGACTCCGTCTACCTCGAGCGGTACCTCGAGACGCCGCGACACGTCGAGGTCCAGGTCGTCGCGGACGAGTCCGGCGTCGTCCACCTGGGCGAGCGCGACTGCTCGCTCCAGCGCCGCCACCAGAAGGTGATAGAGGAGGGGCCCTCGCCGGCGCTCTCCGACGAGTTGCGCGAGCGGATCGGCGAGGCGGCCCGCCGCGGCGTCGCAGCCGCCGACTACGTCAACGCCGGGACCGTCGAGTTCCTCGTCGAGGAGGACCCCGACCGCGACCCGGACGACCTGCTCGGCCCCGAGACGCCCTTCTACTTCCTCGAGGTCAACACCCGGATCCAGGTCGAACACACGGTGACGGAGGCGTTGACGGGCGTCGACATCGTGAAGGAACAGCTCCGGGTCGCCGCCGGAGAGGGGCTCTCGATCACGCAGGACGACGTCGAGCTTTCGGGTCACGCCGTCGAGTTCCGGATCAACGCCGAGAACGCTGTCGAGGGGTTCCAGCCCGCGAGCGAGGGTCGGCTCGACACGTACGACCCGCCGGGCGGGATCGGCGTCCGCGTCGACGACGCGCTGCGGCAGGGCGACGAGCTCGTCACCGACTACGACTCGATGATCGCGAAGCTGATCGTGTGGGGGCGAGACCGCGAGGAGTGTCTCGCCCGCTCACGGCGCGCGCTCGCGGAGTACGACGTCGACGGCGTCGTCACGGTCGTCCCGTTCCACCGGCTCATGCTCTCGGACGAGCGGTTCCTCGCGGGCACGCACACGACGAAGTACCTCGACGAGGCGGTCGATCCGGACCGGATCGCCGACGCACAGGAGCGGTGGGGGACGGAGCCCTCGGGATCCTCGGACGAGGACGACGGGGAGGTGACCCGACGCGAGTTCACCGTCGAGGTGAACGGCAAGCGCTTCCGGGTCGACCTCGAGGAGCGCGGTGCCCCGCCGATCCCTACCGGGGGGGCCGACGCGTCCGGCCGACGCGAGCGACCGCCACAGGCGACCGACGCGGACGACGACGATGCGGGCGACGTCGCGGAGGGCGGCGAGGCGGTGACCGTGGAGATGCAGGGGACGATCCTCTCGGTCGACGTCGCGGAGGGCGACGAGGTCGCCGCCGGCGACGTGGTCTGCGTCCTGGAGGCGATGAAGATGGAGAACGACGTGGTCGCCGAGCGCGGCGGCACCGTCGCGAGCGTTCACGTCGCCGAGGGCGACAGCGTCGACATGGGCGACGTGCTGGTCGTCCTGGAGTGAGCTACAGCCCCACGACCGCGACCCCGTATATCGCCACGGCGGCGAGCGCGCCGACGGCGAGCGACTTGAGGTTCAACCGAACCGCGCGCTTCCGGTCGACTGCGAGCGCCTCGGGATCGTCGACCCGTTCCGTCCCGTCGCCCACGTCGAAGACGCCCATGCCGGCGAAGCCGACGCAGAAGCGCTCGCGATACTGGAAGTAGCCCATCGCCGCCCCGTACAGCGGGAACGTCGCGAGAACCAGCGTCCAGCGCGGCCAGCCGACCACGAGGATCGCGGCGACGAGGGCGGCCGCGACGAGGAGCGAGACGACGCCGAGCAGGATCCGACGCCGCTGCTGGGTCGGCCCGATGTTGCAGACCCCGGGTTGATACTCCATGCCCGGTCGACGGTCGGCGCGATGAAAAGGACGTCGCGACGCGACCGGATCGACCCGGCCCCGGACCGGTCCCGCGCGCCGGACCGGGGGGGGTGTCCCCGGCGATCGGTCGCCCGGTAGCAACCCTGAAGGGGGTTCCCGACGACCGACGGACGTGAAACGGATCCAGCTCGGGAACACCGTCTTCGAGGGCGAGAACGACGCCTACCTGATCGAGGCGGACCGGACGACGCTCGTGGACACTGCCGTCGCGATCCCGTCGGTTCGCGCGGACCTGCGGGAGGGGCTCGCGGACCACGGTGTCGCGTTCGCCGACGTCGACGCGGTGGTGCTCACACACTGGCACCCCGATCACGCCGGGCTGGCCGGCGAGATCCAGACTGCGGGCGACGCGGCGGTGTACGTCCACGAGGCGGACGCGCCGCTCGTCGACGGGCAAGAGCGACCCTTCGCGACGGACCCTGCAGCCCAGCGCGAGACGTTCGACCGGTGGGGGCTACCGGCCGACGCGCGCGAGCGGCTGACGGCGTTCTTCGAGCGGTCGGGGACCGACCTCTACGGCCGTGACGCTGTGGTGACACCGATCGTCGACGGCGAGACGATCGACCTCGGCGGGGTGGAACTGGAGACGGTCCACCTGCCCGGCCACACCGCCGGGCTCTGCGCGTTCGCGTTCGACCCGCGGACGATTCCGGGACACGTTCCCGTCCGGGAGGGCGGCGAAGCGGACGGCGGTCACCCCGTGGAGGCGTTCACCGGCGACGCGTTGCTCCCGCGGTACACCCCGAACGTCGGCGGTGCGGACGTCCGGGTCGAGGAACCGCTCGCCGCCTACGCAGACAGCCTCGTCCGGATGGTCGACCGCGACTGGGACGCCGCCCATCCGGGCCACCGCGAGCGGATCGACGAGCCGAGCCGGCGGGCTGCGGAGATCCTCGAGCACCACCGGGACCGCACCCGGCGGGTGCTCGACGTCCTGGCGTCCGGACCGGCCACCGCCTGGGAGGTGTCGGCGGCGCTGTTCGGCGACCTCGAGGGGATCCACACGCTTCACGGCCCGGGCGAGGCGTTCGCGCACCTCGACCACCTCGAGCGCGCGGACGTCCTCGAGCGCGACGGGGCCACGTACCGTCTCCTCGACCCGGACCCGGACGTGACGGACCTGTTCCCGACGACGGCGCTCGACGGCGCGATTCGGTGAGCCGGCTGTTCCGGAAGGCCCGCCGCCGACCGCGCGTCGCCCGGGATCCGCCCTTCCCCCCGAAAGCTATTCCCGCGCGAGCACGCATCTACCGTCGTGAAACGGGAGACCCTCTCGACCGCCCTCCTCGCCCTCCTCGCCGTCGTGGCCCTCGGCGTCGCGGCCGCGACGCTGGACTCCGCGGTCACCGTCGACGGCGGGGGCGGGTTCGCCGGCGGCGTCGAGGGCGGCGCCGGCCCGACGGACGAGTCCGACGAGGTCAGCCCCTCGGAGACGCCGGGCGGGCCGCTGGTCCTGACGCTGCCGCCTATCTGTTACCCCCTCTTGCGGCGGCCGCCGGCGCTGTTGCTCCTCGCGGGGGGCCTGCTCGTGATCGGGGCACTCGCGTACCGCGAGACCGGGTCGCGGTTCGCGGCGGCCGTCGTCGCGGGGACGTTCGGGTTCCCGGTCGGCGTGCTGTGGTACGGGCTCTCGACCTGCCGCGACCCCGCGACGGTCGACGCCCTCGACCTAGGGCTGGCGGGCGAAGAGGAGGGGTTGCTCCCGGCGGGCGGCGGCGGGGGGTCGGGGCTCGCCGGCGGCTCCGGGAACGTCTCGACGCCCGAGGCGGTGTTCGTCGCCGTCGTCGTCCTCGCGGTCGTCGTCAGCCTCCTCGCGCTGGTGGCGGCCGCCGGCGACGACGACGCGTCCGCCGGGAGAGGCGACCGCGCGGCCCCCGAACCGGATCCGGCGGACCCGGACCTCGCCGCGGTCGCGCGAACCGCGGGGAGGGCTGCCGACCGTATCGAGGGCGACGCCGGCGACAACGGGGTGTACCGCGCGTGGCGCGAGATGACCGAGGCGCTCGAGGTCGACCGTCCCGCCTCCGCGACGCCCGCGGAGTTCGCGACAGCCGCGATCGAGGCGGGGGTCGCCGAGGAGCCCGTCTCGGAGCTCACCGAGGTGTTCGAGCGGGTACGGTACGGCGGCGCGGACCCGACCGACGACCGGGAGCGACGGGCGGCGGCAGCGCTACGCAGGATCGAGGCGGAACACGGGGGTGAGCCGTAGTGCGCCCGCTCGCGGTCGTCGGGATCACAGCGGTCGCCGTCGGCTTCCTCTTCGTCGTCGATAGACAGCTCGCGAGCACGCTCGACCTCTCGTGGGTCGTCGTCACGCTGATCGGCGTGCTCGGCGTCCTCCAGGGCGTCCGGTACGCGAGCGCGCGCCGCGACCGGGAGCGGCGATCGACCGACCTCGGCGAGCCCGAACGACGGGAGCGGGCCGTGGTCCCCGGTGCCGACTTCGACGCGACGGTCGCCCGGGCCGCGTCCGTCCGTCGCAGTCGCAGACGAACCGCCCGTGACGACGTGCGGTCGCGCGTTCGAGCGGCCGCGGTCCGCGCGGTCGCCCGGGAGCGGGCCTGCTCACGCGAGCGCGCCGTGGACCTCCTCGATGAGGGAACGTGGACCGACGACCGTACCGCCGCGGCGTTCCTCTCGCGGTCGATCGGCTACCCGATCGGGGATCGGATCCGGGGGAGCCTGCCCGGTCGGTCGACGTTTCGGATCGGCGTGAGCGCCGCCGTCGCCGCCGTCGAACGGACGACGACGGGGATCGGTTCCGGGAGGCGAGCGGGCGAGGAAGAAGCGATCGTCGACGACCGGCGGAACGGGGCCGCCGACGGAACGGAGGCGGACCGATGACGGCCGTCGAACGGGGCCGGGTCGCTCCGACGACGACCACGGCGGAGGAACCCGACGGGCACGGTGGGGACGACGGGAGCGACGGGCACGGCGGGGACGATAGGAGCGACAGCGAGGACGGGAGCGACGGGAGCGGGAACGTCGACCACGACTGCGACGCGCCGACCGAGCGCCGGGCGCTTCGCCCGTTCGACACGGAGCGGTGGGTCGGGATCACCGGGGTCGCGCTCGCGCTCGTCGGGGGGGGCATCGTGCTCAGGCTGCCGGGGATGGTCGTCGTCGGGGCGGCGGCGGTCGGGTACGGCCTGTACGCGCACCTCGGCGAGGCGGGAGAGGCCGAACTCGTGATCGACCGCGAGGTGAGCGACCGGACGCCGAATCCCGGCGACGCCGTGACGGTGACGGTGCGCGCGAGGAACGTCGGCGACGCGCCGTGTTTCGACCTGCGGCTCGTCGACGGGGTGCCGCCGGGACTCGAGGTCGTCGACGGCCCCGCACGGGTCGCCACAGCGCTCCGGTCGGGCGCGAGCGTGACGTTCTCCTACGTGGTCCGCGCGAGCCGCGGGGACCACGAGTGGGGGACGACGCGCGCCGTGGTCCGCAACGCCGCCGGCTCCCGCGAACAGCTGACGGAGCTCGAGACGCCGACCCGGCTGACGTGTACCCCGGAGCTGGCAGCGGGCGGCGAGCTCCCGCTCCGGGGGTTGACGACGGTGTCACACGGCCGCGTCCCCACCGACGTGGGCGGGTCGGGCGTCGAGTTCTACGCCACCCGGGAGTACCGCCGGGGCGACCCGCTGAAGCGGGTCGACTGGAACCGGCGGGCGCGGACGGGCGAGCTGGCGACCCTGGAGCTCCGCGAGGAGCGGTCAGCGACGGTCGTCCTGCTCGTCGACGCCCGCGAGCCGGCGTACGTCGCTGCGAGGCCGGACGCCGACACCGCGGTGGAGGCGAGCGTCGAGGCTGCGGGGGCCGTGTTCACCGCGCTGCTCGCCGGCGGCGACCGCGTCGGGATCGCGGCGATGTCGCCGCACGACTGCTGGCTACCGCCGGGCGCAGGGACCGACCACGCGGTGCGGGCTCGCGAGACGCTGGCGACGGACCCCGCGCTCGCGCCGACGCCGTCGGAGGACCGGTTCTACCGCACCCTGTGGCGCCGCCGGTTCCGACGGCGGCTCCCGGGGAACGCCCAGGTGCTGTTCTTCACCCCGCTCGTCGACGACGCCACCGTCGACACCGCCCGCCGGCTCGACGCGTACGGCCACCTCGTCACGGTCCTCTCGCCGGACCCGACCGCGTCGACGAGCGGGACGTCGCCGGGCACGCCGGGTCGCCGGCTGGCCGCGGTCGAGCGGCGCGATCGGGTCCGGACCCTGCGGGGCGCGGGGATCCGCGTGGTCGAGTGGAGCGACCGGTCGTTCGCGGCCGCGGTCGCGAGTGCGAGCGGACGGTGGTCGCGATGAGCGCGGGCGAGGCGGGCAGGTCACGGGCGGACGGGAACCCCGGGTCACGGGCGGACGGAGACCGCGAACGCGACACGCGACCGCCGACGCTCGCGGTCGTGGTGAGCCTCGTCGCCGCGCTCGCTGGGACGGTCGCCGCGCTCGTCGCCGCGCCGACCGGCGGCGCGGTCGTCGGCGCGTCGCTCGTCCTGCTCGCCGGCGGGTCGCTCCTCGGGTCCGCCCGCGTCCTATCGTGGGGGGCTACCACGGGGATCGCCGGGATCGCGCTCGCAGCGGGGGTCGGCGGCGGCGCGGAGCCGCTCCTCGTCGCCGGCGTGGCGCTCGCGGTCGCGTGGGACGTCGCCGACCACGGCCTCTCGCTCGGTCGCCACGTCGGCAGGGAGGGTCGAACCCGACGGAACGTGACGGTTCACGCCGGGACGTCCCTGCTCGTGGGAACGATCGCCGGCGCCGTCGTCTACGGGACGTACGTCGTCGCGGCCGGCGGTCAGCCGATCGCCGCGCTCGCGTTGTTGTGCTTCGGCGGGGTCATCCTGGCGTCCGCGTTCCGGTGACGGTGGGACGCGTCCGGAGCGACCCGGATCGGCGTCGCTTTTGTACCCGGCGGTCGACGGACGGGCATGGACACCGACGCGACCGGACCGACGGGGGGATCGGCGTGACGGACCTCGTGACGTTCGGCGAGACGATGCTCCGTCTCTCCCCGCCGCCGGGCGAGCGGCTGGAGCGGACCCGCGAGCTCGACGTCCAGGCCGGCGGGGCGGAGAGCAACGTCGCGGTCGGTACGGCGCGGCTCGGCGTCGACGCGGTCTGGTTCTCGAAGCTGCCGGACTCGCCGCTCGGGCGCCGGATCACGAGCGAGCTTCGGAGCCACGGCGTGCGCATCGGCGTGTCGTGGGCCGACGCCGACGCCAGCCGCGTCGGCGCCTACTACCTCGAACACGGCGGCGAGCCGCGGGGGACGAACGTGATCTACGACCGCGCGGACGCCGCGATCACGACGGTCGAGCCAGCGGAGCTACCGACGGCCACGCTGGAGTCGGCCGACTACTTCCACACGACGGGGATCACGCCGGCCCTCTCCGCGACCGCCCGGGAGACGACGCGGTCGCTGTTGCGGACGGCCGGCGACGCGGGCGTCACCCGGACGTTCGACCTGAACTACCGGTCGAAGCTGTGGGACCCGTCGACCGCGCGCGCGACCTACGAGGAGCTGTTCGCGGACGTCGACGTGCTGTTCGTTCCACAGCGGGACGCCCGCGAGGTGCTCGGCCGCGAGGGCGACACGGTGGAGATCGCTCACGGTCTCGCCTCCGAGCACGGGTTCGAATGTGTGGTCGTCACGCGCGGAAGCGGCGGCGCGCTCGCGCTCCGGGGCGGAGCCGTCCACGAGCAGGGCGTCTTCGAGGCGGACACGTTCGACGCGATCGGCACCGGCGACGCGTTCGTCGCCGGCTTCCTCGCGACGCGGATCGACGGCAGTGACGTGCCCACAGCGCTCGAGCGGGGGGCCGCGACCGCGGCGCTCAAACGCACCGTCGGCGGCGACATCGCGGTCGTGACGCCCGAGGAGGTCGACCGCGTCCTCGAGGGCGACGCGGGGATCGACCGGTGAGGGGACGCGAGGATCGACAGGTGAGGCCGACGCGGGGACGACCCGACGGGGCGTCCGTCCCCGCCGTTCCGACCGGTTTATAATCGCTCCGCGATCCGGATCGGACATGACCGACGACGACCGACGGGACGGGCTGATCGCGGCGTTGCGCGCGGCCGACGCCGTGAAGTTCGGCGAGTTCGAGCTCTCACACGGCGGGACGAGCGACTACTACGTCGACAAGTACCTCTTCGAGACCGACCCCGACTGCCTCGGGCGGATCGCGGACGCGTTCGCCGAGCGGCTCGCCGACACCGACGCGAAGCTGGCCGGCGTCGCGCTCGGCGCGGTCCCGCTCGTCGCGGTGACCGCCGAGCGGCTCGGCCGGCCCTACGTCATCGCACGCAAGCAGGCCAAGGAGTACGGCACCGGCAACCGGATCGAGGGACGGCTCGAGGCTGGCGAGGAGGTCGTCGTCTTGGAGGACATCGCGACGACCGGGCGGTCGGCCGTCGACGCGGTCGAGGCGCTCCGGGAGGCGGGCGCGACGGTCGAGCGCGTCCTCGTCGTCGTCGACCGCGAGGAGGGGGCCGCGGAGCTGTTGGCCGACCACGACGTGGAACTGGAGGCGCTGTTGACGGCGACGGAGCTACTCGCCGACCGCGACGCGGCGTAGGCGGGGAACCGTCCGGTCCCTGACCGGGCTCACGGATCCGGCGAGTCCGCGCTCACGCCCCCGGCGGCTCCACCGTCGGGACCGCGACGCGGTCGAGCGCGTCGGCGATCACGTCCGCCTTCGCCACGTCGTTGACGGTCGCGTCCGGCGTCAACACGAGCCGATGTGCGAGCGTCGGCTCCGCGACACGTTTCACGTCGTCGGGCGTGAGGAACGCGCGGCCGGCGACCGTCGCGTTCGCGCGGGCGGCCTCGAAGAGCCGCTGGGTCCCGCGGGGGGAGACGCCGACCGCGACCCGGCGGTCCTCGCGGGTTCGGTGGACGACGGACGCCATGTACGCGAGGAGGTCGTCGTCGACGCGGACCGTCTCGGGGACCGTCCGGAGGTCGGCCACGTCCGCGGGGTCGAGCACGCGCTCGACCGTCGGGCTCCGGTCGGTTCTGCCGGCGCGCCGGCGGAGGATCTCTACCTCGCCGGCCTCGTCGGGGTAGCCGAGCGAGGTCTTGATCATGAACCGGTCGAGCTGTGCCTCCGGCAGCGGGAACGCGCCCTCGCTCTCGACGGGGTTCTGCGTCGCGATGACGTAGAAGGGCGACGGGAGCGCGTGGGTCTCGCCGTCGACGGTGACCTGTCCCTCCTCCATCGCCTCCAACAGCGCCGCCTGGGTCTTCGGCGGGGCGCGGTTGATCTCGTCGGCGAGCACGACGTTCGCGAAGATCGGCCCCGGCGAGAAGGTGAACGTGCCGTCCCGCTCGTCGAAGACGTTCGTGCCGGTCACGTCGGAGGGGAGGAGGTCCGGCGTGAACTGGACCCGCGAGAACTCCAAGCCGAGTGCGGTCGCGAACGACCGCGCGGAGAGGGTCTTTCCGGTGCCGGGGACGTCCTCCAGGAGGACGTGGCCGCGGGCGATGATCCCGAGGGTGACGCGCTCGAGGAACTCGCGGTCGACGACGACCGCGGAGCCGACCTCGTCGATCACGCGGGCACAGGCGTCTGCCGCGTCGGGAACGTCCATGTGAACAGCTGGGACGGAGACGGCAAAAGGGTTGTCGCGGACGGCGGTTTCGGGGACGAACGCCGGACGGCGATCCGGCCGCGATCGAAACCCATAACATCCGAAGCGCCGAACCCGGAGACGAGCCGAGGTAGCCTAGCCTGGCCAAGGCGGTAGATTCGAAATCTACTGTCCATTCGGACACCGGAGTTCAAATCTCCGCCTCGGCGTTTTCTCACGGTCCCGACGCCGTCAGCTTCGTGCGTCGCCGACGGTACCAGCCGCGCGTGTCGCCGGCGGACCTCACCGGCGATCCCGTCCCGAATTCACAGCGGGTTCCCGAGCGACGCCTGTTCCGGATCGACGTCGCCGCGGAGCCGCCGCCGGCGCTTGTCGTAGGCCGCCTCGAGCTTGGCGTTCGTTGCCCGCGAGACCAGATAGAGGTCGGCGACCCCGCCGTCCCGGGGGTGGGCAGCGGCCACCCAGACGTGGCCGTCGCCCGTCGAGAGGTCGTCGGCCCACCGTTCGGCGGCAGCGCGGCTCTCGAAGGCGTGGCGGGAGCCGTCCTCGAAGACGAGCTGACCGACCTTCGCGTTGCGCTTGCGCGCCGAGGGTTTGACCGCGACGACGACGCTCACGACCGCTACTGGGGGCTCGTAGATTAAAAACCCCGTCAGACGGGGAGCACGGCCGCGGACCACCACGATCCGAAAGGAATCACACCCCGGCACCCATAGCGACCGGCATGAGCGAGCCCGAGTGGTACGAGGACGCGACGATCTACTCGTTCGACGTGAAGACGTTCGCCGACGGCGACGGCGACGGGTGGGGGGACTTCCGGGGGGCGACAGACCGGCTGGCGTACCTCGACGACCTCGGCGTCGACGCCGTCTGGATCCGTCCGTTCTACCCGAGCCCGCTGCGGGACAACGGCTACGATGTCGCCGACTACTACGACGTCGACGACCGGCTGGGGACGCTCGGGGACTTCCGGGAGTTCACGGAGCGCGCGCACGACCACGGGATCCGCGTGCTCACCGACCTCGTCTTCAACCACACCTCGGACGAACACGCGTGGTTCAGGGAGGCCCGCGAGGACCCCGGATCCGAGTACCACGACTACTACCTCTGGACGGGCCACCTCGAGGACGCCCACCACCGCGGCAACATCTTCCCCGAGTACGAGGACGGCGTCTGGTCGTACGACGAAACCGCCGGGAAACACTACTTCCACCAGTTCTACTCCCACCAGCCCGACCTCAACGTGGCGAACCCCGCGGTCCGCGAGGAGCTGTACGACGTGCTCCGCTTCTGGCTCGACCAGGGCGCGGACGGCTTCCGGATCGACGCTGCCCACCCCATGTTGATGCCCAAGGGGCACAACGCGACGACGCTCGAGGACACCGACCTCGACGAGCCCATCGACCTGTTCAAGCGGATGCGGGAGGTCGTCGAGGCCGAGCAGTCCGACGCCGTCCTGCTCGCGGAGGCCGACGACGAGCCCGAACACCTCGACTACTACTTCGGCGACGGGGAGGCGTTCCACCTCCAGTTCAACTTCGTGATGAACGCCCACCTCACGTACGCGGTCGGGGTGCGGGACGCGTGGCCGCTCTACCGGGCTCACGAGCTCCTCCCCGACATCGAGGGGATCGGAACCTGGGTGAACTTCCTCCGGAACCACGACGAGTGGAACCTGCTGAAGCTCCCCGAGGAGGCGTTCGAACACGCCCGCGAGTACTTCGGCGACGACGCGGGCGACTCGTGGATCTTCGAGCGGGGCCACAGGCTCCGGCTCGCGGACCTCTACGACGGCGACCCCGACCGGATCGCGCTCGCCCACGCGCTCCTCTTTTCGCTCCCCGGCTCTGTCGCGCTCCAGTCGGGCGACGAGATCGGCATGGGCGCGGACCTCTCGCTCCCCGAGCGGGAGGCGGTTCGCACGCCGATGCAGTGGGACGGCTCGCGAAACGGCGGGTTCTCGACGGCCGATCCCGACGACTGTTACAACCCCGTCGTCGACGAGGGACCGTACGCCTACGACCGGGTGAACGTCGCTGTCCAGCGCGACGACCCCGACTCGCTCCTCGCACGGGTCCGCGAGCTCTCACACGCCCGCGATCGCTGTCCCGAGATCGCCCGCGGCGAGTTCCGGATCGTCGACGCGGAGCCCAAGGAGGTGTGGGTTCACCGGTTCGACCGCGACGGGGACGTCCTCCTCTGCGTCCACAACTTCGCCGCGGAGCCGCGCGAGGCCGTCTGCGGGTTCGACGTCGACGCCGACGCGGCCGAACGCGTCGTCGGCGAGGGCGGATACCGCGTCGCTGACGGCGGGGTCACGCTCGCGCTGGACGCTCACGACTACGTCTGGCTGCGCGGGGAGAGACGGTAGAGAAACGCGCGCGGAGGGTCGTTCCCGACCTCAGGCGGTCTCCATCTCGCGTTCGAGGTCGCGGAGCCGCTCGATCCGCTTCTCGGTCGGCGGGTGCGTGGAGGCGACCCGGCTCAGGAAGCCCGCGCGGATCGGGATGATGAAGAAGGCGTTCATCTCGGAGCTACCGTCGCGGAGGTCCCGGTCCGGAACGCGGTCCATCCGGCCGTCGATGCTGAGCAGCGCGGACGCCAGCGCGCCGGGCTGGCCGGTGATGACCGCCGCGCCGCGGTCCGCGGAGTACTCGCGGTATCGCGAGAGCGCGCGGATGAGCAGAAAGGAGACGATCCAGACGACGATCGACACCGCGATGGCAACGATCACGGGCGCGCCGCCCTGCCGGTTGTTCCCGCCGAAGAGCCACCCCCACCGCACGATGAAGAAGGCGATGGTCGAGAGGAACGACGCGATGGTCATCACCATCACGTCGCGGTTCTTCACGTGGGCGAGCTCGTGGGCGAGCACGCCGTCAAGCTCGTCGGAATCGAGCGTCCGGAGCAGTCCGGTCGTCACCGCGACGGTCGCGTTCTTCTTGTTCCGGCCGGTCGCGAACGCGTTCGGCACGTTCGTGTCGGCGACGGCCACCGTCGGCTTCGGCAGGTCCGCCTGCTGGCTCAGCCGCTCGATCCGGCGGTGGAGATCGGGGTACTCCTCGGCGCTCACCTCGCGTGCGCCCATCCCCCGGAGCGCGAGTTTGTCGCTGAAGAAGTACTGCGCGATCGCGAACCCGCCGAGCATGACCATCGGGAACAGGAAGTCCCCGAAGTACAGCGTCAACACGCCGACGAACACGACGTAGAGGGCGAAAAGCAGGAACATAGTGAACGCCATGCGTCCACGCAGTCCCCAGTCCGTGTTCCAGTCCATACCCGGACGTAGCCGTTCGGCGGATTAAAGGCTACCGGGGATCGACCGCCCGCGCCGTCGTCGACGCGTCGACGGTCCGCCCTCGGCGTCGCTGTCGTCGCCGACCTGGCCCGTCACCCCGTCGCCGACCTGGCCCGTCACCCCGTCGCCGACCTGGCCCGTCACCCCGTCACCGACCTGGCCCGTCACCCCGTCGCCCGTCTCCGTGGGACGTTTCTATGTGGGTGGGGGACGATCCGGCCGACATGCGAGACAACCACACGCTATCGGAGCTCGAACGCGGGAACACGGTCAGCGGCGCGTGGCTACTGTCACACAGCGCGCGATCTGCGGAAGTCCTGTCGCGGACGGACCTCGACTGGGTCGGCGTCGACGCGGAACACGCCCCCTACTCGCCGGACCGCGTCGAGCACGTCGTGCGGGCGATCGAACCCGGCGCCACCCCGATCGTCCGGCTACCGTCGGTGGAACGGGCGGTCTCGGGCGCGACGAAGCACGCGCTCGACGTCGGTGCGCAGGGGGTCATCGTGCCGAGTGTCGAGAGCGCCGCGGAGGCGGAGGCGGTCGTCCGGTCCGCCTACTTCCCCCCGGCCGGCGAGCGCGGCGTCGCCGGCACCACGCGGGCGAACGGCTACGGCGAGGCGTTCGACGAGCACGTGCGCGACACGGCCGCGGAGACGCTCGTCGCGGTACAGATCGAGTCGCCGGCCGGCGTCGAGTCGGTCGACGAGATCGTCGCGGTCGACGGGATCGACGTCGCCTTCGTCGGCGAGAACGACCTCTCGGCCGTGCTCGGACATCCGGGCGAGACCGATCGACCGGCAGTGCGAACGGCCGTCGAGCGCGTCCGCGACGCTGCGGTCGAACGCGGCGTCGTCCCCGGGATCGCCGGACGGACGCCGGCGGAACGGGCCGAACGGGCGGAGCGCGGCTTCCGGTTCTTCCTGCTCGGCGCCGACCTGCGTTTCATGCGCCGCGGCGTCGACGCGTTCCTGTCCGGATCGACGGGCGAATGAGGCCGTCCGAGATCGCCCGCCGACGGGGCCGTGCCGGTGCGTTTTTTTGCCGGCTCCGCGACGTCGGCGCATGGCAACGGTCCTGGTTACGGGCGGACGCGGGGCGTCGGGGACGTGGGTGGTCGAACGGCTCGCGGGCGACCACGAGGTCGTCGTCGCGGACTACGACCATCCCGGCCTCGGCGTCGATCCCGCGCCGAACGTCTCCTTTCGCGCTGCCGACCTCGCGGTGCGGGGCGAGGCGCTCGACGTCGTGAGCGCGGTCGACCCCGACGCGGTCGTCCACTGGGCGGCGATCCCCGTCGCGGGAACGCACCCGGAGGGGCGGGTCTTCGAGACGAACGCGCTCGCCGCTCACAACGTTCTGACGGCGGCGGGGCGCGCGGACGCGCCGGTCGTCCAGGCGTCCAGCGACGGCGCGTACGGCTTCTTCTTCGCCGACCCCACGCCGCTCCCGGACGAGCTCCCGGTGACGGAGGACCACCCGCTCCGGCCCGAGGACCCCTACGGGCTCTCGAAGGTGACCGCGGAGGAGACCGCGGGAGCGGTCGCCCGCCGGCACGGCGTCCCCGTGGTCTCGATCCGCCCCTCGTGGATCCAGTACCCCGGCGCGTACGCCTGCCGGGAGGCGGGGTACGTGGCGGACCGCTCCGCGGGCGCGGGCAACTTCTGGTCGTACGTCGACGTGCGGGACGCCGCCGACCTCGTCGCCCGCGCGGTCGACGACCTCCTCGGCGACGACCCCGCCGTGGAGCCGGGAACCCACGAGGCGGTCAACTGCGTCGCCGTCGACAACGCGCTCGGCCGGCCCCTCCTCGACCTCCTGCGCGAGTCGTACGGCGCGGTCCCCGCCGACTACGCGGTCGACGAGGGCGACGACCGGAGCGCCTACGCGATCGAGAAGGCCGAACGGCTGTTCGGGTGGCAGCCGAGCCGGTCGTGGCGGGACGCCGCCGAGGAGGACGTCCCCGAGCCGACGCTGTTCGAGTAGACCGTGAGGGGAAGGTGTCATAGAACGACTCGCAAGGGGTTGATTTCATCAGAAATTGGATGGATCAGCTGTTAGAACAAGCCTGCTAATAGTACAGTTGTTTCGTGAGAGATCGACTTGATAGGAACGAGATCGTTGCTGGCGAGGTGAATACCTCCAAAGCCCCAGTCGCGAGTCGTGCGAGGGCGACCGAAGGGAGCCCTCGACTGGTGAACGGCCGCGAGGCGCTCCGCACCTCTGGAAGCCGGCGGCAACGCCGCCGGCGACGAAGCCGTGAGCCCTCGCGGCTGGGGCTTTGGAGGTGTTCTCCATGTCACCGACAGCAACGACATAGAGCCGAGCGACTGGGGCTTTGAAGGCGTTCGCCGTCGATCCGCAAGCGACCAGTTACAAGCGATCGACGGACCGAACAGTCTCTCAAATCGACAGGATCGCGTTCACCAGCGTCCGCGTCGCGATCGCCGTCGCCGCCCCGAGCCACGTCAACAGCACGAAGTGGATGTAGCCGTTCGCGGGGTTCCCGCCGTCGATCTTGCGGATCATCTGCGAGGAGAGCGCGGCGTTGAACAACACGACCGCGAGGAGCAGGTACTCGATGAGCGGGATGTCGTACGCGCCGGGGTAGACGATCTGGCCGATGTCCATCTGGTCGATCTCGAAGTCGGCGGTCAACTCGGCGAGGATGGCGACGATCTCCAGCCCGATGAAGAAGGCGAACGTCGCCGCCGCCGTGATGCCGTACAACAGCCCGATGAACGTCACCGCGGACTGCCGGCGCTGCTCGCGGAGCTGGTTGACCGTGTTCATGTTCGAGGAGATCAGCTCGCCGAGCAGCTTCGGGTCGCCGCCCATCTGCCGCCCGACGAGGTACATCTCGGAGAACTTCTGGATGAGGTACGACCGCGTGTCACGCGAGAAGGCGCGCCACGCCCCCTCGGTGCTGATCCGCATGTTGAGCCGGCGGTACAGGCGGGTGATCGCCGGCGAGAGCGCGCCGAAGTCCTTGTCGCGAAGCGTCGTCAACACGTCCGAGGTCGTCGACTGCTTCGCGCTCTCGGTCGCGCCGAGCGCCCGGACGAACGAGGGGAACTCCCCGTCGCGGGCGGTTATCGCCCCCTCTTCGGCCCGGAGGATCACGCCGGTGAGAAACAGCGGGGTGATCGGAACCGCGACGTACAGCGGGAGCCTGACGTCGTCGAGGAAGAAGAGCAGTCCCGGCAGCCCCGGCCCGTACCCGAACATCCCGGCAGCGGTGAAGCCGATGAGCAGGAACGAGAGCCCACTGCCGACCCCGAGCGACGCCCACAGCTTCAGATCGCCGGGCGCGCGCTCCTCGGGGTGGTACCAGATCGGGTCGTACGGCGAGGTGGCCCGGATCATCGCGTAGAAGCCGAGCTGGACGAACACGAAGAGGACGATGACGGCCGAGACCGTCGCCGTCGGGTCGTTGCCCGTCAGGATGGGGAGCACGATGGCGAACACCAACGCGAACGTCAGCGAGAGGATCATCGACATGTACAGGTCCTTCATCACCTCCAGGTTCGACAGCGACGACTCGTAGACCGTCTCGTACTGCGCCAACATGACGTCCTGTTCTGAGACGAGGAAGTCCTCGAGCGACTGGCCGGCCCCGAGGGTGTAGCCGAGGCGATCGAAGAAGTCGGCCATCGCGTCGGAGGGGACCTCCTTGGCGCGTCGACGACACGCGTCGTCGAGGCTCTGGTTCCAGGTGTCGACGAGGTGGACGACCCGACCGATCTCCTCGGCTGCGACCCCGTACTCCTCCTCGTTCGCCAGCGTCCGGAACACCTCCATGCGGTCGATGTTCGTCGTCGACAGCACGGTCATGTGCGTCATCACGAGGTGGAGCTGGTTGTCGATCCGGTTCTCGACGCCGCTGAGATAGATCTTGGGGTAGACCACCGCCGACACCAACGTGAGCGCGCCGAAGAGCGGGATCGGCACCCGCGCAAGGACGGGCAACGGGAGGAGGAACGCCCCGACCACGGTGGCCGCGAACACGAAGATCGCCGGGACGAGCACGTACCCGACGTACTGCCGCTTGGAGATGTCGAGCTTCTCGTAGGAGTCGAACACCTCCTCCGTCAGCTGCATCGCGACCGCGAGCCCGTCCCCCGCTGCTTTCACGTTCATCGACTCACCTGACGTTCCGGTGCATCTCGAAGGGGAGTCCCTCAACGCCGTCGCGCTGGAAGGCGTCTATCGCCCGGTTCACCTCGTGGTAGCCCAGTATCCCCTCCTGTATCATCCGCTCTATCAGCTCCGCACGGAAGTCGAGGTCGTCGTAGATGTCGCGGGTGTCCGCGTACCCCAGGAGCGTCGCGATCTGTTCTTCCAACACGTACGAGTTGTTCATCCCCTGGAAGACGATCTCGTCCTCGACGGGGTCCCAGCTGAACACCTCGCGGGTGACGACGCCCTCCATCTCCTTCGAGTACCCCTCGATCTCCTGGACGCTCGTCACCCGCCGGAGCACGTCGTCGCCCTGTTTCACGCGGTTCTGGAACAGCGCCACGTCGGCGTTGTCCATGAACGTCTCCGGGACGTTGATCGGCTCGGAGGTGAACCGCTGGATCATCGAGACGATGTCGGAGGCGTGGAACGTCAACATGACGGGGTGCCCCGTCTGGGCCGCCTGGAATGCCATGCGCCCCTCGGCGCCCCGGACCTCGCCCACGATGATGTAGTCGGGGCGCGACCGCAGTGCGGCGGCGACCAGGTCGAACATGTCGACGTCCGAGGAGCCCTCGCTACCGCCCTCGCGGGTCAGGAGCTGCTGCCAGGTGTTGTGCGGCGGAACGACCTCGGCGGTGTCCTCCGCGGTGTAGATCTTCGAGTCCTGTGGGATGTACGAGAGGATGGCGTTCAGCGTCGTCGTCTTCCCCGAGGCCGTCTCCCCGACGACGAAGACGGTCTGTTCGTTCTCCAAACAGAGCCAGAGGTACGCCGACAGCTGCGGCGAGAGCGTCCCCCAGTTCGTGATCTGGTTGATCGACAGGGGCACGTCCTCGCCCTGACGGATCGTGAGCGAGGACCCCTTCAACGAGACGTCGTCGGAGTAGATGATGTTGATACGCGAGCCGTCGGGTAGCGTCGAGTCGACGATCGGGTCCGAATCCGAGAGCGGGTCGCCGATCCGCTCGCCCATGTTGCGCAACCAGTTGTCGAACTCCTGGGGCGTCCCGAAGTCCACGGTGGTTTCGAGCATGCCGAAGGTGCCGTGATCCACGTGGCACTCGTGGGGGCCGATCACGTGGATGTCCTCGTTGGCCGGGTCGCGCATCACGGGTTCGAGCGGGCCGAGCCCGACGATGTCGCGGTTGAGCCGGTAGCGGATGTTCTCGTAGGTCTCCTCGGTGACGGAGAGCTTCCCGACGTTGAGAAGCTCCGAGACGGTCGATCGCAACCCCGTTTGGCCGTTCTGGATGTGAGTGACGTCCTCGAGTAGCTCCTCGATGAGGTCGTCGTACTCCGCCTCGGAGCCCGGAGCGGTGTGGCCGCCGCTGGCAGCGAGCAACTTGTTTTTCACCTGGTCGAGGACGGTCGCCTGCGGGCCGGACATCTCCGGCTCGATCGCGTAGTACTTCGTCTCCTGGCCGAGGTCGCCGTACACGTGACAGTAGATCGGCCCGCCGACCGGGTAGAGCACGTTCGGACGCTCCGACTCGTACTCGTCTTTGGGCTCCTCGATGAAGAGCGGGAACTCCCCGGTGATCTGTTTGAACTCCTTGAGGTGTTTCCTGAGATGCGGCCGGCGCATGGCGGCCTGTCGGAGTTCGTCGGACGGTTTCGCCGTGCCGTGTTCGGTCATCGTTCGTGTCCCGTGGTCTCGGTCCCCGCCGACGGTTCCCCCCCGGCGGTCGCATCAGGCGACACTGCGGCTCTCGATGACGATCCCCGTCCCGGAGCGGACGGAGAAGCCGATGGTGTCGCCGACCTGTTCGCCCATGCCCGCGAAGCGTTTCACGTTGATCTGCCGGCGGATGTCGCTGCCGACCTCGATCATCTCGAGTTCGATGAAGACGTCGGCGATCGACCGGAACGGGCCGATCGCGTCGTCGTCGACCGCCGAGGGGTCGACCGTGAGGACGACGACCTTCCCTTGAGAGATGATATCCCGGAAAAACGAGATGATCTCCAGTGCCGCCTGCCGCTCCTCGTTCTTCCGGACGAGCGCCTCGAACGTCGGGTCGTTCCGGAAGATCGCGTCGAACGTGTCGAGGAATATCACGTCCGAGTTCCACATCGCCTCCGCGTTCATCAGCCGCTTGAGCAGCTCCTTGCGCTCGCCGTCGTCGTCCGAGAACGCCCCGCCGGAGTCGAAGTCGGCGTGTAAAAAGAGCAGGTCCTCGTTCAACAGCGGCTTCACCATGTCGTACTCCAGCGAGTGCATCTGGTCGATGAAGCCGCGGACGGTGAGCTCCGTCGACAGCAACGTCACCGACGCCCCCTCCTCGACGAGCCCGTAGGAGAACCGCTGGGACATCGCGCTCTTTCCCGCGCCGTAATCGCCCTCGATGAGCACGATGCTCCCGCGGGGGATCCCGCCCCCGAGCTCCTTGTTCAACCGGTCGCGCTCGCCCAATCCGAGCGACAGCAGGTTGGTTGCGCGGGGCATCTACGCCTCCACCCGGAACCGGAAGGACTCCTCGTCCCCGTTGACCGCGAGGTACACCCGGTGGTCGGTAGTCCCCCCGTCGCCGAGGCTCCCGACGGCGTCGACCGCGTCGAGGTCGATCGTGAGCTCGAGGACGTCACCGCGGCTCCAGGTGGTCGCGCCGTCGACGGAGACGAGCTCGCCGGTCGTCGCGTCCGGGGCGACGTAGTGGCCGTCGAAGACCACGTCGAGGCCGGAGCCGTCCGGCGCGAGCCGCTGTGTGCCGGTGTTTTTGATCAGCAACGTGACGTTCCCGTCCGTGCCGGCGCTCTCGTCGTACACCCCGCCGTTGGGGTCGGAGATGACCGTCACGTCCGTTCGGAGCTGTTGGGTCGCGTCGAGGCTGCCGTCCTCGACGGCCGAACTCACGCGGTCGACGCCGGTGGTGACCGTCCCGACGACGCCGGCGGCGATCACGAGGCTGGCGACGAACAGGATGAGGTGAGAAACCGGGACGCTCGCCATTCAGCCGCTCACCCCCGCGCCGTCGCTGACGCCCGACTCCGTGACGACGACGACGCGGCTCGCGTCCGCGAGGTCGGCGTCGACCGACGCGTCCGGGATCGCGATCGAGAGCGTCTCGCCGTCGAGCCAGAGATCGGTGTCGTCCGTGCCGTCGACGCTCGTCCACGACTCGTCGGCCGCGATGTCGACGTACTCGTTGTCGACGACGAGGCTCACGTCGCTCACCACGAGCCCGACGGTACCCCCGTTGGTCGCGTTCACGACGAGCTCGTCGTTCCCGCTCGCGTTGAACGTCGCGGACTCGATGGAGACCGCCGTGTTCTGGCGTTCGAGCGCTGTCTCGTGGGCGTCGCGTTCACCCTCGGTGACGCGCTCGAAGCCGTTCGCCGCGACGGGGTAGAAGGCGGTGAACGCGACGAACATCCCCGCGACGATGACGGCCGTCGACGCCGAGACGCTAACGCCCATCTCCCCACCCCCCGTCCGCCGGATCGGCGCGGTCGGGCTGTGAGTCCGGGTCGTCCATCGGTCGGGGGGAACTCCCGTTCCAGCCGCGACCGGTATCGGTTCCAGAGCGACCGTCGCGAGCGTCACGTGGCGTCGTGCCGTTCGATCGCTCCCGGGCGGTCCCACCGTCGCGGCCTCGGGGGCCACGGGAGGCGCGGGCGGGTGCCGGAGGCTCACCGCCGAGTATCGACCCGCCGGCGAGGTCGTCCCACCGGTCCAGGAGGACGAGGTGCCTGCCCGTGCCGTTGAGCTGGGTGATGTACCGCAGGCTCCGGGTGTGGTGTTCACGGACCAGCCGGTCGGTTCCCGGACGGTCGACGAGGTTCCGGTCGATCGTCCCGAACCCCGAAAGGAAGTCCCGGAGCCGCGCGGCGGCGTCGGAGCCGACCCACTCGATCCGCTCGTAGTAGTTCACCGCGCGCACCGCGTCGGTGACGTCGCTCTCGGAGACGAGGAACTCCAGCCACTCCATCACGAGCAGGTCGCCGACGTAGTCGCCGGGAAGCTCGGTGAGGTACGGCTTGCCGCGCCGACCCGAGAGGTCGTCGTGCCCGACGTACTCGAAGCCGTCCCCGGTCGCCTCGGCGGGATCGCCGCCCGGTGTCGGTCCGGGCGACCCGGCGGTGGAGCCCGAATCCGGCCCCGCGTGAGCGCCCCCCTCCGGACTGGCGGCCGCTCCGGCGGGGTCGTCCTCGACCCGCTCGCCGCCGACGTCAACACCGGTGTCGTCACCGAGGTCGTCGTCCAGGCCGACATCGAGACCGTCCTCCTCGAACTCGTCCTCCGCGAGGTCGTTCTCCCCGACGCCGTCATCGAAGGCGTCGCCGAGACCGTCGTTCTCGGGGCCGTCTCCCCCGAGGCCATCCTCGAGGTCGGCCGCGAGGTCGTCTTCGTCGAGCGGATCCGCTCCGTCCAAGGCGTCCTCCCCGGATCCCGTCTCGTCGCCGGCGTCGTCGGCCCAGTCGGCCTCCCCGGCGTCGTACTCTTCTTTGAGTTCGCTGAAGCTCTTTCCGTCGTCGTTCATGTCGTCGGTTGTCGCCGCCGGTTCGGTCTCGGACACGGCGTCGGCGGGGTCGCCGTCGTCCGGGTCGCCGTTCGGTTCGTTCCCGTCGTCCGCCGCTGCGAGGTCGTCGAAGCCGTCGAGTTCCTCGTCGTCGAGTAGTTCCTCGTCGAAGAAGCCGTCCGCGTCGGCGCTCGCGAGCTCGTCGTCGAGCTCCGCTTCGGCCTCGTCGTCGCCGTCGTCGTCGAAGAGGCCGAAGGAACTCTCGGCGGCACCGCCGGCGTTGAAGCCGCCGGATTCGTCGACGAAGGGGTTGATCCCGCGGGTGACCATCTCGTAGATGTCGAGCAGGTTTCGGACGTCCTCCTCGATGTCGTCGACCGCGGCGGAGATCTCCTCGTTTTCCGACCGGACCGTCGACACCGTCGACGAGAGGGTGGCGACCTCGGACTCGAGGTCGTCGAGACGCTTCTCCAGCTCGTCGGTGTCGGAACCGCCCCCGCCGTCGCCGAAGCCGTCGTCCCACTCGTCCATGCCGTCGAGGTCGTCGAAACCGCCGCCTCCCATGCCCCCGTCCATCGTGTCTCCACCCCCCAGTCCGTCACCGCTACCTCCCAGTCCGTCACCGCTACCTCCCAGTCCGTCAGCCCCCATTCCGCCGCCCATGCCGCCGTCTCCTCCCGTTCCGTCGCCGAAGACATCGTCGCCATCGTCCGCGTCGTCCCCGCCGTCATCGAGGAACCGGTCGAGAACGCTCGCACCGACGAGCCCCAGCGTGGCGACTGTCCAAACGACCGTCGAGACGCCCCACACCGACAGTTCGAGGCCCATTGTTCACAGCAACCCCCAGACGACACTTCAACCCATTCATCAAAATATCAGCCGTGAGAACACGTGACTGCGGGGCCTGCTCGCCGGGCGTTATAACGTCCGTTCGAAGCCGTCGGCCGCCCGGACGGCGAGGTCGCCGCCAGGTCGGAACCGGACCGTCCGACCGACCGTGTCGCCGACGTCGCTGGCGACGATCGGTATCCGCGCGTCGGCGAGACACTCGCGAGCGCGCTCGACGTTCCGCGGACCGACCGCGTCCGTGAGATCGAGCATCTCCGCGCCGCCGACGAGACGCGCCTCGAGTCGACAGGGCGACGCGCCGGCCGAGACGAGCTCGTCGACGAGCGTGTCGAGCCCCGAATCGACGTACTTCGCCGGGCGGGGGCCTCGTGAAACGTCCCGGTCGGTGGACGGCAGCATGGCGTGCAAGAGTCCCCGGGCGCCCGTCTCCGGGTCGACGAGCGCGACCGCGACACAGGACCCCAATCCGCTCGTCGTCAGGGTCGCGTGGTCGTTCACCACGGCGAGGTCGCCGACACCGACCTTCACGCGTCGGGGGGGATCGCCCCGGTTCGAGGCGGACCGATCCGGGGCGGACCGATCCGAGGCGGACGGGTCCCCCGACGCAGTGAGGTGGTTCATGTCTCGGAGAGGCGTTCCAGCGCCGCCGCCAGTTCGCGCTCGTCGGGGAGCGCGTACACGTCACAGCGCGCCTGGACGCCCTCCGTCCGGATCGTGGCGTCGATGACGAACCCGTAGTCCTGCCGGCGGCTCAGGGAGGCGACGAGCGGGCTGACCGTCGCCGAACCGATGTCGTGGACGAACTCCGGCGGCGAGTGCGAGATGGAGGTACCGAGCACGTTGGCCCAGCCGTCGATGAACCCGCTCGTCATCACGTTTCCGAGCTCACGGAGCGCGTTCTCGGCCATCCCGCCGAGCGGCTCGTCCGGCTCGGTCGGGAGCATCGCCTCGGCGACCGCGGCCGCCGACGCCTCCGAGAAGAGGATCGCCAGGTAGCCGCTCGGTTTCCCCCGGAGCTCGAAGACGGTCCCCGCGTGCGGCTCCGTACCGACCTCGCTCGGCACGTCCGCGAGCGGGACGAACCGGAGTCGGCTCACGTCGACGGTGGTCTCGAGGCCGGTCATCATCCCGACGTTGTCGGCGGCGTTCGCCGAGCCGCGTTTCGCTAACGAGGCGAACGTCGAGAGCGACTCGTACGGGACCGCGGTCGCGTTCGCACCCCCCGCAGTGCCGCCGGCACCTTCAGCGCCCGCGGTCGCCGCCGTGGCCGTCTTGCCGACGACGAGGTCGCGGAACGGGCCGGAGTCGGGAAGCATGTAGATCGAGAAGTCGAGGTCGGTCCCCGTGGCGTCGAGCCGGCTCTCGAAGAGAAAGACGCCGTCGCCGGCGAGCGCGCCGTCCGGGAGCACCGCCGCGCCGTCGGCCTCGAAGTACCGCGGCGGGGTCATGTCGATCGCCCGCCCGAGGTAGTTGGCCCAGCCGTCGAGGAACCCGCCGAGCGCGATGTTGCCGACCTCCGTCACCGCGCTCCGGCCCATCGACGCACTGCCGGGAAGCACCGACAGCAACCCGTCGATCTGTTCGGCGTCGAACGCGAGCACGGCAGCCCCCTCCAACCCCCCGTCGAGCCCGACGCGCACGCCGATCGACTCGCGGCCGGAGAAGGCTTCGGCGAGGTCCTCGCCGGTGGCGACGCTCGCGCCCGTGACCTCGACCGCGAGGTCCGACCCCGTCAGCTCGCCCAGCGCGTTGGCGGCGCGTTCGGCGCCGCGCTCGGCGAGCCGGTTACACGCGCCGAGCGCTCGAACGTCGACGCGCATCAGACCGCCGACCCGATGGCGTCGAGGACGTTCGGCTTCTGAAACGGCTTCGTGATGTACCCCTCCGCGCCGGCTTTGATCGCCGCCTTCATTTTCTCCTCCTGGCCGACGCTCGTACACATTATCACCGTCGCCTCCGGGTCCTCGCCTTTGATCTCCGTCGTCGCCTCGATCCCGTCGCGGATGGGCATCACGATGTCCATCATCACGAGGTCGGGACCGTGCTCGTCGTACATGTTCACCGCCTCCACCCCGTTTTCGGCCTCGCCGACGATCTCGAACTCCCCTTCGAGTATCTCACGGAGCAGGTTCCGCATGAACTCCGAGTCGTCCGCGATTAACACGCGCGTCGCCATATACGCGAACTCGGAGCGAGCGTCCACTTAATCGCTCGCCCGCGGTTCTCATCGTTGAGAACGGGGTGGCTCGGTACGCGGCGGAGTTCACAGCCAGTGGTCGATCAGGTACGTCGCGCCCACGACGACCGTCCCGCCGAACGCCTCGCGGGTGCCGACGGGGATCAGGATCGGACTCGTCGAGGCGGGGGTCCCGTCGGGGCCATCACTTCCGTTTCCTTGAGGATCGGAGCCGTTCCCCTCCTCCGTGCCGTTCTCGGCCTCCGTGCCGTTTCCGGTCGCCGTGTCGCTCTCAGTCTCCGTTCCGTTCCCGGTCTCCGTACCGTTTCCGGTCGCCGTGTCGCTCTCGGTCTCCGTGCCGTCCCTCGATTCCGTTCCGTTCCTCGGTTCCGTTCCGTTCCTCGGTTCCGTTTCGTTCCCGGTCTCCGTGCCGTTTTCAGGTCGATCCTCGTGCTTTTCGGTTCCGCCGCTCTCGTTTGCCTCGTCGTCTCCGTCCGTCCCGTCGTCGATCCGAGTCACGGCCGGGTCAGACTCGACCGTGAGCGTCCCCTCCGTCTCGTCGCCGTCGATCGCCAGCGTGTACGAGTACGTCCCGGGATCGAGGTCGACCGTCGTCCCGTTGAACGTCTCGTTTCGTGGCTCGCCCGGGGCGACGGTCACGTATCGTTCCTCGTATATCTCGCCGCCGGCGACCTCGAGCGACAGCGGTTCCCGGTTCTCGACGACCCCGGCGTTCCGAACCGTCACGGACAGCTCGGAGAGCGTGTCGCCCCGAGTCACGTCGAGTTCGGTCGTCCCGTTGTCGAGCCGAAGCCGGTCGGGGTCGTCGGCGTCCGCGGCCACGATCGCCGTCCGACTGTCGTAGGGCTCCGAATCCACGTACAGGTCGACCCGCAGGCGGTCGCCGGGTCGTGCCTCGCCGATGCCGGGATCGATACTGAAGTTCCCGTCGTCGTCGATACGGACCGTCGATTCCGAGGTTCGCGGCGTCTCTCCGCCGTCGTAGGCGGACACGGCGGTCAACTCGGTCGCGGGCAACAGCGTCGTGGTCCCGGTGACGCCGTCGTCGTCGACGAGGATCTCGCCATCGTCGGTGACGTGATCGTACCGGAGATACCGTTCGCTGACCGAGAACGTCGCGTCGACGGAGGCGCCCGTCTCGTCCCTCGAGAGGTACGGGAACTGTTCGGGGACCCCGTCGTCGCCGACGGAGGCGGCGGCGAAGGGAGGGTCGGCGTCGACGGCATCCGGGTCCTCGGCGAACCGGTACCGCTCGCCGTCCGCCCCGTCGAGTTCGAACTCGACGCGATATTCCTCGCCGGGCTCGAGTCGGTCGCCGATCGCGTTCCCGTCACCCGTGTCGATCACGAGGTAGAACCGACCGGCAGTCGGGTCGTCGGGCGCGGCCTCGAGCTCGCTCGCCGACTCGAAGATCAGCGTGGCGTCCTCGAGCTCGTCGGGGTCGATCCGTGTCGGCGCGCGGTTCCGTTCGGGGTTCGTCTGTTCGATCCGCAGGTGAACGCCCTCCTCGGCGGCGAGCAGGTCGCCGAGGACCGCGCCGGTCGCGTTCTCGCCGGCGGTGACCGGCCCCGCATCGTGCCCGTCGGCGAGGTGTGACATCGCACCCCAGATCCCGGCCGCCTCGACGCCGATCACGAGGCGATCGCCCTTGGTGACGGCGGACCGCTCTACGCCGTCGCTTCGCAGCGAGCCGACCGGCTCGATCCCCTCCGAGTCGGACTCCGGATCGGCCGGCATGGTCGTGAACACCTCCATCTCCTCCGCCACCCGTCGCTCCGGTTCGGTGACGACGAGTTTCGCCCGGTTCGAGGCGTCCGCGGGGGCGACGACGCCGTCGTCGACGGTGAACGTCGCGTTGTCGACGAGCGAGAGCCGGTAGCGCTCGGGGGCGAGCGGGCGAACCGGGCCGTCGGCACCCGTCTCCGACGGGAGCCCCGAGAGGTCACTCGCGATCCGCTCGCCGTCCTCGTCGACGAACTCGAGCGAGCACCCGGAGACGTAACAGCTGGTCGCGCTTCCCTCCTCGCTCGTGACGGACACGTACTCCGCCCCCGTACCGGCCACGCGGGTGTTGAGGGTCAGGGTGACCGAGCCCTCACCCCGGACCTCGATGACGTCGACGAATCCCACCGGACCGTCCGGGTCGGTCAGTCGATTGCCGCCGACGAGGAGGTACTTCGTCCCGTCCTCGACGTCGACGGATATCTCGGCGAGATCGCCGGCAGTCGTCGTGTACGTGTCCGCCCCGAAGGAGGCGTTGACCTGGGCGGGAGCCGCTTCGACCGTTCCCGAACCGTCACCGATAGCTGTCGGTGTCGCGAACGAGTCGGGGGACCCTCCCGCCGTTCCGACCGCAGGAAGCGTGCCGACGAGGAGGGATCCGACGAGGACGACGCCGAGGAGACACGCGGTCACTCGACGGATACGGGTCGCGGAACGGAGGGGAGCGGTCGTCGACGGTGACGGGGGGTACTGTGACATCGTGTAGATCGTCCGCGAGGTCCGATCGAGGGACGGGCGGCCGTCGTTCGGCCTCGACTCCGTCGCACGCCAACTAAAACGTGCGCCCCCGATTATCATCGTGGGAAATCGACTGATCGGTGGTGAAACGGCAGTAGAGCCGCTCTTTCACGTGGATAGCGGAGCCGAAATCCCGAACGAACCGGATCGCGGACCGAAGAGTTAAGCCCGACCGCGATGCCGTTCCGATGAGGATGAAGACCTGTCCCCGCTGTGAGGCGTCGATCGACGACTCCGCCCGGTTCTGCTCGCAGTGCGGCGCGCCGCAGACCGAGGAGGCTGCCGAGGAGCTCGACGAGTACGTACGTCAGCAGGCGGAACAGGTCGCTGCGGAGTCCGGCGGGGTCAGGGGTGACGGCGGCCGTTCGGGTGGCACCGGGTCGGGCGACGTCACCACAGCGGACGTCTTCGGGGTCGCCGTCGAGGAGCTCACCGACCGCGAGCAGCTGTGGCGGCGCGGGTGCTACGTCGTGGGGTACGCCACGGTCGTGGTCGCGCTCACGCAGATCACGAACCCCGGTGCGTGGTTCCTGTTGCTCGGCGGGATCGCGATCCTGCCGCCGACCCGGCGACTGCTCGGGCTTCCCGTCGGGGGGACGTTCAAGCGGGAGGCGATGGCGGGGCTGTACGTCGTGTTCGTGGCTCTCGGGGCGGCGTTGTTCTTCGTGTTATAGTTCGAGAGACGATCGATCTGCGGTTGCGGTTGGCGTCGCCGGCGCTTCGCGCCGGCTTCAAGCGAGAGCTTCGCTCTCGCCCTGCGCCGGTGAGCGCCTGGAGGGCGCGAACCGCCCGCGAGGTCGTCGGCGCGAAGCGCCGACTGCTCGGAAATCTCTGATTTCCGGTGGAGTCGACCGGCCGGAGCAACGCGGAGGCCGGTCGACGAGGCTGGGGAGGCGTGAGGTGCGG
>NZ_QMIM01000034.1 GCF_003287355.1 Halorubrum sp. 48-1-W
ATCTCGTTCCTATCAAGTCGATCTCTCACGAAACAACTGTACTATTAGCACGCCGACTCTCACGGGTGATTCACTATCACAGAAAATAAATAAAGCGGACATCCGTTCGCTCCCGTGCCCGGTCATGCGACACGGTTACCACCCCTCTACTCCCGGCGCAACACGAGCGCGTCGCCGTCGGCGTACGCGTCGGGTCGGCGGTCCACGACGTCGAACCCGCACGCCTCGTAGAGCGCGAGCGCGGCGTCGTTGTCGGGGTGTGCCTGGAGGGTCACCGGTCCGTCCGCGTCGGCGACGACCGCCGCGAGGAGCCCCCGGGCACGGCCCTGCCGACGGAAGTCGGGGGCGACCACGAGCTCGGCGAGGTGACTGCCGGGCCGGGTCGGCGCGTCTACCGGGAGCGCGTAGCCGACGACGCGGTCCGCGCCGTGTCGGGACCGCCCGTCGTCGGGACCGGCCTCGGCGACGCTCACGAACCCCGTCCCGACCGCGATCCCGTATTCGAGTAAATCCGGGCTCGGCTGGCGGAGGTGCGTCTGGAGCGTTCGGACCCGGTCGGCGTCCGCGGGATCGATCGGTCGGACGCGCGGGTCCGAGACGACCTCGAGGTCGGTCATCGGATCACCCCACCGCGACGCCGACGGCGACCGCGAGGACCGCGCCGGAGAGGGTCGCGAGGAAGTTCACCGCCTGGTTGCCGATCCGCTCCCCTTCGATCAGCGCGCCAAGGACGCTATCGGCGGTCATCCCCCCGACGCCGGCGACGACCACGACCCCGCCGCCGAGGAGGGGGCCGCCGGCGACGACCGGATCGCCGATCGGCAACGGGACTACAGCGAGGAGGGCGACGAGCGCGGCCCCGGCGAGCCCGGCGACCTCACCCTGCCAGGTGACGGCCCCGTCGGTGCCGGGGTCGACGGGCCGGAGGGTCGTGATCAGTCGTGGAGAGTCGAAGAGGCCGCCGATCTCCGAAGAGAGCGTGTCCGCCATCGCGGTGGCGACCGCGCCGGCGAACGCGAGCCGGAAGACCGACTCGGGCACGCCGACGTGGGCGGTGGCGGCGTAGCCGACGAGCGCGACGAGTGCGACCGCGGAGTTGGCGAGGACGTTTCCCGTGCCGCGCGCGCCCTGGTTCTCCTGGGCGACGCCGCGGTCCGCCTTCTCCTCGAAGCGGTACTTCGAGGCGAGCCCGCCGACGGCGTAGAACGCCATCAGCGTGAGGAACCAGGCCACGCCGCCGAGCACGACGGTGAGGAGCGAGAGCAACACCCCGGTGAGCATCCCCGGAACCGAGGCCGCCCCGAGCGCGTACGAGGCGTAGCCGAGCGCGGCGGTGACGGCGAGCGCCACGGCGACGCCGAGGGCGGTCACGGTCGGGTCGAGCGCCGTGAACCCCCACGCGACCAGCGCGACGACGACGACCGTGATGTGGGCGTCGCGTGCGTACACGAGCGAGCGGACGAGCGCGGCAGTCAGGACGGCGAGGGCCCCGTGGAACGCGAACCCGGGGAGCCCGGCGACGACGGCGCCGGGGCCGACGTCGGAGGCGACCGCGACGGCGACCGCCTGTCCCGCCACCGCGGCGAGCCCGCCGACCGCGAGGTAGCCGGCGACGAGCCGGAACTCGTCGTCCGAGCGCGTTCGGACGAGTTCACGCCCGAACCGGCCGGCGCCGACCGCGAGCGCGGCCGCCGCGAACGCGCCCGCGGGGAGCGGCACGGGTGGGACGGTGGCGACGACCGCGAGCCCCGCGAGCGCGAGCGCGAACGCGCCGACGCCGAAGAGGCGCTCCTCCTCCCTGTCGCCCGGCAGCGCGAGGGTCTCGAACCACTCCCCGTCGCGGATCCCGAGGAGAAACACGCCGGCAGCGAGCAGGAAAGGGGCGGCCGCAGCGTAGCCGAGTGCCGGCGCGAACGCCGCGAGCGCGGCCACTGCGGCGAACACGCTCGCGCGTTTGACCCTCCGATACACACCCACGGGTACCCCCGACGACCACTTAACCCTCCCGACAACGGGTCAACGAAGCCGCTCGACTGACGGCCGGAAGCGACGATAAAAGGGAACGGAGGCCACGGCGACGAGGCAGGCTCGACGGCGCCCGTGACGGTAGCTGAACCAGTCCGTCGCGATTCAGTACCGGTACTCGTTGAATTGGACCGCGTGACCCTCGATGACCGGGACCGTCCGCTCGGGGTCGGCGTCGTCGTCCGCAGTCGTGTCGTGTGAGTCAACCGCTGTCATACTTCGGTAGTCGAAGCACTCCTATATAAACTATGCGGTAAGAACCTCCGGATCCGCACGCGGGGAGGGTGTCCGTCCCCGGACGTGAAAACGGCGGCAGGGACCGGTCCGGTCAGTCGAGCAGGCGTCCGAGGTCGGGGCGGTCAGTCGAGCAGGCGATCGATCTCGCCGAGGTGGTCGATGACGTGGTCGGGGTCGAGGTCGCTCTCGGCGAGGTCGCTCTCGTCGGTGACGCCCGACAGTACGAGGACGGTGGTCATCCCGGCGCGCGCGCCGAGCGCGATGTCGGTGTCGAGGCGGTCGCCGACGACGAGACACTCGTCCGGCGGGTACGGAAGCCGTTCACGGACCATCCCGATCGCGGGGTCGGAGGGCTTCCCGAGGACGACGTCGGGATCGCGCTCGGCGACCGCCGCGACCGCCCGGATCACCGCGCCGGAGCCGGGGACGTCGCGTTCCGCTGCGGGGATGACCACGTCGGGGTCCGTCCCGATGAACGGGATCCCGCGGTCGAGCGCCCACAGCGCCGAACACAGGTCGTCGTAGTCGAACGAGCGGTCGATCGAGGCGACGAACGCGTCCGCAGTGTCGACGTCATCCGTGGTCGAGAGGCCCGCGTCGGTGAACTGTTCGAAGAGGCCGGGCGCGCCCAGACAGAACAGGTCGTCGTCGGGGTGGTGTTCCCGGAGGTACGCCGTGGTCACGCTCCCGGCAGTGATCACGTCCGCGGCGGTGACGTCGTAGCCCGCCGTACCCAGCCGGTCGACGTACGCCGGCGGTGTCTTCGTCGGGTTGTTCGAGACGAACAGCGTCTCGACGCCGGCCTCGCGCAACCGGCGGTATCCCGACGGCGCGCCGGGGATCGGGTCGTCACCGCGCACCACCGTCCCGTCGACGTCGAGGACGGCACCGGAGAAGTCCATACCCTCCCTCGGGTCGCCGTCGTCGTATGGGTTGCGCTCGACGCGTCGCGAACGTTCCAATATCGGGACGGGTCGCATCTTCGGGATAACGGAAGGGTAAAGCGGCGGCGGTCCGAACCGACGGGTACTGTGACGACGACCCAGGTGACCCTCGTCCAGATCGACAACTACGGGCCGTGGACGGTGACGCCGGAACCCCGCCGGGAGATGGACCTCCAGAGCCTCCAGTCCCGACTCTTCGCCGACATCGCCGAGTTCCTCGGTCACCGCGACGGATACGCGTTCTTCACCCGGTTCGACAACATGATCGCGGTGACGAACGGGGTCGACGGCGACGCGCTCGCCACACTCCAGGAATCGATCGGCAACCGCTACCCGGTGACCGTCAGCCTCGGGACCGCCGTGAGCGACCGGCCGATCGACGCCCTCGAGGCGGCCAACGGCCGGCTTCAGACCGTCGGAAGCGCACAGGACGAGGGCCGGACCGAGGTGCTCGCCGGCGAGTACCTGACCGAGACGAGCCCCGGGGACGTCCAGATCGCCCACTTCGACGTGGTGAACGTGACCGGCAAGTACACCGACCGGCTCAACGAGTTCGACACGTTCATCGACATCGAGCGGGCGTACGCGTCCCTGATGCGGCACCTCCGGCGGGAACACGGCGCGCTCGCCTTCTTCGTCGGCGGCGACAACGTGATCGCCGTCTGCCCGGACATGCCCGAGTCCGCGTTCGCGGACGCGGTCGACCACGTCGTCGCCGACGTCGACGTGGAGCTCCAGGTCGGCGTCGGTCGCGGGGCCTCCGCCCACGAGGCGGGGTTCGCCGCCAAACACGCCTTGGAGGACTGCCGACACGCCGGGACCGCGGTCGAGCTGTTCGGCGCGCCGACCGCGAGCGATTGAGATGGGGGGCGACTGAGATGGGAGATCGGGACGGCGGTTCCGGTCCCGGTACTCCCCACTCGCACGGTCCCGATCACGACGACCACTCCCCCGACGACCACTCCCCCGACGACCACTCCCCCGACGACCACTCTCCCGACGACGGCAACGGAGGAGATCCGCACGTCGGGATCGTGGTCTACGGCGACCTCGATACCCGGTCCGGGGGGTTCCTCTACGACAGACGTCTCGCCGACCACCTCTTGGAGCGCGGCTGGGCGGTCGAGGTCGTCTCGCTCCCGGAACGGCCGTATCGCCGCTCGATCCTCACGAACCTCACACCCGGGCTCGTCCGTCGGCTGGAGCGCTTCGACGTCGTCGTCGAGGACGCCTACTGCGGCCCGTCGCTGTTCCTCGCGAACCGCCGGCTCGAGACGCCCGTGGTCGCGTTGGTCCACTACCTCCGGTCGGCAGTCGTCGGCGAGGGCGTCGACGGCCGGGTGGTCCGGACGATCGAGCGCAACTACCTCCGAACCGCGGACGCGTACGTGTTCAACAGCTGGCCGACGCGGGAGGCGGTCGCCGAGCTGTGCGGGGTCGACGGCGACGAACGGCCCGGCGGGGCGGGGGAGGAGGCGTCGCTTCCCGGCGTCGTCGCACCCCCCGCCGGGGACCGACTCGGGACGGCCCCCGCGCTCTCTGGCGACCGGCTGACCCGGAACCCGTTCCGGGTGGTCGCCGTCGGAAACGTCACCCCACGGAAGGGGATCTCGACCCTGATCCGGGGGCTGTCACGCCTCGAGGCGGGGATCGACTGGCGACTCCGGATCGTCGGCGACACCGCGGTCGCACCCGACCACGTCGCCTCGTTGCGGGCGCTCGCCGACCGTCTCGGCGTCGCGGACGGGGTCGCGTTCGCCGGTCGCGTCGACGACGACGCCCTCCGGGAGGAACTGCGCTCGGCGCACGTCCTCGCGGTGCCGTCCCGGTACGAGCCGTTCGGGATCGTCTACCTGGAAGGGATGGCGTTCGGGCTGCCGGCGATCGCCTCGGCGAACGGCGGGGCGAGCGACTTCGTGGGCGAGCACAACGGCGCGCTCGTCCCGCCGGGCGACGACGAGGCCGTTGCCGCCGCGATCGGGCCGCTGGCGCGCGACCGCGACCGCCTCCGCCGGGTGAGCGAGGCGGCACGCGACACCTTCCGGGCGCACCCGACCTGGGAGGAGACATGCGGCCGCGTCCGGCGATACCTCCGGCGGGTCGTCGAGGACGGGACGGGGTCGGAGTCGGTTCCGTCCGTCGGGTCTCTCGGATCTCACCGTTGATAATTCCCGTGTGAATTTTTTATGCCCATGTAGGGAACGACCGGATAGAATGTCAGAGGAGATAGTCTTCGTCTGCACGGCGGAGGGGTGTGACGCCGGACCGTGGGAGGGGGCTCACGACGCGATGGCCCACTGCGAGGAGAACCCCGACCACGGGTACACCGGCCGGCCGCGGTCGGCGGTCGACGACGTGATCCCCGCGACCGCGGTCGAGAAGCGCGACAACCGAAACCTCCAGCACAAGGGCCACCCGAAGGGCGCGCTGGCGAACGACGACTGAGACGCCACGACTCCCCTACTCCTCCTCGAACAGGCCGAGGTCGGCGGCGACGAGGTCGGCCAACCGGTCTTTGAGCCCCGGGTCGACCTCGGCCACCTCCTCGCCGTCGTGTGTTCCCTCGTTGTGCCGGGAGAGGGCGTCAGCCACGTCCGAGAGGGGGACCCGCGTCTCCGTCTCGCAGTCGGTACACACGATCGGGACGGTCGGCTCCTCGGAAGACATCGCTCGAAGGGTGGTCGGTGGTCGGTATATGCCTTCGGGGACACGGCGCACCTGACGGGAACGGGCCGAGTCGCCGACGACTCGAAAACGCCTAAGTCACGGCGACCCAAGTCCGTGTATGGTCGAGGCACCAGCGACGGAGGAAGGGTGGTTCGCGCTACACGAGTTCCGGTCGATCGACTGGGACGCGTGGCGGGACGCGCCCGACCGGAAGCGGGAGCGGGCCATCGAAGAGGGTCGATCGTACCTACAGCACCGCGAGGATCTCGCGACCGCCGACGCCGGCGAGTCCGCGCTCTTCTCCGTGCTCGGACACAAGGCGGACCTCTTGACGATCCACTTCCGTCCGACGCTCGACGAGCTGTCGGCGATCGAGCGGAGCTTCGAGAACACCGCCCTCGCCGAGTTCACGACCACGGAGTCGTCGTACGTCTCGGTCACGGAGGTGTCGGGATACGTCTCGGACGCCTACTTCGAGGGCGACGAGGACGAGGTCGACGAGGGGCTCCGCCGGTATATCGAGGGGAAGCTGAAACCGGAGATCCCGGACGACGAGTACGTCTCCTTCTACCCGATGAGCAAGCGCCGCGACGAGGAGTACAACTGGTACGACCTCTCCTTCGAGGAGCGCGCCGAGCTGATGTCCGGCCACGGCGACACCGGCAGGGAGTACGCCGGGCGGATCAAACAGGTGATCGCCTCCTCCGTCGGCTTCGACGACCACGAGTGGGGCGTGACCCTGTTCGGGTCGGACCCGACCGACATCAAGGACATCGTCTACGAGATGCGGTTCGACGAGGTTTCCTCGCGGTACGGCGAGTTCGGGCGGTTCTACGTCGGCCGCCGGTTCCCCCCGAGCGACATCGGCGCGTACCTCGCCGGCGAGACGGTCCCGACCGGCGATGCGAGCGGGCACCACGGCGAAAGCGGCGCGAGCGGGCACCACGGCGAAAGCGGCGCGAGCGGGCACCACAGCGGGGACGGCTCGGCACACGGCGGTCACTCACACGGAGCGGACGACGGCGGGGACGGTGACGGCCCCCACGGCGGCGATACCGGCTCCCACGACGCCGGAGCCCACGAGGACGACGACGGGATCCGCGGCGAACTCGCCGACCTGGGCGTCTACGCCGGCAAGCCCCACGGCGAGGACGTGTTCGCGACGGTGCTGTACAGCGAGGCCGACGTCGACGAGCTGTTCGGGGAGGTCGAGGGGCTCCGCGCCAACTTCGACCACTACGGCACCCACGTGAAGACCGCGGTCTACGAGGGGCGCTCCGTCGACCGCGCCGCCGTCGTCTCCCTCTGGGAGACCGGCTCCGCGGCCGAGACCGCCGCGGGGTTCCTCTCGGAGCTCCCGGGGGTCGTGGGTCGTGCCGGCGAGGAGTCCGGGTTCGGAACGATGGGGATGTTCTACACGGTCAAACCCGAACACCGCGAGGACTTCACCGACACCTTCGACGAGGTCGGCGAGGCGCTCGCCGGGATGGACGGCCACCTCGAGACGGATCTCATGGTGAACGTCGAGGACGACAACGACATGTTCATCGCCAGTCAGTGGCGCGCGAAGGACGACGCGATGGCCTTCTTCGGCTCGGACGACTTCCGCGAGACCGTCCAGTGGGGTCGCGAGGTCCTCGCCGATCGGCCGCGACACGTCTTTTTGGCGTAGCGGGCCGGCGTCGACGGCGACCGCCCCGTTTTAACTTCCGGGTCGGCGAACGATCGGCCATGTTCGACACGATCGTGGTCGCGACGGACGGCTCCGACAGCGTGGGTCGGGCGGTCGACGTCGCGGTCGACCTGGCCGCCCGCTTCGACGCGGCGGTTCACGCGCTGTACGTCCTCGACACCGGCGAGGTCGAGTCGTCGCCGGACGAGGTGCGATCGGACCTCCGCGACGCGCTCGACGACCACGGCGAGCGCGCGCTCGCGGCCGTCGTCGAGGCGGGCAAGGAGCGCGACGAACGGCTCGAGGTCACGACCGAAGTGCGCGAGGGACGGCCGGCTAAGGAGGTCATCGCGTACGCCGAGTCGATCGACGCCGACCTCGTCGTCACCGGGACGCGCGGGCGACACGGCGAGAACCGGTTCCTCATCGGCTCGGTCGCCGAGAACGTCGTCAGGATGTGCAAGGTGCCCGTGTTGACGGTCCGGCGACTCACGGACGAGGACCCGCGGCGCGTCACGTTCTGACCGGCTTCGTCGTCGGAGTCACCGGTACGCCTCGAACTCCTCGCCGAAAGCGAAGAAGTACCCCGTTCCGACGACGCCGATGACCGCCGCGATCGTGAAGGCGACCTCCGGGCTGACGAAGTCCCAGAGGTACCCCCCGATCGCCGCGCTGGGGATGACGATCGTGTTCCGGAGGAGGTAGTACGTCCCCGTGACGCGCCCGCCCGCGTCCCGCTCGGCGGGCCCGACGATGAGCGCCTTATGCGAGGGCAGTCCCGCGAACCGAAGCCCCGAGAACGCGAAGACGAACACCAATGCCCACTGGAGGGAGAACACCGGTTCGAGGACGTCGGGGCCCGCGATGAGGACGACCGGGAAGGTGCCGTACACGAGGAAGCCGACCGCGACGATCGGCTTGAGCCCGACGCGTTCCGCGAGCTTCGCGGCCGGCGCCATCGTCGCCAGCGCGACCAGCATCTCGACGCCGAGCAGGTAGCCGAAGAACGCCTCCGGGGAGAGGTCGACCGCGTAGGAGACCCCGCCCGCCCCGAGCGTCGCGTCGAACCCGACCTCGTAGAACTGGGTGATCACCAGCACGAAGAACACGTACACCATCCCGTTCGCGAACCGGACGAGCGTGTCCCCGATCAGGAGCGGCCACAGCGTGTCGGGCATCTCCCGGAGGTCCGTTCGGATCCGGGCGATCCCCTCGAAGCTGTCGCCGAAGCTGTCCTCGCTCGCGTCGTAGAGGACGTGCTGAACGACCGTGCCGACGGCCCCGAAGACGACCGCGACGGCGAGCACGTATCGGAAACTCATCGTGAACGCCGGGTGGAGCCCGATGAGGACGGCCGCGAGGACGGGACCGACGAGGAACGCGGTCCGGCGGAACGTCTCGGTGCTGGCGAAGCCGGCCGCCAACTTGGAGGGGTCGGTCGCCTGCTTGACGACCGCGAACGTCGCCCCCAGCCCGAACGACTTCCACGCCTGCGCGAGGAACAGGCCGACGAAGATCCACGCCCACGGCGGGACCGCGACACCGCCGACCGCGACCGTCCCGATCGAGGGCGCGACGAGCCAGACGGCGAACCCGAGCGTCGAGAGCAGGCCGAACAGCGTGAGCGCGTATCGGGACCCGATGCGGTCGGAGACGGCGCCGCCGGGGTACGGGTACACCGCGGAGATGAGGTTGCCCGCGGTCCCGTACAGGCCGACGACGAACCCGGAGGCGCCGAGCGCGGCCATGTACTCCGGGAGGTAGCGGCTCGTCATCTGGAAGCCGAGGCTGAACGCGAACATCGCCAGCGACAAAACGAGCACGTCGCGCTCCAGCGCGAAGAATCGCCGGAACGCGTCGAGCGCCCCTGACGAGCCCGTGTCGTCCGCGGATCGATCCTGGCTCATGGTGGATCGGGTTTCCCCGCCTCGCGTGGGGAACGGTCGCACCGCAACATAGTTCCTCCGAGCTTCAGAACACCCTGTTCCGGAGGTCGTCGCCGGTGTCCAGCCGCTCTAAGTTCGTCGCGAGGATGTCGGCGACGCGGTCGAAGTACTCGGGGGTGTGGCCGGCGTTGTGCGGCGTGATCGTGACGTTCGAGAGCCCCCAAAGCGGGTGCTCTTCGGGGAGCGGCTCGGGGTCGGTCACGTCGAGTGCGGCCCCGCGGATCCGGTTGTTGCGGAGCGCGGAGACGAGCGCGTCGGTGTCGACGACGGGCCCGCGCGCGATGTTCACGAGGACGGCGTCCGACCGCATCGTGCGGAACACGTCGGCGTCGATCAGGCCTTCCGTCGCGTCCGAGAGCGGGCAGGCGAGCACGACGTACTCGGCGTCGGTGACGGCCTCGTGGATCCGGTCGAAGCCGACGACCTCGTCGGTCGGGCCGCCCTTCTCGGGCGTGTAGCGGACGCCGACCGTCTCGACGTCGAACGCGGAGAGACGGTCGACGACCGTCTCGCCGATGGCGCCGAGGCCGACGACGGCGACGCGGGAGCCGTACACCTCGGTCGTCGGATACGTGTGCCACTCGCGACGCGCCTGTTGGCGCCGGGCGCGATGGAACTCGCGGGCGTGGCCGATCATCGCGCCGACGACGTACTCAGCGATGTTCGGGCCGTGGACGCCGGAGGCGTTCGTCACCGCGACGCCGCGGTCCTCGAACGCCTCGCGGGGGAGATGGCCGGTTCCGGCGAAGACGCAGGCGAACAGTTCCAGGTTCTCGGCGACGTCGAGGTCGCCCTCGTCGAGCGCGAAGCCGGTCGCGACGCGGGCGGTCCGCAGGTACTCCCGCTCCTCGGCGGGCGTCCGCGCGAGCGCGACGTCCCTTTCGGGGAGCCGTTCGGAGAGCACCTCGGCGTACTCGCTTCCCTCGATACCGTGGATCTTCTGTCGGAGGACGACGACGTCGGGTTCGGTCATATCGGGAGAACGCCCAGGGGGACCAAAAGGGTCTGTACAGCGGCCTCGACTACCGGGACCGGCCGGCAGCCGAACGGACTCTCCGCCCTCGTCCAAAGAAACTTTCTGAAATATATAGTTTAATTATCCTCAATACTATAGGAAGGTATATGCTATCCGGCGCACATTGTGTGTTGGTACCATGCCTAGCCCAAACTTCCCGGCAGAGCTCGCATCGATCCCGTACGAGGAGGTCATTGGGACGCCGTTGCGTGCCGCCGTCGAGGCGAACGCGAGCGCGTCGATGACGGCGGCGGAGTTCATCCGGGAGGTCGGGTTCACCGAACCGGTCGTCGGCGAGGCGGAGCCGGTGACGGTGGACTTCGCCTACGAGCGCAGGGAGGTCGACCCGGAAACCGGCAGCGAGCGGATCGAGAGCCACACGATGACCGTGCCGTTGCTCCTTTTGATCCACGTGCCGTACTTCGAAGTGGAGACCGTCTCGATCGATTTCAACGTGAAGTTGAACTCGGTGGAGGCGTTCTCGCGCTCGACCGAGTTCGAGTTCGGCGTCGACAACGAGACCGAAGGCGGGTTCGACCTCGGGTTCATCGACGGCAAAACGAAGACGTCGGTCAACATGAGCTACCAGTCGTCGACCCGCCGGGGTCACGAGGTCGAGCGAACCTACGACCAGCGCGTCCACGTCGAGGCCGGGTCGATCGACCCGCCGGAGGGCGTCTCCAAGCTGTTCAGCGCGCTGGAGACGACGATCACCGACGTGACGGGCGACGGCGACGACGCCGGCGAAGAGGAGTGACCCGGCGTGAGCCCGACCGACACGCTCGCTGACCTCCCGCTTTCGACGCTGTTCTCCGCGCCGCTGATCGCGGCGATCGACGCCAGCGCGCAGGCCCAGTCGGAGACGGTCGACCTCCTCCGAGAAGTCGGGTTCGAACCGGACGGCACCCCGGCAACCGTGTCGTTCGAGTACGCGACGACGGACGTCGATCCCACAACGGGAGAACAGCGGCAGCGCCCGAAAACGCTCGACGTCCCGCTGTTGTTGTTCCTCTCGTTGCCGGAGCTCGTCGTTCACGAGGTCGAACAGACGTTCTCCGCGCGGATCGTGGACATCGAGGACGTCGAACGGGAGGGCGACGGCGACGACGCGGGAGACCACACGAAGTCCCCGTCGCTCCGCCCGCGCCGGCTCTACGTCGCGCCCGCCGGTCGGTCGGAGACGTTCGCGCGGCGGACGAAGACGACGTTCGACCTCGACATCACCATGCGCGCCGAGGTGGAGAACCGCTCGACCGGGACCGACCTGCTCGAGCGGTCGCTGATGACGACCGTCACGGACGGCGACTCGGACGATCGGCGGGCGGGGGCGCCGACGGAACAGATGGAGACCGACCGGACGGAAGCCGACCTGACGGAAGCCGACCGGACAGAAGCCGACCGGACGAAAGCCGACCGACCGAGAACGAAGGAAGCGGAGATCCGGAAAGCGGCGGATGCCGAGAGGGAGCCGACCCGCCGGGAGACCGAAGACGAGCGATCGGCGACCGAGGAGGCGGACGGATGACCGAACTCAGACACTTCCTCACGTCGCTCTTCGACGCCGTCTCGGAGGCGGAGACGCAAGCGCTTCTCAACGGTCGGACGCGGCTCGAACGGATGGTCGAATCGGGACGGTTCCCCGACGACGTGAGCCTGCCCGTCTACCATGCGAACGAGCTCACGGTGTCGCTCGACGTCGGACTCGAGGCCAAACACACGAAGACCGGGATCGAGCTGTTCGTCACGGAGCCCGGCGAGGGCGACGAGACGGCCCTCGAGTTCGACCTCGAAGTGTACGACTTCCTGGAGGCGACGGACCTCCACGAGGGCGGTGACCGACGGAAACCGCCACACGAGGCGGTCGACGTCCACGTCCCGCTGCGGGACCCGCCAGCCGGAGTCGATCCGGGCGTCTCCGTGAACGATCCCGAAGAGCCCATGGACCCGAAGGAGGCTCACGATCGGGAACGCGAGGGACGGGCGGAGGGCGGAGACGATCGGTCGGAGACGGGAGGCGAGGAGACGAGGGACCATGGGACCGAAAACGAGGAGACCGGAAACGATGAGACCGAAAACGAGGAGACCGGGCGGAGCGGGGAGGAGAGCGGAGACGAACGGCGGACCCCCGAGCGGGGCCGCTCGAAACGACGGTTCGTCGGCGTCGACCTCCCGGAGGGCTGGCCCCTCCGGCGGACGGGCGGGACCACCGAGGACGACGAGGCGGGGAGGAAACGATGAGTGACGACACCGTCCGGGAGTACTTCGGGCCGCTGACGGCGAGCCAACGCGAGTCGTTGCGCGCGCGAATGGAACGATACCGCGACGGACTGGAGGGGAACGGCTACGAACTCGCCTTCGCGGAGGGGGTCGGCGGGCTCTTCGCCGGCGTCCTCGTCATCGACGACGAACGCGGACGGGCCGGGTTCCTCGAGGCGAACGGCTCGGTCACCTGGCTCGACGGGTCGACCGGCGGGCTCGGGGCGCTCGGGTCGGCGATCGCACAGAACCACACCGACGCGCTCGACTCGGCGATCGACGTCCCGGACGGCGTCGACATCGAGTGAAGTACCTCGGGGTCAAGCCCCGAGGCACTCGCTTTGATTATCTGTAGATCCGCGGGAACGCGGCGACGGACCGCTCACTCCGAGGCAACGTCGAACGCGCGCTGGAGGTCCGCTTTCATGTCGTCGACGTGTTCGATGCCGACGGAGACGCGGATCAGGCCGTCGGTGAGGCCGGCGGCGAGCCGCTCCTCGCGCGGGATGGCGGCGTGGGTCATCGCGGCCGGCTGCTCGATGAGGCTCTCGACGCCACCGAGCGACTCCGCGAGCGCGAACACCTCGGTCTCCTCGACGACGGTCGAGGCCTGCTCCAGGGTGCCGTCGAACTCGAAGGAGAGCATCCCGCCGAAGTCGTCCATCTGTTCCGCGGCGAGGTCGTGGTGCGGGTGCGACGCTAAGCCGGGGTAGTAGACGCGGCTCACGTCGTCGTGTGCGTCCAGCCACTCCGCGAGCGCCGCCGCGTTCTCGCAGTGGCGGTCCATGCGCACCGGGAGCGTCTTCGTGCCCCGGAGCACGAGGAACGCGTCGAACGGGCCGGGGGTCGCGCCAACCGAGTTCTGATAGAAGCCGATCTCCTCGTCGAGGTCGGCGTCGTCGACGATCAGCGCGCCGCCGATGGTGTCGGAGTGGCCACCGAGGTACTTCGTGAGCGACTGACAGACAACGTCCGCGCCGTGTTCGAGCGGCCGCTGGAGGTACGGCGTCGCGAACGTGTTGTCGACCGCACACAGCGCGTCGCCCTCGTGGGCGATGTCCGCGAGCGCGCCGATGTCGTTCACGTTCATCAGCGGGTTCGTGGGCGTCTCGACCCAGACGAGTTCGGTGTTCGGTCGCATCGCCTCGCGGACCGCGTCGTGGTCGGTGGTGTCGACGAAGGTGGTCTCGAGGTCGTACTTGTCGTACACCTGCGTGAGGATCCGGTGGGTGCCACCGTAGACGTCGTCGCCGGCGACGACGTGGTCGCCCGCGGACAGCAGGTTGAGGACGGTGTTTATCGCGCCCATGCCGGAGGAGAAACAGCGGGCGTGGCTGCCCGACTCCAGCGCCGCGAGGTTCTCCTCGAGGTCGGTGCGCGTGGGGTTCCCGGTCCGGGAGTACTCGTACCCCCGGTGCTCGCCGGGGGCGTCCTGCTCGTACGTCGAGTTGGCGTGGATGGGCGTCATCAACGCGCCCGTCTCCGGGTCCGGCTCCTGGCCGGCGTGGATCGCCCGCGTCTCGAACCGGAAGTCGTCGGGTTCGGAGCCGCTCTCCTCGTCCGCCTGGTCGTGGTCACTCATGTACGGGCCGTCGGCGGCCGGGGTCGTCACTCTTGTCCTTCCGGTCGGTGACGGTGGCGAAGCCGGCTGCTTCGAAGTCGATTCCGCGAGAAGTGCTCGGTCAGGGATTTGAACCCTGGTCGTCGGCTGACTTCCGAACCGGCACGGCGAGGTGCCGCGTTCGTCGAAAGGCCAACATGATTGGCCGGACTACACCAACCGAGCGCGTTCGCCCGTTACGACGGGGCCGATTTAACTCTTCTCAACTCCGCTCGCCGGGCCACGTCTTCACATGGGGTCGGACGACGGGGACGGTCGCGGGCGGACGACGGGGACGGTCGCAGGCGGACGACGGGGACGGTCACGAACCGTGAACGAGGCTATATATTCCAGTAGTACCCTATGTATTCGATCGGATCCCGTCCCGAGTACCCGTCGATCGTTCCGCTAGCGAAACACACCGGGCCATAGGATGGTTCTCGATACAGTGGATATCTATATATTTTAGCACAGACTTAAGTCGGATCGACGACGACCCGATCACATGGAAACGCGGAAGGTGCAAGTCACCGGCGGCTCGACGTACACGGTCTCGATCCCGAAGTCCTGGGCGACCGAGAACGACGTCGGGGCGGGAAGCGAGGTCGAGTTCTACCCCGACGGCGACTCGCTCTTCCTCACGCCGCGCTCGGAGGAGGAGCGCACTCGGGGCACCCTGGAGATCACCGACCTGACCGGGCAAGACCTCACCCGCGCGGTGACGACGATGTACGTCAGCGGGTTCGACGTGATCGAACTGACCGGCGGCGACATCACCACGGAACAGCGCTCGACGGTCCGGGAGGCTGTTCAGAGCCTCGTCGGCCTCGAGGTACTGGAAGAGACGCAGGACCGCGTCGTGATCCGGGACCTGCTGGACTCCTCCGAGCTGTCCATCCACAACGCCGTCACCCGGATGCGACTGATCTCGCTTTCGATGCTGGAGGACGCGATCACGGCGCTCTCGGAGCTCGATCACGACCTCGCACGCGACGTCATCGGCCGCGACGACGACCTCGACCGGCTGTGGCTCGTCGTCTCGCGAATCTTCCGTGCCACGCTCCGGACGCCGAAGGCCGCGGAGGAGCTCGGGCTCCCCCGCGAGGAGTGTTTCGACTACCACTCGAGCGCCCGCCAACTGGAGCGGGTCGGCGACCACGCCACCAAGATCGCCCACCTGACGCTGAAAATCGAGGAGCCGCTTCCCGAGGACGTCATCGGTGCCGTCGACGACCTCCACGACGACGCCGTCGAGGTGGTCGACACGGCGATGGACGCGCTCTTCGCCGAGGACAACGACGAGGCCACCCGGCTGGCGAACGAGGCGCGTACCGGCGTACGGGCCATCGACGAGCGCGTGCGGGCCATCGACGAACTGCTCCGCGGGCTGGACCCGACGCGCGCACAGCTTTTGGGTCTCGTGGTCGACTCCGTCCTCCGGTCGGCCGATTACGGGGGGAACGTCGCCGAGACCGCCCTCCAGAAGGCCGCGCCGACGCCGTAAGTCTCGGACGGCACGGCTCGCCCGCGACCCGAAGGCGCGAACCGACCGAGTGACGTGTCTTTTTGTCCGTCGGCGGCGGATCCGGTGACATGCCGGAGATCGAGTTAGGCGTCCCGCGAGGGGTCATCGAGTCGTTGCCGGAGGGCGAAGACACCGCCGAACGGGACATGCGGCGGGCCATCGCCGGGATCCAGTCCCGATTGAACGAGGAGATCGACGGGAGCGATCCGGCGGAGGCGGCGGCGGTCGTTGTCGACGCGATCGAACGCATGGAGGAGCAGGCGAGCACCTACCACGAGTTCGTCCCCGAACTCCGCGCGTGGGGGCAGTCGCCGATCTACGCGATCGCCTGGCGGAACCTCTACGTCGAGCTGATCGGCCAGCTGTACGACCACGAGTGGCTCGCCGGCGAACTCGACCGCGAGCGCAACTTCCGACTCGTCGACGACGGGATCCGGCTCTCGGACCTGTAGCGAGGCGAACCGCCGCGGGTCGTCATTCCCCGATATCCCCGTTCCCGCCCGCCCGATACAACCAGAGGTGGCCGTCGCCACGCGGAAGGTCGATCGGGCAGTAGGTACGCCGGAGCGTCCGTCCGTCGGCGAGCCCCAGTCGTTCGTCGTGGACCGGCTCTCGGGTCTCGACGACCGCGTTCAGCCGGCTCACGAACCCCTCCGGGTCGGCGAACCGGTCGCTCACCTCGACTGCGAACCGCTCGCAGTCGGCACCCACCGCCTCCTCGGGGTCCCCGTCCATCTCGAACAGCTCGAACAGGCGGTCGTTCACGGCGAGGACGCATCGGTCGGCGTCCTCGACGAGCACGCCGTGCGGGAGCGTGTCGAACACGGTCGACAACACGGCGTTCGTGCGCTCGAGTTCGCGTTTCCGTTCTTCGCGTTCGGTGACGTCCTCGAACTGCGAGAAGACGCGGATGACCTCGCCGTCGTCGTCCGTCACCACCTGGTTGTGCCAGACACACCGGATCCGCTCGCCGTCCCGAGTGACGTTCTCGTTGACGCTCCGGTAGCCGCCGCGGTCCGCGAGCAGGCGGCGCTCTATCTCGGCGACGACCCGCCGCTGGTCGTCGGGGACGATCGGCATCCACGTCCCGCCGATCAGTTCGTCGGCGTCGTATCCCGTGACCGTCTCCGCAGCGGGGTTCACCCGAACGATCTCGAACGTCTCGTCGTACTCGATCGTCGCGAGGGGTGACTGCTCGATGAACCGCGAGAGCCGGTCCTGGCTCGCTGCCAGCGCCCGTCTCGAGCGATGCTGGTCGACGACGTTTCGTACCCGGTTCGCGAGCACGGTGTACTGGTCCGTGCCGCCACCCTTCTGGAGGTAATCGGTGACGCCGGCTGAGATCGCCTCGCTCGCGATCTCCTCCGACCCCTTGCCCGTGAACAACACGAACGGGACGTCGATCTCACGGTCACGGACCGTCTCGAGCAGTTCCAACCCGTCCGTTCCGGACATGTCGTAGTCGCTGACGACGCAGTCGATCCGCTCGTCGTCCGCTGAGAGTGCCTGCAACGCGTCGGCAGCAGTGGTCTCGGAACGAACCGAGAGCACGCCGTCGACGCGCTCGAGGTACGTGGCGACGAGCTCGGTGAACGCCCGATCGTCGTCGACGTGGAGGACCCGGATCCGTCCGTCCCGATGCGCTCTCGATCGATGGAGGGGGTCGACCATGAGAGTACGCGAGACGGTCGCACGAAATATGTCTTCGGGTCGGGAAACGAACGCTGTCGATCCCGGACAGTCTATTCGGCTCCGGGCTCGGGCGTAGGGCCGCCGTCGTCCCGCCGATCGGGTGTCGAACCGTCGGCGCGGGCGAGCCGGAAGAGTCCCACGAGCGCGCCGACGACGATGACTGCTCCCTCGATCCGGGCGGCTGTGAGGACCCACGGCTTCGCCTCCGCGTCGTCGGCGTTCCGGTAGGCGACGCGGGTGAGCACCCGAACGAGCGGGCCGGGGGCGACCGCCTCGATCAGGCCGAATATCCCGACGGCGAGGAGTAGGTGGGCTCGCATGCTTTCCCTTCCACGGCGGACGATAAAAGCGATGCGGCCGCGACGGGAAAGGTAGTTTTTACTCCGTCTCCGGGGAAGGCCCGGACATGGGTGAAGACTACCGCACGGAGGAGGACAGCCTCGGGGAGATGCGGGTGCCAGCGGACGCCTACTGGGGCGCACAGACCCAGCGGGCCGTCGAGAACTTCCCGATCTCGGGGATCGCGTTCGGGCGGCGGTTCGTCCGCGCCCTCGGCGTCGTGAAGAAGGCGGCCGCGCAGGCGAACCGGGACCTGGGGTTGATCGACGAGGAGACCGCGGACGCCGTCGTCGCCGCCGCCGACGAGGTGATCGCGGGCGACCACGACGACCAGTTCCCCGTCGACGTGTTCCAGACCGGGTCGGGCACCTCCTCGAACATGAACGCCAACGAAGTGATCGCCAACCGCGCCGCCGAGATCGCGGGCGCGGAGGTCGGCGACCGGGTCGTCCACCCCAACGACCACGTCAACTACGGCCAGTCGTCGAACGACGTGATCCCGACGGCGATGCACGTGGCCGCCCTCGAGGCGGTCGAGAAGGACCTCGTGCCCGCCCTCGAGACGCTCCACGCCGAACTGGAGGCCAAGGAGGCGGCGTTCGACGGCGTCGTCAAGACGGGCAGAACCCACCTCCAGGACGCCACGCCGGTCCGGCTCGGACAGGAGTTCGGCGGCTATCGCACCCAGATCGCGAAGGGGATAGAGCGCGTCGAGGCCGTCCAGCCGAACCTGCGCGAGCTCGCGCTGGGCGGGACGGCGGTCGGGACCGGGCTCAACACGCATCCGGAGTTCCCGGGGCTCGCCGCCGAGTACATCTCGGAGGCGACGGGCACGGAGTTCCGCGAGGCGGAGAACCACTTCGAGGCGCAGGCCGCCCACGACGCGATGGCGGAGGCACACGGCGCGCTCCGCACCGTCGCCGGGAGCATGAACAAGATCGCCAACGACCTCCGGCTCCTCGCGTCGGGCCCACGAAACGGCCTCGGCGAGATCGAACAGCCCGAGAACCAGCCGGGGTCGTCGATCATGCCCGGCAAGATCAACCCGGTCGTCGCCGAGTCGGTCAACCAGGTCCACAAGCAGGTCGTCGGCAACGACGCCGCGGTCTCGGCGGGCGCGGCTCGCGGCGAGCTCGACTTGAACCTCTACAAGCCCGTAGTCGCGCACAACTTCCTCCAGTCGACCGAACTGCTCTCGAACACGGCCGAGACGTTCGGCGAGCGCTTCGTCGCGAAGCTGGAGGCCAACGAGGAGCACTGTGAGACCCGCGTCGAGCAGTCGATGGCGCTCGCGACCGCGCTGAACCCCGCGATCGGCTACGACAAGGCCTCGAAGGTGGCCAAGCAGGCGCTCGCGGAGGACAGGAGCGTCCGCGAGGTCGCCGTGAGCGAGGGGTACCTCACCGAGGCGGAGGCCGACGAGGTCCTCGACCCCGAGGCGATGACCCGCCGCGTCATCCTCGGCGACGACTGAGTCGACCGGGCCGGTGAAGCGGGCGCGTTCGTTCACGCCGCCCGGGTCCGCCTCCGAACGCACGAGGCGTCGACGACGCCTCCGACGGGACTCTCGGGGATCGGTACGGCGGTGAATCGGGTCTGGATCGATCACTCGATCAGTTCGACGCCGGACACCTCGAACCGCGCTCCCCCGGTCTCACTCTCAGTGACGGAGATCTCCCAGCCGTGTGCTGTACAGATCTGTTCGACGATCGCCAGTCCGAATCCGCCCCCGTCCTCGCTCGTCGTGAATCCACTCTCGAGGACGCGCGACCGTTCCGCGGTCGGGATCCCGGGTCCGTCGTCGGCCACGTAGAAGCCGTCCGGCAGACGGCCGACGGTGACCGTCACCGAATCGCCTCCGTGCTCGATGGCGTTAGCGAAGAGGTTCTCGAAGACCTCCGGCAGCCGGTCCTCGTCCCCCCGTATCGGTACCTTTCCATCGGTCTCGAGCGTCGCGTCGCTCGTCGCAACGGTCCGCCAGGACCGAGTCGCTACCTCCTCGAGTTCGAGAGGAACGGTCTCACCGACCACCTGGCCCCGTCGAGCCAGTGCGAGCGAGTCGTCGAGGAGCTCCTCCATTCGAGCCAGAGCCCGCATCAGGTCATCGAGGTGCTCGCTGTCACACTCCGTGGCAGCGAGTTCGGCTCGACCCTTGGCGACGTTCAGGGGGCTCCGCAGGTCGTGTGAGACGACGCCGGTGAACTCGTCGAGTCGATCGCGTTCGCGCGTGAGTTCCGCTTCCCGCTCCCGTAACACCTCGAGCTGTGCGGCGCGTGCGAGCGCGACGGTCAGCGTGTCGCTCCACAGTTCGATGAGCGCGATCTCCCGTTCGGTGAACGCGTCCGGCTCGGTGGCGCCGACGTTCACCAACCCGTGTCGACCGAGCGGCACGATCACTTCGCTCTCGATCGGCGTGTCCTCGTTGAACCGGTCGTCGCGTGCGGAGACGTCGCTGACGTATCGGAGCTCCCGTTCCCGGTACGCCTCCCACGAGAGCGACCGGGCATCCGCCGTGTACGTCGGTGGCTCCGAGACGAGATCCCGCCCGCGATCGGAGACGGCCACCGGTTCGAGCGCGTCCCGGTCCTCCGTGCTCAGCCAGATGCCAGCGATGTCGAACTCCAGGACGGATTCGAACGCCTCCAGACCCTTCCGAGCCGCCTCCTCCGGGTCCGTCGTCTCCAGTAGCGTCCGCGTCGTCGCCTGGAGTTGCTCCAAGCTAGCGTTGTGTCGCGCGAGTCGCCGTTCCTGGCGTTTCCGTGGGGTTATCTCACGCATCGCGACGAGGATCCCGTCGATCGTATCGTCGTCGGTGAAGTTCTGCGCGCGACTCTCGATCCAGCGCCAGTCGCCGGCGGCGTCCTCAGCCCGGAACCCGGCGGTCGAGATCCGACCGGGAGACCTCTTCAACCGTTCGAACTGTCGGCGGATCTCGTCCCGATCGTCCGGGTGGACGTGTTCCAGGGGGTTGTCACCGGTGATGGCCAGCGGATCCCACTCGAAGAGGGGTGACGGAGGACTCTGATATTCGACCGTCATGTCCTCGTTCATGACGACCAGTATCTCGGGAGAGTACTCGACGAGCCGTTCGTAGCGTCGGAGCTCCTCTTCGCGGCGCTTCCGCTCGGTGACGTCGCGTATCGCGCCCCGTAGCTTGACGATCTCGTCGTCGTCGTCGTACACGGGTTCGCCGCTCGCGCGAACCCACTTCCGTTCGTTCTCGGCAGTGATCAGCCGGAGGTCGAGCTCGTACGGCTCGCCCGCGTCGTAGCAGTCCTCCAGCGCGGTCTCGATCGTCGCCCGGTCGTCGGGATGGTAGAAATCGATCGCCGCCTCGATCGTCGGGCGGAACGGACCGTCGGGATCGAGGTCGTGAACGTCGTACGTTCCCCGCGTCCACCGTAGCTCGTCACGCTCGGCGTCGCTCTCCCAGCCGCCGACGCCCGCTAGCTGTTCCGTTTGCCGCAACAGCTCGCGTCTCCGTTCGAGCTCCGCTTCGCGCTCCCTCCGTTCGCTGATATCGGAGTAGATCGCGAACCCGCCCGAGCCGTCGTCATAGACGGCGTTCTGAATGAGGAACGGCCGGAGGCCGTCGGCGGTTCGACGCGTGACCTCCTCCGAGTTGAGAAGCCCGCCGGACCGGACGTGCCGGTTGATCCGTTTCGCTTCGTCGGCGTCGCCCTCGGGGACGATGTAGCTGTCGAGCGAGTCGCCGACGATCTCGTCGGCGTCGTAGCCGAACGTCTCCTCGAAGGCCGGGTTGACCCGTTTGACGACGGGGACGTCGGCCTCGTATTCGACCTCCACCGTCGGCTGTGAGAGCCGATCGAAGAGCGTCCGAAACCGTCGGCGCTCCTCTTCGGCCTGCCGTTCGGCCCGGAGCTTGCTCACGGCGTTGGTGACACGATTGGCTAAGAGCTCGTACTGGTCCGTACCCGAACCCTTCTGGAGGTAGTCGGTGACCCCCGCGGAGATCGCGTCGCTGGCGACCTCCTCGTTGCCCTTGCCGGTGAACAGGATGACCGGCAGGTCGGACCACCGCTCGCGTATGCGACGCAGGAACTCGATCCCGTTTCTTCCCGGCATGTCGTAGTCCGAGACGACGCACTGGTACTCCGTGTCCTCGAGGAGATCGAGTCCCTGGTCCGCGCTCGTCGCCGTTTCGACCGCCAGGCGATCGTCCTCCCGTTCGAGGAAGGTGGCGGTCAGCTCCGCGAACTCCGCCTCGTCATCGACGTGAAGGACGCTGATTGAGCCGTTCATTATCTGCGAACTGGTAGCTAGTGACAAGAGTCCGTACGAGAGGATAAATCCGACGGACGGCCCGTCAGTGACTTCTCCCACGACTGAAGTCGTGGGCTTCCTCCGTGTTCCGCTGTGATCGACCGTCGAGCCGATCGCCGAACGGTACCTCGACGGATCCGTCGCCTCGATCAGGCGTCAACGAGGCGATCGATCCGGCGTCGACGAGGCGATCGATCAGCCGACCCGTCCGACGTGTCGCCGACGATGACGCCCCCTCCTCGTGCCCGTCTTCCGTCGTATCCGTCGCTCGCGCCGGATCGGCACCATTTAAGCCGCCGTCGAACGCCCTTCGAAACGGATGAAACTTCACGAGTATCAAGCGAAGTCTATCTTCGCGGACGCCGGGATCCCGGTGCCGGACTCCCGGCTCGCGACGTCCGTCGAGGAGGCGCTCGACGCCGTCGACGAGATCGGCTACCCGGCCGCGATCAAGGCGCAGGTCCACGTCGGAGGTCGCGGGAAGGCCGGCGGGATCGAGATCGCGACCGACCGCGAGGAGGCAGAGGCGTACGCCGAACGGATCCTCGGGATGGACCTCAAGGGGTACACCGTCGACCAGGTCCTCGTCGAGGCCGGCGTCGACTTCGTCGACGAGCTGTACGTCGGCGTGACGATGGACCGCAGTGAGGGAAAACCGGTCCTGATGGTGTCGACGGAGGGCGGCGTCGACATCGAGGAGGTCGCGGCGGAGACCCCCGACGCGATCGCGCGCGAGCACGTCGACCCCGCGTTCGGGCTCCACCCGTATCAGGCCCGCAAGGTCGTCTACGAGGCCGGCGTCGACGCCGACGTCGCGCTGGACGTGGCGTCGATCCTCTCGACGCTGTACGACCTCTACGAGGACAGCGACGCCTCCGAGATCGAGGTCAACCCGGTGATGGTCACGAGCGACCGCGACGTGGTCGCCGCCGACGCCGTCATGAACATAGACGAGGACGCGCTGTTCCGCCAGCCCGACCTCGCGGAGCTGGCGGAGGCGTCCTACGAGGACGACCTCGAACGCAAGGCCGGCGAGTACGGCTTCGATTACGTCCGCCTGTCGGGGAACGTCGGCATCATCGGCAACGGCGCGGGGCTGGTGATGACGACGCTCGACCTGGTGGACTACTACGGCGGGAAACCCGCCAACTTCCTCGACATCGGCGGCGGCGCGAAGGCCGAGCGCGTCACCAAGGCGCTCGACATGGTCTTCTCCGACCCAAACGTCGACAGCGTCGTGTTCAACATCTTCGGCGGGATCACTCGCGGCGACGAGGTCGCCAAGGGGATCAACGAGGCGCTCGCCGAGTTCGACGAGATCCCGAAACCGGTCGTCGTCCGGCTCGCGGGGACCAACGCCGAGGAGGGGATGGAGATCCTGAACACCGACCTGATCGAGGTCGAAGAGACGCTGGAGGCCGCGGTCCAGCGTGCGGTGAAGAACGCGGAGGAGGTGGCCCAATGAGTTCTATCGTACGTTCACTCGCTCCCGACGGTCGCTCGTTCACGAAGCATAACCTCACGCTCACCACGGGGTGGTTCGCGTGAGCATTTTCGTCGACGACGACACGCGCGTGGTGGTCCAGGGGATCACCGGCGGGGAGGGGAACTTCCACGCCGAACAGATGATCCAGTACGGGACGAACGTAGTCGCGGGCGCGGTGCCCGGCAAGGGCGGCCAGGAGGCCGCCGGCGTCCCGGTGTACGACACGGTCGACGAGGCCGTCGAGGCGGAGGACGCGGACGCCTCCGTGGTCTTCGTGCCGCCGGCGTTCGCCGCCGACGCGGTCTTCGAGGCGCTCGACACCGACCTCGACCTCGTCGTGGCGATCACGGAGGGGATCCCGACCCAGGACATGGCGAAGGTGAACAAGCGGCTGGGCGAGGTCGACACCCGCCTGCTCGGACCGAACTGTCCGGGCATCATCACGCCGGGCGAGGCGAAACTCGGCATCCTGCCGGGCAACATCTTCGCCGACGGCAACGTCGGGCTCGTCTCCCGCTCGGGCACGCTGACCTACCAGGTCGTCGACAACCTCACGGAGCGCGGCATCGGCCAGACGACCGCCATCGGCATCGGCGGCGACCCGATCATCGGCACCTCCTTCATCGACGCCCTCGAGGCGTTCGAGGCCGACGCCGAGACCGAGGCGGTCGTGATGTGCGGCGAGATCGGCGGCGAGGACGAGGAGGAGGCCGCGGCGTTCATCGGCGAGCACATGGACACGCCGGTCGCCGGCTTCATCGCCGGCCGCACCGCCCCGCCGGGCAAGCGCATGGGCCACGCGGGCGCCATCGTCTCCGGGTCGGGGACGGGCACCGCCCAGTCGAAGATCGACGCGCTCAACGACGCGGGCGTCCCCGTCGGCGACACCCCCGAGGAAGTCGCCGACCACGTCGAGAGCTTCCTCTAGGGGCGACCGGTCTCCCCCGCCGAACGTACCGGCCCCGGTTCGTCCGCGGGACCTGGGAACGACGGCGACGAGCGGACGACCCCTCCGTCCCCGAGTACGGACGCCGTACGCGTCCCCGAACGTCCGCGAATACAGGTGCCAACGCGCCCTCGGAAGTGCGTAGTCCGCGCACACCCGGACCACGGTTATGCCCGGGTCACCCCATCGATCCATATGGACGACGACGTACGCGAACGGCTCGAACCGCTCCCGCCGAGTGCCAAGCTCGTGTACTACGTGCTCGACGCCGAGGGACGGTTCGACCAGACGGGGCTCGCGGCGGAGACTCGGCTCTCGACGCGCACGGTCCGGTTCGCGATCGAGAAGCTCGTCGACGTCGACCTCGTCGAGGAGGGGTTCTGTCCCACCGACGCGCGCCGCTCCGTGTACGAACCGGCCGACCCCGTGGACGCGGAGTCCGCCCGTGGAGTCGTGCCGTCCGCGGTCGTTGCCGAGGACTGACTCGCTCCCCGCCGGCCGTCGCGACCCGCACCGGCTGTGGGGATCGACCTCCTCGAGCCGACCGCGATCGTCTCGAACGACCGGCGTGTTTACCTGAATCGACCGAGAACCGTCGGTATGTCCCTACAGGATACGTTAGAAACCGATCCCGGGCAGATCGTCTCGATAATCGATCACACCAACGTCGATCCGACGGCGACAGAGGCGGAGATCCACGACCTCTGTGAAGCGGTCCTCGAGTACGGCTTCTGTTCCGCCGTGGTCGTGCCGTATCACGCCGAACTCGCGAGCGAACTCGTCGGCGACCGGGCCAACGTCGTCGCAGTTATCGGCTTTCCCTACGGGATACAGCACTCGAACGCGAAGCGGGCCGAAGTCGAGGAGCTCCTCGAACACGTCGACGAACTCGACATGGTGCTGAACAGAACGGCGTTCGCGAACGGCGACGACGAGACCGTGGTCGACGACGTCAAAGCAGTAAAGGACGCGGTCGGCGAGAAGACGCTGAAGTGTATCATCGAATCGCCCGCGTTGAACCGGTCGGAGATCCGGCGAGCCGCCGAACTCGTCGAACGCGGCGGTGCGGACTTCGTTAAGACCGCCGTCGGATACGACGGTCCGACGGACCCCGACGAGGTGGCGGCGATCCGGGAGGGGATCGGCCCGGACACCCAGATCAAGGCATCGGGTGGGATCGACACCTTCGAGCAGGCGCTCGAAATGGTCGCGGCGGGAGCGACCCGTATCGGAGCCTCGTCCGGGGTGGCTATCTACGAGTCGACCCAGTAGTCGGGGACGCTTCGCATCGACGTGTCACGACCGGCGGGACGCCGAAGCCGTGTTTGCCCGCCGAGGAAGTACAAGTATATTGATATGCCATGAGCGACAACAAGAACGTATGAACTTCGACGAGTTCACTGGCCAAGCCCAGCACCGACTCGAAACGCCCGGAACGGGCGAAACGGTCCGAGCGATACGGGCGACACTCATGACGCTCGGTCAGCGCATTCCCGAGGGGAACGCGGCGGACCTCGCGGCGTCGCTTCCCATCGAGATCAAGTGGTATCTGACCGGGGCAGTCGACGAACACGGACAGCGCTTCGACTGGCAGGAGTTCGTCGAGAGAGTGAGCGAGATCGAGGGGTCGGAGCCGGCCGACGCGGCCTATCACGCCCGTGTCGTCCTCGACCTCGTCCACGAGGAGGTCCCGGAGTCCGACTTCCAGCAGCTCCGTGATATGCTTCCCGGGAGCGAGACCACGGAGAACTGGGGCAACCTCTTCGAGCTCGTCGACGACGACTGATAGTGATTATTGCGATTATTTTCCTGACCACGTCACAAATATCGGTGTTTCAGGCCGTTTGACAGTCGTCTCGTTCCAGTATAGCGGTAAAGAGTCGCAATAATCACTATGAGACGTCCTGGCGGGCTCGCGGACCGACCGCGACCGGAGACGCGTCTGCGCCCGTCGAGTTCGGGGAGGTCGCTCTGAGACGCGGGCCGACGACGGTGCCCGAAGCGCAGGAGCCGCGAGGTCCCCGAGGTTCCGATCCTCCCAGCCACCGCGCCGAGACCGGTCGAGTTCGGGTGGAGATCCGATCCCGATCCGGGGGAGATCCGATCCCGATCCGGGGGCCTTTTGCCCGCCCGCCGGGTATGACCGGTAACCGATGGCGACGTACCACATCGAGACGTACGGCTGTACGTCCAACCGGGGCGAGAGCCGCGCGATCGAACGCGCCCTCCGGGACGGCGGCCACCGGCCGGCCGACGGCCCCGAGGACGCCGACGTCGCCATCCTCAACAGCTGTACCGTCGTCGAGAAGACCGAGCGCAACATGCTCCGCCGCGCCGAAGAGCTCGAAGCGACGACCGCCGAGCTCGTCGTCACCGGCTGTATGGCGCTGGCACAGGGCGAGGAGTTCCGCGAGGCCGGGATCGATGCCGAGGTGCTCCACTGGGACGCGGTCCCGGAGCACGTGCTCAACGGCGAGTGCCCGACACACACCCCCGACACGGAGCCGGTCCTCGACGGCGTGATCGGCATCCTCCCCATCGCGCGCGGTTGTATGAGCAACTGCTCGTACTGTATCACCAAGTTCGCGACCGGGCGCGTCGACTCCCCGTCGATCGGGGAGAACGTCGAGAAGGCCCGTGCGCTGGTCCACGCCGGCGCGAAGGAGATCCGCGTGACCGGCCAGGACACGGGCGTCTACGGCTGGGACACCGGCGATCGAAAACTGCCCGAACTGCTCGACCGGATCTGCGCCATCGACGGCGAGTTCCGGGTGCGGCTCGGGATGGCGAACCCCGGCGGGATACACGGCATCCACGAGGAGCTGGCGGACGTCTTCGCGCGGAACGAGGAGCTGTACGACTTCATCCACGCCCCCGTACAGTCGGGCTCCGACGACGTGCTCGCCGACATGCGCCGGCAACACCGCGTCGAGAAGTTCCGGGAGGTCGTCGAGACCTTCGACGGCCGGCTCGACCACTGGACGCTCTCGACCGACTTCATCGTCGGCTTCCCGACCGAGAGCGACGCGGACCACGAACGGTCGATGGACCTCCTCCGGGAGGTCCGCCCCGAGAAGGTCAACGTCACTCGCTTCTCGAAGCGCCCCGGCACCGACGCCGCGGAGATGAAGGGGCTCGGCGGGACCGTAAAGAAGGAGCGCTCGAAGGCGATGTCCGAGCTGAAGATGGACGTCGTCGGCGAGGCGTACGAGTCGATGGTCGGCGAGACGTTCGAGGTCCTCGTCGTCGAGGAGGGTACCGGCGACTCCGTGAAGTGTCGCGACTCCGCCTACCGACAGATCATCGTCCAGCGGGCGTCGGACCACGGGGTCGAGGTCGGCGACTTCCTGACCGTCGAGGTGACCGGCCACAACACCGTCTACGCGTTCGGCGAGCCGACCGGCGCGGGTCACCGCGTCGGCGGTTCCAGGTCCTCGGCCGTGGGAAGCTCCCACCCGTAGGTGACGGCCGCGAGCCGCGTCGCGACGGTGACCGCCGCACAGAGCGCGGCTGCGGTGCCCCCGGCGACGCCGACGGTTCCGGCCACGACGTAGGTGAGCCCGCCGGACACGGCACAGGTGGCGTAGAAGTCCTCGAAGAGGACGAACGGCGCGCGGTCGAGGAGGAGGTCGGCGAACGCGCCGCCACCCACCGCGTTTATCGCCGCGAGCGCGATGACGCCGAACGCGGAGACGCCCGCCTCCGTGGCGACGATCGCCCCCGCGGTGGCGAACGCGGCGAGCCCGATCGCGTCGGCCACGAGCGTGATCGGGTGGGTGTCCGGCGACACGAGCACGAGCCGTAACGCCATCGCCAGCGCGACGCCGAAGAGTCCGAGCCCGATCTCGACCGGCGACTGGAGCGCCAACGGCGTTCGCGTCACGAGGACGTCACGCGTCACCCCGCCGGCGAACGCCATCGCCAGCCCGACGACGACGATCCCGAAGAGGTCGAAGTCCTCGCGGATCGCCTTCGTGGAGCCGACGAGCGCGAACGCGACGAGCCCGACGGTGTTCATGACTGCGAACGGGTCGCCGAAGAGCACGACGAGGAGGTCCCGGATCACTGGGGACCCCTCCGCGGGCCGAACGGTTGAATCTGCCGTCGGCGGACACCGCGGGTCCGCGGCGGCCACCGTCGTTTCGCCGGCGGGACGGAGTTTCTATCCCCATGAATACATCACGACGTCACGCGAGCACCTCAACTACCCCACCCTACTCGGTCACGGCTGGCACCGTTCGATCCTCGAGGGAGGGGACCTAGCGCCTACTTCCCGTCAAACCGTGACGGCCATCATCACTTCGTCGACGTACTCGCCGTCGATCCGGTAGTGGTCCTCACGGGTTGCCTCCTCCTCCCAGCCGTGTGCTTCGAGGAACGCGATCGCCTCCCCGTTCGTCGAGGGAACGCTGTTGTAGATCCGCTCGTATCCCTCCTCGACCGCCCACTCGAGACCGCGTTCGACGAGGTGGCTTCCGATCCCGTTTCGCCGGTATTCGGGGAGGACGCCGACCGTGAGCTCCGCGGTGTGGCTCAGCTTCTCCAGCTCCGGATGGCTGATGTTGACCCAGCCGATCACGTCGCCGTTCACGGTCGCGACGAAGAACACGCGGGATTTCACCCCGCCCCGCTGGTAGAGGACCTGCTCCTCGTCGAGGATGTCCGCGATGGTCTCCGCGACGACGTCGTTGCCGTCCTCGACGGCGTCGCGTATCACCCCGAGGAGTCCGGAGAGGTCGGACTGTCGCGCCGGTCGGATGTTGAACGACACCTCCTCGCCGGTGAACTCCTCCTCGGCTCCGCCCCCGAAGTCGTCCTCGATGCCGGGCACGAGGTCGTCACCCGCCTCCCGCAACAGCCCGTCACGCTTCAGGATCGTGACGTGGTGTCCGAACTGCGTCGGATCGAACCCCAGATCCTCCCGGGCCGTCTCGTAATCCACGCGACCCCGCTCCTGGACGTACTCGTAGATGTCTCGACGGTCCTTGTGTTCTACTTGCCGGATCATGCTAGACACTACCACTCACCACCACTTATGTTTAATTATAAATTATATTTAATATCCGATACTAGTACCCGATCGCGGCGGGACGTGGGTGAGCAACTGGGCGGTATCGCGGACGTTGTGCGTCTCGACCAGCAACTCCGCGGCCTCCCGAACGGTCACGTCGGGGTCGCGAGACGAGCCGTAATACCGGAGATACAGCGCCAGCCAGTCGTTCACCGCCGCCTGTAGCATCGACAGCTCGACCTCGGAGAGCCGGACGTGTTCGTCGCCCGTACGGGCGCGGAGGTACACCGCGATCGTCGGACCGAGCCCCTCCCGCAGATACTCGAGACCACGCTCTTCGGCCGGCGGCGACGTCGGCGGGTCGAACGACTCCCGCTCTTCGCGAGCCCGATCGGCCAGGTCGGCGATCCGCTCGGCGTACTGTGAGGTCGTCATCTCATCCCTGCCGGAACTCGACGCCCTTCCCGCCGCGGGGATGTTCCCAGTCGGTGTCCGCGACGATGGCACAGGTGCCGCACTCGACGCATGGCTGAGTGTCGAGGCTCACGACGGTCCGCTCCTCGCCGTTCGTGCGGACCGTCTCCTCGCGGTAGCAACCGCCGCCGAAATCGCGGGCGCTGACCGGACAGGCGGTCACGGCGTCGCCGCTGACTGCGAAGGAGTCGTCGACGACCTCGATGTGCGGGTTGCCCACGTCGACGTCGTAGGTGAGGTCGCCGATCCGATCGGCGAGGTCCGGCGGAGTCACGTCGTTTTCTCCGCCGATCCGCTCGCCGAGCTCCTCCGCGATGACCGTCGGTAGGGTCACGTACGGCGTCCGGGTGTCCGGCACCATCATCGAGAGGAACGGCGAGCCGTACAGCGTCTCGAAGCGGTCGCCGAGCGCCCGCACGCCGAACCGCCCGACCGGTGATTCCAGCACTGCGTCCAGCGCGCCCGTGACCGGACCGTGTTCCGCGAGCGCCCGCACCGCGCGGTACCGCGGGGGACGGAGCTTCTTCATCACTCCCTCGTCGCGGAGCTTCCGCTCGTAGAGGTCGCCCGCCGCGTCCGGGTCGTTCCGCGAACGCGCCTCCGTGAACGCCTCGCCGGCGAGCGCGCCGGCCGTGACGGCGTGGTTCATTCCCTTGATGATCGGGCCCTGTGCCTGCATCTGCCCGCCGGCGTCGCCGACGAGGACGAGGCGGCCCTCGTGTGGCGAGGGGTGGGCGACCTTCTTCGAGTCGGGGACGAGTTTCGCGGCGTACTCCAGCTCCTCGTACCCGTCGTCGAGCCAGCGGGCCAGAAGCGGATGCGTGAGCAGCGCGTCGAGCAGCTCGTGGGGCTCGGCCTCCTCCGCGACGAGGCTGTCGAGGTGGAACACCGTGCCGATCGAGAGGGTGTCCTCGTTGGTGTAGAGGAACCCGCCGCCGCGGACGCCCTCGAAGAGGTCGCCGGAGAACAGGTGGGCCTCGCCCGCCTCGCCGTCGAGGCCGAACCGGTCGTCGATCGCTCCCTCGGGCATGTCCACGACCGCCTTCACGCCCTGGAACCACTCCTCCGGCTCCTCCCAGTCCATCAGCCCGGCATCGCGAGCGAGTTCGCTGTTCACGCCGTCGGCGGCGACGACGAAGTCGGCCTCGATGGGGTCGAGCTCGTCGCAGGTGACGCCGACGATCTCGCCTTCCTCCCGGAGCAGGCCGTTCACCCGGACGTCGGTGAGTAGCCCGCCGCCGGTCTCGCGGGTCAGTTCGTGGACCCGTTCGGCGAGCCAGGAGTCCATCTTCCGGCGAAGGACGGCGTCGGACCACTCGGTGTCGTGCTCGTGGAGGTCGGTGATGTCGAAGGTCTCGACCCGATCGCCGGCGAGGTTGTGGAGGTAGTAGTCCGTGACGGGACGCTCGGTGGCGGCCTCCCGGAACCCGGCGAACAGGTCGTCCATGGTGTAGGGAGCCGACTCCTCAGCGTAGAGGAGACCCCCGGAGACGTTCTTCGACCCGGCCTCGACGCCCCGCTCCAACACGAGGGTCTCCACGTCGTTACGGGCGAGCGCGGCCGCGGCTGCCGCGCCGCCGGGGCCCGCGCCCACGACGACGGCCTCGTAGTGTTCGCGTTCGGTCATTCGCTCTCACCCCCGTCGGCGACGGCCTCGGCGTTCAGCTCTCCGCTTTCGAGCGCCTCGGTCAGTCGCGGTAGGACCTCGAAGAGATCGCCGTCGATGAAGTAGTCCGAGAACTCACGGATATCCGCCTCGGGGTCGGTGTTGATCGCGACGATGGTGTCGGACTCGTCCATCCCGACCTTGTGCTGGATCGCGCCGCTGATGCCGGCGGCGACGTAGAGGTCGGGCTCCACCTCCTGGCCGGTCTCGCCGATCTGTCGATCCTCGGCGGCGTACCGCTCGACGTGGCCCTCGAACTGGTAGGAGGAGGTGACGATCCCACGGGAGATCCCTAGAGCCGCGTCCTCGAACGCGTCGGCGAGATCGAGACCGAGCTCCATCCCTCGCGTCGGGTCCGCGCCGATCCCGCGACCGAGCGCGACGACCACCTCGTGACCCGTCAGGTCGACGCCGCCCTCCAGGCGGTCGAACTCCTCAACGTCGACGCGGAACCACTCCTCGTCGAGGGTGAACTCGTGTTCGACGACCTCGCCCTCCCGCTCGGGGTCCGGCTCGGGAATCTCGAAGCTCCCGGGGATGACCGAGGCACCCTGCGGGTGGAACTCGCGGCTCGGATTGTCGAGACAGAGGATCGTCGAGTACTCGAAACCGCTGAAGTCCGGCCGCTTCATGTGGAGGACGCGCTCGAACTCCCGGTCCTCGCCGCCCGTCTTCGCGGGGTTCGAGATGACCGCGTTCTCGATGTAGAGCCCGGAGCAGTCGCTCGCGAGCCCCGAGTCGAGTTCGGCCTGTACCAGCGCCGAGAGGTCGCGGCCGTTGTGCGTCGCCGGGAACAGGACGTACCGGGGCTCGTCGTAGTCGCGCCACTCCGCAGGGTCGGGATCCCCCGCTCCCGGATCGCCGCCCCAGCGCGCCATGTCACAGAACACGCGAGTGTAGGGCTCGTGTCGGAACCGACTCAGTCGGGCGTCCTCGTGGTAGACGACCACGTCGGCACCGTGCTCGATACACGCCTCGGCGAGGCCCGCGACGTCGTCGCCGACGAGCACCGCGACGACCTTCTCCTCGGCGTCGTACTCGTCGTTGTAGCCGTCCATCAGCTCGCGCGCCTTCCCGAGCATCTCCAGGGAGACGTCGATCAGATCGCCGGCCTGCGTCTCGCAGTACACCCACATGTCGCCGTAGGTACCGTCCTCCAGCGCACGGACGTGTCTCTTGTCCGCGGTCGGGTGGTCGAGGTCGGGGTGTTTCTCCTCCGGCGGGACGACCGCCGCCGCCTCCTCGTCGCTGCCGCGCACCGAGTCGAGGCGGTTGTCGACGAGCGTGAGCACGCTGTCGCGGTTCTCGCCGGCCGTCTCGGCGTCGCGGATCCGTTCCAGCTCGTCCGGGTCCTCGATGTCCTGGAGCGCGTTACCCACCTCGGCAGCCGTCATCTCGGCCGGGTCGACCTCGCCGGCCTCCCCCTCGTCCTCGCTGAACTTCTCGATCCGGCTCTCGATGAGCGTCTTCGCACCCGCGCGGTTCTCACCCGCCTCCTCGGCCGCCAGGACCGCCCGCAGTCCGTCGACGTCCTCGATGGTCCGGATCTCGGGACCCAGCTCCTGGATCGTGTACTCGTTGGGGTCGAGCGGAGGTTCCGCCATGCTCACTCACCTCCCGCGAGCGGTGCCATCTCCTCGAACACCTGCCGCATCTCCTCGTCGCTCTCGGGGTCGACCATCGTGGCCTCGCGCTCGGCGGGGGCTTTCGGGATGGGATCGACCGAGGAGACGACCGTCGGAGAGCCGTCCAGGCCGATGTAGTCCGGGTCGAGGTTGAGGTCGGTGTGGTCCCACACCGTCATGTGCTCCTCGTAGTTCGCGGCGCGCTCCCGCGTCTCCTCGCGGAGGTCCCTGTGTCGCAGGCGGTGTTCGGCCCGCCGGTAGGACGGCTCGAACTCGGGGTCCGCGACAACGAACGCCGGAAGCGAGGTCTCGACGGTCTCTATCTCCGCGATGTCGCCCTCGACGAGCCGCTTTGCCCGCAGGCGCTCCTCGTCCGGGTCGATCTCCAGGGAGACGACGTGGGTGACGATCGGCATCCCGTACGCCCAGCAGGTCTGTGGCCCGGTGTGGCCGGTCTCCCCGTCGGCGGTCTTGAAGCCCGCGAAGACGAGGTCGGGCGAGGGGTCCATCCCTTCGAGGGCGGTCGCGATCGTGATCGCCGTCGCCCACGTGTCCGCGGCCGCCATCTCGCGGTCCGACAGCAGGTAGAGGTCGTCGGCGTAAACCGACTCCATCGCCTCGCGGAGGACGTCCCCGTAGCCCGGCGGTCCCATGCTCATCACGCTCACGGTGCCGCCCTGCCGAACCTTCGTCTGTAGCGCGGCTTCGAGCGCGTGCTCGTCGTTCGGGTTCATCACCGTCGGTGTTTCTCCTCGTTCGAGGTGTCCGTCCTCGTCGAAGGAGACCTGTCCCTCCCGGAAATCCGGTACGCCTTTCGTTAGAACGATCGTGTTCATTGTTACATCCTCTCGTGTTCGATCCGACGAGTGTTTCCGTGTTTGTTGATCGTGTTGAATTCGTGAGTTCTGTCGCCCGGCTCACGTCCGACCGGCCCGGCCCGCGTCGACGTCGATAGCGTCGACGGGGCAGACGTCGACGCAGATCATACAGTCGATACACTGCGGTTCGTTGGCCGGGTCGGCCTTTATTTCGCTCTCGGGATGGCCGGGCGTATCCACCCACTCGAACACGTCGACGGGGCAGTCCTCGATACAGGCCCCGTCGGCGAGACAGATGTCGAAGTCGACCGCGACGTGTGTGCCGTGTATCCCCAGCTGCTCCGGTTCGTCCACGGGCCCCCAGACGTCGTGTCCCTCGTGTTCGTCGACGATCTCCCTGTTCTCCTCGAAATTGGGGTCTATCGACATGTTACACGTTACCAGTTATCTATAACTATTTAAAATTGAGGTGTAACCTGCCGGGAGGTGGCCCGTAGCGTCGGCTCAGAAGAGAGGCGGTCCACGGCGTCGGATCGGCGTTCCTACGTCTCCTCGTATATCATCTCGATCTGGTCGGCGAACCGCTCCAGGACGTTTCGGCGCTTCTTCTTCATCGTCGGCGTGAGCAGATCGTTCTCCACGGAGAACTCCTCTTCGACAAGCCTGAACCGTTTGATCCGCTCGTACGGTTCGAACGCCTCGTTCACCGCGTCGACCTCCCGTTGAAACCGCTCGAGAACGCGCTCGTCACGGCAGATCGCCCGTCGGTCCGCGGGGAGGTCGATCCCCTCCGCGTCCGCCCACGCCTCGACCGCCCCGAAGTTCGGGACGAGGAGCGCCGAGACGAACTTGCGGCCGTCGCCGAGCACGACGCACTGCTCGACGAACTCGTTGGCGGCGAAGCGCTCCTCGATCGGTCCGGGCGCGACGTTCTTCCCCGTCGAGAGCACGAGCAACTGTTTGGCGCGTTCACGAAAGGCCACGTAGCCGTCGGGACGAAGCTGGACGACGTCGCCGGTGTGGAACCACGGCTCCTCCGGGTCGCCGTCGCGCGCTTCGGGCGGGGTGCCGGCCACGACTGCCTCGGCGGGAAGCGCGTCGTGTGCCGAGAACGCCTCCCTGGTCGCGTCGGGGCGGTTCCAGTACCCGTCGGTCACCTGCGGGCCCCGCACGAGCAGTTCGCCGACGTCGCCCGGGACGTCCACAGCCTCCTCGCCGACGAGCCGGCCGTCGAGCGCGATCTCGGTGTCGACGACCGGCGGCCCGATGGTTCCCACCTTCGGATCCTCGGGCGGGTTGACCGTGATCACCGGCGACGTCTCCGTGAGCCCGTACCCCTCCAGTATCGGGAGGTCCATCGCGTGATACAGCGCACACAGCTCCGCCGAGAGCGACCCCCCGCCGGAGATGAAGAAGTCGACGTTCCCGCCGAGCGCCTCCCGCACCGACGAGAAGACGAGTCGGTCGGCGAGCGCGCGCTTCGCGTCGAGGATCGGGCCGGGGTCGTCGGCCTCGTGGTGTGCCCGTCCGACCGCGACGGCCCACTCGAAGATTCGCTCTTTCACCGGGGACTGGCTCGCCTCCTCGCGGATCGCGTCGTAGAGCTTCTCGTAGACCCGCGGGACGCTGGTCGTCGTCGTCGGCCGGACGAGCCCGAAGTCCTCCCGGAGCGTGTCGGGACTCTCCGCGTAGCCGACGGTCGCGCCGGCCGCGAACATCATGTAGTGGCCCGCCAGCCGCTCGAAGACGTGCGCGAGGGGGAGAAACGAGAGGGTCGTCGTCGCCACGGAGATACCGGGGATCCCCGCGTCGCGGTCGGGCCGGTCCGCGAACCGCCGATAACACTGGTTCACGTTCGAGCGGAAGTTCCCGTGAGTGAGCCGGACGCCCTTCGGCTGCCCGGTCGTCCCGGAGGTGTAGATGAGGCTCGCCAGGTCGTCGACGGCGGTCGAATCGAGCCACGACTCGTAGGTCGCCTCCTCGAATGCGTCCGCGCCGAGTTCGTGGAGCTCGCCGAGCGTGTACACGTCGTCCGCGTTCGCCGGGTCGACGTCGAGGTCCGTCGCCTCGTCCGCGTCGGCGACGGCTACCTCGTCCATCGTCACGATCGCGTCCAGGTCGTGAGCGAGGTCGTCGCGAACGCCGAGCACCTCCTCGAGGAGGCCGCGGTTCTCGACGACGACGACCGTCGCCTTGGGGTCCTCGAGCAGGTAGCGGACCTGCGACGGCGACGAGGAGGCGTACACCGTCGTGACGACCGCGCCGGCCGCGAGCGCCGCGAAGTCGACCTGCGCCCACTCCATGCGCGTTCCCGCGTAGACCGCGAGCCGGGTGTCGTCCGCGACGCCGACCTCGCGGAACCCCGCCGTGAGGTTCCGGACCACGTCCCGCATCGCTGCGTAGGTGAGGTCGGCGTAGTCGCCGACGGGCGCGGGGTCGAGGACGTCCGCCGAGACGAGCGACCGGTCGTACACCCCGCCCTTGTAGCGCTGGGCGACCCGGTCGGCGTTGCGCACAGCGGAGCGCTCGAACGTTCGAGGGAGGGTCTCGCGGGCGACCACGTCGTCCGCGAACCGCCGCTCGGCTTCCTGCCAACTCATACCACACCGACTCGCGGACGTGGCATAAACGATCCGGTAGTTGTTCGTTTCTTTCGCTCGACTGTCCCGCTCTAACTCGACTGTCCCGCTCTAACTCGATTGCCCGCTCTAACTCGATTATCCGCTCCGAGTTGACCCTCCACTCCGAGGGTTTAATTCCCGGAGCGCGCGAGGGGGTCGTGTGGACCCCGACCGGATCCCCGCGGAGTTCCCGGCCCCGAGCTTTCGCGGCGCACAGGAGCGCGCGCTCGCGGACGTCCGCGACGCCTTCGCTGCCGGCAACGACGTGGTGTTGGTGCGCGCGCCGACCGGCAGCGGCAAGTCCCTGCTCGCGCGCGCCGTCATGGGGTCGGCCCGCGAGGTGGCCGACGCCGCGCCGAGCGAGCCGACCGACGCGTACTACACCACCCCGCAGGTCTCCCAGCTCGACGACGTCGCGAGCGACGACCTCCTCGAGGACCTGAAAGTGATCCGCGGGAAGTCGAACTACGACTGCGTCCTCCCCGGCGAGCACGACACGCCGGTCGACCGTGCGCCCTGCGCCCGCGAGCAGGGGTTCGACTGCAGCATCAAACACCGCTGTCCGTACTTCTCGGACCGAGCGATCGCCTCGTCGGGTCGGTTCGCCGCCATGACGCTCGCGTACTTCATGCGGACCGCGGGGTCGGAGGTGTTCCGCAAACGCGACGTGGTCGTGATAGACGAGGCTCACGGGCTCGCCGAGTGGGCGGAGATGTACGCGACCATCGACCTCTCGCCAGAGCGCGTCCCGGTCTGGGACGACGTGGGCGTCCCGGACGTCGAACGCGACGCCGGCACGGACGAGGACGCGCTCGACCGAACCGCCCGGTTCGTCGAGAGCCTCCGCGACGTGGCGAAACGGGCGAAAGACGAGCTGACGGGACGACCCGAGTTGAGCCGCGAGGAGGTCGCGAGACGCGACCGGCTCGGGGAGCTGATCTCGGAGCTCGGCTGGTTCCTCGAGGACTACCGCGACCTCGACTCGCCGACGACCTGGGTCGTCGACCAGCCCGACGGCGAGGGGTCCGCCATCGCGATCAAGCCGCTCGACCCCGCGCGCTACCTCAGACACACCGTCTGGGACCGCGGCGAGAAGTTCGCCCTGCTGTCGGCGACCATCCTCTCGAAGGAGGCGTTCTGTCGGGGTGTCGGCCTCGACCCCGGGAAGGTCGCGCTCGTCGACGTCGAGCACACCTTCCCGCTCGCGAACCGGCCGCTCTTCGACGTGACGCAGGGGTCGATGACCTACGAGCACCGCGACGAGACCGTGCCGAAGATCGCCCGACTGCTCGTCCGGCTGATGGCCGAACACCCCGACGAGAAGGGGTTGATCCACGCACACTCCTACGACATCGCGGGACGGCTCGTCGAGCGTCTCGGCGAGTTCGGCGTCACAGCGCGCGTCCGCCGGCACACGCGGGCGAACCGCGACGCCGAACTCGAGGCGTGGAAGGCGAGTCCGGACCCCGAGGTGTTCGTCGCCGTGAAGATGGAGGAGGCGCTCGACCTGGAGGGCGACCTCTGCCGCTGGCAGGTGGTGTGTAAAGCGCCGTACCGAAACACCAACGACTCGCGGGTCGCTCGGCGGCTGGCCGACGGCCAGTGGGCGTGGTACCATCGGACCGCGCTACGCACCGTGATACAGGCGTGTGGCCGCGTCGTCCGCGCGCCCGACGACTACGGGGCGACGTACCTCGCGGACGACTCGCTCCTCGACCTGTTCGACCGGGCAGTAGCCGACACCCCGTCGTGGTTCCGCGACCAGATCGACGCGATGACGACCCCCGATCTCCCCGCGTTCGACCCGTCGGCCGCGCTCGCCGGGATCGACGCCGAGCCGTCCGGCCCCGGCCGTGCCGGACGTCGCCAAGGTGGGTCGCGGAACGCCACGTCGTCCGGGCGGACGGGCGAGGCGATCGGCGATGGAACGGCGGGCCGTCCCGGGTCGACCGGGGACGGGGGGACGACGCGAACCCGGTCGGAAGCCGACGAGGAACGGCGGGAGGATCACCCGCTCTCCGACGTCTGGGGCGACGGGTGAACGGACGAACGGCTGGTGGGTGACGATCGCTACGGACCGTGCGCCAGGAACGGTCCGAGCGGGGTCACAGAAAGCTGATCCCCCAGGCGACCATGGAGCTCACCATGAGGAACGCGAAGAACAGCGCGATGGCCTGCTGTCTGTCCATACCCGAACTCGACCGTAGAGACTCATAATTCCTCCGGGCCGTCGTCGACGAGCGTTCGCCACGACCGTCCATTATACATGTCGACCGCAGTTCAGTGATACATTATATCGTATAAGGTGTATCAGGGTCCTGAATGAAGTAGTAAGGTTCATAATCGTTCACGCAAGACGGGTGTGTATGCCAACGAACGCGCTGTCGAGTGCGCTGACGCTGTACGGTGCGCGAACGCTGACGCTCGAGCAGGCGGCGACGCAGGCGGGCGTCAGCGAGGCCGAGTTCATCCGGCAACTGGAACGGCGTGGCATCGAGGTAACCGAAGCCGAGCGCTCGGCAGCGTCCGGAAGCGACCACACCGCGCGCGCGGACTGACCGGACCCCCAACCGCAGCCGAGCGGGTTCCCGACCCGGTACCGACCCGACGAAGAACCCCCACGCCGACTCGCGTTCACCCCCGTTTTATCGGATCAGTAACTCTCTGAGGTTTTCAACGGAGCCACGTGTTCAAATATTGATTTCGATAATTTCGGAGACAGTTATATAATATATGGGACGGGCTCGTGTGTATGCTCAACAAGATTCGACTAAGCAACACCGACCTTCGACCGAAAATCATACTCGCGTTCGTCCTCGTCGCTGCCCTGGTTGCCGTCACCGGGGCGGTCGGCTACACCTCGGTTGCCGCAGTCGACGAGGAAGCACATCTTATCGCGGAGGATGGACAGAAGATGGACGCGAGCGCGGTGATGATTGTAGGCATCGAACAGCAGCGTGCGGCGATACAGGCCGCCCAACTCGGTGACGAAAACGCCCAGCAAGAATTCGAGGAGGCCAACCAACTCTTCACCGAACAGGCACAGCATCTCGAAGAAACGGAGTTGAGCCCAGAGCAAGAAGAACAGTTCGAAACCCTCGAATCTCAACACGAGGAGTACAACGCGCTCGGAAGCGAGTTTTTCGAAGCACAACAAGAAGGTGACGCCGAACTGGCTACTGAGAAGGCCGAAGAGATGGAGTCACTGAGAGCCCCAATGGAGGAAAATGCGCACTCGATCGAGGAATCGGCCCAAGCCGATCTGGAGTCCCAAGTTGCGATCGCCGATAGCACGACGCAGACGGCACAGATGGAGATCATCGGACTCACGATCGGTGCGTTCGTCGTCGCGGTCGTGATCGGGCTGTTCGTCACGAAGCGGATCACAGCACCGGTCTCTCAACTCTCCGAGGCCGCCGTCGCCGCCAGCGACGGCGACTTCGATACCGATATCGACGACCACGTCGAAAACGACGAGCTCGGTCGAATGGTCGATTCGTTCAGGGAGATGCAGGCGAATCTCAAATCGGTGTTCGGTGAAATCGACACGTTCAGTAACAACCTAGCAACTGGCGACGACGAGCTTCGAACTCGCGAGCGGGACACGGACTTTCCGGGACGGTACGGCGACATCATGACCAATCTTGATCGCGGTGCCAACCAAGTGGTCACCGGGTTCGAAGAGATACGGACGGCCAGCGAGAACCTCCAGAACGGTCGGCTCGATCAGGACATCGACGCCGACAAGCCCGGCAGCTACGGTCAGATACTGGTCTCACTCGACACCGGAATCGACCAACTCAACGAGAGTCTCGTGGCCGTCCAACGGATCACCGATGAGGTCGCAGCGGCCAGCGAGGAGACGGCAACGACCGCGACCGAACTCGACGAGGCGAGTGCTGAAGTCGCGACCTCCGTCGAAGAGCTCCAGCAGGCGAGCGAGGACATCGCAAGATCGGTTCAGGAGATCAACACCGGAGCCAACGAGCAAAGCGACGACCTCCAGCGTGTGGCCAACGAGATGAGCGATCTGTCGGCGGCCGTCGAAGAAGTCGCCTCCTCGGCCGAAGAAGTGGGTGTAACCGCACAGAATGCTGTCGAGCGGGGTCTGGAGGGGCAAGCGGCGGCCTCCGAGGCAACCGAAGAGATCGCCGCGATCGAATCACAGGCGGATGAAGCAGCCACACAGGTCGAGGCACTTGATGACAAGATTACCGAGATAAACGAAATCGTCGATCTCATCACGGATATCGCCGAGCAGACGAACCTGCTCGCGCTGAACGCCTCGATCGAGGCAGCTCGCGCCGGCGAAGCCGGCGAAGGATTCGCCGTCGTCGCGGACGAGATCAAAACGCTTGCGGAAGAGGTCGGGGAGGCGACGACCGAGATCGAAACCCAGATCGAAGACATCCAATCGACGACGACCGAGACGGTTGAGGGAATGGAGACGATGACCGAACGCGTCGATCGGGGCTCGGAAACGATCGAGAACGCGATCGACATGTTCGACGAGATCGCACAGGCAGTCGACGAAGCTGAATCGGGTGTCCAGGAGATCAGCAGTGCGACCGACGATCAGGCTGCCTCGACCGAGGAGGTCGTTTCGACGGTCGAGGAGATAGCGAGCGTAAGCGATCAGGCCGCAAACGAAGCGAGTACGGTTTCGGCGGCCACGGAGGAACAGACTTCGTCGCTGTCGGAGGTCGCAGAAACGGCTGAACACCTGTCGAACCTCTCGGATACGTCGACTGCGGAGCAGCTCTCGGCGGCGTCGGAGACGCTCCGGGAGCAGGTCGCAGCGTTCGAACTCGACACTACGGCAACGGCCGACGCGATGTCTCCCGACACATCGAGCGCGACGCAGCCGGTCAGTGCCACGGACGGCGGCGAAAATCGACCACCAACACGGAGTGACGAGTCATAAATAGAGGATACGTACCACTATCACCGGCTGAAGATTCCAACGGAGCCTCCGTTCCCTCCCTTCGATCGTGCGTCTCTCCACTCCTACGGCCGTCACGGTCGCCGCCTCCCGGCGACTCTCGACGGTTCCCGGCGTCTTCCGAACGACGACCGTGACGGCCTACTCTCGGGGAACCAGGTGGACGTCGCCGCCGTGTTTGAACGCCAACACCGTGTCCGCGTCGTCGTCGACGAACGCGGGGTTCGGAACCGTCCGCGCCTCGTAGGTCTCCGGGTCGAGCACCTGGATCGCGTGTTCGTCCTCGACGGTCACCACGGTCGTCTCCGCGGCGTCGTCCCGAGTGCCGAGCCGGGTCGCGTCGGGCGTCCCGCCCTCGTCGAACGCGGAGGTGTACTCCTCGCCGGTGGCGAGCCGGATCCCTTGGATCCGACCGGAGACGCCGGTGACGAGCACCGGACCGTCGCCGTCCCCGGGATCGAGTATCTCGCCCGGGGCGTACCGCGGGAGCCGGACTGCGAACGTCACGCGGTACACCTCGTTGCCGTCGCCGTCCTCGGTGACGAGCGTCGGGTACGACTCGAAGCTCCCCCCCAACTCCGTCGTGACCCGCGCCGCGACGTTTTCCGCGAGCCGGTTCGATGAGACCTTCACGTCGGGGCCCTCGTCGGTCTCGTTCACCTCCGTGATGAACGCCTCCCGGTCGCCCTTCGCCTCCTGGTCGGCGACGTACGACTCGGCGATGTCGAGCGCCTCGGCACGCTCCTCGGCGGTGAGGTCGCGGCCGTCCGCACGAACCTGTATCACCCCGGCGTAGTAGCCGCCGGCGATCCGACCACACCGGTCGCAGGTCCCCCGCGACACCTTCACCGGGACCGTGACCGCCGCCGAACGGAGCGTTCCGCGGACGACACCCGAAAAGCGGCAGTGCATCCGGACCGTGTTCTCGTCGACCTGCTCGGGCTCGACGCTCCACTGGACGTCCTCGGCAGCGACGTGAACGCCGAGCGCCTCCGCGACCTCGTCGACCGCGACGTCGGTGTAGTCGCGCGCGCCCACGTCCCGCCAGGACTCCCCGCGGCGGACCGCCCCGCAACCCGAGCAGACGAGCACCTCGATCCGGTCCGGCGCGTCCACGAGCTCGAAGTCCTCGAAGTAGCAGTCGTCACACAACAGCGCGTCCCGCCCCGCCGGATCGCCGGGTAAGGGGTCGCGACGCTCGGGGACGGCGTCGCCACACCGGGGACAGAACTCCCGCGATTCGCTCATGACCGCGGATACGACGGTGACCCGTTTAAACAGCCCGAACCGGCTTCCGAGATCGCTCGGTCGGGGGGGAACGCGGTCGATCCTCCGAAATCGTTTTTCGCCCGGACCGAGAAGGACGGGTATGAGCGGCAACCCCGACGACGAACGGCTCGAGGAACTGCGCGAGAAGAAGCTCCAGGAGCTCCAGGACCGGGCTGGCGAGGGCGGCGGCGACGCCGAGGCCCAACAGGAGGCCCAACAGCGGGCGGAGGCCCAACAGGAGGCGGTGCTCAAACAGCACTTGACCGACGGCGCGCGCCAGCGACTCAACGCGGTCGAGATGTCGAAACCGGAGTTCGCGAAGAAGGTCAAACAGCAGGTCGCGGCGCTGGCACAGAGCGGCCGCGTCCAGGGGCGAATCGACGAGGACCAGATGCGCGACCTGCTCAAGGAGCTCCAACCCGAGCAGAAGAGCTTCGACATCCGGCGACGGTAGATGGAGCTCGCGCTGCTGTACAGCGGGGGAAAGGACTCCTCGCTCGCTGCCGCCCTGCTCGACCGGTTTTACGACGTTCGGTGTGTGACCGGCAGCTTCGGGCTCACCGACGACTGGGAGCACGCCGAGCGCGCGGCCGCGGAGATCGGCTTCCCGTTCGAGCGGATCGAACTGGACCGCGCGGTCGCCGAGGAGGCCGTCGAGCGCATGATCGCCGACGGCTACCCCCGAAACGGGATCCAGCGGGTTCACGAGCACGCCTTGGAGACCATCGCCGAACGCGAGGTCGACGCGATCGCCGACGGGAGCCGCCGGGACGACCGGGTCCCGACGGTCTCGCGCGCACAGGCACAGAGCCTGGAGGACCGCCACGGGGTCGACTACATCTCGCCGCTCTCGGGGTTCGGGCGGCACGCGGTCGACCGGCTCGTCGAGGCCACCTTCGAGGTCGAACAGGGGCCGAGCGAGGAAGTCCCGAAGGCCGACTACGAGGACGAGCTACGGGCGCTCATCGCCGAGGAACACGGCGAGCAGACGGTGGAGGACGTGTTCCCCGACCACGACCAGACGTACGTACACGGGCGGAACGACTGAACGCGGCCGGCGGGGAGGAACGACAGCCGAGAGCTCGGGTTCGGACGAAAGCCGAGGCCCCCCCGACGAAGAGAGTCGGAACGGCTTTCGGTCTGGGACGACAACGTTGTGACATGGGATCCGACCGCGTCATCGACCTGCTCCGCAGGGCGTACGCCGACGAGATCGAGACCGTGATGAACTACCAGACGAACGCGATCGTCCTCGATGGGGTCCGAGCCGAGGAGATCAAAGAGAGCCTCAAGACGGACATCCAGGAGGAGCTCGGCCACGCTGAGCAGCTCGGCCAGCGGCTCAAACAGCTCGACGCGCGGCCGCCGGGCTCCGCGGAGTTCACCGCCCGACAGGACTCGCTTCAGCCGCCCGAGGACTCGACCGACGTGCTCGCGGTCATCGAGGGCGTCCTCGACGCCGAGGAGGGAGCGATCGCGACCTACCGGGACCTGATCGACGCCGCGGAGGCGGCGAACGACCCCGTGACCGAGGACCTCGCCGTGACGCTCCTCTCCGACGAGGAGGCCCACCGAACCGAGTTCCGCGGGTTCCAGAAGGAGTACCGGACAGAGTAGTCGAGTCCCCGTCTGAGCGGTCGCGGGTCGCCGTCGCCAGTCCCACCCGCTCCCGAAAGGATGGTTTCAAGCGGCCGCTCGCCGAACCCGCCTCCATGTACGAGGGACTCAAAGGGTTTCGCGACTTCTATCCGGGAGAGCAGTCTGCCCGCCGGGAAGTGACCGACGCGATCGAAGGGGCAGCCGCGCGGTACGGCTTCCGCGAGGTCGCGACGCCCGCGCTCGAGCGGACGGAGATGTACGTCGACAAGTCCGGCGAGGAGATAGTCGAGGAGCTGTACGCCTTCGAGGACAGGGGTGGCCGCGAGGTGTCGCTCACGCCCGAACTCACGCCGACGGTCGCCCGGATGGTCGTCGCGAAGGGCCAGGAGCTCTCGAAGCCGATCAAGTGGGTCTCCACCCGGCCGTTCTGGCGCTACGAGCAGGTCCAGCAGGGGCGGTTCCGCGAGTTCTACCAGACCAACATCGATATCTTCGGGTCGTCCGCGCCGGAGGCGGACGCCGAGGTACTCGCGGTCGCCGCCGACGCCCTGACGGAGCTGGGGCTCACCGGCGACGACTTCGAGTTCCGTGTCTCCCACCGCGACGTGCTCGGCGGGCTCGTCCGTGCGCTCGCCGACGACCCCGACGAGGTGGACACGCCGGCCGCGATCCGCGCGGTCGACAAGCGCGCGAAGGTGGACGACGGCGAGTACTTCGGCCTGCTTTCCGACGCCGGGCTCGACCGCGCGACCGCCCGCGAGTTCGACGACCTGATCACGGACGTGGACGCGCCCGAGGACCTCGACGCTGTCGCCGAGGCAGGCGGGGAGGACGTGGAGGCCGCCGTCGAGAACCTCCGGAGCGTGCTCGCCGCCGCCGCCGACTTCGGCGCGGGCGAGTTCTGTGAGATATCGCTCACGACCGCCCGCGGGCTCGACTACTACACCGGCGTCGTCTTCGAGTGTTTCGACTCCACCGGCGAGGTCTCCCGCTCCGTCTTCGGCGGCGGCCGCTACGACGACCTGATCGAGAGCTTCGGCGGTCAGCCCACCCCCGCGGTCGGGGTCGCACCCGGCCACGCGACGCTCAAGCTGCTGTGTCAGCGCGCCGGCGTCTGGCCCGACGAGGCGCTCTCGACCGACTACTACGTCCTCTCCGTGGGCGACACCCGCCGGAAAGCCGCCGAGATCGCCCGCGACCTCCGGGCGCTCGCCGACGACGTGGTTGTCGAAGGCGACGTCTCGGACCGCTCGTTCGGCGCACAGCTCGGCTACGCCGACTCGATCAACGCGGAGACCGTGGTCGTCGTCGGCGAGCGCGACCTCGCGAACGGCGAGGTGACCGTGAAGGACATGGAGAGCGGCGACGAGACGACCGCCCCGGTCGACGAGTTCCCGCCCGAGTCCGGCCTGCCGACCTACGACGACTACGAGTGAACGGGAGGCGACGACCGGCCGCGGTCACGACCGCCGGACCCGGTCCAGCACCGTCGCCGTCGCCGCCTCGTCGAACCGCATGGGCCGTCGCCACCAGGGTCCCTTCCCCGAGTCGCTCGACAGCTCGGTGACGAGCCCGTTCGCGTCCGACCCCGCTGTCGGCGTGCTCAGTGGGATCACGCGGTCGAAGAGTCCCGACTCGTCCGGGTCGCCCGCGACGGCGACCCGGGCGTCGAAGGGGTCGCGTTTGAGGTGGGCGTTCGTCGGGACGACGTCGGCGGCCGTCTCACGGTCGGGAGCGTCGAGAACGCGACCGACCCGGATCCCGGCGAACAGGTACGCGCCCCAGTCGGGCGCGAGGTCGTCCGCGACGGCCGACGCGTCGGCGACCGTCGAATCGTCGTTGGGGTCGTCCGCCCCCGGCCCACGCCAGCCATGGGGTCGGAGCGCGAGCGTCGCGTAGAACAGCAGCCAGTCGCCCGGCTCGAGGTCGGCGATCGGCGCGGCCTTGATCGCGTAGGGGTCTCCGTAGGTCGCGTGCTCGCGGCCGTGAACGCCGGGGAACTCCGGGTCCATGTGGACCGGCCGGTCGCGGAGCGGCTCGGGAAGCGAGAAGGGAAGGTCGAGGTCGGCGTACGTCGGCATCGGCTCGTCGACCGGGAAGCGGTCCGGCGGGAGCGTCACGGCCGACTCCGGGATCGGGACGTACGCGAACGATCCGTCGGGGTACACCGGCCCGCGAAACCCCGGCTCGTTGGTGTTGGCGGCGACGTTGACGGCGACGGCGCGGGTCATTGGGAGGGATCCCGAGACGGCTACTCCGGCGTTCCCGGCGGGCGGAGGTCACGATCGAACTCGTCGAAGCGGTCGAGATCCTCGGGGAGTTCGTACGGGATCTCCCGCTCGTCGCTCCGGTCGGGGAGCCGGCCGTCCTCGAGCGCCTCGGCAGTCTCCTCCCAGCCGGGTTTCACGCGGATGCTACGCGCGGGCGTTCCGACCACGACGTGATGGTCCGGGACGTCGCCCTGGACGACCGCGCGTGCCCCGACGACGCTGTTCTCGCCGATACGACAGCCGGCGCGCACCATCGCGTCGTAGGTGACGCGAGCGTCGTCGCCGACGACGGTGTGGAAGTTCCGGACCGCGGTCTGGTCGACGAGGTCGTGGTCGTGGCTGTAGACGTGGACGCCGTCCGAGATGGACGCGCGGTCGCCGACCGTCAGCCTGCCACGATCGTCGAGGTGGACGTCGTCGTGGATCACGACGTTGTCGCCGATCTCGATGTTGTGGCCGTACGTGAACGATATCCCCTTGAAGAAGCGACAGCCGTCGCCACACTCCGCGAAGAGGTGTTTCCCGAGCATCCGGCGGAACCGCAGGGCGAACTCGACGTTGTCGGCCATGGGCGTGGCGTCGAACTGCCGCCAGAGCCACTGGAGGTGTTTCGACCGCCGGAACCGCTCCTCGTCCTTTTCCGCGTAGTACTCGGACTCGAGCGTGGCGTTACACGGGTCGTACCCCTGGAGTCGGACGCGCTCGGCCTTCGAGACGTCCGCGCCGTCCTGCCAGGCCTCCCAGCGCTCGCGGTCGCCGTGGAGGTCGATCAGCGTGTCCCGAACGACGTCGCAGGTGTCCTCCGTCGAGGAGAGCCGGTCGTCCACCTCGTCGATGAACCCCTGAATCGACGCCTCCGCGTCGGTCGGCAGGGACACGTGTCGCTTTGTCATCGTCGAACGTTCGCCGGGAAGCCTCAAATGGGTTCGGTTGTGCGACGCGACCGCCACGACGCGGGCGGCACCGACCGGTTCGAGACACAGCGACGACTCCGGCACGTCCGGCGGTCTCAGTTCCCGAGGACGACCGCGCCCGATAAGTGTCCCCGCGTCCAACGACGGTTCATGCAACACCGAGAACTCGGGACCTCCGGCGTCGAGGTGTCGGAGATCGGCTTCGGCGCGTGGGTCGTCGGGACGGACTGGTGGGGCGACCGCTCGGACGAGCAGGCGGTCGGGATGGTCCGGGACGCCCTCGACGCGGGCATCACCTACGTCGACACCGGCGACGTGTACGGCCACGGCGAGTCCGAGCGGATCGTCGGCGAGGCGATCGCTGACCGCCGCGAGGAAGTCACGCTGGCGACGAAGGTCGGCTACGACTTCTACGACAACCCGCAGGCGGGCCACGGCGAACTCCCGAAGGAGCTGAACGAGGAGTACCTCCGCGAGGCGCTCGAGGCCTCGCTCGACCGGCTCGACACGGACTACGTCGACCTCCTCCAGTTACACAACGCCAACGTCGACGAGGTCACGCCCGAGGTCCGCGACCTCCTCCGCGAGTGGAAATCGGAGGGGCGCGTCCGGGCGCTCGGCTGGGCGCTCGGTCCCTCCATCGGCTGGCTGGCGGAGGGCGACGCTGCCGTCGAGTACGACGAGTTCGACGCGGTCCAGACCGTCTTCAACCTCTTCGAGCAGGAGCCCGGTCGCCACTTCGTCGACACGATCCGCGAGACGGGGTCCGACACGTCCGTCATCGCGCGGGTCCCACACTCGTCCGGGCTGCTCAACGAGCAGGTGACGCCCAACACCGTGTTGGAGGACGGCGACCACCGCGCCCACCGCCCGAAGGAGTGGTACGAGACCGGCTGGGAGAAGGTCGAGTCGATCCGCTTCCTCGAGGAGCCCGACCACGCCGCGGGGACGCGCACCCTGAGCCAGGCGTCGATCCGCTGGCTGCTCGCCCACGACGAGGTCGCCTCGGTGACGCCCACGTTCCGGGACGGCGAGGACATCGCGGAGTGGAGCACTGCCAGCGACGTGCCCCCGCTCTCCGACGCCGAGTACGACCGGCTCGAGGAGCTGTACGCGCGGAACTTCGGCGTCGACCGCGACGACGGGATGGACGCCCTCCGAACCTCCGTCGACGGCGAGGACATCGCGGCCGCGGGCCTCGAGAAGCGCGCCGCCTCGTACTGAGACGAGGGGGCGGACGGGCTACGTGACGGGCGCGCTTCCGACTCGTCTTCGGGCATTCGTAAGAGCGTTTCAACGAACCGGTTTCTTGCTGGGTCACGGGACCTCTTCGGCACGTTCGGCGAGGTCGTCCTCGGTGGTCCATCGATAGAGTCGCCCCCGTTCCTCAAGCATCTCGAAGATCGCTGTCTACATCCCGCTGTATGGATTATCGACGTCGACGCCCGTATCGACATCGTCGATATCGAGACCATCGTACTCCCGCTTACAGACGTGAGTTTTCGCGAAGTACGTCTCGAGGGCGGTGAAGTAGCCCTGTTCAACGAGGAAGCCGCCCCGTGCGTGTTCAGCGACACCGATCAAGTAGTCGGTGTGAAGAACCGCCGACCCGTTTCGCGGAACCGAACGGCCGGGGCGCTGGAGACGTCTCCGAAAGTCGCTCACTCCGCCTCGATCCGACAGCCGCCGGTGTAGTCGACCCCCTCGATCGTCTCGATCCCGCCCTCGCCACACACCGGGCAGTCCGGGTTCCGCTGGTACGGAACCGTCTCGAACGTCATGTCCATGGCGTCGTAAAACAGCAGTCGCCCCTCGAGCGGCTCGCCCGTGTCGAGCAGGAGTTTGACCGCCTCCGTCGCCTGGATACAGCCGAGCGTCCCGGGGAGTACGCCGAGCACCCCGGTGGTCGCACAGTCGGGGACGGTGCCCGGCTCGGGGGCCTCCGGGAACAGACACCGGTAGCAGGGCCCGCCGGGGACGAGCGTCGTCGCCTGTCCCTCGAACTTGTAGATCGCGCCGTGGGCGACCGGCACCTCCTCGATCCGGGCGGCGTCGTTGACGACGTACCGCGTCCGGAAGTTGTCCGCACAGTCGACGACGACGTCGTACGCGCCGATCAGCTCGCGGGCGTTGTCCACGTCGAGGCGCACCTCGTGGGTCTCCACCTCGATATCGGGGTTGAGCCGGTCGACGAACCGCTCGGCCGACTCGACTTTCGGCTCGCCGACGTCGTCGTCCCCGTGGATCACCTGTCGCTGGAGGTTCGAGCGCTCCACCACGTCGTCGTCGACGATCCCGAGGGTTCCGACGCCCGCGGCCGCGAGGTACTGGATGACGGGCGCGCCGAGCCCGCCCGCCCCCAGGACGAGCGCGCTACCCTCGAGGAGTCGTTTCTGGCCCTCCGGGCCGACCTCCTCCATGATGATGTGTCTGGAGTACCGGTCGAGCTGCGTGGAATCGAGGGAGAGACTCATGCGTGGACGTGGGCGACGCGCGGGTATAATCGCTTTCCCGACGGAAGAGCGTCGTTGACATCCTCCCCGCGCTGAAGCGCGAGGATTCCTTCGTGGGACACCACGCCGGTCGTGTG
>NZ_QMIM01000035.1 GCF_003287355.1 Halorubrum sp. 48-1-W
CGACAGAACAGGTGACTCAAGTCAGGTTAGCTGACGATGCTTTGTGAGGTACTGAGTATACTCCACAGCGACATACATACCGGAGAATGCCACCACAACCGCAGCAAGCCACGAAACGCCCAACATACGTGGAGCAATCAACTGACTATTTATTCTGGTGCTTATTCCATAGCTAAGTATCCAGACGGCTGATCCGAGTCCGTGGATGACGAGTGGCTTGCCACCGGGGCTCGATCGATGTTGCCACGCAAACAGCGCGACACCTACTGATATCAGAGCCGGAACCCCGAACAAGATTAGATCAAACTGGGTCACACTCATATTAGGATAATTAGCAAAATGTCATATAAAGGCCATTCATGTACCGATCGCGTACTTCCCCGCTACCTGTCAGGAAAGTCGTGCGAGATACACAGGGTGTTGTCAGCACGGGAACTGCGTTTTTTATCTGAATGCTAAATCAACCGATAGAATTCGCTTGCGTGTAGGCTGCCGGAAGCTCTTTGATTGTAACGTATGTTCTGGTGACCATGTTGTGGATACATGTATCTGTTAGGTAGTGGTGTAAGAATGGATCATATTTTAATTAGTTTGTACCTCAGATCGCGGAGTTAACCCCAGAAGTTAAGCACATTATCGACTGCCCTGTCAACGAAACTTTCCTGATATCGTACGAGGAGTTGCATCGTCAATTCCTCGTCGGCAACAGTGTAGAGCGTCGTTCGGCCATCTCGAACCTCGGAGATAATCCCCTCTTCAACGAGGCGTGACACGTGCCAAGAAACCGTCGCTGGCGCCACGCCGACCTCTTCGGCGATCGCCCCATTTCGGGCCGTCTCCTCTTGTATCAAGAACAACAAGACATGGCGGGTCGTCTCGTATCGGAGGGACGACAGTATCTCACGCTCTTCACTATCGAGTTCCTCGGCGACGAACAACCGGCGTTTACCCTGATGGTCCTCGCTCATGAGCACGTCATAGTTTTCGAGCGTGTCGAGATGGTGCTGTAAAAGCCCGGTCTCCATATCGAGTTCGCGCTTCGCTTGGCTGAAGTGAACACCCGGGTTTGCTTTGACGTATTCGAAGATCTCCTTCCGCGTCTCTAGCTCAAGGATGTCTTCCTCGCCGTCGTGAGGTCGGCGTCTAACCATCTGCGTTTCGTTTCTGTGAGCCGGCTGTGGCGCGTGGGGATATCATCGTGGCTGCCAATCGAAGCGCCAGATTACTGTCGATAACAAGAGGAGTGCAATCCCGAGTGCAAACAGGCTCGTGAGCAACTCGAAGTGTGGGATACCTTCCTCGAAGAACTCGTCACCGACCTCTAACATGAGATCGGTTGCGAGTAGCGTTGCTAGCAGCGCAAGGACAAGAATACGACGGACCCGGGTGCGGTAGTAAGCGAACGCGGTAATAAGAACCACAATCATCGTCACTAAGAGCGTAAGAGCCCGGATGAACGTTTCCGGTTCAAACAATTCAATCTCCGTCATGTAATGAAATTGGGTGTGGGGGCTATCTAATTATTTGCCACGGTGGTCACACGCGACCGTTGGTTCTGGCGGTCATATTGTTGAGCGACACCACCGTTTATTCGTCGTCGCTGTCTTCGTACTCATCCTCGTCGTCTGCCTCCTCATTTTCCTGCTCATCTTCGTCGTCCATCTCTTCGTCTTCCCGCTCATCTTCGTCGGCTTCGCTCTCAGTTTCGAGGACCGTACCATCGTCTGCGTGGACGGCAACTTCAGTTTCTGAGCCGTTTGCCGTCACGAGTTCGACTTCGTAGACGGGTGCGCCATCCTCGGTTTCGAGTTCAACTTCGTCAACAGTTCCGTTGGCCTCGGCAGTTGCGATATCAATTGCTTCTTGCTCAGTGAGTGAAACGTTACTCTCCGAAATCGAGTCTTCGTCCATCTCCTCGTCTTCGCTCTCAGTTTCGAGGACCGTGCCATCGTCTGCGTGGACAGCAATTTCGGTCTCTGAGCCGCTTGTCGTCACGAGTTTTATTTCGTAGACGGGTACGCTGTCTTCGTTTTCAAGTTCAACTTCATTAACAGTCCCATTAGCTTCGGCAGTTGCGATATCAATTGCTTCTTGCTCAGAAAGTGTGACGTTACTCTCTGGGATCGAGTCGTCGTCATCAACGTCCGATACGAGTGATGAGCCACTCCCTTGCGCGAATGCTACCCCGCTGCCGACAACGGCGAGCAAGGCGATTGCAACAACGGCACCTCCGATTATTTTCCGACTGTTAGATTCCATCAGTTTCGTAGCCTCACTACGACTATACGGGACCACGTGTAAAGTGTCGTTTGGTATATGAGTCTAGCAGTGGTACACGCCTCTAACAACTCATTACATCTGGAGTCTGTAGATAATCGTAATCGCTCTACCAGCCACATGTCATCCGATAATAGACATATTTGTTAATCTGGGACGTACATGAGACACAGCGCAAGTTGGTCCGACAGCAGTATCAATAGATTGAGTCTGTTGAATCTGGTATAAAATCAATCGTGATAACGGCCTCCAGAGAGATTCCAAAACGTGCCGAGTGTAATCAAACACAGGCAATATACGGACTGTACTGACCGATTACTCTCTCTCGTACCTCGGCCTCAGTTCGTACCACATTCGCGCCCTGTATTCATCACGGAATGTTCTATCAATTTGCGAATAGTAGTGTTTCACTGAGTTCGGAAAGAGGCTTGTAGATTTGATTTACTGTTCAGATAACCCCCGTTTTCTGAACGCCTATTTTAAAAACATCCGCCACACGCGAGACCAAACGCCAAATTAAAACGCTCACCATCAGTAGCTATCGTATGCTACGGCGGACCGCGGCGGATGTTCTTGCGATCCTCGCGGTTCTCGCTGTTATCGCTCTTGTTGTCGGACAACTTACTGGTCAACCAGTCTTATTGGGATACGTTACGTCTGGGAGTATGTCACCGACACTCGAAGCCGGTGACGGCTTTGTTGCTGTCCCGGCCACTATGTCAGACGACATTGAGTCGGGAGATGTCATCGTATTTGATGCGATCGAACTACAGGGTGGCGGGCTCACGACGCATCGGGTCGTTGGGATTACCGACGAGGGGTACATCACACGCGGAGACAACAATCCGTTTCGTGATCAAGAGGGCGAAGAACCCGTGGTGACGGAAGACCGAGTTGTTGCCACCGCCCTCCAAATAAACGGACAGGTCGTTCGCGTGCCTGGGCTTGGAACCGGGATCGAAACCGTCAGGGGTACAGCCGAGAGCGCACAGACGACAGTCGCTGAGGCGTTTGGTCTTGAGACGGTGGGTTCTCGGACACTGAGTGGGCTATTCATTTCAATCGGTTTGGTACTGCTTTTGATCGTGTTCGCTGATGACTTCCGAGGTCGGCAAGGACGTGACAGAACGCGGAACCGGTCTCGATTTGGTACCAAGGGCATCGACGGTCGGTGGGTCGCACTCGGGCTAGCATTTCTAATCTTAGTGCCTGCCAATGCGGCGCTGTTCGCGCCTGCGGGCACCCAACAGGTGGTCATCGACGGTGACGACCTTCCCGGTGGTACGACGGCTGGTGAAACTGTTGAAACCGAACTTACTGCCGAGAATAACGGCCTGATTGCCATGCTGGTGCTCTTGGAGACGAGTCACCCGGACGGAGTGTTGAGCCGAAATGAGTTGGCAGCACCGCGTGGTGGGTCAGCGACGGCGACTCTAACGGTGACGGCCCCTCCGCCCGGGGAACAGGCCATCGTGACGATCTCGGAGCATCGGTACTTTCTGGTCGCGCCGCCGTCACTGATCGTCTGGCTCCACTCAATTCACCCACTTGTGGCAGTTGCTGCGTTCAACGCGTTGGTACTCGGAAGCGTCCTTACCCTTGTCGGTGCGACCTTCGGGTTTGGACGACAAAAAGTGCGGAGTCGAAAAAAGCGGAGAAAATCTATATTATACCGACTGCGATATCTGTTTGAGTAATGGACTCGATGTGTCGTCTGCTGATAGTCACATAGATACGTCTACTTACGACTCGTGTGCCTGAAAGTCAATGAACCGTATTTCGGATCTGTTGTTTCCATTTGAGCCATCTTCAAATACGAGGAAGAGGTCATTTCGATTCTTTTCATCGCTTATTTTCTCCCCAGCAGCGGCGCACTTATTAGTAGCTTGAATGACGTATTCGTCCGTGTTTTTCTTGATCTCTTTGTTACAGCTCAGTCTGACCTCGTCGCCGTCCTCATCTCCGGTCACGATGTACGCGACCAGGCCTCCGGTCGCTTTTTTTGTCCTGACAGTGAGAACGTACTTCTCGGCAGACGAAACCGGTGGGAGTACGAATCCGACTTTCAACCCACCGTCCTTGTTTCGGCTGTTCAGTGTAGCGAAATTTTCATCATTGTTACCGATGTTACTCGGGTACTCCACCGTTCCTCTCGCTTTATCGCCGGGCTGTTCAGCATCGCCCTCTCCGTTGTCGCTGTAGTTGTTTACATCAGCATAGTCCGCATCTACCGTACAGTCAATGGGGACCGGCTCACCCGCGGTTCGGTCCGTAACGACCGACACCTGCCCGCCTTCGCTCTCTGCTTTCAGGTCGAAACTGAGTTCGTACTTACCGCTGAACGTGCTCCCGGAACAGCTGATGACGACGTCTTCTCCACTAGTCGACACAGTAATAGGACTGTTTCCTCGACTGATATCGTCTCCACTTTCCGTTTTGATGTTCGAGAGACTCACGTCGGTGAAATCCCAGTTCACGTTGTTCTCCGCTATTCTGTAGACCGTGGTTTCGTCTCCGAAGCCCGAGATCTCCGCACTTACTGACTCATCGATAAGCGGCAGAAGGGCCTCAGTGTCGGTAGTCGTCCCGAGATTCACCCCTCGATCGGCCTGAATCTGTATCGCTGCATCCGTTCTCAGTGCTAATAACCCAGCTCCACCGCTGATGAACCCAATTGCGGCTCGGCGAGTCCACTTCTTATTCTCGCTCATTCTCGGAACTCCGGCGGTTCGTAGCCACTACCAAGCACCGTCTCTCGACTCTCATATACGTGATACGCGGCTGAACCGGCGAACAACACACCGATCAACGCCGCCCACACCAACTCCGGAACCGACGCCGGAAAGATACCGACCCAGACGGCAGCCACAAGTGCGAGTGAAAACGCCGATAGCCCAAGATAGTACTCGCCCCACGGAATCGAATTCCCAGGAACGATGTCCATGTAGACGTCAAGCTCTTCAGCCTCGTTCGTCAGCTCAAGCTCACCCCGCTCATGGCTGATTACGCCTGCCCGTTCTAGCCGTGGGATGTGGTTCTGTTGTATAGAAGTGTAGATGAGATGGCGCTCTTGGGAGGTGACTTTCGACCGTGGCTTGTCGTTTTCCCACGCCGCGACTTGCTCGGCGATCGACGAGAGTTCCGCTGTGCCGTCGTCGCGTTTCAGAATGTGGAGCGTGTGGCGGCGGCGCGGGTTACTCAACAGGTCGTGGATCTCGTCACTCGAAAGCGGGGAGTCGTCGGTTTCGACCTGTGTTATAGAGTTCATATGTGATTTGAGAGTGGAAGGGGATTGCTTTGCTACGTAATCAAAATGATATTTAGAAACATAAATCAGGCGGTTTTCTACATCCACGTAGATAGGGTAATACCTAGCTATTTTGTCAGACAAGAATTGAGTTATTCTGTGTTTTAGCCTACATACAGTACCGTTCTGTCCTCTTAGACTACTTATCGCACAAAATAAATCCCACAAGCCAGATTGTACGATGCGTCATCGGGTTGTACCGGTTACAAACTTAGTTCGATTGTCCGATTACGATATCTAGATTCTCTGTCTCTGTACTGGCGGTTCCGGTGCTGATCTCAGCGCTTTCTTCTTGCCGGTTGGATACAGTACTGAATTCAACTCCTGAGCCGTCTGCTGAACTAACAGAACTGCTTGCAATACTGGTAAGAAGTTGTTCCGCATTGTCATTGGCGGTGGTCTGGAATTCAACACTCGATCCGTTACCTTGCGGATCGGCGAAGGCAAAGAAGGGGTCGTACGTAAGCACCGAGTTCGGTGGCACACCCGCACCATCACTGTCTCCAGGGCCAAATACGATCGTCACATCGTTAGCGACGAGACTAACGTATTCCTCTTCGTTGTCAATATTAGCTCCGTCATCAAATGGGTCCCCGCTGTTCTGACCATATACTGATGATCCGTCTGTTGGATTGGGGAATAGTGCGGTGCCATCACTAAATAGGGTGCCATCATTAGCACGAACGGCGACGGAGTCCGACGAAATGTCTACGAGAACGTCGACTGCGTTACCGGTGATTGTCTCTGCGATTTCTTCCTGAGCATTTTGTTGCTGTGTAGGACCACCATCAAGCTCATTTATCTCAACAACCCCGTCTGGACCGGCATTGGCACCGAACACGTTCACTTCGACCGCACGCTCGGCAGTAGTTGAGGTAAACGCACCCGACCCGAACGCCGCACCTGTTCCAACTCCCACCAGCCCGATCGCACCCAGTACGCTTCTGCGGTTAAGCTTCATTTTTACACTCACACATTACAGAGGAGGCTACATATTAATGCGCCGCGTTAGCAGCCTAAATGCGCTATTTAGCTGGGTTGTTTGGCTTCAGGGACATCCTGAAGCGGCTTTTGTACGCAGGGTCGCCTACTAACGCGCCGCAATATTATACCCCTCTGGCTAGAAGGAGGGGTAATGAAACGACGAGTGGTTCTCGCGGGAATCGGTACCGCCAGCATCGGGGTTGGAGCCGCATTCGGATCCGGGGCGTTCACCTCAATCGAAGCCGACCGTGACGTTACACTCAATGTCGACAACGACGACAACGCGCAAATAATATTCAAACGAAACTCAGACGCTGTCGGGGCAGAGCGACTCATCGGTACTGACGAGAGCAACGCAGTCAACGTAATCGAGTTCTCACAGAGCGATCTTAATGAGCAGTCAAAAACCTCGTTCAAGCAGGCGCTCGTTGTGGAGAATAACACCGGCGAGAACGGTGATAGCCTCAAAGTCGATCTCTTCGTCAAGGAGGACCAAGATGTCGGAATCAGTGATGGAGGAGTCCTCGATTTTCGTATTGATGATGGGAATGACTCAACCGTCTCTATTGTCGGCAAGGGGAACAAGTCTCGACTAGACGATACCGAAACAGAACAGATAGACATTATCGTTGATCTCCGAGACGATGGTACAAACGACGGCACAAACGACCTAGATGACATTAGTCAGGTAACGTTCATCGTAGAGGCTGTTGACAGTAATTAAAAAATTTCCACGCACTCTGTGCCGTATCCCGAAGCGCTGCTGAATAAACAAGCTGGCAACGACTCCCCTGACGAACTCCGAATCGAATGAACCGCACCGTCGCCGTCGTGATTGCCGTTATTATCCTCTGTAGCGGCGCAGTCGCCACCGCAGCGGCGTTTACCGACGGTGATGAGGTCGCGCCCGATTCTGAAATGTATCTCGATGCCGCCGATAGTGAGAGCGGCGAGCAGTACGTACAAATTGACCAGAACGACGAGGTTCGAATCCGCTTCGACACGCTCCCGCCAGGGAGCCAGACGCGGATTGATGACCTGTTTGTCGTCGGGTTCGGTGGTTACGAAGACAGCGAGGCCAGCACGACCGTTCACCTCGAAAGCACTGACGAGCGTGTCGCGCTTGAACGGATGGACACGGGAGAGACCTTCAACGACGGAACGATCGAACTTCAGCCCGGTGAGTCGGTGTTGTTCGGTGCGGTCGTCTCAACGGGTGGCACAGGGTTCTCATCTACCATCGAGCTTGAGGTCGATGTCCCTGACGCCGGTACTGGTGGTGGCGGCAGCGGTGGTGGCGGCCAGGCTGGAGGCGGGGGCAGCCAAGGTGGCAGCGGTGGCGGAGGTGACACCGGTAGTGATGACGATAGTAGCAGTGGCGGCGACGGAGGTGGTAGCGGTAATGACGAGCCCACTAATGGAGATGGGGATACACCAGACGGACCGACAGAAGACGATGAGGGAGGCGAGGAGGGAGCAGACAACCCCGACGACGACACGGACACAGTCAGTGACGCCACCGATCCAAGTGTCGACCCCGACGCCGACCTCGAGAGCAGTCTGATCGAACTCGCCGGCTTCGGCAATCCGTTTTCGCTGATTTCCATTGGCGTTATCGCGATGATGTTGTCACTCAGCTATGTCTACCGGGTCCGAATAGCCACTAATGGCTTCAAGCCCAACACGGAGAAAAAATAATGACGACGACAACCGACGAAGGGATGACTACCGAGTCTAGACTTGAGTTACCAGCAGAGGAGTCGTTTGCTGATGCAGTACAGCGTGTTGTTCGGCGGGTCGATATTATTCTCCTCCTATTTCCCGCGGCAGTACTCCTTGTGATCGGGCTCTTCCCGTCAGAGGTTCGACGGCAGTTGGCGTTCTCATACGCTGACCCGAGCGTGCTGACAGCGTTTACTTCCAACTTCACCCACGCGAACAGTGTCCACCTGCTTCGGAACCTCACGGCGTATCTCGTCGTCGTCCCAACGGCGTACCTCCTCTCGGTACTTGCCGACCGCAGACAACTGTTTCATACCGTCTTTGTCGTAGTATTCGTTACATTCCCGTTCGTGCTATCCGGGCTGAACCTCGTTGTCCCCCGTGAGGCCCTTTCGCTAGGAGCATCCGGATTGACACTTGCGTTTGTCGGCTACCTCCCGGTTGCAGTTGCCCAGTACGTCCGCCGCCGGTTCAGCATCGATAATTTTGTCCGACGGAACATTGCTGCCGGCCTGTTTTTCGTAGGATTGAGTGTCGTGATCCCGCTCGCAGTTGCTGTCGTCCAACCGGGCCTCACAATCGTTTTGACGTTCGTCGCGTTCCTCGCTGTCGTCGGATACGGTGTAACGCTGCGACATTCCGGGGTCGATCGGTCGACTCTCCGTGGACCGCCGCCAGGGTTTGTTGAGTTCGGTGTCTGGTCGATCGTCGTTATTATCGCTGTATTGATAACTGCGTTCCCGGCAGACCCGTTATCGGACGCCGGGCTGGTAAACACGTACACACACTTTCTGGGATACGCGCTAGGCTTTTTGAGCAGCTACCTCGTAGTATTATTCTTCTTCGACAGTGAGTAGCTTCTACCCGTGATTCAAAGAAAAATTAGTACATAACTTGCGTCCTATAGTTACCAGCATCTACACAGGCCTTAGATTCCTCACCACCCCGCGCAGGATAAGAGTATGAGTCGCGTACTCGTCGCCGTCTGAATTGTACGGGATCAACTCGATCAATGAGAGAGCTCACAAATCAAAGCTGGTCTGTCTCTATCATGTGCTGTGAGCGGAGATCTACACGTCAGAGTCAACTTCTGTAATCTCGAATTGCGTACCACCATCAGTGCTGTTCGTAATCTGAATTTCACAATCGCTCTTTTGTAGGAGATTGTTGGTACAGTCGTCACTAGTTGAGCGGGGGAACTAACCGACCCTCTAAGCGTCTCTACCGTGAACTTCCAATTTGACTCACGCACCGCAAACCGAAAGACCGCAGTCCATCAACAATGTGCTACGCAAAGGCTAACGGAGTCAGTGAGTGTCAGCTGTACCATCGAGTTTCCGCCTTTATCCCGGTGAAATGCCGCGTGTCAGCAACCCTCTAAGTTTCTGTCTTGAGAAATCCTTGGCTCTGTTGAAATCCTCTTCTTCAGATACATTATCGACTGAAACAGCCGGTCGATGAGAACTGCGAATTGACCGGACTGAACTCTGGCGATTCGGATCCCGTTCCGAACACCGTGAAAGAGACGAGTCGCGCATGTAGCACTACGTACTAATCCACCGTCTTGACGCCGGTAATCACAAATCGTGCGCCCCCCGAGATACTCTCCGTAACCTGTATCTCCCAATCGTGGCCGGTAACAATCTGCTGGACGATATTCAAGCCAAATCCCGTCCCGTCCGGATTCGTCGTGAACCCGGTCTCAAAAACTCGATCACGCTCTTCGGGTGGAATTCCAGGTCCATCATCGGCGACTGAGAAGCCGTCTGACTGTGCTTCGACGGTTACCTCTACATCTGCCCCGGCGTGTTCAATAGCATTTCGGAATAAGTTCTCGAACAATTCCCGTAATCGGGACTCATCCGCAAGTATCTGCGTATCGGAGCCTGCCAACCGCAGGTCGGCGTCGATCGTTGCGACTGAGTCCCAGGCTTTCGTCACGGTGTCGAACAACGACACTGGGTCTGTCTCCCCGACCGGTGTGTTCGTCCGTGCGAGCTGTAACAGCTCAGACACCAGCGAATCCATCCGTTCAAGCGCGTTGTCAACGAGAGTTAGCTCATCGCGGTCAATGTCTGCCTGTAGCATATCGACATAGCCCTGCGCGACGTTGAGCGGATTCCGAAGGTCGTGTGAGACGAGCCCGGCGAAATTCTCCAGACGTTCGTTCTGCTGTTGAATTTCACGCTCCTGAGCCTTGCGTTCAGTAATGTCTTTGATTGTCCCAAAGTGGTACGGCGCCCCGTCAATCGTTCGCTGCGTTGTGACCGTCGCCACGGGCACGCGGTTCCCACTGTACTCATGGACAGTCTCCGCCTGCCGTGTGTCACCGTCAGCGAATGAGTCCCAGTACGCGTCGAACGTATCGGGGTCGACTTCGGGTGCGACCTCCCAAATCGCTACTCCGACCAGATCGGCCGGCGTGACTGAGAACAGCTCAGCGTAAGAGTCGTTCACGTAGATATACCGACCGTCTTGTCCGTATATCCCGACGCCGACGCCGACTGCCTCGACCATCTGCTGGAAAAACTCGGAGGAGAGGTCATCCGGTTTCGAGTCGCCGTCGCTCATATGTCGTATTCTCTGTCGGCTGGTTACTTACTCTTTGGTAGGTCCGCACCGACCGATGAGCCCTTCACCTGTATTGTGCGATTGGTCGTCGTCAGGATCCGCAGGTGCCAATAAGGCACCTATTCAACAGTGTGTTCCCAAATTACTGCAGCGTTTTCGCCGATTACTTCGCTTGGTTCTCTTCCACCTGCGCCATCTTTTTTCACCTCTGTTGGGTTCCAGACTATGCGAATTGTGATCCCAGACAGGTCCCCAACGCCACCGAGTTTTATCGTCTCTCCTGCTGTCCAGTATTCGCCAACACCGGATTGATCATTCCCCTCTGTCAATTTCTCTCCGACCGTTGCGTAACCACCATTTGGGTCCGTATCTGGGCCACCAATATCGACTGGCTCTGTTGCGACGATCAGCACCCGGTTTGCACGGATTCCACCTCCATGTGTGAGGGTAACCTCAAGACGCTCATTAGGACCACTTTCGTCAAGCAGTTGTTGCTCAAATGCGGCGTTTGGGGCTGGTTCTATAGTGTTGCTAAGATCGTAGAAGTATACAGAGATGGTTGTTGCTAAAACGACCACAACCGCGACCATGAGAATTGTTGCGATGACAGGAGTAACAGCGCGGTCATCCTTACTCATTAGCTCAACTAATCTCTGCTTGATAAAATATCTATAGGGTTGACAAGCTATACATTCTCTACAGAATTCATTCGAGAAACCAATCCTCAATCACCAGATATCAAGTTCATCATAATCTATTGTAGCTGCGGCAGATGTTGGTTACACTGCGATTGACTTGCTGAAATCATCTGAATCTGATAAAAACGGCGTGCGAGATACAGAGGATGTACACAGCACAGCGATACCGTCGGAAAAACTCGGGTCGCCACATGGGGTGCCACAGTGCCGTACAGACAATCAGTTCACGCTCTTCGAGAGCTCAGCCCCCGTCTTGAATTTCACATCATCCGACGCACTCGCAGCGTCTACTAAGTGTAACACCGGCGCATCCACCGCCACGTGCGTCAGGGCCACCCGATCACCGCCGCCTCCTCCAGACCGAGACCGAAGAAAGTCACTCATCACAGGATCCTCAGGGTCAAACGAGTCCGCTGAAGACACTCCCGCCTTGACCAACTCATCGACCGTTCCTGAGTCGATTCGCGCCCCCCGACGAGCACGCTCACTCAGCCCTGCTCGTGCCACTAAGTCACTGAGCCTATCTCCATCAGCGTCAGCAGAGTAATCGAAGCAGCACTCGATACCAATCACCTGCGCCGCCCCAGCCATCGACAACACCGTCGTCGAATTCTCGTACAACGCAGCATCGTCGATAATCCACCCGCCTGAGTAGATGAGCTGCCCGTCGCTTAGCCCTCGACTCACATATATGAGGGCCGGAACCGACTCCGGACACCCTGGTGGCTGGACCATCACCTGCGCTACTGTCAGGTTGAGCAATCGACCCTGCTGAGCAAGTTCAACAGGCACGTCATCCATTTTCTTTGCCCACGCATCCAACCCGTCCGGCTCGAACGGCTTATGCTTAACCGGGCACACCACGACAGACACACCACCCTCAGCAGACGGTGGAGAGTTCGTCACAACAACTTGACCGTCAGCAGTGCGCTCAGCAACGAGTCCACCGCCCGTCGCCACAGGCCCCGTCATCTCCGCAACGAAGTGGGGTGTTTCCCCGCACACCGCACCCGGGGACACAGTGGAACTGACATCGTCACAATCACCGCTCTCATCCGGGCCAGCATACTCTGAATTCCCCCACGAGTACACCTTACCCTCACCATCGGACCGACCCGTCAGGTAGGCGAAGAGCCGCTCCGGCGTCACCGCGTCCTCGATACTGCCGTTTCCACCCGGAACCTCAGCATCAGGCAAACACACCGAGAACCGTTCCGCAACAACAGGCTTCTGCTCAAGATATCTGAAAAGCTCCGCCTGCTCTCCCGGACTGAACAACTCCGATGAATCAAACCCGACTGGTGGAAGCAAGTAATCTCCGACGAGGATATCGTTCCCGTCACCACCACTGTCAAGACCGAAAGCCTCCCACTCGTCGTCCTGAGCGTATTCTTGCGCTCGGACAACGTCTGTCTCCCTATCTGCGACGTTCGCCAGTGCCGCGACACAGGACTCGTCTGAACATCGCTCCAGCACTGCCCGCATCTCGGCCAGCACTGCTTCCATGTCACCTAACGCCTCAGTAATCTCTTTCTCCGTCTCCGGATTCCGCCCTGTCCGCGCACTCCGCTTCGAAATTGCTGTCGCAGCCGCAGTCGTCGCCTCTTCGAGCTGTGCGTCAAGCCGCGAGACGCGCCGGAACGTCTCATCGTCTTCGTCGATATCGTCGTCGATGATATCGCTGGGGCCTGCGATACTCCGATTACTTCGGGGCGAGTTGTAGTCCTTACCGCGAACGTCGTCGTCAACACCATCGGCATCCTCATCCCCGTCAGGAGCCCGGGTTTTTGATTTGTTACTCCGAGAGTTGTTGTAGTTCGCCGCGGTGAGCGCGGTCGAAGTTACCCACCCTTCCAACTCAACTCGCCCAGCAAGCGTCGGAGTCAACCGAGCGACGTGCGGTTCGCCAAAGATCTCGTCTTCGGACGTGAGTGTGACCTCCGTTTCATCGTCATTCCAATCCGCACCTGCGAACACTGCCGCAGGCGACGACCCTGTGTTCGTGACTGACGACGCGACTTGGCTCAGACAGCCACTTAGCGCGCCGATTGCGACGGCGCCGCTTGCTGTGAGTAACGCCCGTCTGCTTGTGGTAGCACGTCGCATGCTGTCTGCGTGACTATCACGTCGTCGTGAATTCATAATCGCGCAGTAGAGGTGATGTGTTAGTATAAATCTTCTTATACTTGCGGTATTCGTATGAATTAGCGTGCGGCGGATTCGCGCCCTGTATTCATTACAGAATGTTCTATCAATTTGCGGACAGTAGTGTTTCATTGAGTTCGGGAAGAGCCTTGTAGATTTGATTTTACTGTTCAGAAAACCCCCGTTTCTGTACACAGATCTTGGCTTCGAGCCGAATAGATTTGAAGAGAGTCCCCGTCAAACTCGCTTCTAGACTTTATTTATCAGCAACTTCAGAATGTTTAGGGTATGGCCTCTCATCACCGAGATATCGGTAGAACGCATCTCTTATTCTAACATGAGCTATTTCGTCATCAATCACGTCTATTTGTTCTTCTATATTGTCCCACGTATCTGATGCGGACTCATCTGTACTCAAGCTCTTTTTTACTTCTTCTAATTCAAAGAAAATATTGAATAATGCCTGTTCACCGACTTGATTCAATAACCAGGTATTTTCCATGTACACGTCTTCAGCAGACTCTTTAGCTTTCCTTAGCGCTTGATTCTTCGGTGATGTATTCTCGTCATCTCTCGTTCTGAACGATTGTATGTATTCAAGATAGGACCTCAGTCTCCGAGCATTCTGAATATCATTCCGATACACAGACAGGACTTGACCAAATGACACTGCTAGCACACCACCACTTAACGCTGCTAGCACAGACAATACGTTTAAGATCATAGTTGAAAAACAATATAATTCAAAATAAGTGTAACGCCGACAGTGACGAATAAAAGGAAGTAGGGAAAACAATAGAGCCCACACATTCTGCTATCTATGAGTCGTTCTCCTGGTAATCTTCCAAACTGCTTAATACGAACCCGAATGGAGTATTAACTGCCTAGGGGTGGAGTTGCCGCCGCATGGCGTACTCCACTACTTCCACATGTCGACCAGCTGCGCGGCCAGCTTGATCACCTCCAGAGCCGTTTTAATCTCCTTCAGCTGGTCGATCGGGGACTCACCTCGGTCGTCGGAGTCATCCTCGTCTGACTCCTCGTCGTTGTCACTCATCGGTGGAGCTTCCGGAGAAAGGCTCTTCCGACCGGCCTAGGGGCGGAGTCGCTGCCTTTATCCAATAGCAGATGGGGGAGAATCACCTAAAAAGGCACCCGATCGGACCGGCAGTGAGGTGTTTCTACAATTCCAACAGTACCTCCTAGGAGCCAGAGTTTAGAGAAACGTGTTTTGTCGATTTCTCAAAGGCGCATGCGTTGGTTTTATTATAAAATATTCGAGAAATACAATCATGTCAGCACAACAGATTAAGGGGATCGGCACATTGATGCTCGTCGTCTTTGGAATCCTGCTCCTCAGTGCAATCTACTGCGGATTTGCTACCGTGTTCCCAAGTACATTTCTCGGGGCTGGCGCTTGTAATGTGATCATGCCATAGCAACCACGTTGCCGTAAGAACCCTAGTCCGTGTCGAACAGTACCGCGTAGAGCCGCTCGCCGCCCGTGTACTCTCCCGGCTCGTCGAGCTACTGTCAGGCGTCTCGCCAGTTCTCGATACCCGGGTGTGTGTTATGACTCGCACGGCTCAACCTTGGTCGTGTTCTCGTGTAGGTCTATCTTATTTATTTCAGTACGGGTTTACACGGCTTTGCGAGAACCACTTCCTTCTCGGTGCTTTTTAGACACTATATGAGGGTGTCATAGATCAGTTTACATACCCTCTGTATAGCGATCTGTGTCAAGAGTAGCTGTATTTTCCAACGCTATTCTTCGAACTCAACGAGACAAATACTTTCTCGTGTCACTCATAATATCCGTTCGATGACACACTCGCTATATGATTTTTTGAATCGACCCAGATTATGGCGAGACACACGATACAGCCAAACAACGTCCGAATTCTCTGAAATCAGCGATCCAATCCACAGACGTCCTCGTTATGCAACGGACCAAGGATGGCTGACTAGCCGAACAATCTTGTTCATGAGGCTGTTTAGTGCTTTTATGAACAACAAGTTTGTCCAAGAGTTACTCGCAGATCACTCGCAGAATCCCCGGAATTACGGTGAGCTTCCCTCTCCCGATGTTGAGGCAGCAATGACAAACCCACAGTGTGTCGGCCCAACGCACCCTGAAGGAGACCGAGTTAGACTTCAGGTAGTTCTCAGTGATGATGGGACCACAGTCGAAACAGTCCGCTTCACCGGTGACGGGTGTACACTGTCACAAGCCGGTGCCTCACTATTGTCTGAGCAGATGGTTGGTGTCTCCGTCTCGGAGATTGTTGAGTGGGACTCCGAATATATTGAAGAGCATGTTGGAATGGACTTGACACCACCTCGGCTCCAGTGTGCGGAGTTGATTCTGACTGCCTTTCGGCAGGCTATTGAGGACGGACCCACCAATCCCTCTAGTTGATCAATCTCGGTGTAGTAACGCTTCAGTTGTGGTCTGCTATATCGCTAGTATAGACCGTTCATTCGCGTTTCCCATTGGACTGTTCACTAGCATGCGCCTAAGAGGTCCGCTCTTCACACTTGTAGCGGTCCGATCGAAATCCCGCGCCCGCTGACATCGATACCCGGGGGGCAAAGTGATATCATGTCCGAGGAATCATCGCCGCAGTCTATCAACAACGGATCGTTCCCATAGAGCACCGGTCTTCATTATCCTCATTTTTTATTATTCAAATATCTTGTCTTATGTATAATTCGTGTTTTTACATGGCAAACATATACTTTTGTATTCAGCCCATTATGTGAACATGAGTAGTTTCGCAAAACCAGAGAAAAATATTATAGAAACCTTTTGTGGTTACTTAGCGAGACAAATTTTCCCCGATTTAATCAGATCACTCGATCATTATACTCTTGTGGAGGTTGATGCTGATGAGTGACTTATTATTAGCTGCCGCAGCGGCGCTTCCGCTCACCGTTGCCGCGACGCTACTCGTAGGGGCACTTTGGCCAGCAGCAAAAGCGATGCCGATCGCTTGGCTAACAGCAGTTATCGTAGCCGCCACCGTCTGGCAGCTCCCGATCAGATGGATTGGAGCAGCAACGGCGTGGGGAGTACTCCTTGCCATCGAGATCCTGTGGATCGTGTTCGGTGCGTTGGTACTGCTATACACTCTTCAGCAGGCAGGCGCGATCTCGCGGATCACTTCCGGATTCGCCTCAATCAGTAGCGACCACCGAGTCCAAACCATTCTCGTTGGGTTCTTTCTTACGACATTTCTGACAGGAGTCGCAGGGTTTGGAACTCCTGCAGCGATCGTCGCACCCCTGTTGGTCGGCCTCGGGTTTCCAGCGCTCGCAGCAGTTATTGTCGCGCTCGTTGGACATGCGATCGCGACCACGTTTGGTGCGGTCGGCGTACCGATTCACCCCGGCGTGACACAGGCAGTAGGATCGATTAATGGAGTTTCTGTGGCCGAAGCCACAGCGTTCTCCGCTGATGTAAGCGGGCTGGTCGGTATCTACCACCTTCTTCCCGGACTGTTCATGCCGTTGGTTACTGTCTCAATGCTCGTTTATTTTTTCGGAGACACCACCAAGCGGTCGCTCACAGCAGTACGGCCCGTCATTCCGCTCGCGCTGTTCGCTGGAGGTGCGTTCATCGCTCCGTTCGTACTAACTGCCACGTTCGTTGGTCCGGAGTTTCCATCGATTATCGCGCCGATGGTCGGCGGCGGGCTGACAGTTACTGTGCTCAAGCGTGGCTTACTCCTCCCACAGAATGAATGGCGACTCCCCGCGGAAAGTGCGTGGCCAGAGACGTGGACGGGGCTAACAGCCACTGGGAAAGCGACTGACTCCGAAACCGGGTCAGGCACCATGACAGATGGCGGTACAAGCATCTCGCTCGTTCGGGCGTGGGTACCGTACTTACTCCTCGTCATGCTCCTCGTGGGGACGCGTGACTTTACCCCGGTTGGAAGAGTGCTCACTGAGATCAATGTGTTTGCTCCGACGTGGGTGAATATATTCGGAACGACAATCACGAACGGTGTTGAGTGGGCATACGCCCCGGGTACGTGGCTCGTGGTAACCGCACTCGTTTCCATTCCACTGTATGGGCTTTCGTACACCGAGATCACGCGCGCCTGGAACAAAGCCGGAAAAACAGCTGTCGGTCCCGCTGTGGCACTCGTGTTTATTATCGCCACCGTCGGCATCCTGCTACACTCGGGTCAGTACACAGGTGTTCCCGGTGATCAGAGCATGATGCTAGCACTCGCCGATGGTATCGGAAGTATCTTCGATGGGATGTATGCTGCCGTAGTGGCACCAATCGGCGTGATAGGGACGTTCGTGACCGGATCCGTTATGGTTTCTAACGTCACGTTCAGTCCCATGCAGTACGAGTTGGCCGGTGAAATGGGTCTTAACCAAGTCCACGTCGTCGCTGCACAAGCCGCTGCGGGGGCGATGGGCAATGCGATATCCATCCATAACGTGATCGCTGCACTAGCCACGGTCGGTCTCGTCGGCAAGGAGGGGATAGTGATCAGAGTGAACCTGCTACCGGTCGTTGGTTATACGATCGTAATTACTCTGTTGCTCTCAGTTACTGTTGTGTTCGTATGATTACTCACGTTCATCGATGTACGGAGCATTGATGTTCGGTTAAGCGCGAACGGGGGTTCTGTGGGATTTGAGCACCGCTCGATTCCGTCGCGTACGCCCGATTCAGGTGATCTTACAACGTGTATATTATTACTGAGAGTATTAACCGAACACGGATGGTCAGTGAACCTACTCCAGTTGAGCGATAGGCTATAGTATCACGTTTTGGGGTTGCGGCCCCTATCTCGATATGTAGTCAGACCATCCCAGACTGTCGACCTTAGGACGGCTCCCAGCCAAGGTATATTAAACTCACAGATCTAGCATAAACAAGGATATGCCCTGTTCTGACTGTAGCCATCTTCTCATCTTGGACCATAACAACGAGAAACTGGTGTGTCCGAATTGTCTCGATATCCAGATCGCGGACCAGGACGAAATTGAGGAGAAAGTTAGACGCGACCGGCAGTTCCTCCGTGATGAGAACCTAGTCCAACTTATGCAGGAGTACGACAAGGGCCACCTACTCCTCTACCTCATAGAACGTCTCAACAAGGTCTCGTACAGCTTTTACGAAAACCGTCGCCTGAAGATGCGGGAGTTCGCCTACATCAACTACCTAATCCAAATCGTCTATACGGCGGACGAGAGCAGTTTCGGAGACAAGTACTTAGACCGCGGCGATGAACTCGATGAGGAAATCGACACGCTACTCTCTACGCAGGCGGAACTCGTGAGAGCGCTCAAGCACGTCGAAGACCGGTTCCGGCTTTGTATCGAATACCCGGTCCCGATGTCAGATGGGAAGTTCCTGTTCGGGGACTATGATCTGCGCGACACGGAATATCGATACTGCTTCCAGCGGTGCCTGAAAAGCCTGATTGGGGGACGGGAAGAGGAACTTGAGCTGTTCGACAAGACCCACGAGCAGATCCGTAACTTCGAGAGGCCGTCAAGCGACGATATCGACACGCTAGAGGACTTCGGCGACACGTTTTATGGGTTCATCCTCTCGATGCTGTTCATCGCGTCGGCCGACAACACAGTCGGGGACATCTACGGCACTATGATGCCCGACCATGTCTCGGTATTCGGTCTCTCGGACCTTTTCGACCGGATCGACGGCCAGTTCGTCAACGAAGATGGGGAAGTTATGCTTCAGGACAGTAAACTCGCGTGGACGACCGAGGAGGGACTCACACAGGCCGGGGAGGACACCTTCGGCGACGACTGGGAAGAGGTCCGGGAGTACGTCGTGGTCGGCAGGGACAACCTCGACGCCCACCCCTTCCTGTTTGAGGTCACAGTCAACGTACCCTATTACCAACAACAGGGCCGCCCGCCGAAGACCCGGGAACAAACACGGTTCATCTATCCGCGATGGTACGCCCAGCTACTTCGATACCAGATATTTCCCCTCCTTCAGAACGGCAACGCGGATAGCGGCCACGAGATTCTGAACACGGTCGCCACGCGGCGAGGGAAGCAGTTCGAGGAAAATCTGTACGCGTATCTCACTGATCAGGGTTTTGAATGCTACCATAGCGCGGAGATCCCCGGTGAAGACTCATCTGAGATCGACCTGCTTGTCGTGAACGACGAAGAGGGCGAACTCTGGTTCATCGAATGTAAGTACCTGATGCCGGAGATACTGATGAACACCGCTGAGGGCGTAGAGGATCTAAATGCTAAGTTCGACCACAAGGTCTTCAATATAGAGGCGGACAGGTACGGGGGATCGCCGACCGGACTGCCGTTCCCGGAAAAGGTAGAAACCTGGCTCAGACTGAGCCCAGCTGACCGATTTACTGCTCAAGATAAGGATGGCGAGGAGATGGAATACGAGATGAAGGGCGGCTGGCAGGATCTAAAGGTACGGAAGATGGTGGTCTCGAACCTCGTCCCATCGTACATACAGAAGGACACGGTGGAGTTCAGGACAGATATGGAACTGCTGGAGATGATCGAAGACGAGGATGACGTGTACACGGTGGAATACTGACTATCAATCGGTGTCTTCAGGGTCAAATGTCGATCGATGGCTACTTGGTCGCATTCTTATGGGAATTGGTGACGAACTATCACAACCTGTGTGTGGATACACATTCTGTATTCAGCATGGCTCCAAGAACATATCTCCGGTTGAGAATTTCAGCAGAGCCAGAGAAGCCCGATTTCTTTTGCCCAATCTATCACATGGGTTAGTTGTTGGAGTGAACACTTAGAAATTTTGTACTATGAAGGACGCAGTTACTAACTCTGGCTCTTCCGGCGTGACATGTTTTTCTTCTTCAAGTCGGGCAAGTTCCTCATCTTGTTCGCGTCGGAGGGTCTCAAGCTGCCGGTTCGCATTCCCAATTGGCGCCGACATATCCTCACCTTGTTCATCACGTGTTTGGTACGTCTCAAGTCGATCTTCCCACCGATTGATCTCTTCCTCGAAATGCCGCTCTGTATGTTGGCGTTTGATTTTCGTCTCGCGTTCGCGCTCTTCACGGGCCTCCTGAGCGAACGACTCGACATGGTTCCAAGCCTCCATCTCCGCCTGCTGATAGAGGTCATCAGCCATCGACGTCAGCCGGTCGAGTCCCTCGATAGCATTCGCTTCTGAGGGCGGTAGGGTATCGACGATCTCGGGTGATGATGTGGCGACCGTTCCGTTCGTGGTGACGTATAGGCTGACGAGCTTCTCAGTAACCACATCTCCAGCTCCGGAGATGTACCCGAGTCGGTAGGTGAAACAAATACCGGGCGCAGCATCGTCTTCCGTCGTCTTGAGTGCAATCTTTCCCTCCACACGGTCTGAGTCGAGACAGAAGTCGATGAGCGACTGGACGAGCGGGTGGTCAAGCGCGATAAAGTCGACGTCGTCCTGCTCCATCGCGACCTCTCTCGTGAATGTCGCCATGGGATATCGCTGCTTGACCTGATCGCCGGAGAGTACGTTGGGAACATCCAGCTGATAGACATCGCCACCGGAGCGAGCGGGTCCGGGGCGGACACCCTTGATGTCTCCCTTGAAGACATCGAAGAACTCGCGGACGAGGATCTCAATGTCGTCTTCGCTCACCTCACCGTGTTGACTCCGCTCGATGACGTCGAGTATCTCCTTGTCCTCGTCGGAAAGGTCGAACCGGTCACGGATGAGGAACTGCTCTTCGACCGTCTCTAGGGCTTCCTTGCGCTCTTCTATCGTCGCCTCGATGTTCGCGACGACTTCGCCGGTGGGCGTGTCGTTCGCGATAGCGGCCATGATGGTCTCGTCGAGGTCGACGTCTTCGAGGACGCGACCCATCACGTCGGAACGCATCCCGAGGTCGGCCTCGATCTGGTCAGTTTTCTCGAGGAGTAGAGAGAGGATCTCACTCTCACGGGTGTCCTTGAAGAAGAGGTTGCGGATCTCGACGGTGTGCTCCTGGCCGTACCGGTGGAGACGACCCATCCGCTGGTCGATGCGGATCGGGTTCCACGGGAGGTCGTAGTTCACCATGATGTGGGCGAACTGGAGGTTGAGCCCCTCCTGTGCCGCGTCGGTCGCGAGCATGATGTTGGCCTCCTCCTCGAACTTCTCCATCTCGCGGCGGCGACGGTCCTGATTGAGGTCGCCGTACACCTGCGCGATATCGTGCTCGGGGAATATCTCGTCGCGGAGGTATTCGAGGGTATCCGTGTACTCGGTGAAGATGAGAACCTTCTCGTCGGGGTCTTCCCGGAGGATCCGGCCAACGAACTGCTTGAGGATTTGGGCCTTCGAGTCGGTCTCGATGGCCTTGGCCTGCTGCCAGAGCTGTTTGACCCGGTCAAGTTCCGCTTGTACCTGGTCGGGGTTCTGCGTGATTGTGACCGTCTCTAGGGCCTCCTCGACCCGATTGCGCTCCGCGTCGGTCAGGGTCTCGGGTTCGGTGCTGTACTGGGGAATGAGCTCTTGGACGTCGTCGGGGAGTTCCTGTCCGGTTCCCTCGTTCTGAATGGCTCGCATACGGTTCTCGAGAGATTTACGGATGGCGTAGATGCTCGACACCAGCCGCTTCTGGTAGATGACCATCGTGAAGCCGGCGGCCTGATTCTCCTCCTGGCGGGCGAGGTTGTAGTATTCGCGGATGTACTCGGTGACGTCGTCGTACAGCTTACGCTCGGCGGCGGACATCTCGACGCCGAGAGCCTCGATGTTCTTCTCGGGGAACATACGGGTCCCGTCCGTCTCGTACATGTCGTCCTTCAGCCGGCGGATCATCAGGTCGTCGAGGGCCTCGGGTTCGATCTGGGACTCGTGGCCGAAGCGGTACGGGTCGAGCAGGCTGATGAGGAAGTAGAACTGGTCGGACTTGCCCTTGTGTGGGGTCCCAGTGAGCAGCAGCAGCGCGTCTGAGTTGTTTGCGACGGCCTCGCCGACGCGGTAGCGCTGGGTTCGTTCCATCGAGTCGTCGCTCGACCGCCTGGCGGTGAGGTGGTGGGCCTCGTCGAATACGGCGACGTCCCACTCGGGTTCGAGGTTGTCGAGTGCGTCGATAGGCGAGACAGCGTCTGAACCCGTCTCGTCGGTGGACTGCTTGGCGAAGTCCACGGAGGTGATGATGAAGTCCTCTTGTGCCCAAACGTTCTGGTTCGGATGCGACTGGCGTTTCGATCGGACGGTCTCGCGGTCGTAAATGACGAAGTTCTGATCGAACTTCTCGCGCATTTCCTCCTGCCACTGGACCGTGAGCGGAGCGGGCGCGACGATGAGGACGCGGTCGGCGCGACCGCGAGCGATGAGCTCCTCGATGACGATCCCAGCCTCGATGGTCTTCCCGAGGCCGACCTCGTCACCGATGAGGTAGCGGTGATCGTACGAGTTGAGGATTTCGTAGGCAGCTTGGACTTGGTACGGTTCGATCTCGATGCGGTTGTTCGTCAGCGAGAGGAACCGGTCGTAGCGGTACGCGAGATCGAGGCGGGTCGCACGCTCCCGCAGATCGTAGTGAACCGGATCATCAACCCGTTTGGCCGCAAGTCGGTCGACAGTAGAGTCGATCTTCTCGATATGAGGCAAGCCGCTCGGAAGCTTGCGGAGTTGGCCTTCCATGGTGTAGACATGGAGCAGATGGCTTCCATTTGGACGCTCTTCGATCTTGGTAATCTCGCCCTGCCCACCGGCGAATTTGACGTGGTTGCCGACCGTGAAATCAGTCATCGGCGACTGCGGACTTGACGATCTCGATCTCCTCGCCGGTCAAGTCGTAGAGGTCGTAAACGATCTCGTCGATGAGCCGGTCGGTCTCCTCGATCTTTGCGTCGAGTTCATCGGCGCGTTCCTTCGTCTCGATGTAGCGTTCCAGATCGTCGGCCACGTCGTCGGGGTTCGGTAGTGTGATCGCCTTCAGACGGTCGACGAGCGAGTTCGTCTTGGTGGCGTTCTCACGGAAGCCGGCGATCTCGTCGTCAACGGCAACCGGGACGAACGCCGCGACGAGAGCGGCCTCGCGCTCGGAGCAGTCGACGAGCGTGAACGCCTCGACGAACTCGGTCTCGGTGTAGCCGTACGTGTCGGTCTCGTGCGCGTCTTCGTCTTCGGGCTTGTAGCGCGCCGTCGCGAAAATCGTGACGCTCGTGCCGTCGCGCTCGGCGCGCACGTCGCCCACACGGAGCTTCTCGTACTCCTCGGTCGTCGCGTCGAGGACGTTCGACTCGCTCGGCTGGAAGAGACCGACGTCGGGAAGATCCGGGCCGTCTTCGTAGTTACCGAGGTAGTCGGGGAGGTTCAAATTCAGTTTGACACGATTGTGTGTGTATTCAATCCGTTGTTTTGTATATCCGGACAACCATCCGAGTAGTTCTTTTTCACTCGCATCTGTAATTTTGATTGTGGACTGCTTCGGCAATTCACTTTTTTGTATTGATTCTATAGACGATTCCGAAGGAAGATACACGGGGATCTGTCTGATGTCAGATGGATAAACGTGTAGACCGCTCTCAATCAATTTTTTATAATAATATGATACTAATGAAGAGTTCCACTGAGCTAATATACACTCATTTGGGATCTCACTAATCGCTCTATATTCTGTTCCAGTTGGGATATCTGTATTTCGCATTTTGTCATCATCTAATTCAGTCACTTTAACACAGCAATTTATAGTATTATCACAATACATTCCAGTATCATCTAAAGCTACAGCCAGTCCATTATCCCCAACTACGTCCTGAATCAGCAACTTCTCATTTTCAAATAATTCTGGGAACCTAGGCCGTTTCATTTTAGAAGGTTCATAATCAATATAGCGGCTTGGGGACGGTATCGTCCATGGAACAACTTCTTTTCCTTCTATATATGGCTTATCTCGTGCTGTTTGCTTTGTATCATGGATCCGATCTCCTTTGGTATTTCCTGCGTCTACAGAATATATCTCAAGGCCTCTACAGACATAATAAAAGTCGCCTGTAAATATCTGTCCTTGGACTTTCTGTAGTATTTCCGTATCTTTGCTATCTAGGTTAACACGAATGCGGTTATTGTATATGTCCTTAAATAACGAATTTTCCACAGAGACCGGATTCGAGATATCTTGTATTGATTTGGACTCTCTCTCTCCATGACTGATCTCAATACTATATCCGTCAGATTTTGTGTTTTCTAACGTCTGTATTATATTTCTCACACCTACGTTTTCGAACACTTCTTGATTCGAGAGGTCTAATATACGATTTGTCTTCAAATCGAATAGCTGTCGATGTCGGAACTTCTTAGCGTAATTCTCATATAAATGTGGGTACGGTATGATCATGGAAGTTAATCCTCCATCTTTTACCAAATATATTGATCTATCCATGAAGCAGAGATATATGTCAAATCTTCCGTGAGTGGAAGGGTATAGTTCAGAATCGGTGAGGTAACTCCGGATGCTTTCGGTTTGGTTCTCTGGACTCACATACGGCGGATTCCCGATCACTGCGTCGAACCCGGCGTCAGCCTTGCGGCCGCCGTCCTCGTCGTAGAACGCTACCGGGAACTCCAACTCCCAGTGGAAGAAGCGCTCGTCTGCCGCCATCAACTGCGCGCTTATAAACCAGTCCTGCGCTTCGATGTCGCTCCACGAATCAGCGCGCAGGGCCTCCGCCATGCGCTTATCGGCGTCGCTCGGCACGTCGAGGCCGAAGCGCTCGGCGGTATGGACGTTCGCCATCGCCAGCAGGTGCCGGTAGAGGGGGTCCTCGCGGACCGCGTCGTACACGTCTTCCATTTCCTTCGCGTCTTCGAGCGTCTCGTTGTCGATGGCGAGCAGGCTCTGGAACCGGTCCATCACGTGCTCTAAGGCTTGCTGTCGCGTGTGTGCGAACGATTGCTCTAAGGTCAACTGTCCGTCGCCGGTATCGCTGCCGTCGCCGTTCGCCAGCACGTCCTCTATATCGCTGCCAACGAGCGAGTTCCCGGTCTTCAGATGATGATCGAGAAAAGCGAGAGGTTGCTCGGCTGCGAGCGTCCGCAGCCAAAGTGACACCTTCGCGAGTTCAGTCGCAAGCGGATTTCGGTCGACCCCGTAGATACATCGCTGGGCCACCTTCCGGCGCGCCCAGTTGATGTCGTGATCTTCCTGGACCGTCTCGATCCCCTGCTGGGCCGCTTGCCGCTCCTGTGCGTCGATGATCTCCCGTGCGAGGTAGTCGACGGCGCTCGTGAGGAAGTGCCCGCTCCCCATTGCGGGGTCGAGCAGTTTCAACTCGAAGACGCGCTCGGCGAACTCCTCAGCGAACCCGCCCTCGCTGTAGGAGTCGTACCCGACCAGATCCTCCCGAATGTCGTCGACCAGCGGCCCGAGCGTCTCGTCGACGATGTACTCGACGACGTACTCGGGCGTGTAGTACGAGCCCGTCGCCTTCCGCTCGCCGCTGCCCGTCGTGAGGTACACCTCGCCCGCCTCGACCGTGACCTCGTCGCTCTCGTCCGCCTCGACGTACTCGTCGCCGTCGAGCGCCAACGGTCCGTCAGCGACATGCAGCTGGTACTCAAGGAGACCCTCGTAGATGCTGCCGAGGTGGCGGACATCCAGCGACGAGTAGTCGACGAAGATCTTCCCGCCACCGTTCCTGCTTGCTCCGCGTGAGCAGCTCGATGACACGGGAAAGGTAGGCGTCGCCCACCGTGTGCTCCGCGAGGAACCGGGCTTCGGGGTCGTCGTCCTCATCCGGGTCAGTCCGGAATAGGCCGCCGTTGTATGCCGGGATGTGCAGGTCCTCCTTAGGAATCCCGCGTGACTTGCTCCCTTGGTCGATCAGCTCGAATAACTCGTCGAGCCGCGAGCTCAGGTCGTCCTGCCAGTCACGATACTTCGGATCGCCGCTATCGAGCTCCTCGGCGACCTCCTGCTTGAGGGAGTTCAGGCTGTAGGACTGCTCGTAGATCTCGTTGTCTGTGTCCAGCAGGTCCCGCCCCTCAGCTTCCGCGTACAGGACGAATATGAGCCGGTAGAGGTAGATCAACGAGGAGTCGTGGACGAGGCCTAGGTCATCCTCGTCGAGGTCGTTGTCGGGGTATTGGAGATACCCCTCCGAGAGCACCTTGATAGCTTCGTAGATGTTGTCTTGGAGGTCCTCCCCAAGGTCTTGAGCGAAGACGTTGGACTCGTCATAGACGTCGTCGAGGAAGCAGTCGCCGCCGGAGTCTTCGAGGAATGCGCCGTGCCGGAAGAAGAGGTAGAAGTATTTGAAGTCCTCAAGATCCCCCTTCTCCAGGACGGTAGGCAGGTCGATCTCGTAGTAGGAGTCGAGCCTGTGGCTCGTCGGCCCGTAGTAGAGCCGCCACTTCTTCCCGTCCGTCAGCACCGCCCACCGGGCGGGCGTCTCCTGGAGGTAGACGTGGATCTGGTAGCTCGGGTTCTCGAAGTCGCGCTCGTGCTCTCCGCTCCCCCGCGTGTCGAGCGGGCGTCCCCAGCGCTTAGCGTCGGCGACGGCGACCGCGTTCTCGTAGAAGTCGCCCCCCCCTTCGCGGCGCTCGAAGGCGTCACGCGCGGCGTCTTCGGTCTCGAAGAAGCCGTAGTCCGGTCGGCGCTGTGTCCGGCTCGTGCTCTCCTCGACCTCGAAGGGAATCCCTAGCTTCCGGAACATCGGCCGGATGAACTTCTCCTCCAGCTGGGACTCGTTCCGCTTCGGGGCCGTGCTCTTCTCCCGGTCGTAGAGATCGACGATCTCGTCGTACGCGGCTTCTAGTTCGTCGTCGTCGACTTCGTCCCACTCCTCCGTCTCTGGGAGGTGCTCGTCGAGGTAGTAGTTAGAGAACAGGTCACGATTCGTGCGGTAGGTGAGTGAACTTTGCATCAGTTAGGCAGGGGTCACAATGAGAAATTCGTCCGACTCCTTGCTGTCGATGAGGGCATGCGCAACGGCCGTCGCGTCGGCGACTTCGACGTCAACCGCGTCACCGATCTCGAGACCGAGTTTGTCGAGTTCGGAACCGGAGACGTTGATCCGCCCCGAGTTCCCGGCATTTCGCCCGACTTGTTTGCGGGTCATCACGTATGACACGGTCGAATACGGGCAGCCGTATAGACTTTTCTTCGACTAAGAGTCGGACATGAGCTGTGCTCAGTATTTCTATCCACATCACGGAACAGATGACTGGACTGCTACGCACTTCGACCGAACTTTTAGTAGCGCGGGACAGTTTTGTCAGTGAAACCACATGGCGAAGGAGTACGCTACCGCTGCCAGTAAGGGAGACCCGTTAATGGCCTTCTGGACGGTAGCAAGTATCGGGTATCTCTACACAATCACTGGCTATCGCTTGTTGTTTCCTATCGTGATTGTATCGACATTCACAGCCAGCGTCGGGTATTACGAACTGTCACAACTGAAAGAGACCGCACAAACAGCCGGAAAGAGGTACTCGAAAGGGAGATGGCAAAACAAATCACGGAAAGAAATATTCACTCGAATCCTCGGTGATGTTCTTGAATCCGGGATCCTGGCTCCCGGACTCATCATCGCTGGCATCAACCTACTTCTTGGAGTTGTCATCTATCTACTGATTAGTTACTACCTCCTCACCGGATCTACCGATAGGGTCCTGCTCTCCATCTTCCTCGTCCCACTCATTTGGATTTCAACCCTGTCATGGCGGATCATCAAATTCACCGGATCATGACCCAACCAAATCACCAACTATTGGAGAATAAACAGATACATCAACGATACGTCCGACACGAACCATATGGCTGACGACGCCGATTTACATCCTACCCTCCACCCAGATTACCAGATTGCTGAGCGAGTTCGTCTTCAGTTGGAGATGTTTGCGCAAAAGTTTCGTGATCTCAACGAAGGAGGCCAATTAGCGGATATCCTCCGTAATCCAGGGACACTTCCTGGAGCGCGGGTTGAACAACAACCCGAAGTGTTTACCGAGCAGTACTTGATCGAGCCGGTTCTTCATGGGCTCGGATACCGGAGTCCAACATCCGAAGAGTACAGCGCAGGTGGCGCACACTTCATTCGCCGACCAATAACATATCGTAAAGTGGAACCTCGACAGCCGGATTATCTCCTCAAGAATGTCGACGACTCGTTGGTGTGTCTCGTGGAAGCGAAAGCAGCAAACCGTGAATTAGTACGAGGGTCGAAACAAGACGCTACGGCCGACGTTCGGCAATACCTCGAAGAGGATACATTCTGTAAATACCTCCGCGATATCGACCAAAAGTACCTCGTAGGGATTGGCACTGATGGACTCCGATGGACCCTTTGGATGAAACACCTTGCTACTGGAGAAATCAAAGAAGCCACCCCAAAAGTTGATCTCTCTAGCATTGTGGAACGCGAAGCGATTAGAGCCGAAACGATTGATGGAGATGTTGAGCTGGGGAGAGCTGCTGATCGAAAAACACTCTCAGAAGAGTTCGTCCCTGCTTTTGGAAAGAGAAATCTCAACGATCATGTCCGTAATTCATTTGATGGATAAGCAGCTTCTGTGGTCGTGATTATTGCGCTAATTACGCCCACTCGGTCCCACGACAGACCCGCAACGGGCATTTTTCGGGTTCGTTCACACGACATCTGATATCAATTCCTTATGTAACATACAGATAACACTGGAAAGTAAGAGTTACATAAGGAATTACGATGATGTTGAGCAGCTACTATAGCCACCCGATTTCGGCGGGTGATCAGCTGTCTTGCTCTTTATCAGTACCTCTAGAACACTCGTCACAGTCGACGTCGACCGTGGCGGCTCTGTTAAAATCCTCAGATTCTGATAGTTTGGAGAGGCTATGCTGGATACACAGCGCGAGTCTTGTATAGGGATTGTTCTAATTGAGATGGTCAAGGTTGGCCGGTATGAGAGATTCACAGACAACCTGTTCCGGTGAGCTATCTATCTATTGCCACGAACGCCGCACCGAATAAAAAAAGCTATTCAGCGAACTCAACACCAGTAATATCAAACCGTGCACCGCCGCTCTCCGCTTCGGTTATCCCGATCTCCCAGCCATGAGCCTCAACAATCTCTTCGACAATACTCAACCCAAACCCGGTTCCTTCCTCGGAAGAGGAATATCCGGGCTCAAATACTTCCTCTCGAACATCTGCTGGGATTCCCGGCCCATCATCCTCGATATAAATACCTTCCTCACTCGCCCCAACTCGTAATGTAATATCCGACCTGCCGTGCTCTACTGCATTCTTATATAGATTTTCAAACAAACTCTTCATCCGGCCGGGGTCTGCCTCAATACTATTATCCGTCGATACATGTAGGTGTGCGTCTGCTGTCTCAACGTTCTCCCACGTTGATTCTGCGATTTCCTGAATGCTAGCCGGTTCGGTGTCGGCCACAACCTCACCCTGTTTCGCCAACGTCAGGAGCTCTCCAAGCATCGCTTCCATCCGACGTAGCGCCCGGTCAGCATCCTCAAGTGACTCGACAGCAGACCCTTCTGTCAGCTCCTGAAGTACCAATTCAATTCGACCCTGAGCAACACTAAGTGGCGTCCGGAGATCATGGGATACAATACTCGTGAACGCTTCAAGCCGATCCCGTTCCCGGCGCAATTGCCAGTAGCTCTGATCATCTTCGTCAGCATCCACGACAGTTCCGATGACCGCTGGCTCCCCGTCAAGTTCGATTTTCCGCGCCAGTAGTTCGATATTAATTGTATCGCCATCGGCTTGGACCCCGACAAACGGTTCTCGGATCGAGTCTCTGTCACCGATCATCACCTCTCCGAGGTTATCAGCCAGTCGGTCCCGATCAGCTGGCTGAACACGTTCTGATAGTGACTCACTAGCCAATACGTTCGCCTCATCCGTACATCCAAACAACTCCGCGAACTTTGGGTTGTGGTATATGATTTCTGTGCCGCGGCTAATATACAGCCCAATCAGGCTCTGTTCAACCAACAGTTGATACCGTTCTTTGGCTTCGCGGAGTTGTTGTTCGCGTGCTTTCCGCTCAGAGATGTCCCGGAGAACACCAAGGGAACCGCGGAACTCCTCACCCTCATACGGAAGGACGCTCATTCGGTCCTCACAGTGGATAGCGTCACCGTTCTTCGGTTGGATTTTGACCTCAAACGTAGTACTGTCAGGGCCGTCATTGGAGAGGAGTTGAGCTAAATATTTCTCGCCAACGGCAACAGCTTGTTCGTCTTTAACCAGTGATGGGTCACTGCCACGAATTGTTGCCCGGTCATAGCCGGTGAGGTCACAGAACGCATTATTGACGTAGCTGAACCGGCCGTTTCCATCAAGAATGTAGAACGGGTCGTCGATGGCGCTAAGAAGTGTATCGAACCGCTGGCTGTCGCGGTACGCCTGTTCCGTTTCAAGGTCATGCCGAATGCGTGTTGCGACGTATTCGTACACTTCGGGGTTACCTTTCTGGATATAGCTGCTCGCGCCGATGTTCAGCGCTTCTGCAGCCACGTCTTCATTTCCCTCGCCTGTCAGTAATATGAATGGAGCAGAAAAATCAGGGAATTGCTGTTGAAGTGTCTCCAGAAACTCCAAACCGTTCATTTCAGGCATATTGTAGTCGCTGAGCAGACAGTCGAGTTGCTCTTGTTCGGTTTGGATGCGATTAAGCGCGTCTGTGGGAGAGTTTTCGGAAACGACTTCGAAGCGAGAATCTTCTCGCTGCAGAAACTCTCGTGTCAGGTCGCAAAATGACGGATTGTCATCAACATGCAGGATCCGGATCGCCTCGGACATAACAGATAGTTGGTTGAAGAGATTATATATCTACGGTTGTTGTTAGATAGGAGTCGCAACATTCGAAGACAGACCAATGTACAGCCATTTCGGTCTGCTGATCAGCGGTTCGTAAGCGTACACGCTCTGTATTCAAATCATATCAAAGGCATCTGCCGTGGCGGATACAATCGCTGGCGATCCATAGGTAAGCACATTTTATCAACTAATTCGAGATTATCTGATTGAAATGTGGTGATTCTTGTGCTGGATACATCCTCTGTATCTCGTACACCAATCCTATCAGCTCGTTAGGATTTTAACAGAGTCAATGAAGTTGTAGCCAATTATTTGCCTCCCACTAGTGATTTCCACTCAAGCATGACCGGAATCGTGATCCTCCCCGCTGGTCGCGACGACGCGTTTGAGGACTACAAACAGTTCATCCGAGATGGGCACCCAATTGAGGATATTGAGTCCTACCTCAGTGACGAGGATCTCGAACTGTTTCAGACGACATCTGACGACGATCTCGTCCACGTCTGGGGGACCTCAGTAGATGGGACGTGGCGTAACGTCGAACGCAACGACATCGCGCTCGTCTACCACGATGGCGCCTTCGTCGCGAGGGGGCAAGTCCTCCAACTCCGACACGACCCTGACCTTGCGGAGTATCTCTGGAGAGAGAACGTTGAACACGGTCGTTGGAACGAGGAAAGCCCCTGGGAGTACATGACCTTCCTCACTGATGTCGAGGAGGTCGACGTCGATATTGAGGAATTCAACGAACTCGTTGGCTATGACGAGACTTACCGCCCGCAGGGATTTACTCGAGTCGCCGACAAGCGCCTCGACCAACTCGCCGGAGAGGAGTCGGTCGAGACCGCCATCGCCGACCTGACCGATGCCGGCGAGCGTGTCCACCCTGTCGATGACGAAGACGACGGACCAACTCCCGACCTCGCCGACCAACTCCGAGCGGCCAGCACAGACGGAACTGCCCACGAGGAGTTCGAGAAACTCGTCGCGAAGGCCTTCTCCAAACTGGGGTGTACCGCCGACTGGATCGAGGGAGGAGGTGACACCGACGTGGAGATCCGGTCCCCCAAACACGTCGTTGTCGAAGTGAAGGCCCGAGGGAACGGGCGAGTCAACTCTCTAGAGGTCACCAACGTGGACAAACACCGGCGCCAGCGTGGGGCTGATCACGCCATCGTGGTTGCTCCGGGCTTCGCTCCGAAGGTGATCGATAACGCCGAGACGACCGAGTTGACAACCATTGCCGTCGACGACCTCATCGAGCTCCTCGATCGCCGGAACGAGTATGCCGTCCCACCCGAAGAGATACTGACCCTCTTGACACGCTCGGGAGCCTTCCAAGACGACAGACTCGACCTCCTCGATGAGTACATCCAGGACCGGATCGATGCTGGAGAGATCCTGCTTGCGGTCATCCAGGCCCTCGAGCGTGCCGATGGAGCCGTAGAGACAGCGGAGGACGTCCGGTGGATCGTCGTGGGCATGGAGGACTCGAACGATATCCCAACCACCGAAGAGGTTCGATCCGCCCTCCAACTTCTTGCGCATCCCAGCGTGGGAGCCGTTGAGCAGGACGAAGAAGGGTATCGGGTGACGACTGACTACGAGAACGGGATCCAATTGGTTCGATCCCTCGGAAATATTGTTCAACCACCGGGAAGAGAGGAGTAGATCACCGGCCTCCGCGACGGCACCTCGCTTGTCTCTGTCCTCACCCTCCGGCGCTTCGAGTGTTTCGAGCTGTACGCCGACAGCGATCGACGCTGAAATCCCAGCCGATCTCACACACACCACGTCTTCAAGTGTCTCCGATGACCAAACAGCCGTTCTAATTGTCGACCTTACACACCACCCGTTCAAGTGTTCAACTATAACCACCGACGCGATTGCGTACAATCTGCTGTCGGTCCTGTCGAGGCCAGTTCGTCGTCAGGACAGTGCGTCGAACAAACGAGACACCAGTCGGGACCACCCACACTCCACTATTTCAAGTGTTCAAGTAGACAGTGACGAGTGCTACGTACGATTTTAGCTGATCGAGTCTCTATTACGTCTTCTCTTATTCTACTACATTCACAAAAAATGGTTTGCGGGTGTGGTACGCAGACATTTGTGATAAATGTTAGCGTCGCACAGGGTCTCGAATATCCATCCGAAACTGACCCCCCTACTCGTTCCACCTGGAACACTCGAAACGGTGGAGTGTCTGTGTGGGTCAGTCGAAACAGTTGAAGCCCCGGTTTTATATGGTATCTGTGTATGGAACCGATATGGACAATCTCGGTCACCTCACGCCCGAGGATGAAATCTTCCTCGATGAAGACGTGCTCCGGGACGATTACGATCCGTCCCGCATCCTCGAACGCGATGAGGTGTTGAATCGCTACCTCCAGATGTTCTCCGAAGTGATTCGTGGAAAGCGACCGCGTAACGTGTTCGTCTACGGACCGACCGGTGTCGGCAAGACTGTTGGCACCCATCTCGTGCTCGATCGTGTTCGCGAGGACGCCGATGGCGTCGACGATGTCGACGTGACGGCCGTCCAAATGGAATGTCGTGACCTCAATACGAGCTATCAGGTCGCTGTGAATCTCGTGAACGTCCTCCGGGAGTCGACGCCCCGATCGAGTATCTCGACGACAGGCTACCCCGAGGGGGACGTGTACGACATGCTGTTCGACGAGTTACGCAAGGCTGACACCACGCACGTTCTGATCGCACTAGACGAAATTGACAATATCGGAACGAGTGATAACGTCTTGTACAAGCTCGGGCGGTGTAACAATCGTAATTCTGCGAAATTTGTCGATCCCGACGATACGAAAGTTGGACTCATCGGAATCACGAACGACTCGACGTTCCGCGACTCGCTGGATCCACGAGTCAAATCGACGCTCTGTGAACACGAGATTCATTTCCCACCGTATGATGCGAACGAACTGCGAACGATCCTCAAAGATCGTGCCGCCGACGCGTTTCATGATGGTGTGCTGACTGACGATGTGGTTCCGATAACGGCCGCGTTCGCCGCGAAGCGCTCTGGATATGCCCGGACAGCACTCGATCTGTTGTATACGGCTGGCGACCTGGCGCGCACCAGCGACGACAATATCGTTACTGAACAGCACGTCCGGCAGGCCGAAGAGGAGATCCAGCAGGGCGCGATTGTGAGCGAAATTGCATCATTATCGCCCCAAGGCAAACTCGTTGCGTACACTCTGCTTGCACTCGATAATGAAGGCGAACTACCCGCGAAGATGGACGCCTTCTACGCGTGGTACGAACACGCCGCACGGCTCGCAGAGACTGATACGGTCACCGCTCGGACGGTCCGCGATCTGTTGAATGACCTCGTGATCAACGGCGTCGCGAAGATGGAAGAGATCAACCGCGGCCAGCGCGGTGGTCGCCACTACCGCTACTCGCTCGCGGCACGCCCTGAAATGATCATTGATGGTCTCACCGAGGATGATACAATAACCGAACTGGATGAACAACGCGGTGGCAAACTCTTCCGGTGAGACGAATTAAGCCCATCGTGGCTAAGTTTTGGTGACTAAGAGCCGTCAGAAGCCCTCAAGAACAGAGTCACTCTTCCTCGTACGCGAGGTTCATCAACCACTGGGAGAAGGCGTCTGCCTGCGCATCGACCTCTTCCTCACCGATGAATGGCGAGAGCATGTCACCCGCCATCAGCAGTGAAAAGTCAAGCTCAGATGCTGTTGGTTCGAGATAGTAGGTCCGTTGACCTTTGTACACCGCTTCTTCACGCTGAATCAGCTCGGCACTCTCAAGTGCTTCGACTATTCGGCTTCCTTTTCGCGAAGAGACACCCAGCTCTTTCCAAAAGTCGCTCTGGTGAATCCCACCCGTCTCGCGGACCAATTCAAGACCCGCACGCTCGTCCGCCGATAGATCGGTTTCACCCTGTGACGCACTCATATTCCAACAGCTAACATGTATCCATTATAATCGTTCTTTCTGTCGCTAGTTATGATATTGGTCGTGATTATCAGGTTGAGCCACCGGGGTGAATCTCTCAATAGTCCCCGGCAGAGTCGAACACGTCGGTGAAATCCTGAAGAATATCTTGTGACGACTTTCCATCAGCACGGGATGGAATTGGATCTTCCCAGCATTCGATCTCGAGTGTTTGTGTATCCGATATCTGATGCGGATCAGTCGTCACATTGAGAATTGCCGTGTGATAGATAGCAAGGAGTCGGTGATCATGGACACTCACGTGATCGATGCCAGCTCGATTCAGAACTGCTGGAATATCCGTGCGACCAGAGAGAGATACCGAGAAGGTTGGAGAATCCGGGTCACCCATACCATCAATTCTCACATCAGACGGATAAAATACGTGTGCTGGAGAGCCTCAAGGAGTTCGCGTTGACCGTTAGGAGGGTGTCATAGAAGTCTTCTCACACCTACACAGGAATCGCTCAGTACAGAGGACTCACGAATCGCTCGGCACAGGGTGTCCGAAGTATCACGTCCGATTCGGCAATCCCAAACACTATTATCTAGTACATGAATTATGAATTGTATGTCGAAGGCAGCTGGAGACCCCGAACGCGCCGTCAACGGCCTGCTGTCAGTTGCACAGCTGCTGGAAGAGCCACGACTGGCGCGGCTCTACACCTTCGTGCTCCGGCAAGAGGAGGTCACTATCGACGACATTGTCGATGAATTGGAGATTCCCCGGACGACAGCGTATTCGGATGCCGGCTCGCTCGTTGAGCTCAAGGTCCTCACTCGAGATGAGGGCCAGAAAACACACACGTATTCAGCAGTCCCGATCACTCTCTCGGCAAATCTCGGGGGAGACGAGTATACGATCACGCCGACGCTCATCGAAGCGTTCGGCCGATCGCCTCGGGATCAGGACCTCAATCTCCTCATCGAGAGAGACGGTCTCGGAAAGCTCGCTGCCGCCCTAACGTATGCGATACCGTACGCCAACGGGAACATGTCGGAGCGAGTTGCAGCCCGGGAACTCGACCTTCAGCACGCCTTCGCAATTGCCGTGTTACAGGCACTACGAGACGTCGTCCTCGATATGGAATCGGTCGATCCCTATTTTGACGAGATTCGGGACGCTAATGAGAATCCGACGATTGAGGGCTGACTACGAGAGCGATGAGTGAGCCGTTCAACCCGTTGCAGAATTCGGTGACGTGGATCGCGGATACAGGATTGTTCATCGCGTGTGGTCGCCAACAGAACAACAAGTACACGGCTCTCGAACGCTTTGCTCAACGGAACGATCTCACATTTGTCATTCCGCAGCGGGTCTACGACGAGCTCGGTGGTGCGCCGAGGCGAAGTACGCCGGGACAGACTCCGATCAATAGCGCCATTGATGCCGGTTGGGTTACAGTCGCCGACGAGCCTGACTACACGAACGGCACCGTGTCACAAGTGATGGACGACGTTCGGTCGTACATCGCTCGATCCTCGAAAAGAAGCGAGGATCGGATCGAAAAGGCTGACACCGCGCTTGCTGCGGCCGCAGTTGAAAGGCTCGAAGCGGATAGCGGTCTGGTCTGTATCGTGACGACCGACATCGACGCCGGCGAGGCGGTTGTTGCGACACTCGACGCCCACGGGTTCGAGAATCGTGTGCGGTTCAAAAATGGGTTTGAGCTGATTGACGAGATCACGTAATGGTCAGTCAGCAAGCGCATTCTATCGGCTGATTCAGCTGTGAATTCACGAAATAAATATTGTGATAAATATTCTACGACACCCTAGATTTAGTGGGAATTGCCTGATACACCGCTCCTGTGAACCACACACCCGTTTCAGCTCACGCGACCTGCCCCCAGTTATTTTTGCCTCTCGAAAATGCATCCGATACAGATGTCTGATAACTCCGACGACACTGGGGGAGAACGGGTCGTCTTCGCAATGCTCGTTGGAGTGACGTTCGGAGCGGCACTCGGAACGACAGTTCTCCAAGATATCACACAGGGAATTGTTGCTGGTGTCGTCGTTGGAACCCTCGCTGCTCTCGTCTTCCCAGCGTGGACAGACCGACTCTACAAAACGGTAACAGACAAACTCGGAGAATAATCCCCTACAGTGAACAATTCGAGAGAGCAAAGAGAGGTATGCCAACCGTTCTATAATGCCCTGACAAACTATTCAATAATTCTCCGTCGAGCAGGATGAAGAAGGATATCGGGTGACGACTGGCTATGAGAACGGGATCCAATTGGTCCGATCCCTCGGAGATATTGTCCAACCACCAGGAAGGAAGGGTAGATCCGGACCATCTCGCCCCGTCCCGATTACGTCGCCTCTTTCGTAGTCCCCTTGTTCTCTAGTGAATAGCTTCGGACATGGTGGTGTGCGGATTCCCACGATGGCTCATCGACGAAAGCTTCGGAAACGGTGGAGGGGCAGACCCGATCTATAGTTATTGAACCCACACACCACTGCTTCAAGTGAAACAACAGACTCTATTGGCGATGGATCTTTTCAGGAGTTCTCCATGAGAGTGAGCGATCTTAACCAACATACTGGACGATTCCCCGATCTATGTTGGTTAACGAAGGAGAGTCTTACCTCATAGGAATTGTACTGGGGAAGTTCTTACTCTACTCGCACCAGATTTCCCAATATGCTACATCTCGCGCTTCACTGACTCTTTAACGACGTTTGGGTCTTTCAGGAGTCGGTGTTGCTTGTACGTCCCACCGGCTCGTCCACCGCTTTCCAGCGTGGATTCAAGAGTATCATTAAAAGCGTGTTCACGTAGCAGGTCGCGGACGCGGTCGATCTTGAGGTGGTTGGCGGCCTCCTGCTCGCACACCTCCACGTAGGCATCGTAGACGCGGGTAGTTCGAAAATCCGATTCGTCGGTGTTCTGCGTCAACTCCGCGAGTGCTAAGAGCACGTATCGGGCGTGAGGTGTGTCGGTCGCGAGGAGTTCACGGAGTCGATCAACCTCGGCTTTCTTTTGGGCTTCGTTGACGTGGCGCTCCTGTACCTGTTCGGCACCCTCCTGTTCAGCGAGCTTCCCGGCGTTCTTCAAGATCCGAACGGCCTTGCGGGCATCACCGTGTTCACGCGCGGCGAGAGCTGCTGTCCGGGGAATGATTTCTGAAGCGAGGACACCGTCGTGAAATGCATCTTTCCGGGCAGAGAGAATGTTCTGTAGTTGGGTTGCGTCGTATGGTGGGAAAACTGTCTCTTCGTTGCCGAGCGACGAGAGGACGCGAGAGTTTAATTCATCACCCCACTCGATCTTGTTCGAGATGCCGATAACGCCAATGTATGACTCCGTCTTTTCGCTTTCTCCAGCCCGAGATAACTGCATCAGGAGCGTGTTGGCGTCCTCAGATGGTTGGAGTTGGTCAATCTCATCAAGAATGACGATCCCGCCGTCATAGTGGTCTTCTAATAACGACCAGATGTATGAATAGTAGTGGGAGGGTCCGAGCCCGGTGAGCGGGATAGACTCGGGTTCGCCGGCAAGTTCGTTCAACTCGCGGGCGATCTTAGAACTCGCCTGTGCTTCCGTATTGTGCTGTGCGCAGTCGACATATACCATTTCGACGTTCGTGTCACGTGATTCTGCCTCACGGACGACGCGGCGGGAGGTGTGCTTGCTCACGAGCGATTTTCCTGTGCCGGTCTTCCCGTATATCATCACTGAGGTGGGCTCCGAGTTTGTCACCAGCGGCCCGATATTACTGGCGACATACTGGATCTGCTCGGTGCGACCAGCGATTCGGTCACTCCCTGGAACGGTGGAGATTTCGAGAAGTTCGGGCCGACGGATCAGCTCCGTCCGGTTCAGCACGCCCGCTTCAGCGAACAGCGGGTCGCCGCCACTCGATGGCTCCTGCTTGCTGTCCGCGGGATCGTCATGCTCATCGTCAGCCATAGGGGTGCGTTTCAAGGCCACCACCATATATCTACCCCCGCTCCAACTGTAACTCCCCGAAATGCGTCGTTTTGATGGTTGTATAGCGGAGAATTATACAGTCGGAACTTGGTTGTACCCCCCTCATTCCGACTGTACCGAGTGAAGCAGTTAGTGTTCTCCACACCCCTCGTTCCGACTGTAACTCGGCAGGTTCGATACTGATTGTTGTTTCTCCCCCACCCCTCGTTCCGACTGTAACTCGGCAGGTTCGATACTGATTGTTGTTTCTCCCCCACCCCTCGTTCCGACTGTAACTCGGCAGGTTCGATACTGATTGTTGTTTCTCCCCCACCCCTCGTTCCGACTGTAACTCGCTCGCGGAAGCGTTCTGTTGATCTCGAACCACCGATCAATCCATAATATTTATTAACGTGCGCGTGGTCCGTTACCGTACCGCACTTTCTGTATACTGTTAAGCCGAATCGTCTTTCGGCGACCGACCTTCTGATATATCCCGACCTCACGACCGCTAATAGCAGAAGTCGGCAGCAACAACTGTTCATACCCGATACACCATACCCCCATAGAGCGAACAACTTACACTCGGAACGAGGGGTGGGGGAGGTCAAGACGAACAAGACAGAATTAAAACGGGATAGCAGCCTCTGCGGATTGTGCCAGCAGTTAACCAACAAAATAGCGCTTCTGCCGCTATCTGTTGGTTAATCACGGTGAGCTCAATCACGTACGCCCGTATGCTTTTGTCTCGCAGTACTGAATCGCCAGTATGTCGTTTCGAGTGACGTGGGACAATCTCCTCGACAACGTGGAGGAGCTTCCAGCAGACGCTACACTCCTCACTCCGCTCTCTCAGAAGCCGTTTCACATTACCGACGTCCAGCAACACCGAGTGCTGATCGAGTATCAGGCCGACAGTGAGACCGTCCCGCTCCAGCGGGAGCAGTTCGAGACGCTGTTCGAGCGCGTTGACGATGCGACTGGGTCGTTCGATCTCGATCGCCTCCCACCCGGGGCTGAACCGTATGCCACCGTCATGAGTCTCCATCCGCGATTCACTATCGACGACCGGGACGGCACCCTCTCTGAAAGCGAGACGCCAACAGCGTCGCCACTCGTCGATCCGCACACGGTTGAACAGGACGATGGTCCACGAGAAGAGCCAGATATCCCGGTGTACGCAGACGCGCTCCTGTTGATCGATGCGCTCGAGCAGCACGACATGACGTCACTCACCGAATTAGACGTGCCGACGCTTGTGAACCTCTATACGCTGCTGTCAGATGTCCAGCGCAATGCCAACGACCTTCGGCAAGAGGTTCGTGGCGTCTTGCTTGACCGCCTCCATCACGATCAACCCGTGAGTGGTCAATACGGCTCCGTTCAGCGGACTGTCCGCCAAAATCGAACACTCAAAGATGACGACACGGTCCTTGAGCTACTGGAGGCGGAGGGGATCGACCCCGAGCGGGTGATGAGCGTCGATACGAGCAAACTCGACGATGCGTTGGAGGTAACGTCACTCTCTGAATCCGATGTGTACGATATCGAGGAAAGCGAGTATGTTCGGAAAGCAGACGTCGACGAAGAGATGAAAGAAACACGTCTCCAAGGGCTCAAAGACCAGTTGGCTGGTGCCGACGAAGACACAACCGAGCTCCAAGCTGAAATCGAAGAACTGGAGCAGCGTATCACTGAACTCACCAGTTTTGACTCCGGGACATCTTACCATACTCGTTCAACTGGTGGGTAGCCGGCGTCTGGGTGGATACTGTCACGGCCGAGACTGCGGGAGGACTGTTCTATCGTACTCGTTGGGAGACGACAGACCGGCCACGGCAACTGGCCAGATGGTGTATCCGGATCGTACTCAAGTTGGGTTTTATCAGTAGAATAGACCTAGGACCTGGTATGACCGACTCGCCGTCTCCAAGCGTCTCTGTCTCGTTATCTGAGCCTACTAATGTTTCAACAGTCCTGGACCGGGCCGGAATCGATTACGTCACCGTTCATGAGCAGCGACTGCTGGCGATCTATCATACTGGAATTTTCAATGTGACAACCGAACCGGAGTCAGTGTCGAATGCGCGCACGCTCGAGATCGAATGCTGGGAAGCTCCACTTCCGTCTCGTAGTGATGAGCGATCGCCACAGGAGCTTCTCGAAGACTTTGCGGCCGTGTTTGATGCTGGCGATGAGTCCTGAAGTGGTCTCTCGGGAACCTTGATCAGACCGACGGTAATCAGTTGAGAGCACTAGAAACGCTAGAAACAAGTCAGCTGGCAAGAGTCAACACAATACGCGATTTATGGACATTTCTGAGACGCTCCAGACACTGTATACTGCGACTGTTGAGCAAGACGATGGCACCTACCAGATAACTGTGCCAGACCGTGAGATAGCCACGGGGACACTCTCTGAGGGTGAAACATACCGTGTTGCGCTCATATCGACATCGACGTCGGATACCGAAGCCACCGACACGACTGAGGTCACTCAGTCAGCTGACCACACTGGTCAGCAACACGAATACGACGGCCCGCCTGTCGAGGAAGGTGAACAGCGAGACGTTGAAATCGAGAACCTCGGTGACCAAGGTGACGGAATCGCGAAAGTCGAGCGGGGCTACGTCGTGATCGTTCCCGAAACGAGTGTCGGAGACCGCGTCACCGTCGAGATACAACAGGTGCGTGAGAACGTTGCGTTCGCTGATGTCGTTGATGACACCCTTCGCGGGGAAGTCTAGGACCGCAGGTTGGCACGAACGAGTGGTTATGGCAAACTTCTCACACCACTACTCACTTTCTGGCTTACCGACGTACTCCGATTTCATCGTCCCGTTCTCACGATAGTAGCGATAGAGATACGGACCGTGCATATCCGAGGGATTCCCGCTGGCACATTTACAGCTGTCGTCGCCACAGGTGACTTTCTCTTTGACGACGGTCCCGCTTCCTGCGCCATCAGGCTCGTCGACGGGCTCGGCAGCCTCGGGAAGCTCGTCAGTGTCGACCGACTGGTCGCGGTACTCGATGAGCGCCTCAATATAGTTCTGTACCTCTTGGAGTGTCTCCGTATCCTGTTTGGGGAGCCCCTCTGCGAGATACTTCGGGAGCGAGGTGGGTGGTGACGGCTGCTCCATACCTTATGTAACACTCGGACCCACGTTAGCGTTCGGATGATACATAAGGTATCGAACTTTCTCTACCAACCGTGAACACTTCAGCGATTACTCAAGATCGTAGGCCGCAATCTCGTGAGAGCCACACTGTGGACATTTATCGACGGCTTTCTCCACGCTGTACCCACAGTGACGGCACTCGTGGTGCGTTGTCGATGACGGCTCGAGCCTGACGATCTGCTGGATGAACTGTTTACTGAGCATCGGTGGGGTCAACGATCTCGCCACAGCTTGGACATTCGGCCCACACGCCAGGGCCACCGCCAGCGGTCTCAAAGTGGATGATTGCGTGCCGACCGGTGACTGTCTCGCCACAGAACGAGCAGTCGCCACGGACCGTCTCTGGGTCATCAGGAGTCATTTTCACGAGTTCACGGGCTACTTCGAGGGGGAGAGGGAGCGTGTGACACTGATTTGGAGCTGATCCGGTTGTTGAAACCGGCCCAGCGGTGCTCCCTCTCCTCAGAATTTGAGACTCTGTGACTTATAGTTCGGGCGAGCGGGGCGAAAGTACTGTTCCGGGACAGCAGCGTGACTGTAAGTCGTGAGTAGTCATCGCGTGCGAAGTCATAGAACAGTTCAGATTCCTGGAACAAGATCGCTCAGTACTGGGTACTCACTTATCGATCAGTTCAGCAGATTATTCTTCGAGTTTGTCTGTTACCGTTTTGTAGAGTCGGTCCGTCCACGCTGGGAAGACGAGAGCAGCGAGGGTTCCAACGACGACACCAACAACAATGCCCTGTGTGATATCTTGGAGAACTGTCGTTCCGAGTGCCGCTCCGAACGTCACTCCAACCAGCATTGCGAAGACGACCCGTTCTCCGTCAGTGTCGTCAGAATCCTCAGACATCTGTCTCAGACATATCTCCGGGCGGCAAAAATAACTGGGGCAGCGCTGCGTGAGCTGAAAGGACTGTTCGGTTCGCATTTCCCATCGACCAGCTTTTCAGGTGAGAAACTCTCTGAAGAAGAGGATTTCAACAAAGCCATTTACCCCCTAAATTTACAAGATCAGTCACCTTAGCGATTCTACATGGATAGACGACAGGTCCTCGCGGCATTATCAAGTGGATTGGCTCTCTCAGTAGCTGGGTGTTCGGATGAAGGTAGCGACGGACCTGAACCTACTGGTGATGGCAGTGACGGCAGTGATGGGTCCAGTGGTGGCGATGGTTCAAACGGTGAGGACGATTCTGACACAGATGATAGTGAAGAGGGTTCGGGGCCTAAGCAGGTTGAGGCCGCAGTCGGCGACCTCGTTGAGGGCGATCAGCTTCACCTCGTTGTTGAGGGCGTGGATCGAACGGCGAGCCTCGGACAATTCTCCGAGCCAGACGCAGGCAACGAGTTCGCCGTCGTCTCGCTTGCGCTCAAGAATGTGAGCGACGGATACGTTTCGGTGAGCAATCTCCTCCAGACTCGGCTCCGTGATGACGAGGACTATCAGTACGATCAAACATTTACTGGCGGTGGCGGGAATACGTTCAATGCGGGACAGTTCGCTCCCGGCGAAGTTGAGCGCGGGACGATCACGTTTGAAGTACCGGAAGATGCCTCTGGGCTCCAGTTGGTGTTTGACCTCAACGCGTCGATCATCGGCGGAATCGATCGGGCGCAAATAAACTTGGAGGAGGAGGCCGGTTCGATCGCTGAGATTGAGCAGAATCTCAGGGTCGAAACCTACAGTCTCGGTGAGGAGATCGGCTACCAAGACGTCGCTGTCACTGTGAACGATGCGCGTACCGAGTCATCACTCGGCCAGTTTTCTGAGCCGGATGAGGGGAATGAGTTCGTCATCGTCGACATCAGCATCACGAACAACACCGGCGAAGAGCGGCAATTCTCGACGATTCTCCAGATGATGCTTAAAGACGATGAGGGGTACACATATCAGGAGAGTCTGACAGCGACGACCGGGCTTGACCGTGCCTTCGACGAGGGGACTCCGTTGAGCGACGGTGAGACTCGGCGTGGTGAGCTGGCGTATGAGGTCCCGGAAGGAACGTCGCCGCTCTACTGGGTCTTCGAGTTCTCAGTGTTCGCGAGCGGCGATAAAACGTTCTGGGAGATCCGGAGTTAATCGACGAACTGCTCTTCGAAAATCCGCCAGAACACCGCTCGCTGTGAGCATCTCGTGTCGTGCGGCAGCTTGTCGATCGTTGACTGCGTCTCGTCGGCCTCACCGATCTTTGAGTTTCCGAATTCGCTGACTCGCTCATTTTTTAGGTAGCTTGTAGCCCTAATTGTGCCGCTTAGCCGTTTGCGTTTCCGACTTCTTCATTAACAAAGTCGGAAACTCAAACCAAACAAAGATTCGTGTGGTTTCAACTGGTCATCACTGTCTGACTGTGAATTTGTTACCGTAGTCGTCTCGCATTAGTTATGGTGAAGATTTATCACCGCGGCCGGTAGTAGTAGTAAGTGAGCGCTGCGCGCCAGCGTGTTGAGCCCGTTCGACCATGTCCCTCGACGGACGTGGGGGCGGGAAATGGCGCTATTCCAACTTCAGCAGTTACAACTCTCGGAGTTTCTCAGCGAGGTCATCGTAGCCGTTCCGCTGGAGAGCGTTGACCACCCGCGTAACGGAGTCTGACATCGGCTCGTCCACACCCTCATGCGGCATGACGGCACCCTCGTACCAGCAATTGACTCGCTCTCGGACGGTGTTGCCTCGAAGCGCCGGGAGCGTCGGAGGGGTGTACTCAGGCGAGTTCCGATAGGTCGCGCTGATAGCCTGCCCCCAGTCCTGGCCACGATGGTGCTTCGCCCGTGGGGCCGGGATGACGAGCTCCCCTGCCCGCGGCATCGTGTCTGTGCTGTTAATCCGGTGGGCGAGGTGGTTCGAGACCAAGTCGGCGAGAAGTGCCGCCGGGTAGTAGAACTCCGACTTCTGGCAGTGAGCCACCAGCGGGCGATCGTCTCGCAGCCCTCCGAGTGCGGCGACGAACGGTTTGGCCTGCTGTTCGTTCCCATCGACGATTACCGCGGGGGGCTCGGCGACCGTGTTCAAGATGTCGTGGACGTGGATCGCGGAGTGGACCGCTTCGACCTGCTGGGTGTCCTCGTTCCCATCCAGGCTCTGGCGGTGGGAGAACACACGGATGTGCTCCGGAAATTCCTGCAGGACGGCTTCGGTGAAGTCTCGGCGGACGGCGTGTTCGTAGTCGTTCGCCTTGTTGTAGAACGGTTTGAATCCGATGCCACTCCCGTGATCGTAGATCGCCTCCAGAATCGCCGGTTCGAGCTCCCGAGAGGCATACACGGCTGCCGTCACCGTCGTATCACCGACAGTGCTCGCGTCCATCGTCACAGACGTCGAGTAGGTGTTTGAATCGGTACGGAAGGGAAGGAGCGCCATTAGTGATTCAGTTGGTGCTGTATTCAGCCAGGTGGGCCCTCACATAAGTGCGTGTAGATTCCGCCATCATGCCTCCTCGAAGTCGAGTTTCTCCTTCGCCGACCGGACCCGGTCGCTGACCGTCTGCGGGCTGGCCTTCCGATCATCAGCCCACGAAGACTGCCGAGTCGAGTAGAGCGTCTGCGTCATCCAGTAGTCCAAGGTCTCAGCGGGTGACTGGAGTTCGTTCGCCAGCACGGCGAGCTCGACCGCCGCAATCTGCCGGCCGATGTCGAGCGCGGTCAGCTCCTCTTGGTAGTCGTTGATCGCCCGCCAGCCGTCTTCAATCTTGAACTCCAAGTTGATGACGCACTTCCCATCCGCCCCGTAGACGAATCCCACATTCGCAAACCGTTCTCCGCCGATCTGGCGACGGGTGTGGATAGCGAAGTGAGGAACCGAGTCGTCTCGTACCTCCTCCACAATGGGGTCGTCGTCGAACTTAGCCGCCAGGTCGCGGGCCTGGGTCCACGCACTCCAGAACTGCTCGTCCTCCTGGAAGATGGGGACGCCGTCGTCGCCCTCGGGCGCATACCGGCTGACCGGCGGAGTGTCGCACTCCAAGAGCTCAAGCCCGATCTCCCCAGCCTCACGGACCAACTGAATTTTCTGATCTACTTCAGTCATACACGTAATATATACTGTCAATGGGATAAAATTTGTGTATAAATACGTCATTTACGTATCAACACCAGACGACTTGCGGGGAGATATTGGGCGCAACGACGTACCCCCCGATGATGGCAAAAATCGTGGCCGCGACCATCCAACTACTCGGCGTAACTGGGTACTGAAGTTACAGGCACTTCCAAGGCATCAAAGAGCGGTGACCTGAGGAATAGTGGTCACTCGGTGCCAGAACGAGAGGTTCTGTTTATCCATCATTCTGCCAAGCGGGGTACACTGAACTGCTCAGTTGAATCCAATGATGGCACGGGGATCACGATCTTTGAAGGACCGTTTACTCGAGAATCCGTCCCTCGCGAGTCTCTATATATCAATTCGGCGATCCTCAACCGCCACGGGCCGTCTCTGGGTCATCAGGAGTCATTTTCACGAGTTCACGGGCTACTTCGAGGGGGAGAGAGAGCGTGTGACACTTTGGAGTTGATCCGGTTGTTGAAACCGACTCAGCGGTGCTCCCTCTCCTCAAAATTTGAGACTCTGTGACTTATACTTCGGGCGAGCGGAGTGGAAGTACTTCTCCGAGGCGGGTGCCTGACTGTGAGTTGTGAATGGCCATCACGTAGCTACAGTCACCAGCGGTGATGTATTAGATACCTAGGCTGTCCTCACCGCTGTCTGTAGTTTTCTGCGCCCCGAGGAATACGCCATTGACAGAAATTAAGACGCTCTCGACGGAGGTGAGAATGCGCCTCCGCCCCTCGGCGGGCGCTGATAAACTTAACCAACAAAGAGCAGTAGCTACCTCCGTTTGTTGGTTAAACTGGAAGAGATGTTGGGTCAGCCCTCAGTAACCACTCCGATGATATCCTGTGCACACGAACTGATTCGACTGAGACGCTCCTGGAGGACCGCCGAGTCGTCGTCCTGCCACGCGGCAAGGTAGAACGCTGAGCCGCTCGTATCGAGGTCGAAATACCGCCCAACGATGTACCCCACAGCTTCGGCTTCCACCTCCCGTTTCGACCGCTCGGTGTCGTCGTCGACATCGTCATGAAGCAGCGCGTGAGCGTACTCATGAACGAGTGTTACCGCCAGGTCGGCCTGATTCTCACGGGCTTTCGCCTCGACGACAGGGCGGTCATTGTCTGGCTTCTGATGTTTACAGATACCCTTCGCGTCGCCATGGTCCCATTCGACAGCGTCGACGATCTCCACACTCACGCCGAGGTCATCAGCTGCAGCCGTGAGTACGGGCACCAACCCTTCGCCATCCCCAGTGGCGTCCGTTTCGAGTTCGGGAAGCGGCTCGCCCTCGGTCTGGGAGGCGTCGAAGACAGCTGTGGGCTTGAAGCCAACCAGACCTTTGGACCATTCCTCGGACGGTGTCTCGTCGTAGTCACAGTCGCTCTGCTCGTGGTAGCTCGGCGAGTTCTCACACTCCGGGCACTGCTTGGCGATGATCGGCGCCCAGATCCAGATGGCTGACTCGCCCTCCTGGACGTGCCGGTCGAACTCCTCCTGCCACGTCCGGTAGCCGGCGACACGAGTCGCCTCGGGGTCCTGCTGCTTGATGAGGAGCGTGTTCCGGTAGGAGTAGTCGTGGAAGCGACTCTGGATGTCAAGCCACTCCTGGAACTCCGCGCTAGCCTGCGCGTCGTCGACGCCGGCGACGAGGTCGTCGATCCACTCTTCGATTGTACTGTTCATCTCGTCGTCTCGCGTATCGGTCTCCTCGAAGGACACCGACGAGTCACTAGTCGTAGCCATCGTAGTTACCAATTCGAGTTTACCGCGACTGCGTCAGTTCAAGACGCGCCGCACCCTCCGGGGCGCACAAAAAACCGCTTGCGGTTAGCGGAGCTCGTGGGGTTCGTCCCCGAAGCCAACCGTGACGAGGTACTCGAGGAACTCGTTGAAGTGTTCGACGTCACTCGAGGTGTCGATCGCAAGGTGATGTGCCCACTCGATGGCCCATTGGAAGGCGGGATCTGTGCCGCCCTTGCCGTGTAGATACCACCAGCGAGCCGCTTTGAGAACCACTATGGGATTCGTCGGCGGTTGCTCACCGGCGAGCCCACGGGTGATAGATTCGATTTCGTCGGGGACATCGGCGGGATTGACCTCCTCTGATTGCGTGTTTGCGATATCGAGTGGGATGTCGTCGATCGAGACGTTGTCGGGACTCTGTTGTTGACTCACAGGCAGTCACCTCTGAGGACTCTTGATGGAGCCCTCGCCCTCTCCGGGGGCGCGAAAAACCAGCACGCGGATTTCTATACTAGTAATTGGTTTTCAAAGCTGTATTGGATATGGCACATGTAATCTGACGCCCTGAGGAATCTCGTCCCTCGCGCCTGCCTGTCTGGGGTGGCACACTCTTTCTCGGCAAGTGTTATGGGACCAGACTAAGACAGAGAATTTATGGCTGAATTATTGGTTTTCACGTTTCTCGCCTCTATCGTTGCCGTCTATTCTATACTTCCTCGACACCGCCAACTCCGTGTTCGATACAATCTATGGACGAAGCCCAGATTCGCGTATATTTTGATCGCCTTCCTGGTGATTATCGGATCGTATTGGCTCTCAATCTATTTGGAGAGTCTTGAGGCGGCCAGCGTACCGGTTAGCTATGGGGTTGGTTCTGTGGAGGTCACCCCGCTGCTGGTTGAATCTCTCCAATTAGTTGCCGTGCTAGGGATTGTTGGATTGTTCTTGGGGGTCTTTCTGAAGTCCTCTGTCAGGGTAAAGAACGAAGAGAAAATAGTGTCTATTCTTCGTGATCTAAATAACCAGGGCGATTATAGCACACTAGTCAATCTTCTTCAGAACCATTATCAGTACTTCACAAAGCCGCTTAGTTAGAACGTCTGCTTGCTGAAGGTGTGTCTA
>NZ_QMIM01000036.1 GCF_003287355.1 Halorubrum sp. 48-1-W
CCGTGGAACTCAGGCTTCAGAAACAGCTAGCCGAGGATGCTTTGTGAGGTACTGAATCTTGATTTCGACTGATTTGCTGACACCGCGTATCCGACACAATTCGGATATTGTTCAGTGAAGGTCTCCAGCCACTCTACATCACCGTTGTAGATACTGGCTCGGTCGAATTTCCATTCAATAATTGACATGGGCGGAACGGTTGGCTCCTGATTCTCATCCCAACAGGTCATGCGGGGTTCAGGCCAAATGACCACGTCCTTACACACCTGATTCTTTTTATTATCGCCGTTCTCGCTATCCATTGTGACCTGTGGTACAGGCACCTCCAGTCCAATCTGTTTTGAGTCCGTTATCGCCCCTCCAGAATGTGCTTGTTCTACCAGATGACCGAAGGCGAAAAGACTGACAGCCTCACGCTCTCTTCTGCCGTTCCAAGAGCCATCTAATTCTTCGTCCGCAAAATCAGTCAAAACAGATCGCACAGTTTCATCAAGAGGATCCATATACTCTGTCTATGACTGTCTGTAATAACTCGTTTGCTGGATGGCTTATATCCGGAGACTGATTCGCTGTTTTATTTTATAACTCTGAGATGTCTGACTCCGAATTTCGTAATTAGTCCCAATCCTGCCATCGTTCAAAGAAATCTTTGTTCTCTCGCCAGAGTTGCGACTTGAGAAGTTGATTCGAAGCAGTGGCTGGATGATCTCGATCCAGTGTACAATTCTCCGACACCCAATCCCGATACGCAGGAACCGTCTGAGGCTTTGTCTGTTTGTGAGTACCCATGTGGGCCGTATTGAGATAGCTCTTAGAGTCTCAACAGACCATACACGGTAGCGTCCTGACGTTTGGCTCCTTCTTTTTGCCCATGCTCCTGATGCGTTGTATCACCATTGGATAACTCTACCCACAAGCGAAAACCTCACAGATCTAATCTCCGGACGCATCTTTTATACAGAATACTATACCGGAGGCGTCCTCACTTTGTGTGAGAGAACAGCCTACAAATCGGCTTCTTGGTTATCGTCCTGACCTGGATGAAGATTTAACAACTGCCGATACTCTCTCCATTCTCTGTTCTTGTCTACATCTGGAGCGAGAATATAGAGATATTGAACAGAGTATGTGACCGTCTCAAGTCCTCTCTTATCGATCTGTAGTGGTTTTAGCACTCCTTTGAACGGATACGGATCAACTGTCCTCATCGCTGTCAAAGCATGACTTCTTGAACCCCAATTGTCCCAAGATGTTGTTCCTCTAAACTCCACGTCGTCTTGTAACCCAACCACCTCTACGTACTTTCTATCGTCAAATGCGTCGTCAGTGGGCAACAACTGTAGAGGACAGTCAAAATGATACAGTCCTGTCGGAGACGGCTCTACCTCTTTGAGAGCTGAAATCGGATATACCCCATCAGAAGTCGAGAGCATATTGACCGCCTTCTTCACTTGGAGAAATGAGTCATTGAAATTGAGCTCGTGAATCTCTTCTGTACCAATTTCACCAGAGAACTCTGAGTTCAACTTCGCAAACCAGTCCACACCAATCTCAAACGATGAGCCAGAATTCTCTGATTCGGAGACTACTATCCGATCCGATTCAGAAATATTCTCCACGAAGAACTGATTAATATGTGACTTTGAGGCATACATGACGTGATTATATCGGTCGATCTCTTGTTCATCCATCGTGTTCGTTCACTCCCTGTGTTTACTTAAAATATACTTAGAGACTGATAAGACGGTTAGATACTCTGTCGGTGTTTGTCTCTGTTCGGCATGTACGCCTGTCCACCTTGTCTCCCCCACCACCCTCACTGTGTGATGGTGCGAAAAATGCCAGACGAGGGAACGACAAGATCTACGATGTTGTTGAGATACGTGGTCGAGTATTCGTCCTCGGCGAGGACCATATGGCGGATGTATGTGTCAGCGTCTTCGTGGTCGAGGTCGAGAGTGTATCCGCCGCCGCGTTCCCACGCCCATCGGTGGAACTTGTCGAGGATGTTTGCGTAAACCTTGGCGGTGTCGTGGGCGGACCCTTCGAGTTTGTCGGGGGATTTCCCCATGCGCGCAAGCCATGAGGGTTCTCTTCGGTGGTTTTCGTAGGCGACCAGTTGTCGTTCGTTGAGTGAACCTCGGGATAGGGCACTCATAAGAACGATACCTTCAACTTTGTCGGGATTATTCATCGGGACATACCCCATGACGGTGGATTTCGGCTGTTCCGACACGGTTCATTCGTGCGTGGAATGGCTGGTGTTTCATCGTTTATTTCGTCTTGAGGAGTCTGAAATAGCATGACTGCGTCGGGGTACCCAACACAATATAGGTGGGATGGCAGAGTGGCCCATTGCGCCGGTCTTGAAAACCGGTAGCCTCACGGCTTCCTGGGTTCGAATCCCAGTCCCACCGTCCGAGCGCGGCGCAGGGTCGCGCCGCGCGAGCGTCGTGTGCGGATTCGAAGCCTGCGAGTCGTAGCGCTCGAGCGAAGCGAGCGGCGACGCCGCGAGCAGCGAGAGCGACCGTCTCGATTCGGTTCGAATCCCAGTCCCACCGTCCGAGCGCGGCGCAGGGTCGCGCCGTCCTGCGCTTCTCCCATTGTCGTAACCAATACCGATTACGCCCCGACGGCGAACCGATCGTCTCGCTCCCGTCCGCCGATCGACCGTTTCAGCCTGAACCGCGAGCATACCGTTCGCGTTCGGAGTTACTCGGTAACATTCACTTCCAATGACGTATGGTATCACGTACCGCATTATCTTTAACAGGTTTCCTCACCATGTTGGTGACAGGTGATACAGTCATGAGCTACGAACTCGATCCGCTTCCGTACGATTACGACGCGCTGGAACCGCACATCTCCGAACAGGTGCTCGAATGGCACCACGACACCCACCATCAGGGGTACGTAAACGGCTGGAACTCGGCCGAGGAGACGCTCGAGGCCAACCGCGAGGAGCACGACTTCTCCTCGTCGAGTGGCGCGATCCGCAACGTGACCCACAACTCCTCGGGTCACATCCTCCACGACCTGTTCTGGCAGAACATGTCGCCGGAGGGCGGCGACGAGCCCGAGGGCGACCTCGCCGACCGCATCGAGGAGGACTTCGGCTCGTACGAGGCCTGGAAGGGCGAGTTCGAGGCGGCGGCCTCCGCGGCGAGCGGGTGGGCGCTCCTCGTCTACGACACGTTCTCGAACCAGCTCCGCAACGTCGTGGTCGACAAACACGACCAGGGAGCGATCTGGGGCGGTCACCCGGTCCTCGCGCTGGACGTCTGGGAACACTCCTACTACCACGACTACGGCCCGGCCCGCGGCGAGTTCGTCGACAACTTCTTCGAGGTCGTCGACTGGGAGGAGCCGTCCGCCCGCTACGAGCAGGCCGTCGAGCTGTTCGAGTAACCCGACAGCCGACACGCGCATCCGCGCGTCGAACCCCGACGTTTTTTGCGACGCTGTGCCCGTGAGCTACGGCCACCCGATCGCGCCGATCGAACGAGCGCAAGCCGTCGACCGGGACAGCTGTGACGCACATCGCCAGCGTTTACCGAACCACGCCCCTGATCGTCGGACATGCCGGAACCGAGATCCGCCTTCGAGGAGACGTACCCGTGTGACTTCTACGAGCCCGCCGAGCTGTTCGATCCGGACCTGCTGTACACGATCCCGGAGATCGGGCGGCTGCTCCAGGGGCTCGATCCCGACGCCGAGATCGACGCCGACACCGAGGCCGTGCTGATCGACTGGGCGATCCCGTGGGTGATGGTCCACGCCGACGACATGGTCGTCGCCGAGCCGCCGACCGACGACAGCCCCGGCTACTACGGACTCGCCGAGGACGTGGAGGACGTCGACGCCGACGAGGAGGCCGACGAATAGCGGGGACGAACGGACGCGGCGGCTCGAACGAACGGAGACGACTCGCGTTCTACGGCTCCAGCCGGTTCGGGTCGCGCGGGAACATGATCGCCTCCTTGATGTTGTCCAGGCCCGCGACCTGCTGGACGAGCCGGTCGATGCCGAGGCCGTAGCCGCCGTGCGGGGGCGTCCCGAAGCTCAGCGCCTCGATGTAGAACTCGAAGTTCGCCTGTTCGACGCCCTCCGCCTCCATGACCTCGACCATGCGGTCGACGTCGTGTTCGCGCTGGCCGCCCGAGGAGAGTTCCTGGCCTCGGTAGATGAGGTCGAACTTCCGGGAGGCGATGTCGTCGCCCTCGACGTCCTGCATGTAGTAGAACTTCTCGTCGGGGTAGCCGACGACGAAGAACGCGGGGTGCCCCTGCTCCGAGAAGTGCTCGCCGAGCAGCTTCTCGCCTTTGGTGTCGAGGTCGGTCGGGTCCTCGGGGAAGTGGCCGAACTCGGTCTCGAGGAGGTCGAGCGCCTCGTCGAAGGTGATCCGCGGGAAGTCCTCCTCGGGGACCGTCAGGTCGACGTCGAGCAGATCGAGTTCGCGTTCCGCCCCCTCGGCGACCGCCCGGATCGCGTGTCGGAGCGACTCCTCCTGGACGTCCATCACGTCGTGGTGGTCCTCGATGTAGGCCACCTCGACGTCGAACATCGCGATCTCGGAGACGTGCCGGGAGGTCGCGAAGTCCTCGGCGCGGAAGGCGGTTCCGGTCTCGTAGACGGCCTCGTAGCCGGCGGCCATCAAGATCTGTTTGTACAGCTGCGGACTCTGTGAGAGGAACGCGTCGCGGTCGTAGTAGAGGATCGGGAACAGCTCCGCGCCGCCCTCTGCGCCGCCCTTCGAGATCAGCGGCGTCTTGATGTCGACGAACCCCTCCTCGTCGAACCACTCCTCCATCGCGGTCATCAGCTTCGAGCGCAGCGAGAACACCGCGAGCGTCTCCGGCTTGCGGAGGTCGAGCGCCCGGTTGTCGAGGCGGGTCGAGAGGTCGACATCGACGTCCTTCGAGATCTCGAGCGGGAGCGGCGAGTCCGCCGTATCGAGCACCTCGTATTCCGTCGGCGCGAGTTCGACCCCGCCCGGCGCCTGGTCGCTCTCGAGGGGTTCGCCGACGATCCGGACGACGTCCTCGGAGTTCGCGTCCTGGACGGCCTCGAACAGCTCCGGCTCACGTTCCTCCTTGAAGACGACCTGGATGAGCCCCTCGCGGTCGCGCACGATGAGGAACACCAGCCCGCCGAGGTCCCGGATCTCGTGGACGTGGCCCGCGATCGCGACCTCGTCCGCGTCCGGGTCGACCTCCGACGTGTGGATACGCTCGATCATAGGGTAGCTTACCTCCGAGTGGCCGGGCGTCGGTCATAGGCCTGTCGTCTTCGCGTCGACGGCCCGGCGTCCTCGCGTCCTGACCCGGATGTACCCGCGGATCCGGGCCACGGTTCGGACCACCGCCCGCGAGCCCGACCGACCGCACCGTCGATCCACGCGTTCCTCGTCTGCCGGCCCGGTCACTCGTCGGCGTCGGCGTCCGGGTCGACGGCGGCGTCCCCCCCGACGGGGGCGTCCGGGTCGACGGCGGCGAGTTCGTTCCGCACGCTCGCCTCTGCCCGGCGGAGCACGTCGCGGACCGGGACCCCGGTCTCGGTAGCGACGTTTGCCGCCTCGTCGTACTCGGCACTCACGTCGTAGACGTCGCCGTCGGCGGTCGCAGCCACCTTCACCGACACCTCGTGGTCGGCTCCATCGATCCGAAGGGTCGCGGTCTCGAAGGAGCGCTCGGCGATCCACCGGTGGGTCGCACTGCCCTGCCGCACGCCGAGGGTGCCGGTCTCCCTGGCGAGTCGGTCGGCCACCGCCGCCGCGTCCGCCGGCTTACAGATCACCTTCACGAGGTGACCCGGTCGGGACTTCTTCATCGTCGTCGGCACGATCGTCACGTCGCGAGCGCCCGCCTCCGCGAGCGAGTCTTGGAGGCTGCCGAGGACCTCCGGCGCGGCGTCGTCGAGGTTGGTCTCGAGGACCGTGATCTCGTCGTGAACGAGTCCCCCGGAGCCGAAACGGACATCGCCCCCGCGGATCGACTCCGCCTCATCGGCGACGTCACCGCCGCCCTCGCCGACGATCGCCCGGAGCACGTTCGGGTACCGATCGAAGGTCGCGTCGCCGGCCCCGTACCCCGCGTCGTCGACCCGGAGTTCGGGAAGCGCGTCGACGCCCTCGGCGACTGCCCCGAGGATCGCCGCGCCGGTCGGCGTCAGGAGCTCGCGGTCGATCGGGCCGCCGACCAGCGTGAGGCCGGCGCGTTCGGCGATCCCGACGACCGCCGGCGCCGGGATGGGGTAGACGCCGTGGCTCATCTCGACCTCGCCACTGCCCGCTGCCAGGGGCGTGGTGACGATGCGGTCGACGTCGAGGTCGTCGAGAAGCAACGCTGTGCCGACGACGTCGGCGATCGCGTCGTCCGCACCCACCTCGTGGAACGCCGTGTCCTCGAGGTCGGTCCCGTGCGTCGACGCCTCGGCCCGGCCGAGCAGTTCGAAGGCGTCGAACGCGGTCGTCTCGACCGCCTCGGGTAGATCCATCGACTCGACGATCGCGACGACCTCCGGGTAGGTCCGGTGGACGCCGGCTCCCTCCGCGTGCGAGTGATCGTGTCCGTCGTCGTGTGAGTGGCCGTGCGAGTGATCGTGTCCGTCGTCGTGTGAGTGGCCGTGTGAGTGATCGTGGCCGTCGTCGTGTGAGTGGTCGTGCGAGTGATCGTGCGAGTGGTCGTGCGAGTGATCGTGGCCGTCGTCGTGTGAGTGGTCGTGCGAGTGATCGTGGCCGTCGTCGTGTGAGTGATCGTGAGAGCGGCTATGGGCGTCGTCGCGAGCGCGAGCGTCGGCATCGGCACCGCCCCCTTCTCCCTCCTCGAGGAGCACGTCGACCGTCGTCGCTCGGATCCCGTTTTTCACCGTCTCGCCGACCTCGTAGCGGACCGGGAGCCGTTCCTCGACCGGATCGAGCACCGCGGGGTCGGCGCCGACAGCGATCAGCACAGCACAGATCATGTCGCCGGCCGCGCCGGTCCGACCGTCGAAAGCGAGGGTACGCATGGGATCACGAACGCGGTCGATCATAAAGAGCCGTTCCACTCGGCGACGCCGGCGGGAACCGATCGTCGGCGCGGGATTCGAACGGATCGGGGGCCACTACACCGGATATTAATCAACTACCAAGAACGAATCCAGTTTCGTGAACGGCGATGAAACGCCGAAAGGGGCCCCTTTCGACGCGTCCATCTATCAGGGACGTTCAGTATGTCTACCTGCTGTGGTTTCCGAAGACCTAAGCCCGAAGTGGACGAGTCGGGACATAACAATGGACCATCCAGGCCCGCCGCAGTTCGCCGCCGTCGGCGACGTGGTACAGCTCGCACCGCGCGACCCGGACCCCGACGCCACCTACCGGTGGTCGGTCACGGAAGCACCGATCGCGAGCGAGGCGAGCGTCGACGACGAGGCAGTCGAGGCGTTCGTTCCGGACGCGCCCGGACGATACAGGGTCACGCTCGAGACCCCCGAGGAACGTCATCACCTGACGGTCCGGGTCTTCCCGGGCGATCGCCGACCGACCGGCGAGGGTTCCGGGACCGCCGGTATCGCCGGGCGAAGCGGGTACAGCGGACGGAGCGGATACAGCGGACAGAGCGGGTCGGCCCGACCGTACGGGAGCGGCGGCGAAAGCGGCCTCGTCTCGGGCTCCGGGTCGGGCGCGAGATCGGAGCCGGCGGAGCGCGAGGACGGCCGGCCGCGCGTCCGCCTCGACGCCGAGATCGAAGGCGAGGAAGCGGTCGTCCGCGCGACGCCGACGCCACATCCGGATTCGACGCGGGACCCGGCCGACCTCGACGTGGAGTTCCTCCTCGACGACCGCGACGGCGTGACCCGCGGCGACGTGACGGTCGACGACCGGGAGCTTCGCGTTCCGCTCACAGCGATCGGCGACCGGGTTCGCGTCCACGGGGTCGCCGTCGGCGCGAGTTACAGCGTCGCCGACGCGGTGAGCATCGGTCGGCTGGGCGACGGCGGGGACGTCGGCGTCACCCGCCTCAACGAGCCGCCGGCGTGGGCGACGGACGCCACGCTCTACGAGGTCTACGTCCGCGGGTACGCGGCCGACGACGACGAGGCCGAGACCACCTTCGAGGCGCTCGAAAAGCGGCTCGACTACCTCGACGACCTCGGCGTGGACACGCTGTGGCTCACCCCCGTCCTCCAACACGACGGCGCGCCCCACGGGTACAACATCACGGACTTCTTCTCGATCGCCGACGACCTCGGCGACCGCGACGACTACGAGGCGTTCGTCGACGCGGCTCACGACCGCGGCATGCGGGTGCTCTTCGACCTCGTCTTGAACCACTCCGCGCGCGACCACGAGTGGTTCCAGGACGCCTACCGGAACCCCGACTCGCCGTACCGCGACCGCTACGAGTGGCAGGCGTCGGGCGAGCCGGGAACCTACTTCGACTGGGAGCTGATCGCCAACTTCGATTTCACCAGCCTCGATGTCCGCCGACACCTCCTCGACGCGGCCGACACGTGGGCTACGGTCGCCGACGGCTTCCGGTGTGACATGGCGTGGGCGGTGCCCGAATCGTTCTGGAAGGAACTCAGGGAGCGGCTCAAGGCGCGTGACCCCGAGTTCCTGCTCCTCGACGAGACGATCCCGTACATCGCCGACTTCCACGAGGGGATGTTCGACGTCCACTTCGACACCACGCTGTATTTCACCCTCCGGCAGGTCGGCCGCGGCCACGAACCGGCCGACGCCGTCCTCGACGCGGTCGAGGGCCGGGCGCGCTCCGGCTTCCCCGACCACGCCGCGTTCATGCTCTACTTGGAGAACCACGACGAGACGCGGTACATCGTCGAGTGCGGCGACGACGCCGCCAAGGCCGCCGCCGGCGCGCTGTTCACCCTCCCAGGGGTCCCGATGCTGTACGGCGGCCAGGAGCTCGGACAGCGGGGGAACCGCGACCCGCTCGCGTGGGATCACGCCCGCGACGACGTCCGATCCCACTACGACGACCTGCTCGCGCTCAAAGAGGAGCATCCGGCGCTCGGGTTCCACAGCGACCTCGTTCGCGTCGAGTACGAGACGGCGGGCGCGGGCGACGCCGACGAGGTCGTCGCCTTCGGCCGCGAGGGCGAGGACGCGAGCTACGTGGTCCTGCTCAACTTCGGGCCCGAACGAGCCACCGTCGGGATCGGCGAGACGGTCGACGCGACCGACCTCGTCTCCGGGGAGTCGCGGGCGGCGGAGGGAGGGCTGACTGTCGAGGACGTCGCAGTCTTCGAGGTCGCAGACTGAGACCGTCCCCCCGGATACCGACCCGCTCGACCGAACTCTCCCGTCTCCCGACAGTTGACCGTCTCTCGACGGTCCACCCGACGAAAACGCACGGTTGCGACGGGGTTTTAAACGAGGGAATCGTACCGTGAGATAAGATGACATACCACAATTCGGGCGGAGGACGGACCGCCCGACCGGTGGAGCGGACCCCTCGGAGCAACAGGCTTATTCCCGAACCGAGTACAGGTACGACCATCCCCCGCGAGGAATCATGAACGAAGTCCAACTCGAAGTGGCGAAGGCGTACCCGAACGACTCGGGACGCGGCATCGCACGACTCGACCCCGACACCCTGCTCCATCTCAAGCTCTCGCCCGGCGACATCATCGAGATCGACGGTGCGGAGACGACCGCCGCGAAGGTGTGGCGTGCGGACCGGCAGGACTGGAACACCGACACGGTCCGCGTCGACGGGTTCACCCGCCAGAACGCCGACGTCGGGATCGGCGAGCGCGTCACCATCCGGAAGGCCGAAGCCGAGAAGGCCGACAAGCTCGTGTTGGCCCCGCCGGAGGAGGCGTCGGTCCAGTTCGGGTCGGACGCTGCGGGCATGGTGAAACGCCAGATCCTCAAGCGGCCGGTCGTCGAGCGCGACATCGTGCCCGTGATGTCCTCGACGAACCACCCGTTCATGCGCTCGCCGGGCCAGGCGATCCCGCTCATCGCGGTTGAGACCGAGCCCGACGGCGTCTGTCTGATCACCGAAGACACCGAGGTCGAACTCCGCGAGGAGCCGATCTCCGGGTTCGAAAAGACCGGGAGCGGGATCACCTACGAGGACATCGGCGGGCTCCAAAACGAGATCCAGCGCGTCCGCGAGATGGTCGAGCTCCCGATGAAACACCCGCAGATCTTCTCGAAACTCGGGATCGAGCCCCCGCAGGGCGTCCTGTTACACGGCCCGCCGGGAACCGGGAAGACGCTACTCGCGAAGGCGGTCGCCAACGAGACGAGCGCGTCGTTCTTCTCGATCGCCGGCCCGGAGATCATCTCGAAGTACTACGGCGAGTCCGAACAACAGCTCCGCGAGATCTTCGAGGACGCCAAAGAGGAGTCGCCCTCGATCGTCTTCATCGACGAGCTCGACTCCATCGCGCCGAAACGCGAGGACGTCACCGGCGAGGTCGAACGTCGCGTCGTCGCCCAGTTGCTGACGATGATGGACGGCCTGGAGACTCGCGGACAGGTGGTCGTCATCGGCGCGACCAACCGGGTCGACAGCGTCGACCCCGCGCTCCGTCGCCCGGGGCGGTTCGACCGCGAGATCGAGATCGGCGTCCCGGACGAGGTCGGCAGAAAGGAGATACTCCAGATCCACACCCGCGGCATGCCGCTCTCGGACGACGTCTCGCTCGATCACCTCGCCGACGAGACGCACGGTTTCGTCGGGGCCGACGTGGAGAGCCTCACCAAGGAGGCCGCGATGAAGGCGCTCCGCCGGTACCTCCCCGAGATCGACCTCGACGAGGAGGAGGTCCCGCCGAGCCTCATCGACCGAATGATCGTCAAACGCGACGACTTCGCTGGCGCGCTCACGGAGGTCGAACCCTCCGCGATGCGGGAGGTACTCGTCGAGCTACCGAAGGTCTCCTGGGAGGACGTCGGCGGGTTGACCGACGCGAAACAGCAGGTCAAAGAGTCCGTCGAGTGGCCGCTCACGTCCCCCGAGAAGTTCGAACGGATGGGTGTGGAGGCGCCGAAGGGCGTGTTGTTGTACGGGCCGCCGGGGACCGGAAAGACGCTGATGGCGAAGGCGGTCGCCAACGAGACGAACGCGAACTTCATCTCCGTTCGCGGCCCGCAACTGCTCTCGAAGTGGGTCGGCGAGTCGGAGAAGGCGATCCGCCAGACCTTCCGGAAGGCCCGGCAGGTGAGCCCGACCGTGATCTTCTTCGACGAGCTCGACAGCCTCGCGCCCTCGCGCGGCCAGGAGATGGGCAACAACGTCTCCGAACGCGTCGTCAACCAGCTACTGACCGAACTGGACGGATTGGAGGACATGGGTAACGTCATGGTGATCGGTGCGACCAACCGGCCGGACATGATCGACCCGGCGTTGATCCGCTCCGGCCGGTTCGACCGGCTCGTCATGATCGGCCAGCCCGACCAGGAGGGTCGCGAGCGGATCCTCGAGATCCACACGGCCGAAACCCCGCTCGCGCCCGACGTGAGTCTCCGTGAGGTCGCGGAGATCACCGATGGCTACGTCGGCTCCGACCTCGAGGGGATCGCTCGCGAGGCCGCCATCGAGGCGCTCCGGGACGACGACGACGCCGAGGAGGTCGAAATGAAACACTTCCGGCGGGCGATGGAGTCGGTCCGGCCGACCATCACCGACGACATCCTGTCCTACTACGAGGAGGTCGAACGCGAGTTCAAAGGCGGCGGCCGCGACGCGCTCCGAGACACCGGCGGACGGGTCGGCTTCCAGTAACGGCCGACGTGGCACGCGATCGGGTCGCCGACGCGGTCGGGCCTGGTTCCGCGCCTTTTAACCGCCACAACGGCCAAGACGTACCATGTCCCAGCCGCGCGTCCCCGGCGACGACGACCACACGCTGGAACTGTCGTGTGGCGAGACCGTCGGCCTCGGCGAGTTGGACCTCGGCATGCGGGAGTTCGAGTGCGATTGCGGCGACACGCACGCGGTCGTGATGGACGTTCACCCGCCCGAGCGCTTCCTCCCCGACTTCCTCGTCGATGTCCTCCGGGAGGCCATCGAGACGACCAGCGAGGAGATGCCCGAGTTCGACACGCCCCACCTCCTCGGGGTCGTCTTAGAGGAGTTTCCGGAGTCAGTCGTCACACACGACGCCAGCGGCGACGGGGACGTCGGCTACGCGATGGTATGGGTAGCGGAGTTCGACTCGCGTCGACTCCACGAGGTGATAGTCGAACTCGTCGTCGAGCTGATGGAACACGCCGTGAGCCACGCCGACGACGACGACGCTCTCTCGCGGTTCGAACGGGACATGATGGAGTTCGACGTCGAGGCGTTCGTCGAGCAGTACCGCGCGAACCGCGACCTCGAGGCCGAGGACCCGTACGCCTGACTCGGGCGCCGGTCCGATCCGGGATCGGCCGGTAGCGAACCGCTCTGTCCGACACACGTCGGACTCCTGTCTCACTGAAACCTATACCGTCGGCGGCCGTACGTAAGACACATGCACACCCACGAGTACGAACGGATCCGCGGTGTGCTCGCCGACGCCGAGGAGCCGCTGACGGCGCGGGAGATCCTGGCGCTGTTAGAGGAGACCGAAGGGATCGACAGCCCGCATCGGGTCGCGACCGTGTTGGGACGGTGGGCCAAACGCGGGGAGGTAGACGTGATCGCCGGGCGACCGTACCGCTACGAGTTGAACACCTAGCGTTCCCTTCCTCTCGGGTGTCCCTTGGACCACATCGACGGGATCGAACCGTCACGGAGAGCGCCGCGTGGGGCTCGGTCGCTACGGGCCCGTACGGGCTGGGTCCGGTCTGCCCGTTCGAGTCGATACCATGCCGTGTGTCGACGAGTGTCTTGCGAAAATCGCAAATCAACTGCGAGATTCGTACTTTATCGTCGACCTTATTACGATGAGCGTACTCCCTCGCGACAATGAGCGAGGACCGCACCATACTACTCATCGGTAGCGGACCGATCCAGATCGGACAGGCGGCGGAGTTCGACTACTCCGGGGCGCAGGCGTGTCGCGCGCTCCAGGAGGAGGGGGCGCGAGTCGTCCTCGTGAACTCGAACCCGGCGACGATCATGACCGACCCGGAGACCGCCGACCGAGTGTACATCGAACCCATCACGCCCGAGGCGATCTCGGAGGTCATCAGGATCGAGGAGCCGGACGGCGTCATCGCCGGGCTGGGCGGCCAGACCGGACTCAACGTTACCGCCGAACTCGCCGAACAGGGGATCCTGGAGGAGTACGACGTCGACGTGATGGGCACGCCGCTCGACACCATCTACGCGACGGAGGACCGCGACCTCTTCCGGAAGCGGATGGAAGCCCTCGGCCAGCCGGTCCCGAAGTCGACGACCATCTCGCTCGACGAGGACGAGTCGGTCGCCGCGCTGACCGAGGCGGACCTCGTCGACCGTGTCGCGGAGGCCGTCGACGCGGTCGGCGGGCTTCCCGTTATCGCCAGGACCACCTACACCCTCGGCGGGTCAGGATCGGGCGTCGTCCACGAGTTCGACGAACTCGTCGAGCGCGTCCGCAAGGGACTCCGGCTCTCGCGGAACAGCGAGGTGCTGATCACCGAATCGATCGCCGGCTGGGTCGAACTCGAGTACGAGGTGATGCGCGACGCCGACGACTCGTGTATCATCATCTGCAACATGGAGAACATCGACCCGATGGGAATCCACACCGGCGAGTCGACGGTCGTCACCCCCTCACAGGTGATCCCCGACGACGGCCACCAGGAGATGCGGAACGCGGCGCTCGAGGTCATCCGCGACCTGGGCATCCAGGGCGGCTGTAACATTCAGTTCGCGTGGCACGACGACGGCACGCCCGGCGGCGAATACCGCGTCGTCGAGGTGAACCCGCGCGTGTCGCGCTCCTCGGCGCTCGCGTCGAAGGCGACCGGCTACCCGATCGCCCGCGTCACCGCAAAGGTCGCGCTCGGCAAGCGGCTCCACGAGATCGAAAACGAGATCACGGGCGAGACGACCGCCGCCTTCGAGCCCGCCATCGACTACGTGGTGACGAAGGTACCACGGTGGCCCATCGACAAGTTCGACGACGTCGACTTCGAGCTCGGGACGGCGATGAAGTCGACCGGCGAGGCGATGTCGATCGGCCGGACGTTCGAGGAGAGCCTTACCAAGGCGCTGCGCTCCTCGGAGTACGACCCCGCCGTCGACTTCGAGGCGGTACCGGACGAGGAGCTCGAGACGACGTACCTCGAGCGGCCGAGCCCGGACCGCCCGTACGCGATGTTCGAGGCGTTCGACCGCGGCTACAGCGTCGACGACGTGGTCGAACTCACGGACGTCCACCGGTGGTACGTCGAGCGCTTCGAGAACGTCGCTGACGCGACCACAGCGGCCGCAGAGGGCGACTTCACCGCGGCCGCGATGGCCGGTCGGACGAACGCCGAGATCGCCGCGGTCGCCGGCGACGGCGGCACGGAGACCGCAGTCGGCGACGTCGAGTCCGCAGTTCCGGAGCGTACCTTCAAGCAGGTCGACACCTGCGCGGGCGAGTTCGAGGCGTCGACCCCGTACTACTACTCCGCTCGGCTCCCCGAGTTCCTCGCGGGTGCCGGCACGGCCGGCGCGTCGAACGAGGTCCAGGTCGACCGCGACGCCGAGAGCGTCGTCGTGGTCGGCGGCGGTCCGATCCGGATCGGACAGGGCGTCGAGTTCGACTACTGTGCGGTCCACGCGGTTCGCGCGCTCCGCGACCTCGGCATCGACGCACACGTCGTCAACAACAACCCCGAGACTGTCTCGACCGACTACGACACCTCCGACGGGCTCTTCTTCGAACCCATCTCCGCCGAGGAGATCGCCGACGTGATCGAGACGACGGGTGCGGACGGCGTGATGATCCAATTCGGCGGGCAGACGTCGGTCAACGTCGGCGAACCGCTGAAAGACGAGATCGAGCGTCGCGGACTCGACTGCGAGGTCATGGGGACGAGCGTCGAGGCGATGGACTTAGCCGAGGACCGCGACCGCTTCAACGTCCTGATGGACGAGATCGGCGTCGAGCAACCGGAAGGCGGCACCGCGACGAGCCGCGAGGAGGCGCTCGATCTGGCACACCGCATCGGCTATCCCGTGTTAGTGCGCCCCTCTTACGTGCTCGGCGGCCGCGCGATGCGGGTCGTCGAGGACGACCAGGAACTCGAACGCTACATCGAAGAGGCGGTCAGGGTCTCGCCGGACAAGCCGATCCTGATCGACCAGTTCCTCGACAACGCCGTCGAACTCGACGTCGACGCGGTCGCCGACAGCGACGACGTCCTGATCGGCGGCGTGATGGAACACGTCGAGAGCGCGGGCGTCCACTCCGGCGACTCCGCGTGTATGATCCCGCCGCGCTCGCTCGACGAGGAGACGCTCGCACGGGTTCGCGAGGTAACCGAGGACATCGCCCGTGCGCTCGACACGGTCGGGCTCCTCAACGTCCAGCTCGCGGTGACGGGCGTTCACGATCCGGCGGCGGACGCCGATGTGTTCGTGCTCGAGGCGAATCCACGGTCCTCGAGAACCGTCCCGTTCGTGTCGAAAGCGACCGGCGTCCCGATCGCGAAGCTCGCGGCGAAGGTGATGACCGACGACCTCGCGCTCGCCGACCTCGACGTCGACGAGCAGGTCCCGGAGCACCTGAGCGTGAAGGAAGTCGTCCTCCCGTTCGACCGCTTACCGGGCTCGGACCCACGGCTCGGCCCCGAGATGAAGTCGACGGGCGAGGTGATGGGTACCGCCCGTTCGTTCGGGAAGGCGTACGACAAGGCCCAGGACGCGACCGGCAAGCCGATCCCCGAATCGGGAACCGCCGTCGTCGACCTCTCCGCGGAGGAGTTCCCCGACCCCGACACGTCGGAGGGGGAGGCGCTCGTCGAGGGCTTCTCCGAGCACTTCGAGCTGTCGACGGCGACGGACCTCATCGAAGCCGCGCGCCGCGGCGAGATCGACCTCATCGTCTCCCGCCAGCGCGAGCTGTTGGAGGTGGCCGTCGAGGAGGAGATCACCTACTTCTCGACGCACGCGAGCGCGAAGGCGGCACTCGAGGCACTCGAGCACGCGGGCGACGACCTCGACGTGATGGCGGTGTCGGACCGCCCGAAGCGCGTCGAGAACTGGGGCGAGTAGCGCCGCTGGAACGGCACGAACGTAGCGAACAGGCGGCGATATCGCTTCCACGACAGTTCGCCGCACACCCGCCTCGGCTGCCGTGGGACCGTTCTCAGGTCACGGCGGGTGTGGCTCGCCATGGCTTTTGAATCGTTGGGCCATCTTCGCAGCCGGAGCCGCCGCGAGACCGACTGGGACGGAACACAACGTTTAGTCCGGACGCCGTCACAGACCCGGGCATGCGCTTCTTCGAACGACTCGCAGACCGGATCGAACGGGTCGACAGCGTCGTCTCGGTCGGGCTCGACCCGGACCCGAACCGGATCCCGGAGTTCCTCGCCGATGCCGACCTCCCACGGTGGGCGTTCAATCGACGCGTCATCGACGCGACACACGAGCACGCCGCTTGCTACAAACCGAACGCGGCGTTCTACGAGGACGCCGACGGCTGGCACGCGCTCGAAGAAACCGTCGCCTACGCCGCCGGCAAGGACGTTCCAGTGCTTCTCGACGCCAAACGTGCCGACATCGGCAACACCACCCGACAGTACGCCGAGGTCTTAGAGTGGGTCGACGCGATCACCGTGAACCCGTACATGGGTCGCGACTCGCTTCAGCCGTTTCTCGATCGGGAGGAAAAGGGCGTGTTCGTGCTCTGTCGGACGTCAAATCCCGGCGGAAGCGACCTCCAGGACCTCGAACTCGCCTCCGGCGAGCCGGTATACGAGCGGGTCGCCGCGCTCGCGGACGTCTGGAACGCGAACGGCAACGTCGGCCTCGTCGTCGGCGCGACGACACCCGACGAACTCGCGGCGGTCAGAGAGCTCGTTCCCGAGATCCCGTTTCTCGTCCCCGGCGTCGGCGCACAGGGCGGCGACGCCGAGACGGCGGTCGAACACGGGCTCGCGGCGTATCCGAACACGGATGTCGACGTCGGGCTCGTGAACTCCTCACGGGGGATCGTCTTCGCGGGCGAGGAGGCGCCCCGTCCCGACGAAGAGGCGACGTACTTCGGTGCCGCCGGCGACGCGGCGAAGCGGCTCAAGCGACGACTGAATCGACACCGGTAGTCCCCGCTCCGCGGTCAGTCGAGCCGGGACCCATCCGGGTGGTCGTCGTCGAAGCTGTCGGGCGTGTCGCCGTCGGTGTCTCCGCCGACCGCCTCCGCACAGGCGGTACACGCACCGACCGTCTCGTTCCAGTGGTCCCGGCAGACCTGTCGTCCACAGTATCGACAGGTATGTCGGGCGAGAGCGTTCTCACAGAGTTGACAGAGTCCGGCCACGCTCATGTACGATCGTCGGTCGGGTCGCTTATCACGGTTCGGGCGGACCGACGCGTATGCGCCAGTTCGTCGTCGTCGGCCACGACGTCCCCACGGAGCCGGACGCGATCTCGCTCTCGGACATCCCCGGTGCGGGCCGGCTCGACCTCCTCTGTCGGTGCGTGTCGACGGGAGTCTTCCTCTCACACGGCATCCGCGAGGACGTCAGGGTCCACCTCGTTTGTGCCGACGAACTCACCGTCACGTTCGACGCCGCGACCCTTCGGCACCTCCACCCCGACGAGCGGAACGTCGCTGTGCGGGTTCGGGACGCGCTCGACGCCCGGGAGGACGCGATCGGCCACATGCCCGCGGACGTCTCCCCGGGCGTCGAGCTACGACGGATGGGGTTCGAGACGACGCTCGACCGGCTCGTCGGCGAGGAGGGCTACGGTCCGGACGGGACGCTCGTCCAGCTCCACGAGCAGGGCGACCCCCTCGTCGACGCGGAGCCGCCGAACGACCCGGTGTTCGTCCTCTCGGACCATCACGACTTCACACCCGCGGAGGCTGACGCCATCGGATCGCACGCCGGGCGTCGCCTGCGGGTCGGGCCCGAAGTGCTCCACGCGGACCACACGATCACGGTGGTCCACAACTGGCTCGACACCGACGGGTACGCAAGCTACTGATTACGAAACGATGACGACGCCACCGACCGACCGGGAGACGACGATCGCGCCCGCCACGGACCCGCGATTCGACGTGCCCGCGGTGCTGTGTGGCGTCTGCAGTGAGACCCTGTCGGCCCGGACGTACCTCGACGGCGACGACGCCTGCCCCGCGTGCGGCGCCGCGTTCAATCCTGGCTGCCGAGCACACCGTGACCGGTACTTCGGGACCGGCGACGACGCGAAGTGACCGGGGCTTCGGCGGTCGTGTTCCGATAGCTCACGGAAACGGAGTGGATCGTATCGGGTTGGCCAGGGACGGTCACCACGCTTCTCGGGTGATACCGACGCTGACGACCGCGCACCCGGTGACGCCGCCGACCCCCAGCTTTCGGAAGGATTAAAAGAGCGAACGGCCTTCGTTCAGGTGCGGGCCGGTGGGGTAGCTTGGTATCCTTCGGCCTTCGGGTGGCCGTAACCACGATTCAAATTCGTGCCGGCCCATAGGATACATATACCTTTTCCACCTTTTTCTTCCACTTAGCGACGCTCTCGTGCTGTCTCAGGAGGTGAAGATATGAGCAGCGTCGAGCGGCAGATCGACGTCGATCTCGACGACTGGCGACCCGCGGCGGAGATCATCGACTGGAGCGACGTCGGCGGGTCCGTCTGGTCCCGCTCACGACCGCTCTCGAACAACACGATCGACGGATCGCGAAGGGGATCCGCGACCACTGCGCGGACGAGCTCGAGCCCTACGCGGAGATCATCGCGAACATCAGCCCGGACGATGTCGCGTCGCTCCAGGAGGATGTCCTCGCGCTCGAGGAGCTGGAGGACGCGGCAGCCGACCGCGACGAACCCTTCCTCGTGGAAGGGCCGGCACGTGTCGAAGTCGACGGCGGGACGCCGATGGTGATGGGGCAACACTCGAACGCGAGAGCGCTCGACGCCGAGTCGGAGCCGCTACCGACGATCGCGACGCGTGGAGCGATCCACTACATCAAGGCGCAGCCGTTCGTGAAGCCGAAGAACGGCCCGGCTCGCGGACTCCACAGCTACGCGACGTACACGGCCGACGATCAGCCGCTCCACACGGTGACCGCGAGCAACACCGACGGACACCTCGTCTCTCCGTTCCTCGTCGAGTACTACGGGAACAGCGACACCGCTGATGTCGACGAACCACTCCCAACGGTGACGACGAAGGACTGGCACGCGCTCTGCGTTCCGGATCTGCTCCCATGGGAGACTCCACCTCCGGTATCGGATGCTCCAGCCGCGTGAACTCGCCGCAACACAGGGGTTCCCGCCGGACTACGGGTTCGCCGGGAACAAAGGCGAGACGACCGAGCAGATCGGGAACGCGGTGCCGGTGAACCTCGCGAGAGCACTCGTGAAGGAGGCACTGACGGGGACCGAGCCGAGTCTTCAGACGTTTACTCCGGGGGAGGAGGTGAGCACTACCGATGACTGAAGAAGAGGGTCATACGAAGCGAGTCAGACCACGAGAGGAGTACGACGAGCGCGTTTAAAAAGTAAGGACCAGATCACCGTTTTAGATCCAGCCGATATTATCCGGCGGTCGCTACCCTTCTGAATCCTCCCGAAAAGATATATGGTATCGGGTGATACATGATAATACGACGGCGACATGGCCGATGGGGACGTCGTACTCGACCGTCACTTCGAGGTCGATGTCGAGGAGGGGACGGAAGTCGAGTTGTTCGCCGTGGAGGACTCGAGTAAACTCTCGCCTCAAACGCAAGTACGGTGCGTTCGTCCGCTCACGGCACTGGTGGAAGCAGTTCCGTGAACTCGTTGTCGGCTGTCTCACTCACAACATCGACAAGGCACTCTGAACGTTAGATATAGAGAGTCTACCGGTCACGTTTCATCGAACGACCACTCTCCGTTAACGCGGTGTATTGAGAGACCAGCGTTGGTGGTTTTCGAGGCGGTCACGCGGTCGTGGACTTGAACGCGATTGAAATCTTCTCGACCTACACTCGCATTGTAACAGCCTGTCGTCCCCTCGTCCTCACCCCACGATGGGCTACAAACTCCGACGACATAACGTACCTCTTCGTAGACTTGTTGGAGCTCATTATATAACGATTCAGAAACTACGGGAGTAGAAGGGGATTCAAACCGGTCCTGCCAATCATCGTGTAGCCAGTTGATTTGAGGCGAGTCGGAGCCGGGTGGATTGCTGAGAGTGACGGTTATAACCGATTCACTACGTAATTGGTTCCCTTCTCGGTATCTTGCCTCGATCGATTTCTCTTGGACGTATCCTGTTGCGGGAGTTAACCACAACCAAGCACCGAGTCCACCCAAAGCGGCAACTCCAAGTGACCCAATGACAGTACGGCGGGAGGGCATATTTGTACCGTATTTTCTATAGACATTTGTGGACTCTGATCGACAACTCTGGTGAATACGCACACCTACCTAACGGCTATTCCAGCGAGACAAATGTTGGAACGATAGGATTTCAACAGAGTCGACGAGTTCTAATCGGTGTTCGAATAGAACCTATACGGTTTGGATTCGTAGACCTCTGTTCCGTGTACTCACTACAATGACTCCGTTGAAATCATCAATAGATGATCGGTTTCAGCAACTATTCTGAATACAGGGCGCAAATGAGTCATTGATCCGTCCTAATCTATCGAGGAGATAGTTTTGATGTCTTTAGGCTTAGTGCGATTGAATTTAGCCACTACCCGAACTGTAGCGACGCTATTCAGGGCTATGCTTCGGTTTCATCCATGTCCCACACCGGTCATCTGTTTTCTGTTTCGAACACTGGATGAACTCTACACCCTCATTGTTTGTATAGATCGTCGCCTTCTGATTCTCACAAAACTTACACGTTCCAATTCTGCTTTTCATTTGGTACACTCCGAGGCCCGGCGCGGTCTCAGTTTAGCGTCCACGCGGATCCTAAGATGGCATTGTTTCTGTGAGTAATAAATCATGATGATAGTTGGAACTTCTATTCATAACCTTACATGAGTAGATACTACATACTTAATGACTTGTCTCATCATATTGAGTCGTGTCGCGTAAAAACAGCAACGTCCTTCAGAGGTGTACTGTGTGTGATCACCAACAAGAGACTATAGTTGAAGGAAGGGTTGATCTCAGTGAGGGCCAATTGGTCCCCGATGTATGCGTAGGACCAAGTCAATGCGGGCGCACAGAACACAAGGTTCTCTCTGTATTCACGACAGACCGGTCACCGTATGATAATTAAATTCGAGTGATGATTCTTCTGATGTCAAAACAGTTCGGGTTCCTCTAGTAGCATCTCAATGCCAGTGAGCCGCACGTCAGCAAGTGCTGGCATAGTCTCGGCAAAGTCCTGTAGTTTACGTGTTAATTTTGTATTACAATCTAACCACTCAAGAAGCACACCAAAGCACGAATGTGAGAATGGATTATTAAGTGCGGTTGCCAGGTCTTCCGGTGTCCGAAACTTTGCCCACTCCATGTCCAATGGATACTGATAACGGTCGCCGGCATATTCTTCCCAACTACAGCAAACTGACGGAGACAGGTTGCGAATTGACTGCTTATTTGTAAATCGGAGATGTGCCTGTACGACAAACGTTCGGAAATCCACTCCATCCAGCACGTGTATCGCTTTACGACCAATACACGGCCAATAGCCGCTCCAATCACCGGTTGCAGACATCGTCTCCCAGACTATCCGTGGCCGAACATGTAGCGTTCGGTTGTATGTCATATCATACAGCTCAATCCCATGCTCATCAGGGTCTGTCCGAATCACGTACGACGCTATATATTCTGGAACAGTCTGTACGATTATATCTCCTGAGTATATTGAAAGACTCCGCTCATACACGGGTTTACACAGCATAGGCTGACCTCTCGAGCGTTCACAGGACATCTAGTATTGTGTTCGACTTGTAGAAAGATAACTTGTGCTAATTTTCAAACCGTGAACGCCATCGAGTATTGATTTCGTTCGCCCTGGATCTAAGGTACTAGACTCTCCTTTTTATATTTCGGTACACATCCTCTGTATCCAGTCCGCTAACTCTGTCAGATACTGAGGATTTCAGCAGAGCCATGACAATCAGAGTCCGACGTGATCGTTCAACTCCGTCAGGACCTCTTCTTCAAACGTGTTGAGTCGTGGTGTAGCTATTCCTTGGAACTTGTTCCCCCAGTACAACTGTCCTCGCATCACTAACCTCTCAGAATTTCCATCGTCTGCGATTACTTTGACACTGGTATTCCCTTCGTTGAATGCGATACTGTAGTCGTAGGTAGCAAGCTCAGTAAAGTAGCCCGTTGGATCTTTTGTTCGGACAGTGTGGTCCTGCTTATTTGCGTAGTAGACCCGGTAGTTTGCCAGTACAGATTCGAGTTCATCGACCTGAATCGACCAGTGTTGTTTTATTTGTGAATGCGTGTGTTGTCCTGCGATTATTAGCAGAATGAACTTCCGAATGTTGTCCTGATTCTGGGGACAGCTTTCGAGATGATCTAGGTACGACAATCGTTCTTTAGTGTCTCGTTCGTGGATATTACGAACAATTTCTGCGGCCAACTGCTCGTCATCGGTCGGGTTGCCTTCTAATATCTCACGTGCCTTAGGATAGGTATTCCGCGTGATGTCAAGCACGTTCTTGATGTGACCGGCTTTCTCCTCTCTGTCACCACGGTTCCCCGGATAATCAAATCGGTCCAGTTCGTTATTAACCCACTGTGAGTGATTCCGTCGATCTCGGAACTTTGTCCATGAGATTGCTCCTTCGAACAAACCGAATTCAGTAAGCACATTGCCACCCAAGTTTGAGAGCGTTCCAGTACCTGATTCGACTGATTTGACCTCGGCAAACACTTCACGATCCCCGGTGTTGACGACAATATCTCCGACGCTGGCGTATGAATTCCCGACATGCCGTGCCTCATGGATACGATTGAAATCTTCTTCAATACTCTGAGCAAGGAGTTCTCCCATCTCCATGTCAGCAGCCTCTTGAACTTCCGGAGGCGTTGGATCGCTGTTTAATTCGTTTACGACAACCTGTTCAGTTGCTTCGGCTCGCCCTCTATGATATCTCGACATGACTAGATGTTTTCTCGAATTATAATAAAATTTCTGATAAAATTAGAACTCATACTCCGCGATCGTCTCCCAATCTTTGGCGTCTCCCGTGGTCTCCACGACGGCTACCGTGTCAAACAGAGCCGCTTCAGGTAGCGACTCCGACTCGATCTCTTCGACGAGTTCCAATCGTTCCTCGAGGCTCATATCGCTGTAAATGAGGCTTAGGTGTGGTACGTACATCTCACCAGCGGTTTCGAACGCCTCTACTCCACTCTCGTGTAGGGACAGAAGCTCCAGAGTCGGCTCTACCAACAGGAAGACGCACTGGTACCTCGTCGTTGAGCAGTGGGTATGAGGGAATGAGACTTCGAACGAATCACGCTCTTGAGTGAGCGTCTGTGTGGTTCCGGTGATGGTGTCCTGCTCGCCAGATAGCCCGCCGAGAAGAGTGATGTGTGGATCGAAGACCGGCGCATCGTCGTATCGGTGTGAGTAGTCGTCGATCAATCCACTCAGCCGACGATATTCCGTAGAATCATGATCCGGTTGAAGCCAGATCGAGTAGACATCGGACATGGATGTCGTTTCACGAAGAGCTAGCATAATGCTTCAGCTTTCAGCTCTCGTCAGAATCCCGATTCAAATGTAGTTCTTCCATGTTTCCCTTGAGGTCCTCTTTATAAGCGTCTCTGACACGTGTACTCAAGACATCTCGGTGGTTCCCGTACGCATTCCAGGCACCACGAATCGGACACCAAAACAGATAGGCTTGAGTTAGGAGAACGAGAGCGGCCAAGTAGGTCGCTTTCGAGAACAAGAGCCATGAAGGGACCTCAAACCCGATCTCCGGAAGCCCCTGAGTCAAGAGAATATAGGAACCACCTAAGGCAGCGCCGAGATAGGCGACAACAGCGAGCCACTTCATCGTATTTCGAACGTGTGACTGTACCGTCTCCTGAAGCTCCGCCTGATCGTAATCAACTCCGTCAACACTTTCGAATCGAGGACTCGTGTCGATATCGAGTCCACCGTGGTAGTACTCGTATTCCGCGCCGGGAACGTCGATCTGCGTTTCGATCAGCGCGAGGAGAGCGGCCAACTGGATCACGTAGTTCACCGAAGAGATGTGTGCTAAATACAGAAATGCGAGCACGTACGGGACGAGAACGAGGACACGCCCATCCCCGTTGCTGGTGAAAATGTACCCCACGATAAGCCCGATGACGGTGAAGGAACCGAGGTTTCGCCGGGTCTTTCGCTTCCCGTGAGCTCGAACTTCCTGTCGTAGCTGGTCGTACATCGAGAGGAGAGCGCTTTGATCAGGATCGTCCGATTCCGCGACCTCCTCAGACATATCCTACTCCTGTGAACAGCAGTACATAGTAGTTTCCGCTCGGAATCGAAGGGAAACGAGACCTATCGCTTCCAGCTTCGGAGAGAAGCCACCGACTCCAGGGCGTGGCCGGGAGCGGTAGTCACGAACTGACGGCTCTTTCTCGGCGCGTGTTGCGGCGCTGAGAGCGTTTGGAGAGAGACGAGTGGTTTCCTTCGATTATCTCACGGACTCTTACACCCGACTTCCAACCATCGACCCATACCCGGCGTTCGATATCTTGTGTCGGTGATCGCTCCGTCACCTCGAACAACGCGACCCCCATCGAAGAAGCGATCGTGAACTAGATCAATGTGATGCGTTAACAGATCCACACCTCTTTGTCCGTGTAGAATATTAATGGAATATGAAATTACCGGGAGGCAAGCTACAGGTCCTCCTGACGGTGGGGATCGTCCTCCTCGCGGGCTGTGTGGGAGCAGTACCAGGGGAACAGACATCGACAGAACCGGACGCGGGCGACGGATCGACGGTCGAAACGGCGAACGGCACCCTCGAAGTCCACTACATCAACGTCGGTCAATCGGTCAGTACGCTCATCGTCGGTCCGGAGGGAGAGACGATGCTCGTCGATACGGGTCACTACAACGACGACGGCGAGCACATGTTACAGTACCTCCAGCGGCACGATATCACTCGAATCGATCACCTCGTCGCCTCGCACAACGACGCGGATCACATCGGCGGAAACGCGGAGGTCATCGACTACTACGAGACGGAAGCGGAGGGGATCGGCGCGATCTACGATCCGGGTATCGCCGCGACCACACAGACCTACGACGAGTACCTCGACGCCGTCGAAGAACACGACGTGACGTTGTACGAGACGCGCGAGGGCGACGCGATCTCGTTCGGTGACGTCGACGTCGACGTGTTCGGACCACCCGAGCCGTACCTCGAGAACGAAGCGCGCAACGAGAACAGCATCGTGCTCAAGCTCACACACGGAGAGACGAGTTTCCTGCTCTCCGGCGACGCCGAGGACGATCAAGAAGCGTACCTGATCGACACGTACGGCACGGAGCTACGGTCGACCGTGCTGAAGGCCGGCCATCACGGTTCGTCGAGCTCGACGAGCGGGCCGTTCATCGACGCGGTAGGGCCGCGGGCGGTCGTCGTTTCGAGTGCGTACGACTCGCAGTACGGACACCCGCACGAGGAGGTCCTCCAGCGGCTGTCGAATCGGTCCATCCCGACGTACTGGACCGCGACGCACGGCGACGTCGTGTTCGTGACCGACGGGAGCGGCGTCTCCGTACGGACGCAACGTGACGCACCCACCGACCCGCTCTCGATCCGCGATGGCGACCCGATCGAGCCGGGAACGAGCGACGACGTCGTCGAACGCGCTCGGCTCGGGGGCGAGCCGGTTACGGGCGATTCCGAGAGTGACAGCGACGAGACCGAGGACGACGGCAACGAGACGAGCGACACGGACGAGGAGAACGAGACGACGTCGACAGAGGCCGGTGCGGCGCTGGAGGTCGCCACGATCAACGCGGACGCCGAGGGCGACGACCGCGAGAACCTCAACGACGAGTACGTCGTTTTCGAGAACACTGGCGACGAGCCGATCGACCTGTCCGGGTGGACCGTGAAAGACGAGGCGGATCAGAGCTACGAGTTCCCGGAGGGGTTCACGCTCGATGCCGGCGAGACGGTGACGCTTCGGACCGGAAGCGGCACGGACACCGAGACCGAGCTGTACTGGGAGTCGGGGTCGCCGATATGGAACAACGACGGCGACACAGTGATAGTCTCGAACGGAGAGGGGGAACGTATCCTCGAGGCGAGCTACGAATGAACGATATCGAACTTCCGGACGGCGAGTACACCGCGGTCGTCGACAACGCCGAGGACGGGCTCGCGACCGTGTTCTTCGAACGGGACGGCGAGGAGGTCGGGAACGCGGTTCTGGAGGCGTCACGGCTCCCCTCGGACGCACGGCACGCCGACGCCATCCTCTCCGTGACGCTCCGCGAGGGGCACATCGAGTCCGCTGTGTACGAACCCGAGCGGACGGCGAGCCGAGCGGAGGCGGCACAGGACCGATTCGACCGGCTCTCGAAGCGACCGCCGTCCGACGAGGAGGCGTAGGCCGACGCGAAGTACAAGCGCGAGCAGATCGAGACCGACCTGATCGGCGCGCGCACTGGTTCGCGACTGAGCGGGCACCGCGGGACCAGTTGTGATCGGGTTCAGAGAAGGCTACCCAAATTAGAGTCTCGTTCTCAAAAACTCGCTAACGTCTCGTCGTTCGTCCCACTGAGGTACTGCCGGATCTCACTCTCACGCCAGCCGACCGGTGCCAGTACGCTCTCGACGGCGCGCACAGCGGCGTCCTCGTACCACGCAGTGTCGTACCGCCCTAGGTCCTCAAACGCTAATCGGACTCGCGACGCGCCTCGTGCGTCCGCATCAACGACCACGTACCGCACGATCTGGCCTGGAGCCAGTCTCGCCCCCTCGATCTGCGCTCGTTTCAATGCGGCGACGGTGAGCGTCTCCATCGAGTAATCATCCACGTCCTTCGAGACCCGGTTGTCGACGACAAGCGCGCTGGGATCCACCCTCCCCTCTCGTAACTCACGGAGACGCCGCCGCAGCACGTCACATACCGCCTCGGGCAACCGCGTCTCATCGAACACGCGAAGCGCCTCGCTCTGGACGTCTTCGACCCACGCCGGCGTTGAGCGCTGTCGCCCTTCGATACCGCGTGTCTTGATCGCGTCGCCGAGTCCTGCCTCGGGATACGTCTCACCACGGCGCTTTCCGAAGTACCGGGTCAGCGCTCCCGACTCGGAGTTTCGCATCGGGCAGAACGCCACCCAATCGAACGCGCATTCGTACTCCAGCTCGATACCCGCTTCCTCGCTGATCTCGGCTGTAACCACTTCTAGCGGGCGTTGGTCGCGATCGTCGGCGGGAGTCACCCAAACGGAGTCGACGATGCCGTGTACGACGCGCCAGCCGGCCTCCTCCAGTGCGGTCTTCGCGTCGAGGAGGATCTCGCGAGCGTAGGCGTTGATCGCTTCGTGACACTCGATACGGCCGAATTTAGCGTTCGAGAAGCCCTGATACCCGAAGCAGGACACGAGGATCCACTTGATCGCTGTGGAGGCTGCTTCCAGCCGCTCGCGCTCCTCGTCGTCAGCATCGGGAATCCGCTCTTTGATCTCACTCCGGGCATCGATTAGCGGACCGAGGACCTCCGGCAGGTAGCCGTCTCGATCGCAGATGGAGTAGCCCACCCCCGGCACGTCCTCGCTGTCACAACACCCGCATCGGACGGTCTCGGGGGAAACGTTGCGAGTCCGGATGATGTTGGGATACAGGGATGCGAAGTCGAGTTCGTGGACGTCCTCGTGGACGCCGACATCGGGGGCGAACGTCGTCCCCCCCCGATCAGCATCATCGAGCGTCGAGGCCGGTTTGAACAGTTCCGGACGCCACGCTCGCCACGGAACGAGTACGTCACGACGCCGAGCCTCGCGGATCTGCATCGCCGTCAAGACCCGTCCGATGGAGGCCCATCCGAGTTCTTGTAGCGGGAGTCCGGAGCGCTCGACGAGGTCGAGACAGCCCTCCAGCCCGGACTCGTGATAGAAGAACGAGTTGGACTCATCGACGATGGTGCGTCCGGGAACCGTGTACCGGGCAGGAGAGTGTCCCACGGTGCCGTAGGAGGTGTACGTCGACTCGCCGGCGAGCTTGGTGTAGCCCGGTCGCCGGCCGAACTCGAACTCGACACCGTACGCGTCGGCTGTCTCGAACAGCAACGGGACCAGGTCCGCGGTCGATAGGACTAGGAGGTCGGGATCGCGTTCGTCGAGAGCCGATCGAACGCCGGAAACGACCTCGTGCGGTGATGACCCGACCCGGTCGCCGTCGACGGAGAGCTGCGGCAACGACTCGACGCCCGACACGTGGCTCGGGAAGTCGAGGTACAGCGTTCGTAGGTCACGCACCGATCGGTCGGGGCCGGCCGGCGTGTCCGTTTCGAGGCAGAACCGCAGTTGTCGCGTGAAATCGACGTTGTAACAGGTGTAGGTGTCCGGCTGTCCGAACTGCCGGACTCGCCCCGCGATCGTCCTGACTGCCTCGATCGACGTAGCGTCGACGCGGAGCAGCGGGCGTGCGTCCGTCCGGAACGTCTGCCGATGTGCCTCGACGTCGAGTCCAGTGACCGCGTTCTGGCCATCGAGAACGGATCGGAGCTCGCTCAGTGTGTCCGAGAGCCCGTTCCGTGGCGGTGGCGTCGGATCAGGCCCGCCCGCTCGTCCGTAGAGGTCGCCCGCTGTATCACCCACGAACAGCGTCGGCCGATAGTCCTCGTGAACCTCGCGAGCGACGCCGTCCGGGGTGAGCGTCCATCGGGCGACGCGACCGTCGCCGAGATGATCCACAGTGAGCGTCACGGACTACGCGTCGGCGAGCGATTCGACCTGAGACTCCAGTTCGGCGATCCGGCGCTCCTGTTCGAGGGCGATCGCCATCCACACGGGTGCCAACGGGTCCGAGTGGTTGAGATTGCCGGCCGCGTCGGCGTGATCGCGAGCGTAGACGAACAAGTGGTCGAATCGGGATCGATCCCTACGGCGTAGTGTTCGTCTGAAGGCGCTCCACTCGTCTTCGATCGCTCCTAACTGGTCTCGATACGTCGGGTTCGTCCGACCCATTACCGCATCCCCGGCGTAGCCGTTGTGCGTTCGACCGTCGACGCCTCGTGCATCCGGGCGCGGTGTTCGAGGACCTCACGCCAGTACGCGAGCGTCGTCTGCATCCAACCGTCCTCGGTGTGGTAGACGAGCGTCTCCGTGTCGCCCGAGGCGTCCTCGAAGCGAGGTCCGAAGGGCGTCTTCCGGCACTGGAGGTGCGTCCTCGCGGACCGGCGGAGCGGCTTCGAGAACTCGTCCTCGCGACACCGCGTCACGATGACCGGTACGCCGTGGACTCGAGCGACACGGGCGACCGATGCGATCGCGCGGATGAACATCCGCTTCGCGAGTTCCCCGTCGACGTCGCCGGCGCGGTACGTTCCGTCGAGACCGGTCGCGACGACGACCGACGGCGACTCTCGGACGGCCAGCCGGCCGGCCAGCCGATCGAGGAGCGAGGTGTGCTGGTGGGACGTGAACCCGCGAGCCACCTCGATCCGATCGAGCACGCGATCGGCCGGTGCGAGCTCGCGGAGGTGGGTCGTGTTCGCTCTGTTCGCGCCGTCGACCCAGAACGCCGGCCCGTCGCTACCGAGAACCCGATCGAGAAGGAGCGCCTGTACGGGTGTGACTCCGAGTTCGTCGTCGACGTCGACGAGCGTGACGCCCGGCGCGAGTTCCGGGAGATCGGCGGTGGGTCGTCGGGAACGAGTGTACATGGTAGCGTGGATGGGCAGACGTGTAAAAGGGGTGAGCCATGGACGGACGGTGAAAGTGGAAGTGGTATCCACTGTGGAATCCAGTCGCTATCGGAGGAATGTAGTATAATCTAAATCATGTTCCTACGAGTTACCATTCCGCAACTTGGAAACGATAGTACTGAGCGATACACCAAACGGTAGTGGTGAAAACCAAGGTCAGAACGATACGAAGAAACAAGATCCACTCAAGCAATTACATCAAAATCCGGAACTCATGTTCCGAGCGGAACGATCCATCTACTCTGGCGGTTCCAGACATCGCGAAATTATCGATTCGGCATGGGGTAGAAATCGACAACGGTGGCTAGCCAACTGGTTCGCGGGCGACGCTTGAACCTCCCATCCGGCTCCGTCGCAAAAAAAAAATCTATCTAAGATTACGCTTATTCTTCACAGTTCTCGTTCAGTTCGAACGTCCCACACGTCGCGAGGTCGGTGTACTGCTTGGTCGTCGCGACCACGTCGCTCACCTCACCGGTCGCTGGGTCGACGGTCCGCCACTCGCCGTCACCCGCGTCGTGTGCCCAGAGGGTCTCGGTATCGTCGAATGCGAGCTGGCTGAGAACCGCGTAGCTGTCACGGTCACTCTCGCCGGAGACGATGACTTCGTCGTTGGCCGAATCGGCCAGATCGACTTTGAAGAACGCTCCGTTCACACTGAAGTACAGCACTCCGTTGTCATCAGCAGCGATGTCACCGAACGTGTTGCCGGTGATTGGTAGCGTACGAACGTTCTCCGCCGTCACACTCCCGCTGTCTTCCACGACACTTCCGTCGCTATTCAATTCGACTTTGAACAGGGCGTCGCCGCCTTGCGGAGTGAAGTAGTATGCACCGTCGTAGACCGTCGCACCTGCGATGTCGCCTCCGCCGGAGATACCGTTGTACACCTTGATCCCGAGACAGCCGTCCTCGTTCATCGTCTTGAGGAGGCCACCTTTTTCGGCGAAGTACCAGACCTCGGTGGCCGGATCGAACGCGAGTCCATTCGGGTAGTTCGCATCGGAACTGTTGTCCGGAATGTCCCCGACGACGGCTTCGACGAGCTCGCCTTCATCAGCGTCGTATCGGATACTCCAGATGTCGACTTTGCCCTCTTCGCCTCCAACCCGTGACGTTCCGTACATCGGACAGTCCGGGAACGGCGTCTCTTCGAGGCAGAACTGGAGGTTGCTGATAGCAGCCGTGTTCCCCCCGTTGTTCTCGAGGCCCGACATATAGACGGTGCCCGGGTCATCCACAGTGTCACAGTCGCCACCGCCGAAGGCCATCACCGTCGTCGCGACGTATCCGTCCGCCTCCCATTCGACGGAGACTGGTTCGCACTCCTCTCCATCTTTGCTGTCCCAGTCCGTGATTTCGACGAGTCCAGTGTCCGTCTCCTCCTGGAAATAGCAGTCGGTGATGTTCCCATCCTCATCCGTCTCAGTAACGAACTCGAATTTGACGTAGGCATCACCTTCAGTACACTCGAAGGCCTTGTGGCAGGGTTTCCCGCCTCCCTTGGCTGCGGCCACGCCACTGAACGAGACTCCGACAAGCGCTGTACCAGAGGCCACCCCCGCGCTCTTCAGTACGGTTCGCCGGTTTATGCTCCGCGCTTGTTTGAACTCTTCGTTTGTCATGGTAGTCACTCGACTTTGAGAGCGTCAGGTTCCAACGCGTGAGAAATCTATTCCTACTGCGAGGTACGCGCTCTTCATGTTATACTCTACCGCAGATAATATAAACCTATGTGTTATCCAACATGTGCTAACACAGAGCTATGTGCTCGCCAGTATTGCTTCAATCAGGGAACGTACACTACACGGACAACTGCCAAACTGCTGTATCCATCCTCTGTATCTCGCACACCGTTTCGATCAGACTCGGGTGATTCAACAGTTCTACCGCAGTGTCAGTTACCCACGACTAAAGTCGTGGGCTTCTGCCCTCGCAATCAATGTGAAACGGCCGCCGGGGGAATTTGAGTCAGGGAGCAATTCTTCGATTCGCGGCCGTGGTTCAAGGTTCGTTCCGGCCCACCTCTCCCGTGTTCTCACCGTCGAAGCGGCAGCTATCACTCGAGTTCGATCGTTCGATCGGCCCAGGCCCGGAGACGCCGAAGGACCGCCCGCTCGCGTCGGGACACGGCGTTGTCGCTCCCGAACTCGTCCCCCTCGTAGGCGTTGACCACGACGCGGTCCGCACCGTCACAGTACGCGAGGAAGCCCTCGAGCGCTCCCGATTCGTGCTGGAAGGCGATCGTGGCGTCGTTGACGAAGACGGCTGTGGGGTCCGGCGGCGCGGCGTCGAACCGCCGGTTCGCCCGCTCGGCGTTTTCGCGGGCGAGGGCGAGAACGTCGGCCGGCGTCTCTCCCTGAGAACGTGGGGCGTTGGCGTCGACGCGGCCGACCCAGACGTCGTCGGGTATCGACATAAATCGGTCGAGCCGACCGCCGACGACGCGACCGTCCCGCTCCAGTTCGGGACCGAACTCGAAGACCACCGTGTCGCGCGGGCCGCGCTCGTCGAGCCAGTCTTCGAGCGCCCGTGCGGTCGCCCTCGTCTTGCCGGCCCCTGACGGCCCGACGATCAGCGTGGAGCCGACCGGAGTGATCCGCGGATCGGTCACGCGAACGAGACCTCCTCCCGGACGTACTTGACGAACAGGACGAACGTCGCGACGCCGAGCACGATCGCGAACGCGAGAACGGCGCCGGTGAGGGCGTCGATGCCGCCCCCGGCCTGCTCGCGGAGGAAGTTCGTCGCGAGCGTCCCGGAGACGGCCAACAGGGCGAGCCCGCCGGCGTTCGCGGGCGTGGAGGCCGGCTCGGAAACGGCGCCGCTGTTGAGCAGGAAGAGCACGACCGCGACGGCGAACGGCGTCCCAACGGTCCCCAACGCGAGGACGAGCACGAGCTGTCCGATGACCTCGCCGCCGATGAACGCGCCGAGACCGGAGACGAGCGCGAACGCGGCGAGCAGGACGCGGTATCGCGCGTCCGCCACGGTCGTCCCCCAGCCGAACTTGTCGGCGACGAGGAACGGCGGCACGATGGTGTTCCCGCCGAGGGTGGAGACGGCGGCTCCGCCGAGACCCACCAGGAACAGCAACCTCGCATTCTCGCCGACGAGCGGCCCTAGTGCCTCCGCAGCTCCGATGGTCGTCAGTTGCGGATCGGAGAGGACGCTCGCCGCCACGAGGAAGATCGCGACGCTGTAGACCCCGAACGCGAAAAGCATCGAGACGCCGACGTCGACGGTGGCGAGCCCGTACTCCCGGGCGGTCCACCCTCTGGCCCGCATCGTGTAGGAGTGCATCGTGATGAGCGTGATGTGGACCGCGCCGCCGAGGATCCCCGCCGCGAGCAACGCGCCGCCCGGCGGCAACGAGGGGACGAGGCCGCTCGCGGCCGCCCCGTAGTCGACGGGAACGACGAACAGGGAGGCGACGAACGCGAGGACGACGGCCGACACGAGCGCCTTCGCGAGGAGTTCGAGGAACCGGTAGCCACGCCCGGCGAGACCGGCGGCGAGAACGACGGCCCAGACCAGCCCCCAGGCCCGGGCGTCCACCCCGGTCAGCGACGCCGAGACCGACGCGACGGTGTTCATGATCACGAGCTGTGCGACGCCCGCGGCGATGACCACGTCGGCGACGAGGACCCAGGCCCACGGCTCGCCGAGGTGCTCTTCGACGACGCTCACGATGCCGCGTTCGGTGAGGAGGCCGAGCCGCATCGCGAGGTACTGCGCGAGCGCGCCCGCGGCCGCCGACAGGACGACCACCCAGAGGAGGGTGTACTCGAAACTCGCGCCGCCGGCGATCAGGCTGGCCATCGTCGCCGGCCCGGCAGCGATCGCGCCCGCCACCCACGACGGGCCCGTCCCGGCGAGATACTCGCTGACCGTGCCTCCGGTTACCGTCGAGACGGTGGTCCGGTCGTCGCTCACACCGCCCACCCCTCCCGTCGCCAGGCGGCGTCCCAGAACCGATACTCGTAGCGAGCGGACGTGTGGAACAGCTCCCGGTAGCGCTCCCGTCGTTCGGGAGTCGCGTCCGCCGCCACGTCGTCCATCAGGTCCAGACACCAGTCGGTGAGTTCCGTGAACTCCTCGCCCGAGTACGTCTCGATCCACTCCGCGTAACGGTCGTCGGACGGCAGGCCCTCGGCAGCGAGTCGGTTGCCCGTCTCGTTGAACCCCCACATACAGGGGAGCAGTGCGGCGACGAGGTCGCCGAACGTGCCCGTCGCGGCGACGCGCACGAGGAAGTCGGTGTACGCTCGCGTCGTCGGCGACGGCTCCGTCGCTTCGAGGTCCGTCTCGGAAATGCCGAAATCGGCGGCGTACGCCCGGTGGAGGTCCATCTCCGTGTTGATCGTCGAATCGAGCAACTCCGCGAAGGTCCCCATCCGCCCGAGGTCGGGCGCCTTCGCCGCGCCGTGTGCGAACACCCGCGCGTACTCCCGCAGGTAGTAGTAGTCCTGTTCGACCCAGTAGCGAAACGGCGCCTCGTCCAGCGTTCCCTCGCCGAGTTCGACGACCATCGGGTGATCGAGGATGGCCCGCCAGACGGGTTCGGCAACCTCCTCGAGGTCCTCGGTGAAGCCCATGTCCGAACGCTGTGTTCGGGCGATATATAACTTGGTGATACAACGAGCTTATATCGTGGAGGATCCGTCACGGACCGGGGCGCGCGAACCGGAGCGAGGCGGGAACTCAGACGTGTCAGAGTGGGCGACGCGGGTCACGTGGGGCTGTCGCGAGACCGATCGATTCACGGGAAAGGATGACCTCGACACGCACACCTCGGAGTGTATTCATAGCGATCAAAAATATTCTCCGAGCGTCTCGACTGCCTGATCGAGCGGGGCATCGTAACCGAGCGCAATTACGCCGATAGAGCCGTGTACTTCGACGCCCGCGTCGGAAGCTGCCTCCCGGGCGGCGAGGTCGTCGGTTAGGAGAACGATGCCCCGTTCTTCAGCGACCGCAATCGCGGCGCGTTCTCCGGCGTCCAGTTCTTCGGCTCCGACTTGGCTTTCATCGGCTTCGACGAGTTCGTACGAGAGGTCGGCCAATCCGTCGGGAACACCACCGACTTCGACCTCCTGGTAAACTATCTCTGGAACGAGGAATGTGTCAAACGCCGCGAGCAGTTCGATCGAATCGATTTCGGCGAGGTGAATGAGCGGTCCTGCGTCCGAGACGGCCGCAAGCGTCACGCGTTCAAACCCCAGTCCACGTCTTCCTCGACGACCTCACGCTCTCGCTCCGCTCGCTCGACTTTCGTCCGACCAACACGTTCGATTGCTTTCTCGCGGGCGAGTTCGCCGTCGAGGTACCGAGCGAGAACGAGATCCTCCCACAGGTCTTCGAGACCGCGTTCGAGTGCCTGTTCGAATACTTCGGACTCCGGAAGGCCGCGGGCTTCAGCGAGTTCTCGAACCCGATCAGAGATTTCGGCGGCCATATCGGATGATTACTCGGCAACGTTCTTAAATCCGTGTCCGCCTAATCGGTGAGGACCTGACCGGGACCTATGTCTACCGTGGCCATAACCAGATTCCCTCAGAGTCGCCCTCTACCGTCAAAAATAGCGGCCTCGGCACTCATAGGGCTCGTCGTCGCCGGGTGCCGAGTCCGGCTCGGAGCGGTGGATCGTCATCGGCCACGCGGTGCTACGTCTCGGTTCGGATAAAAGCCGCCGGTCGCGGTCACTCCTCGACGTGGAGCGACCCCGCGTACCCGTTCCACTCGTCGGTCCCGTTCGGGATCCGCCGGGTGTCGGTCGGGTCGAACGTCACTGCCGAACGCGCGACCGCCTCGGCCGCCGTCGGTAGTTCCCGGTCTGTGCCGTCCGCCTCGTGATCCTCGTCCTCGAAAGGAACCGTGCCCGGCGATCCGGGCTCCGATCGCGGATCAGTCGTGTACTACGGATGCCACGCTCGACCCTACTCCGCTATCCTTCATAATTGTTCGTGTTAGTACGGATCGTTGCCGGCAGGACCGGACGGTCGTCGCGTCGCTCCGGAGATGCCGGCGAGTCGCGGGCATCAATAAAACTGGAGATCGGGATCGAGGGGACCGCTCCGCCCGGTTCGACCGTCCACTGCTCCGACTCGAGGGGGCGACGCGTCCGATCACTCCTCGGACTCGGGGGCCGGTTCGGCGGCCTCCGTCGGCTCGGCCGACCCGGCGTCCTCGTCCGCGCCCTCCTCGGAGCGGGCGGCGACCAGCGCGCCGCTCGCGACGCTGTACATCGGCTCGGCGGGCGAGCGGACGTCGCTTATCGAGAACGGGATGTTCGCGTCCGCGAGGTGGTCGGCGAAGAGGTCCTCGAAGCCGTTCGGGCTCGAAGTACCGCCGGTGACGACGACGGGCACGTCGAGGCCCTCCTCGACGTCCTCCTCGTCGACCTCGCGGGTGATGTTCTCGATCACGTAATCCAGCAGGTTCTCGTAGTAAATCGCGAGCGCGCCCTCGACGCCGCCGACGTCGGTCCGGAAGTCGAGCTCGAAGTCGTCCTCCTTGATGCTCGTGACCTTGTCGACCGGCGTCCCCGTCGCCTGGGCGGTCTGCTCGTCGACCCAGTCGCCCCCGCGGGCGATGGAGAACTTCATCACGGGCACGGCGTAGTACGCCAGGCAGACGTTCGTCATCCCCGCGCCGAAGCTGATCCCGAGCCCGGTGAAGTTGTTGTCCGCGAGCTCGGAGTAGATGACGGACATCCCCTCGTTGATCGGCTCGGGGTCGTACCCCATGTCGCCGAGCATCGATTCGAGCGTCTTCTCGTGGTACAGCGTCGTGAGCGGCGAGTCGATCGGGTCCGCCGGACTGGAGTAGAACAGCCGCTCGTTCGGACGGGAGGGCTCGCCGACCACCTGCTCGGTGATGAGCTTGATCATCGGGATCGCCGAGGACTCGTCGCTCGATAAGATCCCGTGTTGCATCGGCCGGCGCGTCTCCTTGTTGAAGATGTTCGCGAAGTTGAGCGCGTCGTCCCCGACGACGTACACCTTGTCGTCCTTGCGGATGTGGAGGACCTCGCTTCGGGAGAGCATCTGCTCGGCCATGTCGCTGTACTCGATCTCGACGAACGAGTTGCGTTGCTGTACGAACACCGTCTCGGAGCCTTCCTGTCGACCCGAGAGGATGTTCATCGTACCGACGTCCAGGCCTTTAGCCATGATCGGGCTATCCATGGCTCACGTCATAAACGTTGGTGAGACACGGAAACGGGTCGAACCCTTCGAGGTGGCTCCCGTGTCACCGATGATCCGCCCGATCCCACGTCGACACCCCGCCCGATCCCACGTCGACACCCCGCCCGATCCCACCGCGACACCCCGCCCGATCCCGCGCCGTTTATGTCTCGCGCGCCGGTGGACGGAAACGAGTTGCACGACACGTTACGCGGGGGACTGGAGCTGACGCGGCCGGCGAACTGCGTCGCTGCCGGGGTGTTGACGGCCACGGGCGCGTTCGTCGCCGGGGTTGGGGGTTCCGCCGTCCCGGCAGTGGTGGCGGTCGTGACCACCGCGCTCGCGGTCGCCGCCGGCAACGCGATAAACGACTACTTCGACCGCGACATCGACGCGATCAACCGCCCCGACCGCCCGATCCCGCGCGGGGCGGTCTCCCCCCGCGGCGCGCTCGGCTTCTCGGCGGCGCTCTTCGGCCTCGCGATCGGGTTCGCCGTCCTCCTCCCGCTCGTCGCGCTCGCCATCGCCGCGGTCAACCTCGTCGCGCTCGTCACCTACACGACGGTGTTCAAGGGGACGCCCGGGCTCGGGAACGCGCTCGTCTCCTACCTCGTCGGCTCGACGTTCCTCTTCGGGGGGGCGGCCGTCGGGAGCCTCGAGGCCCCGCTCGTGTTGGGCGCGCTGGCGGCGCTCTCGACGTTCACCCGCGAGGTGATAAAGGACGTCGAGGACCTCGCGGGCGACCGCGAGGAGGGACTCCGGACGCTCCCCGTCGCGATCGGCGCGCGTCGGTCGCTGTGGGTCGGGGTCGCGACCCTCGCGGTCGCGGTCGGCGTCAGCCCGCTCCCGTACCTGCTGGGGACGTTCGGGGCGGCCTACCTCGTCCTCGTCGCGGTCGCGGACGCGGTCATGCTGTACGCCGCCTACGAGGCCTTCGCCGACCCGGCCACTGCGCAGGGTCACTTCAAGTACGGGACGTTCCTCGCAACGGCCGCGTTCGTCGTCGGGCGGGGCGTGCTGGTGGTGTAGGCGGTCGGGCGCGGGAGGAGACGACGAACGGGCCGGCGGCTCACGGATCTCGAAAAACGACGAGGTGGGCTCGACGGCGGGCGGTCAGGTGACGGTCACGCGACGTTGAATCCCTTATCGCGGAGGAAGTCCTCCACGCGACCCGAGTGGTTGCCCTGTAGCTCGATAGCGCCGTCCTCGACGGTGCCGCCGCAGGCGAACTTCGATTTCAAATCCGAGGACAGCGAACTCATGTCCACGTCCTTCGGGTCGAACCCTTCGATGACCGTTACCTCCTTACCGTACCTGCGCTCGTCGATGCGGATGCTGATCTGCTGGGACTCCTTCGCGACGTCCTCGCAGACGCAGAGTTCCTGGGGCAGCCCGCACGTCGAGCAGACTTCCGACATTACAGTTCGAGAGTACAGGATGCCCGTATTAAATAGTGTCGGCACCCGCCCCGATCCGGCCGGACCGCGGACGCTTCCTGCGGGAAGGGCGTCCGAGCGACCGGCCCGCGTCGATCCGAGCGACCGGCCCGCGTCGATCCGAGCGACCGGCCCGCGTCGATCCGAGCGACCGGATCACGTCCGCTCGAACAGCCCGCCGACGAGGGGCGTCGACTCCAGAGCGATCCGCCGCACCGTCCGCCTCACTGCGTCCGCTTCCTCGCTGGTCACGTCCCCGGCGTAGGCCGCCCGTTCGTAGACGTCACCGACCGCGTGGACCCGGTCGTCGACCCCGTGCGCCCTGAGCCCGTCGAGGTACGCCCGCGGTGTCTCGCCCGCGCGACGCGCCCGGTACCGCCGGGAGAGGATCCGCTCGAGGTCCGCGAACGCGCGCTCCGCGTCGGCGCGTGGCGTCCGCGAGCGACCCGGCACCCGGAGCCGTGCCGCGTGGTACGCCCGGTCGGTCACGCCGACGTGACGCGCGCCCGCGGTCGCGACGATCACCACGAACAGCCAGTAACCGAGGACCTCCCACGATGGGAGCGAGGGTCCGCCCCCGTCCGACGCGGTCGTCGTCGCCGGTGTGTCCGGTCTGAGTTCCTCGGGAACCGATTCGTTCGCGGTCGAGTTCGAGCCGTTCAAGTCCACGTCCGACCCGTTCGAGTCGGACTCGCTCCCGTTGGTGTCGCCGTCGAGCTCCGGGGTCGTGGTCGGCTCCTCCTCGACGCCCGGTGAGATGTCGAACTCGGACTGCTCGGTGTCGACGCCCTCGACGCCGTCCGAACGGGCCTCGGCCAGCCGGATGTCGCGGGCCATGTCGCGCTCGGCGCTCGGGGTCGGGTCGAACTCGACCCAACCGTGCTCGGGGAAGTACACCATCACCCACGCGTGTGCGTTCTGCCCCCGGACGACGTACTCGTCGTCCGCGACCTGCTGGCCGCTGGTGTAGCCGGTCGCGAGCTGTGCCGGAACGCCCTGCGAGCGCAACATCGCGACCATCGTCGTCGCGAAGTACGTACAGTAGCCGGCCGTCATCTCGAAGAGGAACGCGTCGGCGATGTCGCCGTCGGGTCGGTCTATCGTCAGCGAGTAGTCGTACTCCTCGATCAGGTACGACTCGATCGTGGCCGCCTGGTCGTAGGGGTTCTCGGCGTCCTCCTCCGCGAGGATCTCCGCGGTGCGTTCTCCCACCCGGTCGGGTGTACTCTCGGGAAGCTGGGTGTACCGCTCCTCGACCGCCGGGTCGTAGTCGGTGCTCGCGTTCCGGAGCTCCGAGGGCGAGGCGTCGACGACTCGGCTCTCGACGACGACCTGATCGCCGGGACGGACCGACGAACTCGGCTGGATCGTCCCGCGCTCGTCGACCTGTGCCGCGTCCCCGACGACGCCGCCGACGTCGACGGCCTGCCAGGGCGCGGGGAGCGTCTCCATCTCGGTCTCGGCCGTGAGCGTCGATTCGACCGCCCTCGTGTCCCCCGGCGGTCCCGAGAGCGGGCCGTCGAGCGGGCGTTCCTCGCCGGATCTGACCCATCCGTCGCCGGTGTAGGTGTCGTAGGCGCCGGCGTGCCAGTTGCGCTCGACGGGGCTTTCCATCGTGAACCGCACCTCCGGGGAGAGTCGGGTCGTCCCCACGATCTCGATCTCGTCGCCGCCGACGACGGCGGACTCGATCCCGGGTGCGCCGCGGTCGACCCCCCACGGCTGGGCCGCGCCCGCCGGCAACACGGTCACGGTCGCGCTCGCGAGCACCATGACGGCGAGAACGGCGGCGAGGGTCCCGCCGTGGCTCCGGATCCCGCCGGGGACCGACACGGTCGAGAGCCCGACCGCCACCGCGGCACCGATCACGCCGGCCAGCGTCACCGCGTCGCCCGCGTCCCCGGTGAGCACGAAGAACCCGAGGGTCCCGCCGGCGACCGTGACGGCGGAGACGTGTCGACCCCGTCCAGCGAGGTACGCCACGAGGAACGTCGGGACGGGCACGACCACGAGCACCCACACGTCGACCGACACGAGCCGGAGCACGGAGAGCCCGGTCAGAAGCGAGACCACGTCGATGACGATCGCCCCGACCGACCCGAGCGCGACCCGGCTCCCCGGGATCGTGAGGTAGTACGCGAAGAGCCCGGCGAGGAAGAGCGCGACCGCCAACCGGACCGCCGTCCGTGGTGGAACGACCCGTGCGAGCGCCGCCCCGCAGACGGCGGCGACGGCCACCACGACGACCAGACGGGCGGTTCCGCCGACGATGTCGGTGATCGCCGTGAACGCCCGCAGGTACGCGAGGGTCGTGACCGCCACGCCGATCACTGCCGGTTCGGTGAATCCGGAGGGAACGACGCCCAACAGACTCGAATCTCGGCTATCGTCCGACCGGCCGACGGCCGAAGAGCCCGTCACCGGCGATTCACCCCGTGCCCGGTCGCCGTTTCCGGCTCCTTCCGCCCCGTCACGTCCGTTGCCCCTCCATCGCCCTCTGTCACGGCTCCCGAGCCGCCGTCGGTGACGGCCTCCGAGCCGCCGTCGGTGACGGTCACCGAGCCGCCATCGGTGGCGGCACCGACGCCCGTCGCGACCGGCCGATCCCGGTCGACGCCGGCGTCCGCGGCCGGAATCCCGGATCGTCCCGTCGTCACCGTTTCGAGTTCGGAGAGCCTGACGGTTCGACCCTCGGCGTCGATCCGCGCGTCGTTCCGCTCCGCGACGACCGAGACGTCGGCGTCGTCCGGGTCCTCGATCGGCCCGGGACCGGTGCGGGCGGCGAGTTCGAGGAGCGCACGTCGCCCGCGCGGTCCCGGTTCGGCGGCGACCTCGCCGGCCGGGAGGCGAACGTCGACCGGGATCCCGTCGTCGAGCAGCGAGCACCCGAGGCTGGCGACCGCGCTCGCGAGGACGTCGGCCGCGTCGTCGTCGGCCGAGTAGCGCGTTCCGCCGGCTACCGACACCCGTCGGCGGTCGGTCTCGGCCGCGAACTCCTTGACCACGAGCTCGTCGTGTTTCGCCGTCGCCGGCCAGTGGACGTCACGGAGCGAGTCGCCGCGGGCGTACTCCCGGAGCCGGTCGAACTCTTCGCGCTGGCGGCTGGCCCCGAGAGCCTCGTCGGCGTACAACCCGCGTCGGAACCACGCGGGGATCGCGTACAACCGTGGGTACGCGACGACCCGATCGCGTACGTCGACGGTCAGCCGACGGCGAAAGAGCCCGAGCACGTCGGTCGCCGTCACCTCGACGGGCCCGAGCCGTCGCTCGCCCCGTTCGACGTACCGGAGCCGATACGTCGCCGCCTCGTCGCCGACGGCGGTCCGGGTTCCCCCGCGCGCGTCGTACTCCGCCTCCAAGCCGTAGTCCAGGCGGTCGCGGACGTCCGCGACGAACCGCCGCTCGACCGGGGACCCGGGAGCGTCGCCGTGGAAGTCGATCCGGACCGCACGCGCCTCGCCGACGTGTCCACCCGTGATCCCGGAGCGGCGGGCGTTCGGCGGCTCCAGTCGGGAGACCTGGAGGTAGCCGGCAGCGAGCGCGACGACACCCGGGAGCACGACGGCGTTGAGCGACCGCCCCCCGACTGCGACGGTCATGACCGCGCCGACGAGACAGACCCCGAGGACGACCCGGCCGCGACGGGTGAGCGAGGCGTCGAACATGCGCTCACTCCACCGGGACGTTGTCGAGCGCCTCCGCTATGACGTCGGCTCCACCCGCTGCGCCGGCGTCCGTCCGGATCCGGTGGGCGAGCACCGTCTGGGCCTCGGCTTGGACGTCGTCGGGGATCACGTAGCCGCGGCCGTCGAGGACGGCCCTGACCTGTGCGGTCCGCAACAGCGCGAGGCTCCCGCGGGGGCTGACGCCGAGCGCCGTGTTTCGGCGCGTGTATTCGGCCAACCGGGCGACGTACGTCCTGACGGGTTCACGGACCACGACGTCCGCGACGGTCGCGCGGGCCCGCCGGACGTCCTCGAGCGTCGCCACCGGCTCGACCGACTCGATCGGGTGTTCGCCGACGGTCCGGTCGAGGATCGTCGCCTCGGCGTCGACGTCCGGGTAGCCGAGCCGGATCTTCTTCGTGAAGCGGTCGACCTCCGCGACCGGCAGTTCGTAGGTTCGACCCGGCTCCACGTCGTTCTGGGTCGCGATCACGCAGAACGGGTCCGGGAGGGCGCGGGTGACCCCGTCCGTCGTCACCTGTCGTTCCTCCATCGCCTCGAGCAGGGCCGACTGCGTCTTCGGCGGGGCGCGGTTGATCTCGTCGCCGAGCACGACGTTCGCGAACACCGGCCCGGGCCGGAAGTCGAACTCGTCGGTCCGCTGGTTGAAGACGTTCACGCCGGTGACGTCCGACGGGAGGAGGTCCGGCGTGAACTGAACCCGTTTGAACGAGGCGTCGACGGAGCGAGCGACCGCCTTCGCGAGGGTGGTCTTGCCGACGCCGGGGACGTCCTCGACGAGCAGGTGTCCGCGCGCGAGCACCGTGACGAGGACGTGCTCGACCGCGTCGCGTTTCCCGACGATCACCGACTCGACGTTCTCGACGAGCCGATCCACCAACTCGGCCGCAGCGTCGACGTCCAGCGCGGGGCGATCCGACAGGTTCGCGTTCGGAGCGATCGGGTCGTCGGCTCCGGACGTGTCGTCGACGCCAGAGGTGTCGTCGACGCCAGAGGTGTCATCGACGCCGGTCGCGTCGGGCGAGTCGTTCATCGCCCTCCAGAATCGCCCACGGTCACGACGACTCCCCTTTCCCGACCGCAATGATCTGTGTGAACACGACACATGATATATCTCGTACACGAGGGTAGGGACAGCAACGGGATATGCGTTCCGCCACCGGTGTTCCCCGTCCTCGCCCGGTCCGTTTCCGGTGCTACCGCTCCCGGACGTTCCGGCCGGTCGGGTCGCCGAACTCCTCCGCGCCGGTGACGGGATCGCGTTCGTACACCGGCTCGCCGCGAACAACGGTCAGCTCGGGGAACACGCCGCGGGAGCCCTCGAAAGGCGTCCACCCGCACTTCGAGTGGAGCGCGCCCGCCTCGATCTCCCGCGGGCTCGTGAGGTCGACAAGGACGAAGTCGGCGTCGGCATCCGCCGCGATCCGGCCCTTCCGGTCGAGCCCGAATATCGACGCCGGGTTGGCGGCGACCACGTCGCGGACGCGCTCGAGCGACAGCTCGCCGGTCCGGACCGACTCGAGGAGCAGGGGATACATCGTCTCGACGCCCGGAACCCCGCTCGGCGCGTCCGCGAGCCCGGTACGCTTCTCGTCGACCGTGTGGGGTGCGTGGTCCGTGGCGACGACGTCGACGTCGCCGTCGCGGAGGCGCTCGAACACGCCGGCCCGTCGCTCCTCCGAGCGGAGCGGCGGGTTCATCCGGCCGAACGTCCCGAGCCGACCGGCGTTCTCCCGCGACAGGAAGAGGTGGTGGGGGGTGACCTCGCAGGTGGCGGCCGCGCCCGCAACGGCTGACTCGGCGACCGCGTCGACCCCCTCCGGCGTCGAGGTGTGGGCGACGTGGATCCGTCCGCCAGCGTCGTCGGCGACCGCCAGGGCGCGCTCGACCGCCGCCGCCTCCGCCTCGGCGGTGCGGTACGCCGACCAGGCGTCCGCGTTCGCAGTGGTGCCGGCCCCCCCGAGATCGCCCGAGAGCGCCGACTCGTCGAACAGGGTCGCGTCCTCGGCGTGAACCGTCACCGGCACGTCGTGGGTTACAGCCGTCTCGACCGCCTCGGCGAACAGGTCGGCGTCGATCCCCATCTCGCCGGTGGAGTCCGCGAGGAACACCTCGCCGAGCGCGAACAGGGGCCGGTCGAACAGCGCCTCCGGCTCCCACTCGGGGGTGACGCCGCCGTTGATCCCGTAGTCGACGTGGGAGGTGACAGCGAGGTCGGCCTTCCTGTCGAAGGCGTCGCCGTCGACGGTCGGCGGCGAGGTGTTCGGCTGGTCGACCACGGTCGTCACGCCACCCGCGGCCGCACTCTTCGAGCCGGTCTCCCACGTCTCCTTGTGACTCCCGCCCGGTTCCCGAAAGTGGACGTGGACGTCGATCGCGCCGGGAAGCAGGTGTCTCCCGCGACCGTCGACGACGCGCTCGCCGGCGGTCGGGTCGAGCCCTTCCTCGACCGCGACGATCCTCCCGTCCCGAGTCCGAACGTCCCGGACCCGCCCGTCGGCCAGTTCCGCACCCGTGATGAGCATGCCTACGCGCTCGTGGCGCGCCGGTTAAATCGTAGTGGTCCCGGCCGGCCACAAAACGTTTGTTTCGAGCGGTAGCAGTTCGCCCATGGCCCTCCCCTCCCTCGTCGGCAGTGCCGTCGGCTGGCTCTGGACGCTCGTGCTGTTCGCGGTCCCCGGACTCGTCGCCGCGGTCCTCTGGACCCCGTTCCTGGCTGTGGCGCGATTCCGGGCACTGATACGCGCGCTACCGCCCCGCGGACGGGTCGGCCCCTCGTACGTCGGCGTCGCGCTCGCGCTCTCGGTCCCGTACCTCGCCGGCGTCCTGCTCACGGTCGCGCTCGTCGACAGCGCCGGGCCGGGCTGGAGTAACGGCTTCTTCACGACCGCGCTCGTCGCCAGCGGGGTCGTCGCGCTCGGTGGGCCGGTCGTCGCCGCGGTCGGACTGCCTCGGCTGGGCGTCGACTGGGACCCGACCGGCTACGGCGTCTCCACGTGGGCGTTGCTCGTCGCCGCCGGACTGTGGTACGCGGTCGTCGCCACGGTCCCGCTCCTCGCGCTCGCCGTCGTGCTCGCGCTCCCCGGCGGGTACTGACGGGAGGCTCGGATGATCGGTCGCTCCGTCGTCCGAACGTTGTGCGTCTCCTGCCGGACCGGTCAGGAGAGCTTCTTCAGCGCCTCGAAGAAGTCGGACTCCGGGCCTGCGATCCGCATCGGCGGCGAGGTCCGTTCGACGGTCACCTCGACCGGACCGGGGTGGTCGCAGGCGTTTCGACCGTCGGTGACGACCACGGCGCCGTCGGGGTCCGACACCGACACGGAGACCGTCGCGTCGACGTCGACCACGAGCGGAGGCATACCCTCCTCGGGGGCCATCTCGTTGACGATCAGGCCGGGGACGTCGGGGTGAACGAGCGGCCCCCGTTCGGAGAGGTTGTAGGCGGTGGAGCCGGTCGGCGTCGCCACGAGGACGCCGTCGGCGTGACCGCTCGCGTACGGCGAGCCGTCCACGCGAAGCTCGTAGTCGACGCCGCCGCCGGGTCCGCGGCGGTCGCCCTGAACGACCACCTCGTTGGCGGCGGGGACGGACTCCCAGTCGTCCGTCCGGGCGGCGAGCCGGGGGACCTCCCGGACGGCCATCGCACCCTCCCGGAACCCGTCGATCGCCGTGAGAACCGCCTCCTCCGCGATCTCGGGCGGGACGGCGTTGAGGAACCCGACTTCGCCGAGGTTGACCCCGAGGATCGGCGTGTCGCCCGCGTTGCGCGCGACGAACAGGAACGTCCCGTCGCCGCCGACCGCGACCGCCAGATCGCAGTCGACGAGCGCGTCGACCGGCCGTCCCTCGACGTCCAGGTCGCCCGCGGTCTCCTCGTCGATCCAGACGGCTGCCCCGCGGTCCCGTACGGCGTCGCGTATTCCCACTGCGACCGACGCAGCCTCCGGGTTCCCCTTCCGAGCCACGATGCCGACTTCCATGCCGGCGGATTTCGCCGGCCGGGCTAAAAGCGTGTGGACCTCGCCACAGCCGGAAAGCTTCAAGCCGGCGGCCCTCGTTGCCCGGTACATGGCGATCCCCGAGGGACGCCCCGAACCATGAGCGATGACGACGACTGGTTCGAGCGCGCGCTGCGGGAACTGGAGGAGGGATCGGACGGAGACGGCGAAACGGACGGAGACGACGAAACGGACGGAGACGACGCCGATAGAGAGCGCGTCGCCGACAGCGACGGCGATGACGAGGGGTACGTCGACGGCGACGGGAGCGGCGGCGACGACCGGACTGACGGCGAATGGACCGACGACGGTCCCGAACCCGAGGTGAGCCCGGACGAACCGGATGAAGGGACCGGATCCGACGGAGACGCCGACCCGTTCGGTGGCTATCGACGTCGGGACGAGGCGGTCGACGAGACCGGCCGCGAGGGCGAAACCGACGACGACGATGGGGACGGGAACGACGACCCGCTCGGCGGTGGTGGCGGCTCCTTCGGTCAGGGCGATCCGTTCGGTGGCGGCGGCGGGGGCGGCGATTCCTTCAGCGAGGGCGACCCGTTCGGTGGCGGCGGCGGCGGGGGCGGCGGTTCCTTCGGCGAGGGCGACCCGTTCGGCGGTGGATCCTTCGGCGAGGGCGACCCGTTCGGCGGCGGTGGCGAGACGACGGACGGGCCGACCGGATTCGACGAGGACACAGCCGAGGAGTTCGACTCCGACATCGATCGGACGGACATCGGGATCGAGGGGCTCGACGAGATGATCCTCGGGGGCGTGCCGAGCCAGTCGCTCCTGGCGGTCATCGGCGGGCCGGGAACCGGGAAGACGACGTTCTCGTTACAGTTCCTCAACGAGGCGCTGGCGTCCGACGAACGGGGCGTGTACATCACGCTCGAGCAGAGCCGGGAGTCGATCCTCGCCACCGCCGATGAGAAGGGCTGGTCGTTCCAGGAGCACGCCGAGGAGGGGCGGCTCGCGGTCGTCTCGCTCGACCCCATCGAGATGGCGAACTCGCTGGCGTCGATCCGCAACGACCTCACGCGGCTCATCGCGGACTTCGGCGCTGACAGGCTCGTGCTCGACTCCGTCTCGCTTCTCGAGATGATGTACGACCACCCCGCCAAGCGGCGCTCGGAGGTGTTCGGGTTCACCCGCCTGCTGAAGGAGGCGGGCGTGACGACGCTCCTCACCTCCGAGGCGAGCGACGAGACGCCGTACGCCTCGCGGTACGGCCTCGTCGAGTACCTGACCGACGGCGTGTTCGTCCTCCAGTACGTTCGCGGGTCGGATTTCCAGGAGACGCGCCTCGCAGTCGAGATCCAGAAGATCCGCAACGCGAACCACTCCCGGGAGACGAAGCCCTACGAGATCACGAACGAGGGGATGTCCGTCTACCGGCAGGCGAACATCTTCTGAAGCGGAGGTTCCGTCGAACCCCTGTTCTTCGATTGCGTTCTCCGCTGGAAGGATCGGTAGAATTTGACTGCTAGTAGTACGGTTGTTTCGATTGATATTGGTGTGAACAGAGGAGGATCGTTGCTGGCGAGGTGAACACCTCCAAAGCCCCAGCCGCGAGGCGGGCGCAGGCTCGTTGTGCTCCTCAGTCGCTCACTCTGTTCGCTCCCTGCGATGTCGCCGGCGCTTTGCGCCGGCTGCCCGTGGCGCTCTGCGCCACGCTGCTTACGTCACCTGCGCCCGCCTCGCGACTGCCCCTTTGAGTCCCACCCGCCCCGCACAGCCCCGCACCTCACGCCTCCCCAGCCTCGTCGGTGGTCCTCCGCTTCGCGTCGGACCACCGACTCCCTCGCGCGGGCTCCTCGCGGCCACCGGCCG